>NZ_JBVJPV010000003.1:0-151569 GCF_055609245.1 Streptomyces sp. NPDC036813 | reverse complement strand
AGGCCGCTGGTGGGCCTGGTTGCTCCTCTGCGATTCCAGGGGCTTCGGCTCTCGCCATGCTTCGGGACTCTGCGGCGGCTTGCTGAAGGGCCTTGAACCCGTGAAGAAAGTTGTAACTCAGGCCGCTGGTGGGCCTGGTTGCTCCTCTGCGATTCCAGGGGCTTCGGCTCTCGCCATGCTTCGGGACTCTGCGGCGGCTTGCTGAAGGGCCTTGGCCACCTGCTCGGCGCCGTAGGCGGACAGATGGATCTCCTGCGTCCAGAGGATCGACAGCCTGATGTTGCCGGTGACCAGGTTCAGGCACATCGACTTCAGCTCCGGTGCCGGTGGCGTCCCGTGCCTCCAGGCTGAGATCGCTTCTGAAGACACTCATTGCCCCTGCTGCTCGTCCTCGACGGCAGACAGCTCCCATAGCGGCGCCGCGTACTGATGCGGCCTGGTCTCGATAAGGAAAGCACGCAGGTTCTCACGCTGACTGCCGGGTAGTCCCAGCGCCTCGGTGAGTCGGCGGAAGGTCGTGTGGGTGACTCCGCGGGCTCGGGCTTCGTTTTCGAACTGGTCGAGCTGAGCCCAGATCGCGGCCGGGTCCAACTTGGCCGGCTGCTGCTCCATGAGCCACAGGGCCTTGTTGCGCTCGTAGTCGATCTCCGAGTAACCACAGATCTCACGGCTGTGGGCCTCGGCCTCATCCAGGTGCGCGGTCGCCATGATGGCTCGGGCTAGCTGGTTGCGGCTGACGGCGTCGTCCAGGTCGACCTCGTGCACCGTCGGGCTGTCGTCTGTGAGCGGTACGGGGAGCCCTGCGTCCCGAATCTCGCACGTGCCCCGCACGCCTCGGGCCGTCGCCGCGAGGAGCGCGGTCGCCTCGGACGGGTGCCACTCCAGGACTGCGCTGATCACCTCTGCGTCGCTTGCGGTCAAGGTGCGGACGACGGGGCCTAGCACGTCACTTAGGTCTTTCGGCGGAAGCTCGCCGTCCAGACCAGGGCCCGCCACCAGGAGTCGCACGGGTGCGTTCACTTGGCAGCACGCCGCCAGGGTGAGGGCGTCGGCGAGTGGGCTCTTCAGTGTCGGCTCGTCGCCTCGCGCGAGGATGTCTCCGCCCACGTCCAGGAGGTCGATCGACTCGGGCTCCAGCTGGCTTACGAGCTCTTCGAGTTGGTGGGTGAGGCCTTCTGCTCCTTGGTGGGGGTCGAGCAGCGCGAAGGTGTGAGGGAGCTCTGCCGCAAGTCGGGGGAGTGTGGAGCCTGCGGGTGCGATCGGGCAGGCCTGCGCCGGCACTGTCCAGACGGCTGGGGTGAGGCGTTCCAGGCCGGTGAAGTCGGCGGGTCGCCGCGGCCCCGGGAGCGGGTCGATCAGGAGGCGGTCCCAGGAGTAGGTGAGGATCACCGCCTGGTCCTCGTCGCCGTAGAGGGCGGCGTGAAGCATTGCGGCGGCGACTGCGTCGCCCCCTCCTCCTGCTGCGACGATCAACCGCGTCATGCCTTCAGACTACGGGTTCACAGGTTGGCCACTCACCCTATAGTGGCTAAAGGCCATAGCCACTTGGACGAGGAAGGGAGGGGAGATGCCGCAGATCGAAGAGGCTCAACCGAAGTATCTCCAGATCGCCCACTACATCCGTGACCAGATCCTCAGGGGTGACCTGCGGCCGGGGGACGAGGTCCCCTCGGAACGGCAACTCGCCGCGGACTGGAAGGTGTCCCGGCCCACGGCCGCGCGGTCACTGGAGGCGCTTAGTCATCAGGGCCTGGTTGAGAAGCGCCAGGGCTCTGGGACGTACGTGCGCAGCCTTGAAGTGAACCGACGTGCACGCGAGTTGTACGGGCGGGCCCGGCAGACCGGGAAGATCTACACGCCCGGGGAGTATGCGGTGATCACTTCGGCCGGTTGGCTGGAGGCTTCGGACTACGTCGCTGAGGCCTTGGGCCTGGTGAAGGATCGTCGAGCCGTTCACCGCCGGCGCGTGACGAACAGCCAGGACGGCCCGATCACCCTGTCCACCTCGTGGTTCGCCCCGGACGTCGGTCAGCGCGCGCCCAAGCTCCTGGAACCCGATCGGATCCAGGAAGGAACGCTCATGTACGTCGAGAAGATGACGGGGCGCCAAGGCAGCTACGCGGAAGACCGCATGTGTGCTCGGGCCGCCACGGACGAGGAAGCGGCCGACCTGCAGTTGGAGCCTGGGTCCGCGGTCCTCGTCATCCATCACGTCGTCTTCGACCTTCAGGACCGGCCTCTGGAGTTCGCCGAAGCCACCTACCCGCCGCACCGCTGGGCGTTCGAGCAGGGCTACCCGCTCACCTGACGACTCGCCAGTTCCGGCGAACCGCTTGCACTTCCCAAGTGGCTAATGCCACTATCCACAAAGTGGCTAAGGCCACTTGGAAGAGGAGGGGGCACGACGTGACGAGTCGGCGGCCGGTGCAGGAGGCGCGGTTAGCTTGCCGGGGGTGTCGGGGGCGTGGATGGAAGCGCGTCGGCTCCCGAACGGCGCTGGCGCTCTCCACGGCCAATGACCGCAGCCGTGCCACGTCGAAGCGGCGCTGCCTCGACTGCGACGGCAGCGGCAAGGAGTGAGCACGCATGGTCTACACGATCGACCGATATCCCTGCGAGGACTCACCGCGGCTCGGAGCGATGACCCTGCATCCCGTGCCGGAGTCCGTACCCCGCGCGCGACGCTGGTTCCGGAAGTTCATCGCTCCGTACAACCCTGCCTGCTCGATCGACGACTGCACGCTGATGATCTCGGAGCTGGTGACCAACGCCATCCGCTACGGAAAGTCGGATGACCCATGGC
This sequence comes from Streptomyces sp. NPDC036813, assembly GCF_055609245.1. NCBI lineage: Bacteria > Bacillati > Actinomycetota > Actinomycetes > Kitasatosporales > Streptomycetaceae > Streptomyces > Streptomyces sp. NPDC036813. The sequence goes on along the minus strand of NZ_JBVJPV010000003.1, from coordinate 148,766 downwards.
TGGTGCGGGTCGAGTGGTTCCGTGAGGCCACGTCGCTCCGCGTCGAGGTGCACAACCCGGGTTTTCCGGCGAACGTGCAACTGCGGCACCCAGAAGCCAACGACGCCCATGGACGGGGGCTGCTCCTGGTCGACTCCATCGCCGACTCCTGGCACTCTGGGCCCAGCTACTTCGGCGGAACGGTCGTCTCCTTCGTGGTGGCTGATGCCTGGCCGGCGTGACGGGATAGCCCACCCCTCCTACTGCAGACCTGAAACTGTCGTTAGTCTGGTTGACCAGTTGACTTGGCCAATCTCGACAGGCGGCGTTCATGGCGTATGAAGTGGAGCCACCGAAGTACGTGCGCCTCGCGCAGACGCTCCAGCGTCGCATCGAGGACGGCACGTATGCGCCGGGCAGTCGTGTGCCGAGTGAGAACCAGCTGGTGCAAGCCTTCGGTATGTCCCGCCCGACCGTCGTGCGGGCGCTGGAGCTGCTGAAGAGGGATGGCTGGCTCGAGTCCCGGCAGGGGTACGGCACGATCGTCCGGGGCCGCCCGGAAGTCGTCGAACAGAAGGACCGGCGGGGGCGTGAGGCGCTGGAGCGCGACGAGTCGCAGGGCGCGGGTCATCTGATCGACGTCAGGCACGTGCCTGTTCCGGCTCGTGTCGCCTCAGCGCTCGGCTTGCCGAAGAAGGCCGAAGTCCTCGTGCGCCGCTTCCTGGTCGAAGAGGACGGCGAAGCTGTCGAGTTGGTCTCGTCGTACTTCCCCGTCGGCCTGGCCGAGGGTACTGAGCTGGGGGCCGACGAGCCTTTGAACGGGAGTACGCGCGAACACCTCGAAGCGCGGAAAAAAGTCCGCTTCGACCATGTGACCGAGCGGGTTTCCGCTCGGTTGCCCGAAGCGCGTGAGGCCGAGCTACTGGATCTGCCCGACGGTGTTCCCGTGCTGAGCGTCCTGGTCGTCGCCTGTGACGCCTCCGGCCGTGCCCTGCAGGTCTCTGACGTGCTCCTCCCGGCTGACCGGCAGGAGCTTGAGGGCACCTACCGCCTGAGCTGATGCCGCCCCTCTGGGTAAAACTCTCCGATGAGCAACTTGACAAGTCAACCTGGCATCCCTAGCTTCGAACTTGCTAAGTCAACTTGTCAGGTCGGCAGGTTGATCATCTCTCAGAAGGAGAAATCCCTGTGCGTGTGATCCGCGTTGACGCCTCAACCGCCACGATCCTGCTCACCGAAGCGCCGGCGCCGAAGGTGCGGGACCGGCAGACCGGCGAGATCGCCAAGGATGCGGTGACCGGTGAAGCGCTGATGACCGTCGGCGTCGTCTACATCGACGAAGGCGAGTCGTCGCTGATCCAGGTCAGCGTCCCGGAGAGTGGAGTGACCGAGGGCCTGACGGTCGGTGCTCCGGTCTCGCTGCCGGGTCTGGTGGCGCGGCCGTGGCAGAGCGTCTTCAACGGTCAGGAGCGGCACGGCATCGCCTACCGGGCGACCGCCGTTGCTCCGGGGGCCTTCCCGATGGCTCAGGCGGGCTGATCGTTGTGACGGACCTGGTGACGTTGGCTGAGCTGGGCGGTCCGCTCGCTGTGATAGGCGGTGCAGCCTACGCCCGGCACGCCTATCCGGCGGCGTACTGGTCCACGGTCGGGCTGCCGTTCTCGGTGGCCCGGCTGCTGGCCTCGTACTCCTCGACCATGGACGCCTGCGGCCTGACCGTGCCGCCGGCCCGGTGGCGGGCGCTGGCTGTCCGGGCAACCACCCGCCGTGAGATCCGACCGGTACCTCCTCGTCGCGGCATCATCCGGCCCACCACGACCGGCCTGCGCGTGCGCCTGCGGCTGGCCCCGGGCCAGGAGCCGGCGGACGTGGCGGCCTCGGCCGAACGTCTCCGGCACGCCTGGGGTGTCCACGCCGTCCACGTGCGGGACATCAAGCCCGGCGTCGTCGAACTGCGGCTCGTCGGCTTCGATGTGCTGCGCAAGGTGCGGATGCCCCGTCGCCTCGACAGCGGCCCGCTTCAGGTGCCGGTGGCGTTACGGGAGGACGCAACCGCGTTCGTGCGGGATTACCGGACCGTTCCGGATGAGCTGGTGCTCGGGGCCACGCTCTCGGGCAAGTCCATGTACCTGCGGAACCTGCTGACCGGGCTTGCTGCTCACCCGGTGGTCCTGGTCGGAATCGACTGCAAGCGCGGGGTCGAGCTGGCGCCCTTCGCGCCTCGGCTCTCCGCCCTGGCAATCGACCCGGACCAGGCGGCCGAGCTGCTTCCCGCGCTCGTCAAGGAAATGGAGGGCCGATACGACCTGATCAAGGCCCGGCAGGGCATCGCGCCCGGCACCCCGGAAGAGCTGATCACCTCGGACATCTGGGGACTGCCCGAGGACGAACGTCCCGCCCCGATCGTGCTCTTCATCGACGAGGTGGCCGAACTCTTCCTCGTCGCCACGCGGAAGGAGGAGGAACGGCGGGACGAGATGGTCACCCAGCTCATCCGCCTCGCCCAACTCGGCCGGGCAGCCGGGATCTACCTCGAAGTCTGCGGGCAGCGCTTCGGCGCCGAACTGGGCAAGGGCGCGACCATGCTCCGCGCTCAGCTCACCGGACGCGTCTGCCACCGCGTGAACGACGAAGCCTCGGCCAAGATGGCGCTCGGCGACATCGCCCCTGAGGCCGTCCTTGCGGCCTGCGCCATCGCCCCCGAGCTGCCCGGCCTGGCCGTCGTCGGCGACACCTCCGGCGGCTGGTCCCGCATCCGCACCCCCTACCTCTCCCTCGCCGACGCTGCGGCCGCCTGCCGCGCGACGGCAAACCTCGTCCCCGACGTACCGGCGCTCTCCCCCTTCCGGCCGTACGTCCCATCGCTGCCGGTAGAGGCGTCCGGGCCCGTGGCCACGGCTCACCCGGTCACCGAGTAAGCGCACCCCGCCCACGGCCGGCACGGCCGTCCCGTGCCACGTCCCTACCCCCTCCATGCCCGGAACCGGAAGGAGTCGCGCCGTGCGTGCCCTGCCCGTCCGCCTTGACGCCGTACTCGTCCAAGCGCTGATCGCCGCCGCGCTGTCCTTTGCCCACCTGCACGACCTGGCCTCGGCTGCCGGACAGCACGGATGGAAGGCATGGGCGTACCCGGTCTCCGTCGATCTGCTGCTGGTGGCGGCTTGGCGGCGGCTTCGCTCCGGCGGGGCGAAAGCGGCCGGGTGGTGCTGGTTCCTCGTTGCCCTGACCGCCTCGCTCGGCGCCAACGTCGCCACGGCCGGGCTGCTCGACTTGGGCGCCGTACCGGCCTGGCTGCGCATCCTCGTCGCCGGATGGCCCGCGGTCGCTTTCTTGGGCGGGACGCTGCTCGCCCACGGAGTGACCGCAGATGCCCTGACAGCTGAGCGCAGGTCGGCTCCGGAACCCACGGCGCCCGAAGCCGCCGCCTCTACAGCCGAGTTGCCCGCTGCTGAGCCGGAACCGGCTCCGCCCTCCACGACCCCGGTCCCGCCGGCGCTCGTCACGCTCGCGCGCAAGGTCGCCGACGAACACCGCGCCCGGACCGGAACGCCCATCGACACCTCGACCCTTCGCGCCCGGCTCGGCGTCCCGCTGCCGCTGGCCGAAGCCATCGCCACCCAACTCACCTGACCCGGAGGACTCCCCACCGTGCGCCCGTCCACGCTCCGCGCGCTGCAACGCGCCGCCGAGCTGACCCGCCAGAACCGCCTTTCCGAAGCCGTGCTCATCGCCGAGCCCGTGATCCTCACCGCCGACAGCTACGAGGGCGAAGAGATCTTGCGTTGGCTGGCCGACCACGTCACCGACTTCACCGGCGAAGCCCCGAAGGAGACCCGCTGATGACCGCCAACCGCCGTTTCCGCAACGTCGCCCGCATCGGCCCTGTCCAGGTCGCCACCTACTACGACGGCCGGGGCCGCGAGAAGCACACCGCCGCCTGCACGGCTCCACGCTGCGGCTTCGCCACGGACTACGACAGCCGCGCCGCCGCCGAGCTGGCCGCCCGTACCCACCGCTGCGCCGTCCGCTGAGGGAGCTCCCGTGACCGTCTCGCTGCCGCTCGTCTTCGTCCTGGGCGTCATCGCCTGGGCCGCGATCAGGTTCCTCGGCGTCCGGCTCTGGGTCGCCGTCGTGATCGCGCTGTTCGGCTTCTGGCTCTCGCACACCTTCCTCGCCCCCGCCATCGAGTCCGGCACCCGTTCCGGGGTCGACGTCGTCAACGGCACCCACGAGTGACAAGGAGAACCGCAGTGCTCCGTCCCAAGCTGCCCGACCTCCCGACTCCGTCGACGACAACCGTCACACCTCAGCAGGCACAGGCTCCGGCCTCCTCGGCCGGCCGCCCGGTTGCCCCGTACATGGGTGTCGGTGTCAGCGCGGTCGCCGCCGTGGTCGTCGTCGGGATCGTGCTCACCGCGCTCCTGGCGGCGGTCGCCGTCTCGGCCGTGTCCGTGGCCATCGCCGCCGTAGTCCTGCGCTCCCTCATCAGCAGCGCAAACAAGCGCTAACCGGCCGCCGGGGCGGCAAACGCCGCCAAGCATCCCGCCGCCCCGGGGCCGCCCCTCCCAACTGTCGCAACAGCCGAAAGGAAGTCCCATCATCACCCGGCAGACTCCGCCTCCGCTGGCGGAACTCTCCATGCTGGCGGCCCTCGGCACCCTGCCCGAGCTCGGCCGCCAACTGTCCGGCCTGGGTGGCTGCACCCGCCCCGTCCGCCTCGACGGCCACCGCACCGAATATGCAGTGGACCGGACAACCGGTGAGATCGGCCGCGTCCTGCACCACCTGGACTCGACGGCCCTGCCCGCCGGCCAACTCCTCGTCCGCTGCAACAACCGCCGCGACACCCGGTGCGCGGCCTGTGCCGAGACCTACCGCCGCGACACCTACCACCTGATCACCGCCGGGCTCCGCGGCGGCAAGGGCACACCCGAACGGGTCGCCACCCACCCGCGCGTCTTCGCCACCTTCACCGCCCCCGGCTTCGGCCCGGTCCACAACCGCCCGTCGGGCCTGCGCCCCTGCCGCTGCGGTCTCCGCCACGACGACCAGGACCCGGTCCTGGGCACGCCCCTCAACCCGGACACCTACGACTACGAAGCGGCCGTCCTTTGGAATGCCCACGCGGGTGCCCTGTGGCGGCGCTTCTCGATCTACCTCCGCCGGGAGGTCGCCAAGCGAGCCGGCCTCACCCAGCGGGCATTCCGGGACCACGCCCGTATCTCCTTCGCCAAGGTCGCTGAGTACCAGAAGCGGGGCGCCGTCCACTTCCACGCAGTGATCCGCCTCGACGGCCCCGACGGTGTCGACTGTCCGCCTCCCTCCTGGGCCTCGGCCGAGTTGCTGACCGACGCCGTCCGGGCCGCTGCCGTCACCGCGCGAGTCGACGGCCCGGTGATCGACGAACGGGCCCACGCCTTCGTCTTCGGCCGACAACTCGACGTCCGCACGATCCGCTCCGCCGACTTCGACGGCGGCCAGGAGCTGACCGAGCGGGCGGTAGCGGCGTACATCGCCAAGTACGCCACCAAGGGAGCCGAGACAGCGACCGGCACCCTGGACCGGCCGATCCGCTTCCTCGCCGAGCTGGCTCAGGCCCGGATCACCGACCACGCCCGCCGCATGATCCGCACCGCCTGGACCCTAGGTGCCCGTCCCGAGCTGGCAGACCTCCGCCTGCGGGCCTGGGCCCACATGCTCGGCTTCCGCGGCCACTTCTCCACCAAGTCCCGCCGCTACTCCACCACCCTCGGCGCCCTCCGCGACGCGCGCGCCGAATGGCGCCGAGCCCAAGCGGCTCCGCCCGTCCCGCAGGACGGCGAAACCATGCTGGTCCTCGCGCACTGGGTCTTCGCTGGCACCGGCCTGTCCCGCGCAGAAGCCTGGCTCGCAGCATCCCTCGAACCCGCCCCCGGAACGGAAGGAGAGCCGACATGGACGCCCGCCGCGACGAATTGATGACTGTTCGCCAAGTTCTGGACGAGCTGGGCGGCGTTTCTCGACGGACGTTCTACCGCTGGCGCGAGCTGGGACAGGGGCCCGTCGCATTCAAGCTTCCCAACGGTGAGCTTCGGGTCTGGCGCAGTGATTTCACCTCGTGGCTTAGGCAGTTGGAGGAGGCAGCGTGAAGTCTCTCGACGTCAAGGTCTGGGGCGTACGCAAGCGGGACACCAAGACGCCTTCGTACGGCGTCCGCTGGTCCGTCGCGGGGAACGTCTTCTCTGACTCGTTCCGTACCAAAGCGCTGGCTGATCACTACCGGGCGAAGCTGATGAGTGCCATGCGGGGCGGTGAAGAGTTCGACACGGAGACTGGGCTTCCGGCCTCGATGGAAGAGAAGAAGTCGCCGTTGTCCTGGTACGACTTCGCCCTCAGGTATCTCGCGATGAAGTGGCCGCACGCTGCACCCAATACGCGAGACGGAATCAACGAATCTCTGACCAGCGTGACCATAGAACTGCTGGCGGAGCGTGCTGGGCGGCCGTCCGACGAGGAGATCCGCAAGGCCTTACGCAACTGGGCCTTCGTGCTGCCAGGGCCCGACGACCGGGAAGTCCCGGACAACGTCCGGAACGTTCTGCACTGGGTGGCAACAGCTTCCCGGCCGCTCGCGGACCTCGCTGAACCGGCAACGGCCCGCGCGGTGCTCGACGGGCTGAAGCTCAAGCTCGACGGCACCGCGGCAGCTGCCGAGACCGTGCGGCGGAAGCGACGGACCCTCGTCAACGCTGCGAACTACGCGGCCGACCTGGAGGAGCTGCGAGAGAATCCGATCACGGCGGTTCGCTGGCAGAAGCCCAAGGTCTCGAACCAGGTCGATCCGCGCGTTGTCGCCAACCCGGAACAGGCCCGCAATCTCCTGGCGGCAGTGTCCTACATCGGCGGTTACCGGCGTGCTCGCGGCCGGCGTCTCGTCGGGCTGTTCGCGGCGATGTACTTCGGTGGCTTCCGCCCCGCTGAGGCGGTCGGTCTGGTCGAGACCGACCTTGTCCTCCCTGCGCAGGGCTGGGGATCGGCGCTGCTCCACCGGACCCGTCCTTCGGTCGGCAAGCAGTGGACGGACTCGGGGGAGACTCACGACGACCGCGGGCTCAAGAACCGACCGGCTGAGGACGTTCGGCGTGTGCCCATCCCGCCCCAGCTCGTCGTCGTGCTGCGCGAGCACCTGGCCACATTCGGCACGGCGGAGGACGGGCGCCTGTTCTTCAGTGAGAAGGGCTCGGTCGTCCCGTCCTCGACCTACTACCGCGTGTGGCAGGAGGCGCGATTCCTGGCGCTTCCGCCGACCGTCGCCGCATCGCCGCTCGCGAGCAGGCCGTACGACCTTCGGCACTCGGCACTGTCGACGTGGCTCAACGCCGGAGTCGATCCCACCGAGGTTGCCGAGCGGGCTGGCAACAGCGTTGAGGTCCTGCTGACCCGTTACGCGAAGTGCCTCGACGGACGGCAGGACGTCGCCAACCGGCGCATCGAAGATCTGCTTCGCGAGTATGAGTGAGGCCATCACCCGTGCCTGAGGCCCCTGGAGTTATCCCAGGGGCCTCGCTGTTTGCGCACTGTCTCGCAGTTGAACGCGTACGCAGAGCCTTTGCATGGGCTCTGATTTAAGCCGTCCGCTCGGGATGCGGCTGCATGTGTACAGCGGCTACCGGGGTGTTCGGTGTCACCTCTCGTCTACTGGCGAACCTTCGCCAGAGCCAGCTGCACGAGCCGCAGTGCCGTCTTGACGGCTGCGTCGTCGCGGAGCGGGCAATTCACGACGTACTGATGACCGGGCCGCACGTCGCGGTAACTCACGTGCGGTTCGTTCAGGTCGGCCACATCCTCCTTCGTCAGACGCAAGGTCAGGCCCCCGTTCCGGGGCTTGACATAAGCAACCGCCCCAAACCGACGAACGCCGGCGTCGTGCACCATGACGTAGTCAGTGCGACCGTCCTGTGTGCGCTCGGACTCGCCTGGGCCGATCTCGACGTTGCCGAGTTCGACTACTCCACGGAGGAAGTCGAGCACTCGGTTAGCGGTCTCCGCGCTTCGCGCTCGGCCATGGACCAGATCGGTGATCTGGGCCCACTCCAGGGCGTCGACGGGGCTATCAACGGCCACCTCGACTGGCGCCCCCGAGTCGTTGTCTTCGTCCGCACCAGTCAGCCGAAGAAACTCAGCAATCTCCTGCGGTGTGCCTTCAAGTAGGCGCATCGACCCTCCCCTCACTCATGCACGCTTCAGTGCGTGTATGTGAACTCAAGCATACTCACACACGCTCACGCGTGTACACGCGTACACCTCTTCCGGGACGGCGAGCTCTTGATGCCCTGACGGGCTGTTGCGGGTGGAGGACGGCCTTCGGGCTGTTGCAGCCGGGGGAGTCGCCAACTCAGCCGGGTTGTCTGGAGGTAAGCCCGGACCCGAGCAGTTGACGATGGGGCTGAGGTCCTGAGTGATTCGCTCGCGAGGTTGCCTCAGGGCTCCAGGCGCTCGCCGGCGCCGTGGAGTGCCTTGTCCGGGCCTCGCTGTTCCTGGACCTCACCTGCGGCGATGCTCCAAGATCCCGTCCACGCCTCGTCCACAGATCCCGGCATACGGCCGCTTCGGGCCGCATACGCCTGCACATACGCGAAGACCCCGGCCTCAGCGTTTCCGCTGGTGACGGGGTCTTTGGGCACCTCATGCTGGGTGCCCCCGGCAGGATTCGAACCTGCGCACACGGCTCCGGAGGCCGTTGCTCTATCCCCTGAGCTACGGGGGCGTGTCGTCCGCTCGGTCGCGGTGACGGGTAGAACACTACCAGCTCCTACCGGGTGGTCATGAACGGGTTTCGGGGTCCGTGTCGATCTTCCGGAGGTGCGGGGCGTCAGCTTCGTGAGGCCACATCCCTCGCACGGGGTGGAAGTCACCAAAACCCGGACGCGATGGCCGGTCCGGACCTACTCTCGAGTTGTGTCAGGCGCGTCGGGCCGGGTGCTTGTGGTGGACGACAACAAGGTCATCCGGCAACTGATCAGGGTCAACCTCGAGCTGGAGGGTCTCGAGGTCGTGACCGCGGCCGATGGTGCCGAGTGTCTGGATGTCGTGCATCAGGTGCAGCCCGATCTTGTGACCCTCGACGTCGTCATGCCCCGGCTGGACGGGCTCCGGACCGTCGCCCGGCTGCGTGCCGACCCCCGTACCCGGGACCTGCCCGTCGCCATCGTCAGCGCCTGTCCGGAGTACGAGGTCGACGCCGGCCTCGACGCCGGTGTCGACGCGTTCCTCGCCAAGCCCTTCGAGCCGCATGAACTCATTCGGGTCGTCCGGGAGTTGATCGAGCGCGGGCGTGAGGGCGGCGGCCGCGGTGAGGGCGCGGGGGAGCGTGACTCCGTCGTTTCCGTGGACACCGAGGACGCCTCGGCCGCCGACGACACCGAGCGCACGGCACTCGGCGAAAGCTGACCATCGGGGGAGAGGGCGCGGCGAAGAGCCTGCGGTCCCCTGGGGGAGGCCGCGCACGGTGGGCGTCGAGTACGCGGGCTGCTGTGGAAGCCGGCCGCCCCCGGGAACGCCACCCCCGGGAACGCCACCCCCGGGAACGCCACCCCCGGGAACCCCGCTCCCCGGAAAGCCTCCCGTCCACATCCCGGGACCCCCCGAAACCCGCTCGCCTACCCACCCCCCTCCTCCCCTACGCTTGTCCCGTGACCCCCGTCGAGCTCTCCCGTACCGTGCTGTGCGCGGTGCGTCGTGCTGTCGACGAGGGGGAGCTGACGGTGAGCGTCCCCGAGCGGGCCGTGGTCACCGTGCCGGGGCCCGGAGGGTGCGGGGACTACGCCACCAACATCGCCCTCCAGCTCGCCCGCTCCGCCGGACGGCCCCCGCAGCACGTCGCCGAAGTGCTGCGCGACCGCCTCGTCCACGCCGACGGCGTCACCCGCGTCGAGATCACCGGCCCGGGGTTCCTCAACATCAGCCTCGCGGACACGAGCAACACCGACCTCGTCCGGCGCATCTTGCGTGAGGGGCCCGCGTACGGCCACACCGACGCCCTCGCCGGGCAGGTCATCGAACTCCGGGTGCCGTACGAGATCCGTGCCGAAGTCGTCGCCGACGCCCTCGCGCGGATCGCCGCCTCGCAAGGCGCGCGCGTCGAGATCGGCCACGCGGACGCGCAGGACGTGAATCTCCGCCCCACTCCCGCCCCCGAGGACCCGACCCCCCTCGGCCCCGACGCCGCGCGCTGGGCCCTGCTCCATCCGGCCCCGCACGACCGGCCCCGGATCACCGCCGATCATCTCGTCCAGCGGGAGACCAACCCCCTCTTCCGCGTCCGGTACGCCCACGCCCGCACCCGGGCCCTGCACCGCAACGCCGCCGATCTCGGGTTCGGCCCCGAGCCGGGAGCCGTCGAGCAGCAGAACCAGACCGCCGACCGGCACAGCTCCCTCGTCGCCGACCGGCCCACCCACCCCGCCGACGACCCGCAGAGCCAGACCGCCGACGGGCACACCCACCCCGCCGGCGACCCGCAGAGCCAGACCGCCGACGGGCACACCCACCCCGCCACCGACGGCGACACCCACTCCGCCACCGACGGCCACACCCACCCCGCCACCGCCCGGCACACCCAAGCCACCGCCCGGCAGAGCCAGCTCCTCGCCGCCCTCGCCGACCACCCCCGCATCCTCCGCGCCGCCGTCACCCACCGCGGCCCCGACCGGCTCGCCCGGCATCTCGTCACCGTCGCCGATGCCACGCTCGTGCTGCTGCCCGGCGTGCTGCCGCGCGGTGAGGAGAAACCCTCGGCCGCCCACCGCGCCCGGCTCGCGCTCGCCGAAGCCGCCGGGACGGTGCTGGCCGGCGGCCTGTCCCTGCTCGGCATCGACGCACCCGACCACCTCTGAGCCAAAAAGAGACCCAGACATGAGCCGTTCCGCACATCCCGCCGGGCCCCGTCACGCCGACGTCCTTCCCGAGGGGCACTACTCCGCCCCGCCCACCGACCTCAACGCCCTCGACCCCAAGGTGTGGGCCCAGACCGTCGAGCGCGGTGAGGACGGCGTGCTCACCGTCGGCGGGATCGATGTGAAGACTCTCGCCGAGACGCACGGCACCCCCGCCTACATCCTCGACGAGACCGACTTCCGGGCCCGCGCGCGTGCCTGGCGTACCGCCTTCGGGCCCGACGCCGACGTCTTCTACGCGGGCAAGGCGTTCCTGTCCCGGGCCGTCGTGCGCTGGCTGCACGAGGAGGGGCTCAACCTCGACGTGTGCTCTGGCGGGGAGCTGGCCACCGCGCTGTCCGCCGGGATGCCCGCCGAGCGCATCGCCTTCCACGGCAACAACAAGTCGAGCGAGGAGATCCGCCGGGCCGTCGCCGCCGGGGTGGGGCGGATCGTGCTCGACTCCTTCCAGGAGATCGTGCGGGTCGCCCACATCGCCCAGGAGCTGGGCGTGCGTCAGCGCGTGCAGATCCGGATCACCGTCGGTGTCGAGGCGCACACCCATGAGTTCATCGCCACCGCCCACGAGGACCAGAAGTTCGGGATTCCGCTCGCGGGCGGTCAGGCCGCCGAAGCCGTGCGGCGGGCTCTTCAGCTGGACGGCATCGAGCTGATCGGGATCCACTCGCACATCGGGTCGCAGATCTTCGACATGTCCGGGTTCGAGGTCGCCGCCCACCGGGTGGTCGGGCTGCTGAAGGACATCCGTGACGAGCACGGGGTCGAGCTGCCCGAGATCGACCTCGGCGGCGGGCTCGGCATCGCGTACACCAGCGACGACGACCCCCGTGAGCCGCACGAGATCGCCAAGGCGCTCAGCGAGATCGTCACGCGGGAGTGCGAGGCCGCACGGCTGCGCACCCCCCGGATCTCCGTCGAGCCAGGGCGCGCCATCGTCGGGCCCACCGCCTTCACGCTGTACGAGGTCGGCACCGTCAAGCCGCTCGAAGGGCTGCGCACTTACGTCTCCGTCGACGGCGGCATGTCCGACAACATCCGCACCGCGCTGTACGACGCCGAGTACAGCGTCGCCCTCGTCTCCCGTTCCTCCGACGCCGAGCCGATGCTCGCCCGGGTCGTCGGCAAGCACTGTGAGAGCGGCGACATCGTGGTGCGGGACGCGTTCCTGCCGGCCGACGTGGCGCCGGGCGACCTCATCGCCGTCCCCGCGACGGGGGCGTACTGCCGGTCGATGGCCAGCAACTACAACCATGTGCTCCGCCCGCCGGTCGTCGCCGTCAAGGACGGCGAGGCCCGGGTGATCGTCCGGCGGGAGACGGAGGAGGACCTCCTCCGTCTCGATGTCGGGTGACGCTCGATGGTCGGGTGACGCTCGATGTCGGGTGACGGGCGGATGAACCCCGGACGGCGGCGGAAGATCTTCCGGCTTCCACCCCGTCCGGAAATGAAATAAACGTCTCACAATCCGGACCAAGGGCAGAAAATCCCGTCCGGTGAGTGAGACTGGTCCAACCGTAGACGGTATGAGGAAACGAGGTCGGATGATGCGTACGCGTCCGCTGAAGGTGGCGCTGCTGGGCTGTGGAGTGGTCGGCTCAGAGGTGGCGCGCATCATGACGACGCACGCCGACGACCTCGCCGCCCGGATCGGCGCCCCCGTCGAGCTCGCCGGGGTCGCCGTACGGCGACCCGGCAAGGTCCGGGAGGGCATCGACCCGGCCCTCGTCACCACCGACGCCACCGCCCTCGTCAAGCGCGGCGACATCGATGTGATCGTCGAGGTCATCGGCGGTATCGAGCCCGCCCGCACGCTCATCACCACCGCCTTCGAGCACGGCGCCTCCGTCGTCTCCGCCAACAAGGCCCTGCTCGCCCAGGACGGGGCCGCCCTGCACGCCGCCGCCGAGGAGCACGGCCGGGACCTCTACTACGAGGCCGCCGTCGCCGGCGCCATCCCGCTGATCCGCCCGCTGCGCGAGTCCCTCGCCGGCGACAAGGTCAACCGGGTGCTCGGCATCGTCAACGGCACGACCAACTTCATCCTCGACAAGATGGACTCCACCGGCGCCGGGTACCAGGAGGCCCTCGACGAGGCCACCGCGCTCGGATACGCCGAGGCGGACCCGACCGCCGACGTCGAAGGGTTCGACGCCGCCGCCAAGGCCGCCATCCTCGCCGGGATCGCCTTCCACACGCGCGTGCGCCTCGACGACGTCTACCGCGAGGGCATGACCGAGGTCACCGCCGCCGACTTCGCCTCCGCCAAGGAGATGGGCTGCACCATCAAGCTGCTCGCCATCTGCGAGCGGGCCGCCGACGGCCGGTCCGTCACCGCGCGCGTGCACCCCGCGATGATTCCGCTGACCCACCCGCTCGCCTCCGTGCGCGGCGCGTACAACGCCGTGTTCGTCGAGTCCGACGCGGCCGGTCAGCTGATGTTCTACGGCCCCGGCGCCGGCGGTTCGCCGACCGCCTCCGCCGTGCTCGGCGACCTCGTCGCCGTCTGCCGCAACCGGCTCACCGGGTCCACCGGGCCCGGCGAGTCGGCGTATGCCGCCCTGCCGGTGTCGCCCATGGGCGACGTCGTCACGCGCTACCACATCAGCCTCGACGTGGCGGACAAACCGGGTGTGCTCGCCCAGGTAGCGACCGTCTTCGCCGAGCACGGGGTGTCGATCGACACCGTGCGCCAGCAGGGCAAGGACGGCGAGGCCTCTCTCGTCGTCGTCACCCACCGCGCGTCCGACGCGGCCCTGAACGGGACCGTCGAGGCGTTGCGCAAGCTCGACACCGTGCGGGGTGTCGCCAGCATCATGCGGGTTGAAGGAGAGTAACCAGCAATGACCCACCAGTGGCGCGGAATCATCGAGGAGTACCGGGACCGGCTGCCGGTATCCGACACCACGCCGGTCGTGACGCTCCGCGAGGGCGGCACGCCGCTCGTGCCCGCGCAGGTGCTCTCCGAGCGCACGGGCTGCGAGGTCCACCTCAAGGTCGAGGGCGCGAACCCGACCGGGTCCTTCAAGGACCGCGGCATGACCATGGCCATCTCCAAGGCGAAGGAGGAGGGGGCCAAGGCGGTCATCTGCGCCTCCACCGGCAACACCTCCGCCTCGGCCGCCGCCTACGGCGTGCGCGCGGGCATGGTGTCCGCCGTGCTCGTGCCGCAGGGCAAGATCGCGCTGGGCAAGATGGGCCAGGCCCTCGTGCACGGCGCGAAGATCCTCCAGGTCGACGGCAACTTCGACGACTGCCTCACGCTGGCCCGCGCGCTGAGCGACAACTACCCGGTCGCGCTGGTCAATTCGGTCAATCCGGTGCGGATCGAGGGTCAGAAGACCGCCGCCTTCGAGATCGTGGACATGCTGGGCGACGCGCCCGACATCCACGTCCTGCCGGTCGGCAACGCGGGCAACATCACCGCGTACTGGAAGGGGTACCGGGAGTACGCCGCCGACGGGATCGCCTCCCGTACGCCCCGGATGTGGGGCTTCCAGGCCTCCGGCAGCGCCCCGATCGTGCGCGGCGAGGTCGTCAAGGACCCGTCGACCATCGCGACCGCCATCCGCATCGGCAACCCGGCCTCCTGGGAGTACGCACTGGCCGCGCGGGACGAATCGGGCGGTGCCATCGACGAGGTGACGGACCGTGAGATTCTGCGCGCCTACCGCCTGTTGGCGTCGCAGGAGGGCGTGTTCGTGGAGCCCGCCTCCGCGGCCTCCGTCGCCGGTCTGCTCAAGGCCGCCGAGCAGGGCAAGGTCGACCCGGGCCAGAAGATCGTGTGCACCGTCACCGGCAACGGCCTGAAGGACCCCGACTGGGCCGTCGCCGGCGCTCCGCAGCCGGTCACCGTCCCGGTCGACGCCGCCACCGCCGCCGAGCGCCTCGGCCTCGCGTAACCCGTGCGGCATACGCCCGGGCCTCACCGAGGTCCGGGCGTGAACGGCCACGACCTGGGGAGCTTCCCCACGGCGGGGGCACAGGGGGCTCGCGACACGCATCGTGCGCCTCCTGTGCGCCCTATGTCGCCACAGAACCTTCCTTCGATAGGCTGTACTCAACCCGCCCGCCGCATATGCCCCCCACCGCATGTGCCGCAGTGCCGCGCGTCTCGTGCGGCCCCAGGGTTCTCGGCACCTTTCGAGATTCATTCGACCATCACGCAGCTCAAGGAGAGTCAACGAGCGATGGCCGGTCCAGCGTTCCGCGCCGCCGCCGTCCGGGTGCGCGTCCCCGCCACCAGCGCCAACCTCGGCCCGGGCTTCGACGCCCTCGGCCTCGCGTTGGGGCTCTACGACGACGTCGTCGTCCGGGTGGCCGACTCCGGGCTGCACATCGACATCGCCGGGGAGGGCAGCGAAACCCTGCCGCGCGACGAGAGCCACCTGCTCGTCCGCTCCCTGCGCACCGCCTTCGACGCCCTGGGCGGCCAGCCGCGCGGCCTGGAGATCGTCTGCGCCAACCGCATCCCGCACGGCCGCGGCCTCGGCTCCTCCTCCGCCGCCATCTGCGCCGGCATCGTCGCCGCCCGCGCCGTGACCATAGGCGGCGAGTCCAAGCTCGACGACGCCGCCCTGCTGGAGCTGGCCACCGAGATCGAGGGCCATCCGGACAATGTGGCCCCCTGCCTTTTCGGCGGTTTCACCATCGCCTGGATGGAATCCGGCGCCGCCCGCTCGATCAGGCTCGAGCCCGCCGATTCCATCGTTCCGGTGGTTTTCGTGCCCGGAAAGCCGGTACTGACGGAAACCGCCCGCGGTCTCCTCCCGCGCACCGTTCCGCACGTCGACGCCGCCACCAACGCCGGCCGCGCCGCCCTGCTCGTCGAGGCCCTCACCCGGCGCCCCGAGCTGCTGCTGCCGGCCACCGAGGACCGCCTGCACCAGGAGTACCGCGCCCCGGCCATGCCGGAGAGCGCTGCGCTGGTGGAGCGGCTGCGCGCCGACGGCGTCCCGGCCGTCATCTCCGGCGCCGGACCCACCGTCATGGCGCTCGCCGACGCGGCCAGCGCGGACAAGATCGAGGCTCTGGCGGGCGCGGACTGGGCGGCCAATCGGCTGAGCCTGGACCTGCAGGGCGCGAGCGTGCTGCCGCTCGCGACCTGACACACGCTTGCCGGATTAAGAGAGGGGGAATGTTTGTTGGATCCGGTAGTGTTAATCTCAAGTCTGCACCCGACCCCACCATGGCGAGGTGCCTCGTGTCCCCGTCCGGGACAGACATTCTTCCGGGAGCTCCCCACGCCGCACCGTGTTTCGTACGTCGTATCTGGGCAGTACGGCGTATGCGGGCACTGAGCGGACCGATGGTGGGGGTACCCCCTCTGGGGGAGCTTCGGAATCGGTGCGACCACGCCACGTGACACCGGGTGCCACGGCTCGAGGTAGCGCCATCACCAGAAATTTCTTCCGCCGCTTTGGCGGACCACCGCCCCGGCTCCGTCCACACAGCAAGGACCGGAGTCGGACAGCACAACCGGTCGCCGAGCCAGACAGGCCGACGTCCGCTCCAGGGAAGGACCCTTCGTGAGCGACACCACCGATCTGATGGGCGCACGTGTCGAGGAGACCGCTGCCGCGCCCGCCACGGACGCCTCCGCGCCTGCCTCCGGTGCCGGCTCCCGGCGGCGCCGCGGTACCGGCCTCGAGGGCATGGTGCTGGCCGAGCTGCAGCAGGTCGCCTCCGGCCTCGGCATCAGGGGCACCGCGCGGATGCGCAAGAGCCAGCTGATCGAGGTCATCAAGGAGGCGCAGGCCTCCGGCAGCGCTCCCAAGGCCGCCGAGCCCGCCGCCGAGAGCAAGCCGAAGCGCCGCGCCACCTCCAAGGCCCGCACCGGTGAGGCCGGCGCGGACGGCGAGCAGAAGGCGGAGAAGGCCGCGCAGGCCCCCGCCGAGAAGGCCGTCGCCCAGCAGCAGATCGAGATCCCCGGCCAGCCGGCGTCCGACGACGCCCCGAGCGAGCGCCGGCGTCGCCGCGCCACCGCCGAGGCCGGCAGCCCCGAGACGGTCGCCACCGAGGCCAAGAGCGAGCCCAAGGCCGACACGCCCGCGCAGCAGCCGCAGGGCGACGCCAAGGGTGACGCCGGCGACGGTGGCGAGGGCCGCCGCCGCGACCGCCGTGAGCGCGGCCGTGACCGCGACCGTGACCGCGGCGACCGCCGCAAGGGCGACGACCAGCAGGGCGGCCAGCGCGGTCAGCAGCAGGGCCAGCAGCAGGGCGGCGGCCGCCAGGACCGCCAGGACCGTCAGGACCGCAACAACGGCCCGCAGGACGACGACGACTTCGAGGGCGGCCGCCGTGGCCGTCGCGGTCGCTACCGGGACCGCCGTGGCCGCCGTGGCCGCGACGACATCGCCACCGAGCCGCAGATCGCCGAGGACGACGTCCTGATCCCGGTCGCGGGCATCCTGGACATCCTCGACAACTACGCCTTCATCCGGACCTCCGGTTACCTGCCGGGTCCGAACGACGTGTACGTCTCCCTCGCCCAGGTCCGCAAGAACGGCCTGCGCAAGGGTGACCACATCACCGGCGCGGTCCGCCAGCCGAAGGAGGGCGAGCGCCGCGAGAAGTTCAACGCGCTGGTCCGCCTGGACTCGGTCAACGGCATGGCGCCCGAACACGGCCGTGGCCGCCCGGAGTTCAACAAGCTGACCCCGCTCTACCCGCAGGACCGCCTCCGCCTGGAGACGGACCCGGGCGTGCTGACCACCCGCATCATCGACCTCGTGTCGCCGATCGGTAAGGGCCAGCGCGGTCTGATCGTGGCCCCGCCGAAGACCGGCAAGACCATGATCATGCAGGCGATCGCCAACGCGATCACCCACAACAACCCCGAGTGCCACCTGATGGTCGTCCTGGTCGACGAGCGTCCGGAAGAGGTCACCGACATGCAGCGGTCGGTCAAGGGCGAGGTCATCTCCTCGACCTTCGACCGCCCGGCCGAGGACCACACCACGGTCGCCGAGCTGGCCATCGAGCGCGCCAAGCGCCTCGTCGAGCTGGGTCACGACGTGGTCGTCCTGCTGGACTCCATCACCCGTCTGGGCCGTGCCTACAACCTGGCCGCCCCGGCGTCCGGCCGCATCCTGTCCGGTGGTGTCGACTCCACGGCCCTCTACCCGCCGAAGCGCTTCTTCGGTGCGGCCCGCAACATCGAGGACGGCGGCTCGCTGACCATCCTCGCCACCGCGCTGGTGGACACCGGGTCCCGCATGGACGAGGTGATCTTCGAGGAGTTCAAGGGCACCGGCAACATGGAGCTCAAGCTCGACCGGAAGCTCGCCGACAAGCGCATCTTCCCGGCGGTGGACGTCGACGCGTCCGGTACCCGTAAGGAAGAGATCCTGCTCGGCAACGAGGAGCTGGCGGTCGTCTGGAAGCTCCGCCGTGTCCTGCACGCGCTGGACCAGCAGCAGGCGATCGAGCTGCTCCTCGACAAGATGAAGCAGACCAAGTCGAACGTCGAGTTCCTGATGCAGATCCAGAAGACGACGCCGACGCCGGGTAACGGTGACTGACGTCGACTGCGCATAAAGATGAGGGCCGCCCCACGCAAGGGGCGGCCCTCATCTCTTTGCTGCGATCTGTGCCACAGCGACCTGTTTGCGCCCGTTCGGTGACCGTCGGGGAAACGTGCAGGTGAGCGGCGTACGACCGGCTCTGCTTGTGACGGAAAGTGACCGTGTTTGCGCGCTTCGGTCACGGGGTGTTGTGCAACCCTTTCCCGAGTTTCCCCGTCTGACCAATCGGGGCGACCATGGATCCCAGACGAGCTGAGGAGCACATGACCGCCGAGAGCACGCCGGGTCCCGGCATACCCGAGGCGCCCGGGAACAGCAGCGGCCCGGGCCGTCGAGCCAAGGGCCGCCGCCGCAAGCCCCGCGCCAGGCGCAGAGGCGTCCTGATCGCGGCCTGGACGGCGGCGGGAATCGTCGTGCTGGGCGGTACCGGACTCGGGTACGTCTACTTCAAGCTCAACGGCAACATCAAGAGCATCGACATCAACCAGATGCTCGGCACCGACCGGCCCCAGAAGGTCGACAACGGTTCGCAGAACATCCTCGTCCTCGGCTCCGACACCCGCTCCGGCAGCAACAAGAAGCTCGGCGGCGGCGCGGACGACGGCAGCGCCCGGTCCGACACGGCGATGATCATCCACGTGTACAAGGGCCACAAGAAGGCCAGCGTGGTCTCCATCCCGCGCGACACGCTCATCGACCGCCCCGCCTGCACCGACACCCAGGGCACCACCCACGACGCAGCGCACGGCGTGATGTTCAACTCCGCCTACTCCACGGGTGGCGCGCCCTGCGCCGTCAAGACGGTCGAGGCCCTCACCGGCGTCCGCATGGACCACTACCTGGAGGTCGACTTCGCCGGCTTCCAGAAGCTCATCGACGAACTCGGCGGGGTCCGGATCACGACGACCAAGGACATCGCCGACCACGAGAGCCATCTGAACCTCAAGGCCGGCACCCACCGCCTCGACGGTCAGCAGGCGCTCGGCCTGGTCCGCACCCGGCACGGCGTCGGCGACGGCTCCGACCTCGGCCGTATCCAGCTCCAGCAGGCGTTCATCAAGGCCCTGGTCAAGCAGGTCAAGGACATCGGGGTCTTCACCAGCCCCAAGAAGCTCTACGACCTCGCCGACACCTCCACCAAGGCCGTCACCGCCGACTCCGGCCTCGGCTCGGTGAACTCCCTGATGTCCTTCGCCAACGGCCTGAAGGGCATCAGCCCCGCGAACATGACGATGGTCACCATGCCGGTCCAGTACGACCCGAACAACGGTAACCGTGTCCTGGTCGAGAAGACGAAGGCCGAGATGGTCTGGAACGCCCTGAAGAACGACCGCCCCATCCCGGAGTCGGCCACGCAAGGAACGGCCACGGGGGAAGCCAACGGCGTGGTGACCAACTGAAGGGGCGCGGGGCCGCAGGCGATGTGCGGCTCCGCCGCGTGGGCGCGACCGCGCACGACGCACCCGCACCCGCCCATGGCGCACCCCAGGCACCCCGGTGCGCGCACCACAGGAATAGAACAGCCGCACCCCCGGTTTGGGAGGATGGCACCAGTCCTGGCAGACTGGTACGTCGGCTCCGGTTCACGCCCCCGCACCCCGCGGCAGGCGACCCGGCGCCCTCCCGAAACCTAGGAGACACCTTGAAGCGCGACATCCACCCCGCGTACGTCGAGACGCAGGTCAGCTGCACCTGCGGCGCGTCGTTCACCACCCGCAGCACCATCGACTCGGGCACCATCCGGGCCGAGGTCTGCTCCGAGTGCCACCCGTTCTACACGGGCAAGCAGAAGATCCTCGACACCGGTGGCCGTGTGGCCCGCTTCGAGGCCCGCTTCGGCAAGGCCGCCGGCTCCAAGAAGTAGCGAGCCCCATTTCGCCGGTCCACGGCCGCACGCCCGCGTGGCGTGTGCGCCGGGACCGGCGTTTTTGGTCGCCCGCCTTCCCCCTTTGTCACGCAGTAGCAGGAGCCCAAGATGTTCGAGGCCGTCGAGGAACTCGTCAGCGAGCACGCCGAGCTGGAGAAGAAGCTCGCCGACCCGTCGGTCCACTCCGACCAGGCGAACGCCCGCAAGCTGAACAAGCGCTACGCCGAGCTCACCCCGATCGTCGCCACGTACCGCTCCTGGAAGCAGACCGGCGACGACATCGAGACCGCGCGCGAGTTCGCCGCCGACGACCCCGACTTCATCGCCGAGGTCAAGGAGCTGGAGAAGCAGCGCGAGGAGCTGACGGAGAAGCTGCGCCTCCTCCTCGTCCCGCGCGACCCCAGCGACGACAAGGACGTGATCCTCGAGGTCAAGGCCGGCGCCGGCGGCGACGAGTCCGCCCTGTTCGCCGGTGACCTGCTGCGCATGTACCTGCGCTATGCCGAGCGCGTCGGCTGGAAGACCGAGATCATCGACGCCACCGAGTCAGAGCTCGGCGGCTACAAGGACGTCCAGGTCGCCATCAAGACCCGCGGCCAGACCGAGCCCGGCCAGGGCGTGTGGGCCCGCCTGAAGTACGAGGGCGGTGTGCACCGCGTCCAGCGCGTCCCCGCCACCGAGTCCCAGGGCCGTATCCACACCTCCGCGGCCGGCGTGCTCGTCACGCCCGAGGCCGAGGAGGTCGACGTCGAGATCAACCCGAACGACCTGCGCATCGACGTCTACCGGTCCTCCGGCCCCGGCGGGCAGTCCGTGAACACCACCGACTCCGCCGTGCGCATCACGCACCTGCCGACCGGAGTCGTCGCCTCCTGCCAGAACGAGAAGAGCCAGCTCCAGAACAAGGAGCAGGCGATGCGTATCCTGCGCTCCAGGCTGCTGGCGGCGGCGCAGGAGGAAGCGGAGCGGGAGGCCGCCGACGCCCGGCGCAGCCAGGTCCGCACCGTCGACCGCTCCGAGAAGATCCGCACCTACAACTTCCCGGAGAACCGCATCTCCGACCACCGCGTCGGCTTCAAGGCGTACAACCTGGACCAGGTCCTGGACGGCGACCTCGACGCGGTGATCCAGGCCTGCGTCGACGCGGACTCGGCCGCCAAGCTCGCCGCCGCGTAAGCCACTACGAGTACCTCCGGAGGACGTGCGTGAATTTGCTGCTCGCAGAGGTGGCCCAGGCCACTCAGCGGCTCGCCGACGCGGGCGTGCCCTCGCCGCGCACCGACGCGGAGGAGCTCGCCGCGTTCGTGCACGGCGTCAAGCGCGGCGAGCTGCACTCCGTGAAGGACTCCGACTTCGACGCCCGGTACTGGGAGGTCATCGCCCGCCGTGAGCAGCGCGAGCCGCTGCAGCACATCACCGGCCGGGCCTACTTCCGCTATCTGGAGCTTCAGGTCGGCCCCGGCGTCTTCGTGCCGCGCCCGGAGACCGAGTCCGTGGTCGGCTGGGCCATAGACGCGGTCCGCGCCATGGACGTCGTCGAGCCGTGCATCGTCGACCTGTGCACCGGCTCCGGCGCCATCGCGCTGGCCCTCGCCCAGGAGGTGCCGCGCTCGCGCGTGTACGCCGTCGAGCTGTCCGACGAGGCCCTGCACTGGACGCGCAAGAACATGGAGGGCTCCCGGGTCGAACTGCGCCAGGGCGACGCCCTGACCGCCTTCCCGGACCTGGACGGCCAGGTCGACCTGGTCATCTCCAACCCGCCGTACATTCCGCTCACCGAGTGGGAGTACGTCGCCCCCGAGGCCCGCGACTACGACCCGCAGCTCGCCCTGTTCTCCGGCGAGGACGGCCTGGACCTCATCCGCGGCCTGGAACGCACCGCGCACCGCCTGCTGCGCCCCGGCGGCCTCGTCGTCGTCGAGCACGCCGACACACAGGGCGGCCAGGTGCCGTGGATCTTCACCGAGGAGAAGGGCTGGGCCGACGCGGCCGACCACCCCGACCTCAACAACCGCCCCCGCTTCGCCACCGCCCGCAAGGCGCTGCCGTGAGCACCACCCAGTCTTCGACCCCGCAGTACGTGTACGAGGAGGCCCGCTAGTTATGGCTCGGCGATACGACACCAACGACGCGACCGACCGTGTGACGGGTCTGCGCGAGGCCGCGTCCGCCGTCCGCCGCGGCGAACTCGTGGTGCTCCCCACGGACACGGTGTACGGCATCGGCGCCGACGCGTTCTCCAAGGAGGCCGTCGGGGACCTGCTGCAGGCCAAGGGCCGTGGGCGCAACATGCCCAGCCCGGTCCTCATCGGGTCGCCCAACACGCTGCACGGGCTCGTGACGGACTTCTCCGAGCAGGCCTGGGAACTGGTCGACGCGTTCTGGCCGGGCGCGCTCACCCTCGTCGCCAGGCACCAGCCGTCCCTCCAGTGGGACCTGGGCGAGACCCGTGGCACGGTGGCCATCCGGATGCCGCTGCACCCGGTCGCCATCGAGCTGCTCACCGAGTTCGGCCCGATGGCCGTCTCCTCCGCGAACCTCACCGGTCACCCGGCGCCGGAGACCTGTGACGCCGCCCAGCAGATGCTCGGCGACTCCGTCTCCGTCTACCTGGACGGCGGGCCCACCCCCGGCAACGTCCCCTCCTCCATCGTGGACGTCACCCGCGAGGTGCCCGTCCTCCTGCGCGAAGGCGCCCTCTCCCCGGAGGAGCTGCGCAAGGTCGTACCCGACCTCGAGGTGGCGAATTGACGGCCCCTGACGCGGGGCGTGGCATAGCCGGCGGGGGCTTCAACGGGGAGGAGACCACGACCTTCGGCTTCCCTCGCGACACCTTCCGCATCCTCCACGTCAGCACCGGCAACGTGTGCCGCTCGCCGATCACCGAGCGGCTGACCCGGCATTTCGTCTCCGAGCGGCTCGGCGTCCTGGGTGGTCCGATCATCGCGGAGAGCGCGGGCACCTGGGGCCACGAGGGCGCGCCCATGGAGTCCCACGCCGAGACGGTGCTGGCCGACTACGGCGCGGACGCGTCCGGCTTCATGGGCCGTGAGCTGCACGACGAGCACGTGATCCGGGCCGACCTGGTCCTCACCGCGACCCGGGACCACCGTGCCCAGGTGATCTCGATGGGGCACTCGGCGGGTCTGCGCACGTTCACGCTGAAGGAGTTCACCCGGCTGGTGCGGGCGATAGACCCCGCGACGCTGCCGCCGCTGGAGGACGGCGTGGTCAACCGCGCGCGGGCGCTGGTGCGGGCCGCGGCGGCTCTACGCGGGTGGCTCCAGGCGCCGACGGCCGAGGCGGACGAGGTGTACGACCCGTACGGGGCGCCGCTGGGCTTTTTTCGCAGCGTCGGTGAGGAGATCAGCGAGGCGCTGGACCCGGTGGTGACGGCCCTGACGGGCGTGCCGGCGCGGATGTAGCCGACGGGGGTGCAGCGGGCCGACGTTTCCAGGTGCCGGTTGCTGCGCCGGCCGGGGGGTGGGTCTCGCGGTCGGCGTTGACAGGTTGCCCGGTTTGCAGTGACCGCCGTGGGTCGCGCAGCCCGGCGCTTACGGGGTGCCTCCCCCAAGCACTACGTGCAGGGGGTACCCCCAGCCCACCCGTGCCGCCCCAGGCGGCACGCATGCCCGCGGCTTGGCCGACCCGGGGGCGCGGGGAACTGCGCGACCAGCCATCCACCCGCCCGCAGACGAATGACGACCTGGCGCCGCAGGCACCCGCACCCGCGAGACGCCCCCCACTCGGCCGCACGCACCGCGCCTCCCGAGCCGCCGCAGGCTTACCGTGGACGTACGTCAGCGTCGACGCCAGCCCGGAGCCCATCATGACGGTCACCCACGCCACCGAAGCCGCCGAAGGCACTCTGCGGCATCAGGACCCCGAGCTGGCCGACATCCTGCTCTCGGAGCGCACCCGGCAGGCGACGACGCTCCAGCTCATCGCGGCCGAGAACTTCACCTCGCCCGCCGTCCTGGCCGCCCTCGGCTCCCCGCTCGCCAACAAGTACGCCGAGGGCTATCCCGGCGCCCGCCATCACGGCGGCTGCGAGATCGTCGACGTCGCCGAGCGCATCGCCATCGACCGGGCGAAGAGCCTCTTCGGCGCCGACCACGCCAACGTGCAATCGCACTCCGGCTCCTCCGCCGTCCTCGCCGCCTACGCCGCCCTCCTGCGCCCCGGCGACAAGGTCCTCGCCCTGGGCCTCCCGTACGGCGGTCACCTCACGCACGGCTCCCCGGCGAACTTCTCCGGCCGCTGGTTCGACTTCGTCCCCTACGGCGTCGACGCCGAGACCGGCCTCATCGACCACGAACAGGTCCGCACGCTGGCCCGCGCCCACCGCCCGAAGGCGATCGTGTGCGGCTCCATCGCCTATCCGCGCCACCCCGACTACGCCTTCTTCCGCGAGGTCGCCGACGACGTGGGCGCCTATCTCATCGCCGACGCCGCCCACCCCATCGGCCTGGTCGCGGGGGGCGCCGCGCCCAGCCCGGTGCCGTACGCGGACATCGTGTGCGCCACCACGCACAAGGTGCTGCGCGGGCCGCGCGGCGGGATGATCCTGTGCAGCGAGGAACTGGCCGAACGCGTCGACCGGGCCGTGTTCCCCTTCACGCAGGGCGGCGCCCAGATGCACACGATCGCCGCCAAGGCGGTCGCGTTCGGTGAGGCGGCGACCCCGGCGTTCTCCGCGTACGCCCATCAGGTGGTCTCCAACGCGCGCGTCCTCGCCGGTCACCTGGCTGCCGAGGGACTGGTCGTCACCACGGGCGGCACCGACACGCACCTGATCACCGCCGACCCGGCGCCCCTCGGCGTGGACGGCCGTACCGCGCGCGGTCGGCTCGCCGCGGCCGGGATCATCATGGACTGCTGTGCGCTTCCCCACGCCGACGACCGCGGTCTGCGCCTGGGCACGGCGGCCGTGACGACGCAGGGCATGGGCGAGGCCGAGATGGTCCGCGTCGCCGCGCTGATCGCGGCGGCCCTGCTCGAAGGCGCCGACGCCAAGCGGATCCGGGACGACGTACGCGAACTGACCGAGGCGTTTCCGCCGTATCCGACGTGACGTGTGCGACGCACAGCCGTATCCCGCAGGAACCGGGGTAGGCGCACCCGCGTACCCGGCCCGGAACCGGCCGCACAGCCGCGCGTGCAACCATCCTGGCTACCCGGAAGTCCACAACCATATGCGCACCTCGCTAGGGTGTGGGGCTGAGATGGCCAGCGAGACCTGTGGGGAAGCCTGTGCGTGAATACCTGCTGACGCTCTGCATCACGGCCGCGGTGACGTACCTGCTGACAGGGCCGGTGCGGAAGTTCGCCATCGTGGCCGGCGCGATGCCGGAGATCCGGGCACGCGACGTGCACCGCGAACCCACTCCGCGGCTCGGCGGTATCGCGATGTTCTTCGGCCTGTGCGCGGGCCTGCTGGTCGCCGACCATCTCACCAACCTCAACGAGGTCTTCGAGAAGTCCAACGAGCCCCGCGCCCTGCTCTCGGGCGCGGCGCTGATCTGGCTGATCGGCGTGCTGGACGACAAGTTCGAGATCGACGCCCTGATCAAGCTGGGCGGCCAGATGATCGCCGCCGGTGTGATGGTGGTCCAGGGTCTGACGATCCTGTGGCTGCCGGTCCCCGGCGTCGGCACGGTCGCCCTCACTCAGTGGCAGGGCACGCTGCTGACCGTCGCACTCGTCGTGATCACCATCAACGCGGTGAACTTCGTCGACGGCCTGGACGGTCTCGCGGCCGGCATGGTGTGCATCGCGGCGGCCGCGTTCTTCATGTACGCCTACCGCGTCTGGTATTCGTACGGCATCGAGGCGGCCGCCCCGGCGACGCTGTTCGCGGCCGTGCTGATGGGCATGTGCCTGGGCTTCCTGCCGCACAACATGCATCCGGCCCGGATCTTCATGGGCGACTCCGGGTCCATGCTGATCGGGCTGGTCCTGGCGGCGGGCGCGATCTCGGTGACCGGGCAGGTCGACCCGGACGTGATGAACCTGTTCGCCGGTTCCGAGCGCAACACCGTGCACCAGATGGTGCCGGTCTACATCCCGCTGCTGCTTCCGCTCACCATCATCGCGATCCCCGCCGCCGACCTGCTCCTGGCGATCGTGCGCCGCACCTGGCGCGGCCAGTCGCCGTTCGCGGCGGACCGCGGACATCTGCACCACCGGCTGCTCGAGATCGGCCACTCGCACAGCCGGGCCGTGCTGATCATGTACTTCTGGTCGGCGCTGATCGCGTTCGGCGCGCTGGGCTACTCGGTCAACTCGGCCTCGATGTGGATCGTGTTGGGCGTGGTCGCCCTCAGCGCCATCGGCCTGGTGCTGCTCCTGCTGCCGCGGTTCACGCCGCGCGCCCCGATCTGGGCGGAGCGGTTCGTGCCGCCGCGCTACCGGCGCCGCCGTCGCCGCGTCATCGCCGAGCCGGCGGCCCGCCGCGCGCACCCGGCCGACGAGGACGAGCCGGACCGCACCCCGATCACCGCGGGCACCCCGGGCGTCTCGGGAGTCAACGGAGCGACGGCCATCGGCCCCCGTGCGCGCCTGCACGACCGGCGGAAGGCCGGTACCTCGCGCTGACGTCCGGCGCTGACGGCAAGGTAAGAATCTGACTAGAGCATTGCCAAGTCGTGGGGGAGTCTTTCGGTGCAATACCAGACAAATGGGCACCGAAATTGCACAGACGCGCACAGTCACTCTCATGCGTGACAGCAAGCACACCCAACAGGTAAAGACTGCATCAAATAGTTTGTGATACGGTTCACGAGAACCCCGGATAGAGCCGAAGGACCCTAGTGCGAGGGTCCGTCGACGCGAGGGCTGCATGCCCTCGGCCGGGACTACGCTCGTCCATGACGACACCCCTTGCCCCCTGTGAAAAGCGGAGTTGCCGCCATGCCGTCCAACGACGTCCGGATCCTGGCCCAGGCTGCCGTGCCCACGGCCGCCGTCGGCGCTGTAGCCGCCGTCGTGAGCGGTGTGGTCGCCGGCGGCAAGGGTGCGATCGGAGCGGTCGTCGCGACGCTGGTGGTGATCCTCTTCATGGGGATCGGCCTCTACGTCCTGCAGCGCACTGCCAAATCGCTTCCGCACCTCTTCCAGGCGATGGGTCTGATGCTCTACGCGGCGCAGATCCTGCTGCTGTTCGTCTTCGTCGCGGCTTTCAAGCACACGACGCTGTTTCACCCCAAGGCTTTCGCGCTGACGCTCGTCGCGACCACACTCGCGTGGATCGCCGCGCAGACGCGCGCCCATATGAAGGCCAAGATCCTGTACGTCGAGCCCGACAAGCCCGAGAAGACGGGGCACTCGTCGTGAGGGGTAGGGCCGGGATAAAGACGCTCGAGAGATCCTGCTATCGTCCGGTGCCAACTGCGGCATCGCGGGCGCGGGCATCTGAGCTGACGCCTGCTCATTCGCGAGGCGAGATGCCCCCAAGCCGCCCCCACATCCGTAACACCAGTCCCGTGCCGAACCGCGGCCGCACGCCGCGCCGACACAACGAGGTTGCCGTACCTATGCGCCACGCTGAAGGAGCCCGCGGTGAGTGCTGACCCGATGCAGACGCTCGCTTTCGACTCGAGCTGCCACCTGTTCGACGGGTGTGGTTTCGACAAGGTCGCACCGGGCCTGCACTCGTTCATGTTCGAGCCGCTCGTGGGCAACGCTGACGGCAACGGCTTCTACTTCAACAAGCCGATGCTGCTGGCCCTGCTGGGCTCCATCATCGTGGTGGGCTTCTTCTGGGCCGCGTTCGCCAAGCCCAAGGTCGTCCCGGGCAAGCTCCAGATGATCGCCGAGGCGGGCTACGACTTCGTACGCACCGGCATCGTCTACCAGACGCTCGGCAAGCGCGAGGGCGAGAAGTACGTCCCGCTCGCCGTCTCCCTGTTCTTCTTCGTCTGGATGATGAACCTCTGGTCGATCATCCCGGTCGCCCAGTTCCCGGTGACGTCGATCATCGCGTACCCGATCGTGCTCGCCCTGATCGTGTACATCACGTGGGTCGTCCTGACCTTCAAGCGTCAGGGCTTCGTCGGCTTCTTCAAGAACGTCACCGGCTACGACAAGTCGCTCGGCGCCGTTCTGCCGCTGTCGATGACCATCGAGTTCTTCTCGAACCTGCTGGTCCGCCCGTTCACCCACGCCGTGCGACTGTTCGCGAACATGTTCGCCGGTCACACCCTGCTGGTCCTCTTCACCGTCGCCAGCTGGTACATGCTGAACGGCATCGGCATCGCCTACTCCGCGGTCTCGTTCTCGATGACCATCGTGATGACCCTCTTCGAGCTCTTCATCCAGGCCGTGCAGGCGTACGTCTTCGTCCTGCTGACGTGCACCTACATCCAGGGCGCGCTCGCCGAGCACCACTGAGCACCCGCCCGCACCCCACCCACAGACACCCGGTGGCCAACCCCCACCGGTCACTGAAAGAGAAGGAAGAACCGGCATGTCCGCTCTCCAGACCCTCGCTGCGGTCGACGGCAACCTCGGCTCCATCGGTTACGGCCTCGCCGCGATCGGCCCGGGCGTCGGCGTCGGCATCATCTTCGGTAACGGCACCCAGGCCCTGGCCCGCCAGCCCGAGGCGGCCGGCCTCATCCGCGCCAACCAGATCCTCGGCTTCGCCTTCTGTGAGGCGCTCGCCCTCATCGGCCTGGTCATGCCGTTCGTTTACTAAGACGGACGACAGCGACAGCCCCATTCGACGAAAGGCACTGATGTGAACCTCATGGTTCTGGCGGCCGAGAAGGAGAACCCTCTCGTTCCGCCGTGGCCCGAGCTCGTCATCGGCCTGATCGCCTTCGTCATCGTCTTCGGCTTCCTTGCCAAGAAGCTCCTCCCGACCATCAACAAGGTTCTGGAAGAGCGTCGCGAGGCCATCGAGGGCGGTATCGAGAAGGCCGAGGCCGCACAGACCGAGGCCCAGAGCGTCCTCGAGCAGTACAAGGCCCAGCTCGCCGAGGCCCGGCACGAGGCCGCGCGCCTGCGCCAGGAGGCGCAGGAGCAGGGTGCCGCGCTCATCGCCGAGATGCGCGCCGAGGGCCAGCGGCAGCGTGAGGAGATCATCGCCGCCGGCCACGCGCAGATCGAGGCCGACCGCAAGGCCGCCGCGTCCGCGCTCCGGCAGGACGTCGGCAAGCTCGCCACGGACCTGGCCGGCAAGCTCGTCGGTGAGTCCCTTGCGGACCACGCCCGGCAGAGCCGCGTGATCGACCGCTTCCTCGACGAGCTTGAGGAGAAGGCCGAGGCGACTCGATGACCGCGCACGGAGCGAGCCGCGAGGCCCTTGCCGCCGCACGCGAGCGTCTGGACGCACTGACGGACAACACGGCTGTGGACGCGGCGAACCTCGCCGACGAGCTGGCCGCCGTCACCGCGCTGCTCGACCGCGAGGTGTCGCTGCGTCGGGTCCTCACCGACCCGGCGCAGGCCGGTGAAGCCAAGGCCGAGCTGGCCCAGCGCCTGCTCGGCGGCCAGGTCAGCGGCGAGACCGCCGACCTGGTGGCCGGCCTGGTCCGCTCCCGCTGGTCGCAGTCCCGCGACCTGGTGGACGTGCTCGAGGAGCTGGCGGACGTCGCCGACCTCACGGCCGCCCAGCGGGCGGGCACGCTCGACGACGTCGAGGACGAGCTGTTCCGGTTCGGCCGGATCGTCTCCTCCAGCACCGAGCTGCGCGCCGCGCTGACCAACCGCAAGGCCGGCACCCCGGCCAAGAGCGAGCTGCTGCGCAGCCTGCTCGGCGGCCGCGCCAAGGCGACCACCGAGCGTCTGGTCACGCGCCTTGTGACCGCGCCGCGGGGACGTAGCCTGGAAGCGGGACTCGAGTCCCTGTCCAAGCTCGCCGCCGACCGCCGGGACCGCACGGTCGCCGTCGTCACCTCGGCGGTGCCGCTGAGCGACGGCCAGAAGCAGCGCCTCGGCGCCGCGCTGACCAAGCTCTACGGCCGTCGGATGCACCTCAACCTCGACGTGGACCCCGAGGTCCTCGGCGGGATCCGGGTGCAGGTCGGTGACGAGGTCATCAACGGCTCCCTCGCGGACCGGCTGGAAGACGCCGCCCGCCGCATGGCGAGCTGAGCGGCGCTCGGCAAACAAAGACAGCAGTACGTACTTACGGCCCGGGTTGGGCCGTGCAGAGGATTCACCTCCTGTTGGGGGGAGTCCCCATCCCCCCAAAGTGAAACTTCGGGCCCAACAAGGAGAGCAGGGAACCCAGATGGCGGAGCTCACGATCCGGCCGGAGGAGATCCGGGACGCACTGGAGACCTTCGTCCAGTCGTACAAGCCGGACGCGGCCTCGCGCGAGGAGGTCGGCACGGTCACCCTTGCCGGCGACGGCATCGCGAAGGTCGAGGGCCTGCCCTCGGCCATGGCCAACGAACTGCTGAAGTTCGAGGACGGCACCCTCGGCCTCGCCCTCAACCTCGAGGAGCGCGAGATCGGTGCCATCGTCCTCGGTGAGTTCAGCGGCATCGAGGAGGGTCAGCCGGTCACCCGTACCGGTGAGGTCCTCTCCGTGGCGGTCGGCGAGGGCTACCTCGGCCGTGTCGTCGACCCGCTCGGCAACCCGATCGACGGCCTCGGCGAGATCGAGACCGACAGCCGCCGTGCGCTGGAGCTGCAGGCCCCCACGGTCATGCAGCGCAAGTCGGTGCACGAGCCGATGGAGACGGGCTACAAGGCCGTCGACGCCATGACCCCGATCGGCCGTGGCCAGCGTCAGCTGATCATCGGTGACCGTCAGACCGGCAAGACCGCGCTGGCCGTCGACACGATCATCAACCAGCGTGACAACTGGCGCTCCGGCGACCCGAAGAAGCAGGTCCGCTGCATCTACGTCGCCATCGGCCAGAAGGGCTCCACCATCGCGTCGGTCCGCCGCGCGCTGGAGGAGAACGGCGCGCTGGAGTACACGACCATCGTCGCCGCCCCGGCGTCCGACCCGGCCGGCTTCAAGTACCTGGCGCCCTACACCGGTTCCGCCATCGGTCAGCACTGGATGTACCAGGGCAAGCACGTCCTGATCATCTTCGACGACCTGTCGAAGCAGGCCGACGCCTACCGTGCCGTGTCCCTGCTGCTGCGCCGCCCGCCGGGCCGTGAGGCCTACCCGGGTGACGTCTTCTACCTGCACTCCCGTCTGCTGGAGCGCTGCGCGAAGCTCTCCGACGACATGGGCGCGGGCTCGATGACCGGTCTGCCGATCGTCGAGACGAAGGCCAACGACGTCTCGGCGTTCATCCCGACCAACGTCATCTCCATCACCGACGGCCAGTGCTTCCTGGAGTCCGACCTGTTCAACGCCGGTCAGCGTCCGGCCCTGAACGTCGGTATCTCGGTCTCCCGCGTCGGTGGCTCCGCCCAGCACAAGGCCATGAAGCAGGTCTCCGGCCGTCTGCGCGTGGACCTCGCCCAGTTCCGTGAGCTGGAGGCGTTCGCCGCCTTCGGTTCCGACCTGGACGCCGCCTCCAAGTCCCAGCTGGAGCGCGGTCAGCGCATGGTCGAGCTGCTGAAGCAGGACCAGTACCAGCCGATGTCCACCGAGGACCAGGTCGTCTCCGTGTGGGCCGGCACCACCGGCAAGATGGACGACGTCCCGGTCGCCGACATCCGCCGCTTCGAGAAGGAGCTGCTGGAGTACCTGCACCGCAAGGAGCAGGGCCTCATGACCTCCATCCGTGAGGGCGGCAAGATGTCCGACGACACCCTGACGGCCGTCGCCGACGCGATCGCGGAGTTCAAGAAGCAGTTCGAGACCTCGGACGGCAAGCTGCTCGGCGAGGACGCCCCGTCCGCCGCCAAGTGACGTAAGGAAGGGACCTGACTCATGGGAGCCCAGCTCCGGGTCTACAAGCGTCGCATCCGATCCGTCACCGCGACCAAGAAGATCACGAAGGCGATGGAGATGATCGCCGCCTCGCGCGTCGTCAAGGCGCAGCGCAAGGTGGCGGCCTCCACTCCCTACGCGACCGAGCTGACGCGCGCTGTCACGGCCGTCGGTACCGGTTCCAACACCCGGCACCCGCTCACCACGGAGGCGGACAATCCGACCCGTGCCGCGGTCCTGCTCCTCACGAGCGACCGCGGTCTGGCCGGCGCCTTCAACTCCAACGCCATCAAGGCCGCGGAGCAGCTGACCGCGCGCCTGGAGCGCGAGGGCAAGCAGGTCGACACGTACATCGTCGGCCGGCGTGGTGTCGCCCACTACAACTTCCGTGAGCGCACCGTCGCTCAGTCGTGGACGGGCTTCACCGACGAGCCGTCGTACGCGGACGCCAAGAAGGTCGCGGCGCCCCTGATCGAGGCGATCGAGAAGGACACGGCCGAGGGTGGTGTGGACGAGCTCCACATCGTCTTCACCGAGTTCGTCTCGATGATGACGCAGACGGCGCTGGACGCCCGGCTGCTTCCGCTGCGTCTCGAAGAGGTCGCCGAGGAGGTCGCGCCGCAGGGCGAGATCCTCCCGCTGTACGACTTCGAGCCCTCGGCGGAGGACGTCCTCGACGCCCTGCTGCCGCGCTACGTGGAGAGCCGCATCTACAACGCGCTGCTCCAGTCGGCCGCTTCGAAGCACGCCGCCACGCGGCGCGCGATGAAGTCGGCCACCGACAACGCGGGCGAGCTGATCAACACGCTCTCCCGTCTTGCCAACGCGGCCCGCCAGGCCGAAATCACCCAGGAAATCAGCGAGATCGTCGGTGGCGCGAGCGCCCTCGCCGACGCGACCGCGGGGAGTGACCGATAATGACCACCACTGTTGAGACCGCGACGGCTACGGGCCGCGTCGCCCGGGTCATCGGCCCGGTCGTCGACGTGGAGTTCCCCGTCGACGCGATGCCGGAGATCTACAACGCCCTCCACGTCGAGGTCGCAGACCCGGCCAACGCGGGCGAGAAGAAGATCCTGACCCTGGAGGTCGCCCAGCACCTGGGTGACGGCCTGGTCCGCACCATCTCCATGCAGCCCACCGACGGCCTGGTCCGCCAGGCCCCGGTCACCGACACCGGCGACGGCATCACCGTCCCGGTCGGCGACTTCACCAAGGGCAAGGTGTTCAACACCCTCGGTGAGGTGCTGAACGTCGACGAGACCTACGAGGGCGAGCGCTGGTCCATCCACCGCAAGGCCCCGAACTTCGACGAGCTCGAGTCGAAGACCGAGATGTTCGAGACCGGCGTCAAGGTCATCGACCTGCTGACCCCGTACGTCAAGGGCGGCAAGATCGGTCTGTTCGGCGGCGCCGGCGTCGGCAAGACGGTGCTCATCCAGGAGATGATCTACCGCGTCGCCAACAACCACGACGGTGTCTCCGTGTTCGCCGGTGTCGGTGAGCGCACCCGTGAGGGCAACGACCTGATCGAGGAGATGTCCGACTCGGGCGTCATCGACAAGACCGCGCTGGTCTTCGGTCAGATGGACGAGCCCCCGGGCACCCGTCTGCGCGTCGCGCTGGCCGGCCTGACCATGGCCGAGTACTTCCGTGACGTCCAGAAGCAGGACGTGCTGTTCTTCATCGACAACATCTTCCGCTTCACGCAGGCCGGCTCCGAGGTCTCCACCCTGCTCGGCCGTATGCCGTCCGCGGTGGGTTACCAGCCGAACCTGGCCGACGAGATGGGTCTCCTCCAGGAGCGCATCACGTCGACCCGCGGTCACTCGATCACCTCGATGCAGGCGATCTACGTCCCCGCCGACGACCTGACCGACCCGGCCCCGGCGACCACCTTCGCCCACCTCGACGCGACGACGGTTCTGTCCCGTCCGATCTCCGAGAAGGGCATCTACCCGGCCGTGGACCCGCTGGACTCCACGTCCCGGATCCTGGACCCGCGCTACATCACGCAGGACCACTACAACGCGGCCATGCGCGTGAAGAACATCCTGCAGAAGTACAAGGACCTCCAGGACATCATCGCGATCCTCGGTATCGACGAGCTCGGCGAGGAGGACAAGCTCGTCGTCCACCGTGCCCGTCGTGTGGAGCGCTTCCTGTCCCAGAACACCCACGTCGCCAAGCAGTTCACCGGCGTGGACGGCTCGGACGTGCCGCTCGACGAGTCGATCGCCGCGTTCAACGCGATCTGCGACGGTGAGTACGACCACTTCCCCGAGCAGGCGTTCTTCATGTGCGGTGGCCTCGAGGACCTCAAGGCCAACGCCAAGGAGCTCGGCGTCTCCTGAACTCGGCCTGAGTTCGTGTGAGGGGGCGGGTACGTCCCGCCCCCTCTGCCACGCCTACTAGAATTGACCCCAACACCCGGCACAACCGCCGGGTGGTGACCCGAGGAGCCACCCTTGGCTGCTGAGCTGCACGTCGAGCTGGTCGCCGCCGACCGCCAGGTCTGGTCCGGCGAGGCCACCCTGGTCGTCGCGCGCACCACGTCCGGCGACATCGGCGTCATGCCCGGTCACCAGCCGCTGCTCGGTGTGCTGGAGTCGGGCCCGGTGACCATCCGGACGAGCGAGGGAGGGACGGTCGTCGCAGCGGTGCACGGCGGTTTCATCTCGTTCGCCGACAACAAGCTGTCGCTGCTCGCGGAGATCGCCGAGCTGTCCGACGAGATCGACGTCCAGCGCGTGGAGCGTGAGCTCGAGCGCGCGAAGGCGGAGGGCGACGCCACGGCGGAGCGCCGAGCGGACGTACGACTGCGTGCGGCGACGGCCCGCTGAGACGCGAGTACGCCTTACGATGACCTACTCAGCCGCGGTCGGCACCGGAGTGATCCGGAGCCGACCGCGGCTGAGGCAGATCTGGATGTTTTTTCCGTTCCGTTACCTAGGAGTCGAGGAGGTCGGTAGTCGATGGTCCTCGCTCTGACTGTGTGCGGAATCGTCGTCGCCCTCGTGGTGCTGGGTCTGTTCGTCTTCGGTCTGCGGCGCAGGCTGATCCAGCGCTCCGGGGGCACCTTCGACTGCAGCCTGCGCTGGGACGTGGCGGAGAACCCCGACACCAGCGGCAAAGGCTGGTCGTACGGCGTCGCCCGGTACAGCGGCGACCGCGTCGAGTGGTTCCGGGTCTTCTCCTACGCCCCGCGTCCGCGCCGGGTCCTGGAGCGCGGCTCCATCGAGGTGGCCGGACGCCGGCTGCCGGAGGGCGAGGAGGAGCTGGCGCTGCTGTCCGACGCGGTGATCCTCGCCTGTCTCCATCGGGGTACGCGCCTCGAACTCGCGATGAGCGAAGACGCGCTGACCGGATTTCTCGCGTGGCTGGAGGCAGCCCCGCCCGGTCAGCGGGTGAATGTGGCGTAGCCAGCTTCACCC
The DNA here is from genome assembly GCF_055609245.1 of Streptomyces sp. NPDC036813. Taxonomy (NCBI): domain Bacteria; kingdom Bacillati; phylum Actinomycetota; class Actinomycetes; order Kitasatosporales; family Streptomycetaceae; genus Streptomyces; species Streptomyces sp. NPDC036813. The sequence continues at coordinate 113,181 of NZ_JBVJPV010000003.1, read as the reverse complement.
TCCCCCGGACGAAGCCCGGGGGAGGGTGAAGAGGTGTGGTGCCGTTCGCTCTTACAGGTTGCTGCTGATCGCGTTCACCAGCTCGCCGTTCGCGGTGTCGCCGCTGAACTCCCAGAAGAACGCGCCGCCGAGGCCCTGGTTCTTGGCCCAGCTCATCTTCCCGGCGATGGTGGCGGGGGTGTCGTAGGACCACCAGTTGCTGCCGCAGTGCGCGTAGGCGGTGCCGGCGATCGTGCCGGTGGCCGGGCAGGACGTCTTGAGGACCTTGTAGTCCTCGATGCCCTGCTCGTAGGTGCCGGCGGCGGGTCCGGTGGCGGTGCCGCCCGGGGCGTCCTGGGTGACGCCGGTCCAGCCGCGGCCGTAGAAGCCGATGCCGATGAGCAGCTTCTTCGCGGGCACCCCGATCGCCTTGAACTTGGCCATGGCGTCGGCGGTCGTGAAGCCGGCCTTCGGGATGCCGGTGTACGAGGTGAGCGGGGAGTGCGGGGCGGTCGGGCCCTTGGCGTCCCAGGCGCCGAAGAAGTCGTACGTCATCACGTTGTACCAGTCGACGTACTGGGAGGCGCCCGCGTAGTCGGCGGCCTCGATCTTGCCGCCGGCCGAGCCGTCGGCCGTGGTGGCCGCGGTGACCAGGTTGTTGGCGCCGAACTTGGCGCGCAGCGCGGCCATCACGTTCTTGAAGGCCGCGGCTCCCGAGGTGTCACAGCTCAGCCCGCAGGCGTTCGGGTACTCCCAGTCGATGTCGATGCCGTCGAAGACGTCGGCCCAGCGCGGGTCCTCGACCAGGTTGTAGCAGGACTGGGCGAACGCGGCCGGGTTCTGCGCCGCCTGGCCGAAGCCGCCGGACCAGGTCCAGCCGCCGAAGGACCACAGCACCTTGATGTTCGGGTACTTGGCCTTGAGCTCGCGCAACTGGTTGAAGTTGCCGCGCAGCGGCTGGTCCCAGGTGTCGGCGACGCCGCTGACGGACTGGTCGGCGGTGAACGCCTTGTCGTAGTCGGCGTAGGAGTCGCCGATCGCGCACTGCCCGTTGGTGACGTTGCCGAAGGCGTAGTTGATGTGGGTGATCTTGGCGGCGGAGCCGGACGTCACGAGGTTCTTGACGTTGTAGTTGCGGCCGTAGATGCCCCACTCGGTGAAGTAGCCGAGCTTGACCTTGTCGCCGGTGGGCGGGGGAGTGGTGGTGCCGCCGGTGGTGTGCACCTTGACCGCGCCGCTGACCGGGCCGGTCTGGTCGGCGGTGTCACGGGCCTGCACGGTGTAGGAGTAGTCGGTGCCGGCGCTGAGCCCGGTGTCGGTGTACGACGTGGTCGTCACCGTCGCGACCTTGGAGCCGTCGCGCAGCACGTCGTAGTTCTTGACGCCCTTGTCGTCGGTGGCCGCGCCCCAGCTGAGCTTCACCGAGGTGTCGGTGACGGAGGAGGCGGTGGGGGTGCCGGGCGCGGAGGGCGCCGCGTCACCGGGGACGGTCGTGCCGTCGCAGCTGTCGCCGTTGAGCTTGCAGTTGGAGGGGGATCCGGGGCCGGCGCCGTTGAAGCCGAAGGAGACGGCGGCGCCGGGGGCGATGGAGCCGTTGTAGGACTTGTTCTTCGCGGTCCAGTGGGTGCCGGAGGAGGTGACGTCGGCATCCCAGGCGGAGGTGACGGACGTGCCGGAGGGGAAGTCCCACTCGACGGTCCAGGAGGAGATGCTCGCGGTACCGGTGTTCTTGATGGTCCACTGACCGCCGAAGCCGGTGCCCCAGTCGCTGGTCTTGGTGAAACTCGCCGTCGCGTTGCCCGCGGCCTGGGCGGGTCCCGCGAGGCCGACCAGGCCGGCCAGGGGGAGCAGCAGGGTCGCGAACCCTGCCGCGGCGCGGTGTCTGAAGCGCATGGTGCGCCTCCTCTGTATGTGGGGATGTCAGGGGCATGACTGAGCCTTCACGCCCACGGTGCCGCGAGAATAGAAAGGTCTGGACCACGGGTCAATAGGTCTGGACCAGTTGACTTTGCGGCTGTCCGTCCCCAACTCCCCTGCCCCCACGATCGCTTGCGGCCCGTGACCCTTCACGGGAGGAAGGTCACGAGCCGCCGGATCTGGGACGGGGTCGGCGGAGCCTAGCGCTCGCCGCCCGGCACCCACAGCACGTCGCCGGTCTCCTTGTTCGCCGTGCGGGCCAGGATGAACAGGAGGTCGGAGAGGCGGTTGAGGTAGGTCGCCGTCAGGGGGTTCATGAGGTCGCCGTGGGCCTCCAGGGCCGCCCACGTCGAGCGCTCGGCCCGGCGTACGACCGTGCATGCCTGGTGGAGGAGGGCCGCGCCCGCCGTGCCGCCCGGCAGGATGAAGGAGCGCAGTTTCTCCAGCTGCTCGTTGAAGCGGTCGCAGTCCGCCTCCAGCCGGTCGATGTAGAACTGCTCGACCCTGAGCGGCGGGAACTCCGGGTTCTCCACCACCGGCGTCGAGAGGTCCGCACCCACGTCGAACAGGTCGTTCTGCACGCGGGTGAGGACCTTGACGACCTCCTCGTCGAGGTTGCCCAGCGCGATCGCCGTGCCGATCACCGCGTTCGCCTCGTTGGCGTCGGCGTACGCGGCGATGCGCAGGTCGGTCTTGTGGACCCGGCTCATGTCGCCGAGGGCGGTGGTGCCCTGGTCGCCGGTCCTCGTGTAGATGCGCGTCAGATTGACCATGTGGCCAGCGTAGTTACGCGCCGGCCTTCCGGAACACTCGTGTGCCCACTGTCACGGCGAGCGCCGCGAATCCGACGGCCACCAGGGTGCCGTAGAGCATGTGCGCGGTGGCGTACTCGCCGACGTAGGCGTCGCGCATCGCGTCCACCAGATAGCGGAACGGTACGAAGTGGGACAGTACGTCCAGCCAGTGCGGGGCGAGAGTCATCGGCACCATCAGCCCGGACAGCAGCATCGACGGCATGGAGACCGCGTTGATCAGCGGCCCGAACTCCTGCGGGGTGCGCACCTTCATCGCCACCGCGTACGACAGCGACGCCAGTGACACGGTCAGCAGTGCGACGAACGCGAAGCCGATCAGTACGCCGGGCAGCGGTGCGCGCAGTCCCATGACCAGGGCCGCGAGGACGAGCAGTACGGCCTGGAAGACGAACACCGTGGCGTCCCGCAGGACCCGGCCGAGCAGCAGCGCCAGCCGGCTGACGGGCGTGACCCGCATCCGCTCGACGACGCCCACGCCGTTCTCCAGGATGATCATGAAACCGGCGAACAGAGCGCCGAAGAGACCGAGTTGGAGCAGCAGGCCCGGCACGAGCACCTGCCAGGAGCTGCCCTTGCCGCCCAGCGGCAGATCGGTGAGCAGCGGCCCGAAGAACAGCAGGTACAGCAGCGGCATCAGCACGCCGAAGAGCATCGCGAAGCGCGAGCGCAGGGTCTGGCGCAGATAGCGGCCGTAGATGAGGCCGGTGTCGTGCAGAAGCATGGGTGGCGTCCTATACGGCTACGGGGGCGGCGTCGGCCGGGGCGGGACCCCGGCCGGTGATGGCGAGGAACGTGTCCTGGAGCGTGGCGTCGATCGAGCCGCCGTGGCGCAGCTTGAGCGCGGTCGGCGTGCCCTCGGCGACGACCGTGCCCTTGTCGACGATCACCAGGCGGTCGGAGAGGGCGTCGGCCTCGTCCAGGTAGTGCGTGGTGAGGAAGACGGTCGTGCCGTGCTCGTCCCGCAGCCGCCGCACCAGGTCCCAGAGGTCGGCGCGGCTGCCGGGGTCCAGTCCGGTGGTGGGTTCGTCGAGGAAGAGCACGCGCGGGCGGTGGGTGAGCGCCATCGCGATGTCCAGCCGGCGCCGCTGACCGCCGGAGAGCGCGCCGCACTTGCGGTCGAGCAGCTCGGTGAGGTCCAGGTCGCGGGCGAGTTCCTCGGCGCGGGCGACGGCCTCGCCCTTGCTCAGCCGGTACATCCGCCCCTGCGTGACGAGCTCTTCCCGGACGTCGATCTGCGGGTCGACGCCGCCGGACTGGGCGACGTAACCGCAGGTCCGCCGCACGCCGACCGGGTCACCCGCCAGGTCGTGCCCGGCGACGGTGGCGCTGCCGCCCGTCGGTTTCAGCAGGGTGGTCAGCATCCGCAGGGTGGTCGTCTTCCCGGCGCCGTTGGGGCCGAGGAAGCCCAGGATCTCGCCCTCGTGGACGGTGAGGTCGATGCCGCGTACGGCCTCGACGGGGCCGCGCTTGGTCGTGAAGGTGCGCGCCAGTGAGGCCGCGCTGATGACTGCTGGCATGCCTCCCAGAAAAACAGAGTCCCTGAAATTTTGCAATGACCCCAAGGTTTCAGTAGCTCCAGCGAAGTTAGGATGGGGCCATGGCAGAGGGGCTCAGGGAGCGGAAGAAGCGGCAGACACGGCAGTACATCTCGGATGTGGCCACGGGTCTGTTCCTGGAGCGCGGCTTCGAGGCGGTGACGGTCGCGGAGATCGCCGAGGCGGCGAACGTCTCCGTCAACACGGTCTACAACTACTTCCCCGCCAAGGAGGACCTCTTCCTGGACCGCTCGGCCGGCGTCGTCGACCGGCTGGCCCGGTGGGTCCGGGGCCGGGACGTGGGGGAGTCCGCCGCGCGCGCCGTCCTGCGCGAACTGCGCGAGGAGATCGAGGCCGTATCGCCGCGCGTCGGCCTGATGGAGGGATACAGCCGCTTCATGCGGGTCATCCAGGAGGCGCCGACGCTGCGCTCCCGGTTGTGGAGCCTTCAGCAGGACAGCCACGACAACCTGAGAGCGGCCCTGTGCGAGGAGACCGGCGCCGCCGAGGACGATCCGCTGCCGGATCTGATGGCCGGCCAGATCTGCTGGATCTACGCGACGGTGTTCGCCTCCATCGGCCGCGAGATGCTCAAGGACCGCAAGCCGGCAGAGGTGTCCCGGGAAACGCTTCAGCTCCTCGACGAGGTCGAGGAGCTGCTGAGCGAACGGGTGCTGGGGTACGCGGTCCGCGAGGCTTAGCGCAGCCCGTCCACGAACGCCTGCCAGGCGGCTCCGCCGATGAGCAGGACGGGGCCGGCGGGGTTCTTGCTGTCGCGGACGGGGACGACGGGGAGGCTGTCGGCGACCTCGACGCAATCACCGCCGGTGTTGCCGCTGTAGGTGGACTTACGCCACTGTGCGTTCCTCAGCCTGGGAGCGGTCTCCATAGCGTTCCTCCATCACACGGGCGATCAGTGCCGCGGAATCATCCACGGAGAGAGCCGCGGCCTGCAGGTGAGCGTAACGGAGCACTGCCTCCCTGACGATCTCGGGGCTTGCGGTCATATGGCCCGAGATCACGTCCTCCGTGTACACGATGTCCGGGTCGTCATCGAAGCGAAGCAGGTTGAACGAACCTGCCAGGCTGGCGTGTTCACCGACGGAGTTCGGCAGCACCTGGATGTGCGTCCAGCGGTTACGGGTGAACTCCAACAGGCGGCCGAGTTGGAGCCGCATGACCTCCCGGCCGCCGATCGGGCGGAGCAGCGCTGCCTCGTCCACGACCACGCAAGTGAACGGGGGGTGATCCCGCTCCAGGATCCGCTGGCGTTCCATGCGAGCAGCCACCAGACCGTCGAGGTCATCCGGCGCGCCGGTCGCGAGCACCGCCCGCGCGTACCCCTCTGTCTGCAAAAGCCCGTACACCACCTGCGCTTGATACGTCGAGATGTAGGTGGCCTTGGCCTCCATGGCGGCGTAGGGCTGGAACCAGGACGGCAGTTGGCTGCGCAGTACCAGCCCGATCAACCGTGAGAACAGCCCGTCCGTCCCCAGCGCCGCGTCCACCCGCTCGGAGAAGTCCCGCGTCGGGACCTTCTTCGTTGTCTCGATCTGTCCGATCAGGGACCCCGTGCAGAAGATGATCTCGCCGAGCTGGTTCTGTTTGAGACCGGCCGCTTCCCGGTGCCGCCGTAACTCCCAGCCGTAGTAGTCGAGCGGGGACGCGGTCGGGTCGAGATTCTGGACGTTGGCCACAGTGGTCACCTCCGGCCGGCAACACCTCACGGTGTTGATTTCGCTGTGTAGTCGAGCGTATGCGGTCCGTCGCAGGCTGAGGGCATGAACGACGTAACTGGGCGTCCGGCGAAGGACCTTGAGGCGTACTACCGCGCGGAGCTCGCGCTGGGCGGCCACTCCGTGCGCCACCTGCGCCGCATTCTGCGCCTGTACCTGCTGCGCTCGGGCCTGTCGGAGGTGGCCGACGCGGCGGAACTGGCGCTGACGGAAGTGCTGACGAACGTGGTGCGGCACGTGCCCGGCAGGCGCTGCGCCGTATGCATCGTGCTGCTGCCGGGGACGGTGCGCGTAGAGGTCTCCGACAGCGAGGCGCGGCTGCCGGTGCGGGGGAGCGGGGAGTTGCTCGCCGAGGGAGGCCGCGGCCTGTTGCTGGTGGAGGCGGTGACGGACCGTTGGGGCGTGACACCCCACCGCACCGGCGAGGGCAAGACGGTCTGGTTCGAGTGTGCGAGCAAGTCGCCGCAGGCATGAGCGGGGTGGCAGGCTGTGCGGCAAGGAGGGCTCGTCGGAGGGGGGAATGCCACGACCTGATGATGGCTCCCTGCTGAGGAGGACGTCGATGTGGGTGCGGCGAGTGATCGAGCTGACCGGGTGGGAGCCGCTCGGGATGTCCGCCGACTGGGCGGCGATCGAGGGAGAGCTGAGGGTTCCGTTGCCGGCGGACTACAAGGAGCTCTACGAGGCGTTCGGCGGCGGCGTGTTCAGCGAGTCGCTCTACTTTCTGGGGCGCGACGAAGGCCGCGCGTTCGACTTCCTGACCCGCTGGCGGGTCTCCCTGTCGGTCGACCGGGACAGCGGGCTCACAGGCATCTCGGCGGTCCACCCCTATGCGATCTACGCGCCGGGCGGCAAGGGGCTGGTGGAGTGGGGCTCCACCGAATGGGCCGACGAATACTTCTGGCTGATCGACGCGGAGCGGCCGGGCGAGTACGCCGTCCTCGCCCGCTCCCATGACGTCGGTGCATGGCACCGGTACGACATGTCCACCTCGGAGTTCCTCTACCGCGTCCTCGCCGACCCCGATTTCCGCCCTTTCGGGATGGCACAGTACGAACTCGGCACGACGTTCGACCCCGCCTCCGGCGCCCCTTCCGCCAGCCGGCCACACTGACGGCACCGGCGCAGGAGCTACGCCGTCGCGCGGTCATGTGTCAGCCGATCGCGATCCGCGGGTGGGCGCCGGGGCGGATCCAGCCCATGATCTGGTCCATCGTCGCGCGCGGCACCGACACACAACCCGCCGTCGCACCCTTGCCGTTGACGTGCAGGAAGATTCCCGCGCCCCGGCCCGGCGTGGCCGGCCGGCGGTTGTAGTCGATGACCAGGGCCTTGGCGTACTGCGTCGGGTAGTTGACGAGGTGCTCGCTGCCCCGGTCGCCGGATTCGGTCAGCGGGAAGTCGGCGCCCTGCTCGCCGTGCATCGAGTTGTAGAACGTCGACTCCGGGTCCTCCACCCACCAGTCGTCGGAGTCGACCACGTGGTACGGCATGCTCGTGCCGCTCGACTCCACCCCGAAGCCCTGCGTGATGGTGTACGTCCCGGAGGGCGTCGTGTACGTCCCCTGACGGCGCGTCGCCCCGTCCGTCACGCCGTTGGAGCCGACCCGTCCGGAGCTCGTCGAGAACTGCGCCTTCCAGCCCGAGGAACCCTTGGCCCACGCCGTCACCGTGGCGTAGGAGCCGTTCGCCTTGACCGTGATGACCTGGGTCGCGTCGCCCACCTGCACGGGGACGGGGAAGTCCGGGGCGCTCGCGGTGCCGGTGCTCCCCGCGCCGCCGGCTCCGGTCCTCGTGGCCGACCCGGCCGCCGTCGCCTTCGCGGACGTCCCGGCGCCCGCCTTCACCGACGCCGACGCCGAGGCGGACGTGGACGTGGACGGCGGGGCCGATGCGGAGGCGGACGCCGAGCCCGACGGCGACGCCGAAGCAGACGCGGACGCGCTCGCCGAGCCGTCACCCCCAGGGGTCGCGGCCGAGTCGCTCACATCGGCCGCCACCTGCTCGGCGGACCGGGCGCCGTCGCCCCCGTCGCTCCCGCAGCCGGAGACGAAGAGCAGGACGCCACAGGTGGCGGCCGTCGCCAGCAGTGTGCGGGCGCGGGGGGAGGCCGGCCGGACGACGGACGCTTCGGATATGTCGGGCAACACGGGAGGAAACCCTTCGTCGGGAGCAGGAGAGAGACAGGGAGTGGGATTCAGCCAGCCGCCGGCGACAGCGCGCCGGAGCAGGTCGCCCGGCCGAACGACCCCGTCGCGGTCGCGCTCTGGACCTGCCGTCCCCGGATCGCGAGGGCGCAGCGCGCGGTGCCGCCGTCCTTGCCGAGCACGATGCTGATGAGCGGCTCCTTGCCGACGGGTACGTCGACCGTCGTACGCCAGGGCAGGCGCGCGCCGCGCACCACGGTCGCCGTCCCGGACTCGCTGCGGGCCTGGAAGGTGAGGTCGGCGGTGCCGGTGCCGGTCACCTCGTAGGTGACGGAGGCCGTGGGGGTCCGCGGGCGGGAGGAGTCCGCGCCGCCGTCGTCGTCGCCGGAGAGGACGCCGTACAGCACCAGCCCGCTGCACACCGCGAGTACGGCGACCGCGGCGAGCAGCCCGGCGCGGTCGGGGCGACGGGAGGGCGAGACGGGCGCGTTTTCCTCCGAACTCGGGGATCGGGGCGTTTCCTTTGCCATTTCGCTCGTTTTCTCGGCAGCCTCGGCCGGCGGCTTTTCCTCGCCCATGAACATTCCCTTTCCGCTCCGGAACCGGCTCCTTATATGCCATGCCGAATGGCCCGCGCAAGCGAGGGGACAAACCGGGCGCCCATTCTCCAAAATTCGGGAACTGTCGGACTTGCGGCCTGGCTTGACACGGCATCATGCGGGTGATTAGAACCGCCGCGCCGCTACGTCTGGCCTGCTCACAGGGCTTGTCGGGCGTTTCCGGCGCCTTTTATGACGTCCGAGAAAAGGAATGGGTTGCAGTGAGACCCGCACGGGGCAGGCTTATCGCGTGCCTGGTCGTGGCCGCGCTGACAAGCAGCGCGCTACCCCAGGTCGCCTACGCCGCGCCCGCACATGACAACGGCGACGGCACGGGAATTGTCGACGCCGTAAAGGGATGGTTCACGGGAGATGACGAGCATCCGCTCGACAAACCCCCGTCCCACGACGAACTGGACATGGCCGACCGGCAGAAGCTGCCGAAGGCCGCGAACGCACCCAAGGCCGTCCGGGTCAGGGAGCTGACGAACCGGCGCACCTCCAGCGCCCGCTTCTGGCAACTGTCGGACGGCCGTGTCGAGGCGGAGCTGTCGGCCGTGCCGACCTCCTACCAGGACGCGAAGGCGAAGTCCTGGAAGGACATCGACACCACCGTCCGCGCGTCCGACGCCCAGGGCTTCGCCTACGCCAACACCACCAACGAGGGCCGCAGCTGGTTCGGCGAGGATGCCGGCAAACTGGTCCGCTTCCAGGCGCCGGACGGCCGCAGCGTCACCCTCGGCCTTCAGGGCGCGGGCAAGAAGCTCAAGCCCACGGTCAAGGGTGAGAAGGTCACCTACCAGGACGCCGTGAACGGCGCCGACCTGGAGTACGGCGTCGGCCCCGGCCGCGTGAAGGAGAACATCACCCTCTCCGCACCGCCCACCGGTCCGCTGAAGTTCACCTTCACCCTGGACACCGCCGGCCTGACCCCGAAGGCCCGCCCGGACGGCTCGATCGCGCTGTACGGCGAGCTGCCGAACACCCCGGTGATGGTGATCCCGGCGCCGTACATGACGGACGCCAGGAAGGCCGACACCTCCGTCTTCGGCAGGACCTACAGCACGAAGGTCACGCAGCGGCTGACCCGGGACGGCGAGGGCTGGAAGCTGACGGTCACGCCCGACGAGAAGTGGCTCGCCGCCAAGGAGCGCCAGTACCCGGTCGTCATCGACCCGACGATCACCATCGCGCCGTCCCCGACCGACTCGCAGGACACGATGGTCCTGTCGGACCAGGCGTCCACGAACTTCAACACCTCGTGGAAGCTGGCGGCGGGCAAGACCGACACGGGCATCTCCCGCTCGCTGATCAAGTTCCCGCTGAGCGAGATACCGTCCGGCACGAAGATCGACTCCGCTCGCCTGGAGATGTACTTCGACCAGGCGCACACGACGAACGCCAACGATGTCACCGTCGGCGCCTACCGGGCGACCGGTGCGTGGGACGAGACCACGGCGAACTGGACCAACACCAGCTCCCTCGTGGGTGAGCTGTCCGGCACCAGCGTCCAGGTCGACGACGGCGACGCGGGCACCACCGCCGCCACCGGCAGCTGGCCGGCCTCGACGTCGACGCTCAAGCAGTACGGCATCAACGGCGACTACCTCGCCAACAAGGACTCGGTCGCCGGTGACACCTACACCTGGCAGCCGAAGATCCCGGAGACGGCGTCGTACCGGGTCGACGTGCACTACGTCGCCGCGACCGACCGCGCCACGAACGCGCCGTACACGGTGACGTCCAAGGACGGCACGGCCACCTACACCGTCAACCAGCAGACGGGCACCAACGGTGTGTGGTCGTCGCTGAACGGCGGCTCGCAGATCAACTTCAACGCGGGTACGGCGGGCAAGGTCGTCCTCGGTGACGGCCCGGCGTCCACCTCGACCGCCGTGATCGCCGACGCGGTGCGCTGGGTGAACCCGGCGTCGATCGTGAAGAACACCGGCGAGTACAACCAGTGGCACAAGTTCCCGGTCACGGACACCGTCCAGGGGTGGCTGAACGGCACGTACGCCAACAACGGCTTCGTCCTCAAGGCCACCGACGAGTCGGCGACCGCCCCGACCGGCGGCCCGCGCTACGAGTCCGGCGACGGCGACTACGGCGGCGAGACGGCGACGATCCCGCGGCTGACCGTCACCTACGGCAAGGTCGGCACCACGCTCGACTCGCCCACGGTGATCCACTCCACCGGCCCGGAGCTGAGCTGGAAGGCGTACACCAACACCACCGGCGACACCGGCTACGACATCGCCGAGTACCAGCTGCACCGCTCCACGCAGCAGGCGTTCACGCCGTCCGCGGCGACCCTGGTCGCGCCGATCGACAAGTCGCTGACCGCGTACACCGACACCACCGCGACCCCGACCCCGGACTCCTCCTCGCAGGAGATCGGCCGGTCGTACTACTACCAGCTCGCGGTGAAGACGAAGAACGGCCAGCTGCTGGGCTCCCCGACCCGGATCGTCGGCGTGCCGAAGGCGGGCCGCACCATGCGGCTGATCCAGGGCACGTCCGGGGTCACGGACACCACCCTCGCCTCGGGCCAGCCGACCACCAACGAGGACACCATCGCCTCCTACGGCGTCGGCCAGAAGTGGCTGGAGGTGGGCAACAACTCCACCACCTACGCCAAGGCCCGCGCGGCGCTGAAGTTCACCACCAGCGCCATCCCGACCACGGCCACCGTGCTGGAGTCGCGCCTGTTCATGTGGGGCGCGGAGACGACGACCGGCACCGACGGCGCCACCTACGAACTCCACGGGCTCAACAAGGACTTCGACGAGACGCAGGCCACCTGGAACAACGCCACCTCCACCACCGCGTGGACCACGGCGGGCGGTGACTACTCCGGCACCGTCTCCGACACGATCGCCCAGGTCTCCGAGGTCGGCCGGCACTGGTGGGACGCCACCTCCCTGACCCAGGGCTGGATCAAGACGCCCACCTCCAACCACGGCGCCCTGATCAAGCTGAAGGACGAGTCGGCCACGGGCCCGCAGGAGCGCACGCTCTTCCTGGCCTCGGAGGCGGCCGACCCGCAGCTCGGCCCGCTGCTGCGGGTGATCTACGTCGACTCCACCACGGACGACACGTACTACGCCCCGCAGACCCCCGCCCGGATGACCCCGAACTCCACCTACACGGTGGACTTCACGGTCACCAACACCACGTCCACCGCATGGGCGTCCGGCGAGCGCGTCCTGTCGTACACCTGGAAGCTGCCCGACGGCACGGACGTCACCACCGGCGGCAACCAGGCGTCGACGGCGATCCCGGCCCTCTCCCCGGGCCAGTCGGCGACGATCCAGGCCACCGTCAACACGCCGATCAACTCCGACAATGGCAACAAGCGCACCGACTACGTCCTCGGCTGGGACGTGAAGAAGGTCTCCGACGGCTCCTGGCTGTCGGTGACCAACACCTCCATCCAGCCGCTGAAGCAGAACGTCGCTGTGGAGGACCCCACCTCCGACGCGCTGGGCCTGGAGAAGTTCTACTCCTACACCGGCAAGAACACCGGCGCCGGCTCGACGGTGATGAACAACCTGGCCTCCGGCAACACCGTCTGGTCCTACAACGCGTTCACCAACCCGGGCCGCGGCCTGACCACGTTCGCGCGGTTCGCGTACAACTCGCTGGACACCTCCGACACGGTCTCCGGCGCCGGCTGGTCCATGCAGTTCGCCGGCCCGATCCGGCTGGGCGCGCCGCTGGACTTCCACCCCAACCCCAACCCGACCGAGATCCGCCTGCCCGACGGCGACGGCACCACGCACGTCTTCAGCAAGCAGGCCGACGGCAGCTGGAAGGCCCCCGCGGGCGTCCACTACCGGATCACGGCCAAGGCGGGCCTGGACTGCACCCCGGACAAGGACAACACCACCGACGCCTGGACACTGCTGCGCCCGGACGGCACGCGCTTCCTGTTCGACTGCGACGGCTATCTGACGTCGGTCGTCGACAAGAACGGCAACACGCAGACGTACACCTACGAGGAGCGCAAGTCCAACAACAAGCCGACGAAGTTCCTCACCTACGTCACCGACCCGGCGGGCCGGCAGTCGCTGACCGTCGACTACTACAAGAAGGGCGACGCGTCGTACGACTACATCGACGACACGGGCGCCAAGGTCACCGACACCAAGCTGACCAACTCCAAGATCTACGACCACATCAAGTCCGTCACGGACATCTCGGGCCGGAAGATCTCCTTCTACTACACGACGAAGGGCCTGCTGGGTCAGTTCACCGACGGTGACGGCTCGTCCCAGCCGAAGGTCTTCAAGTTCACCTACGACGCCACCCAGGGCAACAAGAACGTCAAGCTGGTCAAGGTCACCGACCCGCGTGGCCACGCGACCCAGCTGGCGTACTACGCGCCGCAGAACGGTGACGACCCCAAGTACCACTGGTGGACGAAGACCATCACCGACCGCCTCGGCGGCGACACGGCCTTCGCCTACGCGGCGGACACGGCGAACACCAAGTTCACCGACACCACGGTGACGGACGCCGAGAACCACGCCACCCAGTACGTCACGGACGACTTCGGCCGCCCGGTCCAGACGACCAACGCCAAGTCCCAGACGACCAAGATGAGCTGGGACGCGGACAACAACGTCACGTACCTGGAGGAGGCCAACGGCGCCAAGACCGCGTACTGCTACGACGCCAAGACGGGCTACCCGCTCTGGAAGCGCGACGCGGAGAACAACAAGGCGGGCGTGCCGGACCAGACGTCCACCTGCGTGACCGACTCCACCAAGTGGCCGGCGAACGCGGCGAAGTTCGAGTACCAGACCCGTGCCGACGGTTTCTCGGCCGACCTGTTCCGCAAGACCTCCCCGGAGGGCCGCGCCTGGCAGTTCGGCTACGACTCCTTCGGCAACCTCAAGACGGTCACCGACCCCAAGGGCGTCGCCACCACCACGGCGGGTGACTACACCACGTCGTACGAGTACGACTCCTACGGCGAGCTGACCAAGGCGACGGACGCCAACGGCAACCCGGCCACGTACAGCGGCTTCGGCCCGACGGGTTACCCGGCGACGATCACGGACGCGCTCAGCAAGTCGACGACGTACGTCTACGACGAGCGCGGCCAGGTCACCCAGGTCACCGACGCCCTGGGCAAGAAGACCACGCAGACGTACGACACGTACGGGCGTCCGCTGGTCAGCACGGTGCCGAAGGACCAGGCCGCGGGGGTGCTGATCACGACGCCGGCGCCCGAGTACGACGCCAACGACAACGTCACCAAGTCGACGGCTCCCAACGGCGCGGTGTCGACGGCGGTGTACGACGCGGCGGACGAGATCACCTCGGCCGCCGCGCCCAAGGACACCTCCACCTCGGACGAGAGGGTGACGAGCTACACCTACGACAAGATCGGCAACCTCAGGACGACGACGGAGCCCAAGGGCACCCTGACCACGTCGGACGCGACGGACTACGTCACGACCAACAACTACGACCCGATCGGCCAGGTCACCTCGGTGGTGAACGCCGAGGGCGACGCGATCAGTTACGTGTACGACACCGTCGGCAACCTCGTCACGGTCATCGACCCGAAGAAGAACGCGACGGCCGACACGACCGACTACACGACCAAGACGACCTACGACCTGGACCACCGGGTCACGGCTGTCACGGACGCGGCGGGCAAGACGAGCAAGAAGTCCTACGACCAGGACGGCCTGGTCGTCTCCACGACGGATGCCGAGAACAACACCACGCTCATCAGCTACGACGAGCGCGGCAAGACCACCGAGGTCAAGGCTCCGCACGAAGGCACGTCGCCGATCACGTACCGCACGACCAAGTACGAGTACGACCAGGTCGGCAACACCGTGAAGGTGCTCACCCCGCGGTCGGTGGCGGCGGGCTCGACGGACGCGTTCACCCAGCGCACCGAGTACGACGCGCTGAACCGCCCGGTCAAGCAGTACCAGCCCTACGACCCGGCGGACGCCCGCTACAACGACCCGAACGTCTACACGCAGACGACGTACGACGAGGTGGGCCGGGTGGCGGCGACGTCGTTGCCGCCGTCAGAGGGCCAGATGGTCCGCAACACCACCACCTACACCTACTTCGACAACGGGTGGGCGAAGTCCTCCACGGACCCGTGGGACATCACCACGACCTACGACTACGACGACCTGGGCCGGCAGACGGCGAGGACACTGACGTCGGCGGGTGGTTCCTCCAACCGCACGATGAACTGGTCCTACTACCCGGACGGCAAGCTGAAGTCCCGCTCGGACGACGGTGTGCCGGTCGGCAAGGACGTCGTCCTGGTGGACAACTCCGACGCCCAGAACACGTCGAAGACCGGCACCTGGACGACCGGTGACCTCACCGGTCAGCAGGGCTACGACCACGCGGAGCACGCGGCCGGCACCGGCACGGACGCCTTCACCTGGACGCTGAACATCCCGGCGGACGGCACCTACGAGGCGTTCGTGAAGTACCCGAAGGTGTCGGGTGCGGCCAAGACAGCTAAGTACACGGTCACGTACGACGGCGGGACGGCCGACAAGACGGTCGACCAGAGCACCGGCACGGGCACCTGGGTGTCGCTCGGCTCGTTCGCGTTCAAGCAGGGCAACACGGCCAAGCTGCAACTGTTCCAGAACAGCGGCGGCACGGTCGTGGCGGACGGCGTGAAGCTGGTCCGCGACAACTCCGCCGACACCGACACCGAGCAGAAGACGTTCACGTACACCTACGACGCGAACGCCAACCTCACGTCGATCGACGACAACTCCTCCGGCGCGCAGATCGACAACTACGGCATCACCTACACGGGCCTCAACCAGGTCCAGAAGGTGACCGAGTCCCTCAACGGTACGGCCAAGAAGTCCACGTCCTACACTTACGACCCGGACGGCAAGCCGGAGACCGTCACCCACCCCGACCAGTACGCGAAGTACACCTACGACCTGCGCGAGCTGGTCAAGACGGTCTCGGTCGGCAAGAGCGCGACGGACACCGACCCGAAGGTCACGTCGTACACCTACACCGACCGCGGCCAGAAGCTCCAGGAGACCAAGGCCAACGGCAACACCGTCGACCACACGTACTTCCTCGACGGCCCGGTCAAGTCCACGACGGAGAAGAAGCCCAACGGCACTCTCGTCGCTTCGCACACCTACGCCTACGACCCCAACGGCAACAAGGCGCAGGACGTCTCGAAGAAGATGAACGCCGACGACCACTCGGCGTACCTGTCCTCCACGACGGACTACACCTACGACCCGGCCGACCGGCTGGCGAAGGCGGTGAAGACGGGCAACGGCGCGGGCACGGAGACATACGTCCACGACGACAACGCCAACGTCATCAGCCAGACGGTCCAGGGCGCCACCACCACCTACACCTATGACCGCAACCGCCTGCTGACCGCCCTCACCGGCGGTACGACGGCGAACTACACCTACGACCCGTTCGGCCGGCAGCAGTCGGTCACCTCGGGCGGGCAGGTCGTCTCCCGGAGCGTGTACGACGGCTTCGACCACGTCGTGAAGTCCGAGAAGACGGACGACACGGGCGCGATGAAGTCGACGACCTACACCTTCGACCCCCTCGACCGCACCACGTCCAAAACCGCCGACGGCAAGACGACGGGCTACGAGTACCTGGGCCTGTCGGGTGAGGTCCTGGACGAGAAGGTCGCCGGCGAGCTGACCAAGTCCTACCAGTACAGCCCGTGGGGCGAACGCCTGTCGCAGATGACCCACAACAGCGACGGCACGACGGAGGACGGCTACTACGGCTACAACAGCCACACCGACGTCGAGACCCTGACGGACGACAACGGCGACGCCAAGGCGACGTACGGCTACACGGCCTACGGCAACGACGACAAGTCGGAGTTCACGGGCATCGACAAGCCGGACGCCGCCGACCCTTCCAAGGAGGTCTACAACCCCTACCGCTACAACGCCAAGCGCTGGGACGCCCGGTCCGGCACCTACGACATGGGCTTCCGGGACTACAGCCCGGGCCTCAACCGGTTCACCACCCGGGACATGTACAACGGCGCCCTCGCCGACATGGGCCTGGGAACCGACCCCTTCACCGGGAACCGCTACGCCTTCGGTGGCGGCAACCCCACCAGCATGGTCGAGATCGACGGCCATTTCCTCGGTCCCGTCGGGGACGCGATCGACGTGGCCGGGAGCGCGTTGAAGGAAGGCGCCTCAGCCGTCGAGGGGGCACTGTCGGACGCGGCCGGTGCGGTGGAGAGCGGCGGCACCGGTCTGCTCAGCCGCGTGACCGGCTACGGCCTCGCGGCGGCCGCATTCCTGAACGAACTGGGGTGGAACAGTCCGACCGCGCCCAATGGATACGAGTCGGACCCCGGTGACAAGCCGGACTACAGCAAGGGGCTCCTCCTCAAGCCGGATTCCAAGAAGGAATGGCAACCCGGTGACGCCCTGCGCCCGTTCGACCGAGGTGACTGCTCCCGAGGCACGAGCATGGTCTATTACGCCCCGCTCGACCAGCAGGGCCGCGCCACGGGTGCCTACGCCTGCCTCACCGCCGGCGGGTTCAACTACACCGACAAGGACGGTGCCAATGTCCTGAACGGACCCGACACGGAGATCATGGGCAGCAACGCGCCGTGGCCTCCGTCGACCCCCGGCTTCTGGGACAGCGTTCCTCCGGGCTTCCAGCTCGGGAACAAGCCCACGATGAACCGCGGTCACCTGCTGGCACGCCAGCTGGGTGGCAGTGGTACCGACCGGCGCAATCTCGTTCCGCTCTACCGGAACGCGAATTCTCCGGTGATGTCTGGGGCTGAGCAGAAGATCGCGGATTCGATTGCGGCAGGAAATACCGTCTACTACTCGTCGATTCCGGTCTACGAGAACGACAGCAACCCGATTCCCTTGGGTGTTACCATGAGCGCCTACACTTCGACAGGAGTCCAGATAGTCAACCAGACGATTTGGAACAAGCCCTGACGAAAAACTTCGGTCAGTAGACAATGCCGTTGAGCAGGCTGTGCGGAGGGGTGCAATGGAATGGGTTGATCGCCTGGTGGCCGAGATCGGTTGGGACGCCGAACCGGGCGAACCGGACTGGTCCGAAGCCGAACAGGTGCTGGGCACCCCTCTGCCGGCCGACTTCAAGGAGCTGCGTCGGCGCTTCCCCGAATGGGGCGCGTTCAGTGATCACGTCCTGCTGCTCACGGCGCAGGGTGACACCGAATCGGTTCCCGCCAATCATGAGACGCTGCTGAGAACTGTCCAGGGAAACCCCGACAGCCGCCGGATCTACGAACCGTACGGCATTCTCGGCGCGAATCAGGCAGAAAGCGGCAAGGGCCTCGTCCAGTGGGGGTATTCCTTCATCGAAGAGGAGTACTACTGGTTGGCCGACACCGCGGCGGATCCCGCGACGTGGCCGGTGCTGGCGCGTGTCGACCCGTTGGAGCCCTTCCATCGGTTCGACATGCCCGCCTCGGAGTTCGTATACCGCGTGCTCACCGACCCCGAATTCAGACCCTTCGGGATCGCGGAGACGGTGGGCTCGCCGTATTACCAGACGTACTGAGCGCACACGGTGCGGGTCCCCGTTCCGGGGACCCGTCACCGCGGCTCCATGACCGCCGTCGGCATCCGACACGGCGTCACATCCCCCGCACGTTCCGACGTGACCGGCGTCTCACCCCGTGAGACGTGAAACGCGTTACTAACTCCGCCGCGCTGCCCCTCACGGGCGCTAGTGTCCGCCGGAGAGAAGTTGGCCCCTGCGCGACCCTCCCCCTGCCCGGTGGCGCCTCGGTGAGTTCCGTCCCGAGGTGCCGGGCGCACCCTCCGAGCGGACGAGGGGACGGGACGCCGGGGCCTGACGACAGCGCGTATCAGGGGAGTCGCACAGTGGCACGGAAGCTCGCCGTCATCGGGGCCGGTCTCATGGGGTCCGGCATCGCCCAGGTCTCCGCACAGGCGGGCTGGGACGTCGTCCTGCGCGACGTCACCGACGAGGCACTGACCCGCGGCACCGACGGCATCAAGGCGTCGTACGACAAGTTCGTGAGCAAGGGCAAGCTGGCGGCACAGGACGCCGAGGCCGCCCTCGCCCGGATCACGCCCACCACCGATCTGGACGCCGCCGCCGACGCCGACCTCGTCGTCGAGGCCGTCTTCGAGAAGCTCGAGGTCAAGCACGAGATCTTCCGTGCCCTCGACAAGATCGTGCGCCCGGAGGCCGTCCTCGCCTCCAACACCTCCGCCATCCCGATCACCAAGATCGCCGCGGCCACCGAGCGCCCGGAGCGGGTCGTCGGCGTGCACTTCTTCTCGCCGGTGCCGATGATGCAACTCGTCGAGCTGGTCCGCGGCTACAAGACCAGCGACGAAACCCTCGCCACCGCCCGCGAGTTCGCCGAGTCCGTCGGCAAGACCTGCATCGTCGTCAACCGCGACGTCGCCGGGTTCGTGACGACCCGTCTGATCTCCGCGCTCGTCGTCGAGGCCACCAAGCTCTACGAGTCGGGCGTCGCCACCGCCGAGGACATCGACATCGCCTGCAAGCTGGGCTTCGGCCACGCCATGGGCCCCCTCGCCACCGCCGACCTCACCGGCGTCGACATCCTGCTGCACGCCACCAGCAACATCTACACCGAGTCGCAGGACGAGAAGTTCGCCCCGCCGGAGCTGATGCGCCGGATGGTGGACGCCGGTGACATCGGGCGCAAGAGCGGGCAGGGCTTCTACACGTACTGATCACCGCACTCACCCCGGAGAGGTCACTCTCCGGGGTGAATCAGGTATCGGTTCGCTTACAGCCAGCAACCGCACCGCCACCGGCGCAGTCAGACCTGGCACACCCACGTCATGGAGTAGCCACCGCACTCACCCGAGGAGCGCATATGCACATCAGGGGCGACCACGTCGAGCTGGTCGTCGGGGGCCGCCTCGACGTCCGCAGCGCGGCGGACGCCCGTACGGTCCTGCACTCGGCGGTCGACGACGGAGTCGGCGACCTCGTGCTCGACCTGTCAGAGCTGGACTCCTGGGACGCCACCGGGCTGGGCGTCATCATGGGCGTCCACCGCCGGGCCGGCCGCTGCGGCCGCCGCCTGGTGCTGCGCGGCGTACCCCCGCAGATGCAGCGCCTGCTGGTGGCGACCCGGCTGCACCGCATCCTCGCCATCGAAGGCGGCCTCGCCGTGGACTCCCTGCCCCGGGTGTAGCCCCGACGCGGGCTCCCCGCCCCCGGTGCGACCGCGTGATGTGCTCCGGCGGGTGTGACCCCGGCGTCCGGGGGCACCCGGCGCACGGCCGAGACCCGGCGAAACGCCCCACGCGCCCAATCCTCACCGGACTGTGACGTCTCGGGCGGCACGGTACCCCGGGCTGTCGGAGATACTGAGCGAAGGTTTACGGTTCGTCTGCCCGCCGCCCGCAACCCTCGACCGGGCACCGGACCAGAAGCGACAGCGCAGTGTGCAGCAAGGCCGGGAGGGGCTACCGCCACACGACGCTTTTGGGGGGCTTGAAACCTATGGACCCGAACACCCGGGGGCCCGAGGAGCACGGCCGCGAGGGTGACGGCCACGCGCCGCGCCCGCGCCCGTCCAGGGATCCCCTCACACCCGACCTCGGCCAGCACGGGCCCGCGCAGGCCCGCATGGTCCAGGTCGTCTCCGGGGATCTCCTGCTCACCGTCAACCCCGTCGACGGCAGCGAGATAGAGCCCTGCCCGCCCGCCGGACAACCCGAACGTCCCACGCGGCGCAGCGCCGCCGACCGCGCCGACGCCGACCGCGCCGCCGCGCCGCCCGTCCCGCCCGGACCCGCCCGGCCCGCGCTGCCGCTGCTGGGCCGCGACGAGGAACGCGAGCGCCTGGTCCGCCTCCTGGCCCGCGGCCGCTCCGTACGCCTCACCGGCCCCGCCGGCTCCGGCCGCACCAGCCTCCTCGACCTGGTCGCCGAGGACTGCGCGGACCTCGCCCCCGACGGCGTCGTCCGCCTCAACGGCTTCCACCGCACCGCCGACGATCTGCTGCACGACCTCCTGCGCACCGTGCACAGCGCGCCCCGGCACCGCCCGGGCCGCGAGGAACTGCTGGAGTGCGTCCGTGACATCGGCGCCGTCGTCGTCCTCGACGACCTGGAGTTCGGCGGGACGGCGCTCGACGAGCTGCTCGACGCCACCCCCGAGTGCGCCTGGCTGCTCGCCGCCACCCCCGACGTGGCCGCCCCGTCCGCGGACTCCGCCGTCGAGGAGGTCTTCCTCAGCGGACTCGACCGGGCCGGCGGCGTCGAGCTCATCGAGCAGTCCCTCGGCCGCGTCCTCACCGAGGACGAGGCCAACTGGGCGGGCGACCTGTGGTTCGAGTCCGAGGGCCTGCCGCTGAGGTTCGTCCAGGCCGGCGCCCTGCTGCGGCAGCGCGACCGGCTGCGCGCGGGCGCCGACGCGGTCGACGAGTACGGCGTCTTCGAGGACGCGGTGCCCTTCGACGGCCCCGTACCGGCCGACGCGGACGAGGACATACCGCTGCCCTCCCTCGGCGAGGCCGCCGCGCCCGCCCCGCTGCTCGCGTCCCGCCTCAGCGCGTCCGCCCGCGCCACCCTGCGCTTCGCCGTCGCCCTCGGCGGTGAGGTGCCGCACCAGGCGCACCTGCCCGCCCTCGTCGGCGACACCCACGCCGACGCAGCGCTCGGCGAACTCGCCTCCTGCGGACTGGTCTCCCCGGTCGGTTCCCGCTACCGGCTCGCCGCCGGCGTCCAGACCCAGTTGGAGGCCGCCGGATACGCCGACGACGCCACCGAGCAGGCCCGCACCGCCGCCCGGCACTACACCTGGTGGGCCGGACATCCCTCGGTCACCCCCGAACGGGTCTGCGCCGAGGCCGACGCCGTACTGGCCGCCCTCACGCCGCTCGTCTCCGCGGGGCCCGACGAGGAGGACGGCGAACACACGGCCGTCGCGCTCGCCCGCGCCGCCGCGCCCGCGTTCGCCGCGGGCCTGGAGTGGGGCGCCTGGGAGCGGGCCCTGCGCGCGGGCGCCGAGGCGTCGCGGCTCGCCGGCGAGGTCGCCGAACAGGCCTACTTCCACCACGAACTGGGCGTCCTCGCACTGTGCGCCGGGCGGCTCGACCGGGCCCGCGCCGAGCTCGAGGCCTCCGTCGGGCTGCGCGGCGCGGTCTCCGACAAGCGCGGGACCGTCGCGGGCCGCCGCGCTCTCGCCCTGGTCGCCGACCGCGCGGGTGACGTGCCGGGCATCCCGGTGACGGCGGGGGAGGAGGTGGCGGCCGCCCGCTCCGAGGAGTCCGCCTCCCCGGCGGCCGGTGTGCTCGCGCCGATTCCGCCGCTGCCCCGGCCCACCCCGGACGACGGCGTCACCGTCGTCACCCACCAGGCCGCGCCGGCTCCCCACGGCCCCGCCGCCAAGCCCCGCGGCGGTCTGAGGAACATGGCCCGCCGCAACCTCGTCGCGGCCGGCGCAGGAGCGCTGCTCGTCGCCGTGCTCGGTACGGTCGTGACGCTGGGCGCCACGTCCGACAACGACGCGCACACCCCGTCCGACCAGGTCGGCGTCAACCCGTCCGCCAGCCAGGACATCGATGACGGCACCCTGGGCGCCGACGCCCCGCAGAAGAACGGTGACGACCGCCGCGGCGCCACCGGCACCCCCACCGGCCGCCCCACCGACCCGGGCCCCGACGGCACGTACGGCACGGCGGACGACCCGACCCCGACGACGGGGCCGTCGGACCGGCCGACGGGGACGCAGGAGACGGGCGGAGGGGCTCCCACGGAGCCGTCGGACCCGGCGACGAACCCGCCGACGAAGACCTCCCCGAAGCCGACGACGTCCCCGAAGCCGTCCACGTCCACCTCGTCGTCTCCCACGCCGTCCGACTCGGAGACGGCCCCGCCGTCCGCGTCGCCGACCGACACGTCGTCACCGTCCACCTCCAACACCGCCGGCGGCCCCGCCTCCTCCAGCGCCCCCGCAGGGTCCGGCAGCTCGGCGAGCGCGCCGCAGAGCGGCACGGCGAGCAGCACGGAGTCGGTGATCTGACCCGGCACACGGCGAAGGGCCGGACCCCACCGGGGTCCGGCCCTCATCGCCGTACGGCGTGACGTTCCTCAGAACAGCCGGAGCTTGTCGTCCTCGATGCCGCGCAGGGCGTTGTAGTCCAGGACCTGGCAGCCGATGCCGCGGTCCGTGGCCAGGACGCGGGCCTGCGGCTTGATCTCCTGCGCCGCGAAGATGCCGCGCACCGGCGCGAGGTGCGGGTCGCGGTTGAGGAGCTCCAGGTAGCGGGTGAGCTGCTCGACGCCGTCGATCTCACCGCGCCGCTTGATCTCCACCGCGACGGTCTGGCCGTCGGCGTCACGGCACAGGATGTCCACGGGGCCGATCGCGGTCATGTACTCGCGCCGGATGAGCGTGTAGCCCTCGCCGAGGGTCTCGATGCGGTCGGCGAGCAGTTCCTGAAGGTGCGCTTCCACGCCGTCCTTGATCAGGCCGGGGTCGACACCCAGTTCGTGCGAGGAGTCGTGGAGGATCTCCTCCATCGTGATGATCAGTTTCTCGCCCGCCTTGTTGACGACGGTCCAGACGCCATCCTCCTCGCCCGTGCCCTCCTTCAGCGTGCACGGCGGCGACATCCAGTTCAGGGGCTTGTAGGCCCGGTCGTCGGCATGGATGGAGACGCTGCCGTCCGCCTTGACCAGGATCAGTCGGGGCGCGGAGGGCAGGTGGGCGGTGAGCCGGCCGGCGTAGTCCACGGAGCATCGGGCAATGACGAGACGCATGGTCGGCAACGCTACTCGACGGACACCCGTGCACGCGATTCGCCCTGTGAGCCGCCCCTAATCTCCCTGATTCCGCCTGTTCCACACTGGCCGATTGTGTGCCCAACTGGGCGTTCCTATCTGCCCATTCGCCTGGTGCCGTCACGGTCTGTTGCCTACCGTAGAAAACGGGAGGTCGCTATGCGTGTACTCACCGTGTTCGGTATCTCGGCATCGCGGGCTCCCCTTTCCGTGTCCGGCAACCCCTGCTGTGCGGGGGTGCGAGAGGAGAACCCATGTCGCTCGACGTCTCACCGGCCCTACTCGAACAGGCCGAGCGAGGCGAGGTCGACGAAGCAGCATTCGTCGACTGCGTCCGGACCTCCCTGCCCTACGCATGGGAGATGATCAGCTCCCTGGTGGCCCAGCTGAAGGTGGACGGCGGCCAGTTCGCCGACAACCAGACGCCCCCGCCGGACGAGCAGGCGCGCGGCCAGCTGCTGCGCGCGCTCGCCAGCGACGCGATACGCGGTGCGCTGCAACGGCACTTCGGTGTGCGGCTGGCCTTCCAGAACTGCCACCGCGTGGCGGTGTTCCCGCTCGACTCCTCCGTGGACGAGACGCTGGCGCGCTTCACCTCGATCCGCAACCAGCTGCTGAACCAGTCCCCGGAGCTGCGGGACTGCTGACGCAGTGAGGTCACCCGCTTGCCGCTCCGCCCGTGGGAGGTGCAGACATCGAAACCGGAGCGGCAAGCTCCCCGGGACGCTCTCAGGGCAGATGGGGGAGTACCTCGGCGCCCAGGCGCCGGACGTTCTCCTCCGTCGCCGCGAGGTCGCCCGAACCCTCCACCAGCAGGGCGAACCGGGAGATACCGGTCCGCTCGCCGGTCGCCGTGAGCCGGTCGACGGCGAGCCGCGGCGTGCCGACCGGGTGCAGCCCGCACAGCAGCTCGGTGTACGCCAGCGGGTCCCGCATCCGCCGCTGCCGGCCGTCGACGGTGACATGGGCGTCGAGCCCCTGCTTCAGCCAGCCCGGCATGGCCTTGGTCAGCGTCTCCACCGCGTCCGTGCGCCGGTCGGCGAGCTGGCAGACGCCGGCCGAGACATGCGCGGCCGACCGGATCTCGTCCTCGCCACGGCCCGCCGCCCGTGCGGACCGCCGCCACAGGGCGACCATCTCGGCCTTCTCCTCGTCCCCGATGTGCATCCCGAGCAGCATCGGCAGTCCGCGCTCGGCAGCCAGCCGCACACTCGACGGCGAGGTGCACGCCACGATCACCTCCGGGCCCGGGTCGTCCGTCAGCGCCTCCGACGGCCTCGGCACGACGGGCACTTCGCGGAAGCGGAACCGCTCGCCGTCCGCCGAAACCCGCGCGTCGCGCAGCCACCGCGTCAGCAGATCGAGTGATTCCGGGAAGCCGTGCTCGTACGCCCCGAGGCCGGAGCCGAACACCTCGAGGTCCACCCACGGCCCGCCTCGCCCCACGCCCAGCGAGAACCGGCCGCCGCTCGTCAGATGCAGCAGGGCGGCCTGCTCGCCGAGCGCGACGGGATGCGCCGTCGGCAGCACGCTGACCGCCGTACCCACCCGCAGCCTGCGGGTGCGGCCCAGCAGCAGCGCTGCCAGGGTGACGGCCGACGGGCACGTGCCGTACGGCACGAAGTGGTGCTCGGCCAGCCAGGCCGTGTCGAGTCCCGCCTCCTCGGCGACCTCCGCGGAGCGGACCGCGCGGTGCAGCGCTTCTCCCGGGCCCTGGCCGGGGAACTGGGCCGCCAACACGAAACTTCCAACGCGCATCGCTTTTCCTGCTTCCTCGGCTCCGACGCGGAGCTCCCCCACCCGGCATAACCGTCTGACACGTGCCGAGGACACGGCCTGACGGAGTAATTTGCGGATTGTCGGGAGAATCCCGGGAACGGGAGGTCCCGCAGGGGCACTTGGCGAGGCGCTCCGCCCCCCTTGGAGCGGGGAGTACCCCGGAGCGCGCCGCGTACGCTGGAAACGGCCCGTGCCCCCTGTATAGCTCCGTGAGGTGTTCCGTGTCCCCGCGTCGCAACCGTCCCAAGGGTTCCGGCTCGCCCGGCCGCAGCGCCGAGGACGACCAGACGAGCCGCTACGGCGGCTGGCAGTCGTCGGTGAGCTGGCAGGGTGACCACTGGAGCGTGCGGCACGTGGCGGGCGCGAGCGCCCAGGGCAAGAGCTACCGCTGCCCGGGCTGCGACCAGCTGATCCCCGACGGCGTCCCGCACGTCGTCGCCTGGCCCGAGCACGCGGGTGTCGACGACCGCCGCCACTGGCACAAGGCCTGCTGGAACGCCAGGGACCGCCGCACCACGCGGGTGCAGCGGTCCCGGAACGCGCCGAAGTTCTAGTACGCCCTTATACGTCCCGCTTCTCCAGCAGCGCCCACGCGGCGGCGAACGCGGCGGCCGTCGCGACGAGGGCGATCCACAGCGGGTCCCAGCCGGAGGGGCCGCTCTCGCCGATGGATGTCGTGTAGAACACGCCGAGCTGGGTCGGGATCGAGTAGTCGAACAGGAACTCGCGGACCTTCTGCAGCGACTCCGTCACCATGAACAGGGCGATCACCAGCGGGGCCAGCACCAGACCGATCATGACCGTGATGGCGCCGGCGGAGTGCCGGATGATCGACCCGATCAGCAGGGAGGACAGGCCGAGCAGCGCGATGTAGAGCGAGACGCCGACGGTGGCCTTGAACCACTCCCCGCCGGACGCCGCCTTCGCGTCGGGGAGGATCCCGGTCAGCGCGAACGAGACGAACGTGGTCGACACCAGCGTGACCGTGAACACCACCGCGAACAGCACGATCGCCTTCGCCGTCAGCACCCGCGCGCGTGTCGGGCAGGCCACTGTCGTGGTGCGGATCATGCCGGTGCCGTACTCGGAGGCCGTCGTCAGCACGCCGAGGGTCATGACGCAGACGCTGCCCAGCAGCACCCCGAAGAGGCCGTACGGCAGCGGGCTGCTGGTCGCCAGGTCCTCCGGCGAAGCGTTGGCCGCGAGGAGCGCGCCGGTCATCAGGCCGATGCCGACGACGAGCAGTACGAACACCCCGAGCGTCCACAGCGTGGAGCGCACCGAGCGCAGCTTGGTCCACTCGGAGGCGAGGGCGTGCCCGAGGTGCGTGCGCACGATCGGGATGGGCGAGGTGTAGGCGGGGGCGCCGGGCGCCGTCTGCCAGGTCGGCGCGGCCTGCGGCGTCGGGATCTGGGGCGAGCTCATCGGGCGTCCTCGGACTGGGCGGTGGTCGGTTCGGCGGAGGATGCGGCGGACGCGGGCGGCTGGGCCTGCGGCGCGGGGGTCTCGGCGGGCTGCGCGGGGGCCTGCGGGGCGACCGGCTGGGCGGGGGCCTGCTGGGCGTACGGGTTCACCGGGGCCGCGCCCGGTCCCTGCGGGGCGCCGTACGGGGCCGCGAGGGGTGCCTGCGGGGCGCCGCACGGGCCCGGCTGACTCTGGGGTGGCGGGAACGGCTGCCCGCCCTGCTGGGGCGGCGGCGGGGCGTACCAGCCGGGCTGGCCCTGTCCGGGTACCGGCATCGGCGGTTCGGCGCCCGGCGGCAGCGGCTGTAGGAAGGCGGCCTTCTGGTCGATCGTGGAGCGGTAGTCGACGGCCGCCTGCGTCATCCGCATGTACGCCTCTTCCAGCGAGGCCTGGTGCGGGCTCAGCTCCCAGAGCCGTACGTCGTGCTCGTGCGCGAGGTCGCAGATCTGCGGCAGCGCCAGTCCCGTCACCCGCAGCGCGCCGTCCTGCTCGGGCAGCACCTGGCCGCCGGCCTCGGTGAGCGCGGCCGTGAGCTTCTCCCTCTGCTGCGGCTCGCTGTCGGGGGTGCGCACCCGCGCGAAGCCGGCGGAGTTCGCCGCGATGAAGTCCTGCACGCTCATGTCGGCGAGCAGCTGCCCGCGCCCGATGACGATGAGGTGGTCGGCGGTGAGCGCCATCTCGCTCATCAGATGGGAGGAGACGAACACCGTGCGCCCCTCGGCGGCGAGCGCCTTCATCAGGTTGCGCACCCACAGGATGCCCTCGGGGTCGAGACCGTTGACCGGCTCGTCGAAGAGCAGCACCTGCGGGTCGCCGAGCAGCGCGGCGGCGATGCCGAGCCGCTGGCCCATGCCGAGCGAGAAGCCCTTGGAGCGCCGCTTCGCCACGTCCTGGAGGCCGACCACGCCGAGCACCTCGTCGACGCGGCGGGCCGGGATGCCGGACAGCTGCGCCAGGCTCAGCAGGTGGCTGCGGGCGGAGCGGCCGCCGTGCACGGCCTTGGCGTCCAGCAGGGCGCCGACCTGGCGGGCGGCGTTGGGCAGCCGGCGGTAGGGGTGGCCGCAGATCGTGACCGACCCGGCGGTGGGGTTGTCCAGGCCGAGGATCATCCGCATGGTCGTCGACTTGCCCGAGCCGTTCGGCCCGAGGAACCCGGTGACGGCGCCGGGCCGTACCTGGAAGGAGAGGTTGTACACAGCGGTCTTGTCGCCGTAGCGCTTTGTCAGGCCGACTGCTTCGATCATGCTCCGCACCCATCGCAAGGTTCAGGACAGCAGGGCACACGCCCCCGTAAGGGTTAGGAGGATATCCAGGCGCTGACGGTTCCACCCAAGAGAAGGCAAAGGGCGGGCAGGGGCCGAGGCTCAGGCGTCACGCCGTTTCAGCAGGACGTAACCGCCGGCCAGGACCGCCGCCACCCACGCCACCATGATCCCGAGGCCGCCCCAGGGGCCGTAGGGGGTGTCGTCGCCGACCGGGGTGACCACCTGCATGATCTTGCTGCCGGCCTGGTCGGGCAGGTACCGGCCGATCTTCTTCGTCGCGCTGACGTTGCCGAGGATGTTCGAGATCAGGAAGAAGAACGGCATCAGGATGCCGAGCGACAGCATCGGTGAGCGCAGCATCGCGGCCACGCCCATCGAGAACACCGCGATCAGCGTCATGTACAGCCCGCCGCCGAACACCGCGCGCAGCACCCCGGGATCGCCGATCGAGGCCCGGTGCTCACCCAGCATCGCCTGCCCGAGGAAGAACGTGGCGAAGCTGGTCGCCATGCCGACCACCAGCGCCAGCCCGGTCGCGACGGCCACCTTGCTGAACAGGAACATGCCGCGCCGGGGCACCGCGGCCAGCGAGGTGCGGATCATGCCGGTGCTGTACTCGTTCGACACCACCAGCACGCCGAACACGATCATCGCGAGCTGGCCGAGGGTCATCCCGGCGAAACTGATGAAGGTCGGGTCGAAGGAGAGCCGATCGCGGCGGCTCATGTTGTCGAACTCGTTCTTCGACAGCGCCGAGATCAGCATGCCGAGGGCGATGGTGACCACCACGGCGAGGGAGAGCGTCCAGACCGTGGACGCCACCGACCGGATCTTGGTCCACTCCGAGCGGATGACCTGGACCGCCGCCATGGCTCAGTCCCCCTTCTGCCAGCCGGCGCCCCACGGTTCCTGCGGCGCCGGGGTTGTGCCGTCGTGTGCGTGGTACTCCACCGCCTGCGCGGTCAGCTGCATGAACGCCTCCTCCAGCGAGGCCTGCTGACTGCTCAGCTCGTGCAGCACGATCTGGTGCTGCGCCGCCAGCTCACCGATCTGCTCGCTCTTGCCGCCCTCCACCTCCAGCACCCCGCTGCCGGTCTCCACGACGGTGATGCCCGCCTGGTGCAGCACGTCCAGCAGCCGCTCACGCTGCGGGGTGCGGATCCGGACGAAGGCGCGGGAGTTACGGGCGATGAAGTCGGCCATCGAGGTGTCGGCCAGCAGCCGGCCCTGTCCGATGACGACGAGATGGTCCGCGGTGAGCGCCATCTCACTCATCAGATGGGACGAGACGAACACCGTCCGCCCCTGCGCCGCCAGCGACTTCATCAGGTTGCGGATCCAGTGGATGCCCTCCGGGTCGAGGCCGTTGACCGGCTCGTCGAACATCAGGATCCGCGGATCGCCGAGCAGCGCGGCGGCGATGCCGAGCCGCTGCCCCATGCCGAGCGAGAAGCCCTTGGTCTTCTTCCTCGCCACCGCCGTCAGACCGACGGTCTCCAGCACCTCCCGCACCCGGCGGGTGGGGATGCCGTTGCTCTGCGCGAGGCACAGCAGGTGGTTGTAGGCGCTGCGCCCGCCGTGCCAGGCCTTCGCCTCCAGCAGCGCGCCGATGTACGTCAGCGGGTCCTTCAGCTGGTCGTAGTGGATGCCGTCGATCCGCACATCCCCTGCCGTGGGCCGGTCCAGACCCAGGATCATCCGCATGGTGGTCGACTTGCCCGCGCCGTTGGGACCGAGGAAGCCGGTGACGATGCCGGGTCTGACGGTGAAGCTCAGATTGTTCACCGCCACCTTCTCGCCGTACCGCTTGGTCAGCCCCTCGAGCTCGATCATGCGGCCACGCTAAGACGGAACGAAGCCCTCCGCCAGTGCTGGCGGAGGGCTTCTTCAGTCGTTCGGACGCCGTATCCCGGGCGTTGGCGAACGCGGTCAGCGCGACTGCTGCGCCGGCACCCCACGAGAAACCTGCTCGTCGTCACCCGGGGACCCCGCGGCAGCGACCGCCGCACCGGTCAGCGTGGCGAGCATCTCGCGGACGTTCGTCAGCTGGGCGTTGATGGAGTCGCGGCGGTTGGTGAGCGCCGCGAGCTCGCGCTCGGATTCCGAGCGGATGCGGTCGGCCTTGGCGTTGGCGTCCGCCACGATGTCCTCGGCCTGGCGCTGAGCCGTCTCCACCGTCTGGCGGGCGCGGCGCTCGGCGTCCGTGCGCAGCTTCTCCGCCTCCAGGCGCAGCTGCTCGGCGCGGTGCTCGATCTCCGCGAGCCGCTTCTCGGCCTTGGCCTGACGGGAGGCCAGGTCGCGCTCGGACTGCTCACGGCGCTTGGCGAGGTTCGTCTCGAAGTCGGCGGCGGCCTGCGCGGCCTTGGCGCGGGTCTCCTCGAAGAGGGCGTCCGCCTCCTCACGCTTGGACTGCGCGTCCTTCTGCGCCTCGGAGCGCAGCTGCGCCGCGTCGGCCTTGGCCTTCTCGACGATCCGGACGCCCTCGTCCTCGGCCTTCGCCTTGCGGTCGGCGGCGTAGGACTCCGCATCGTTGCGCACCTGCTGGGCCGCCGACTCGGCGAGGTCGCGGTGCTGCTCGGCGGCGCGCCGGGCCTCCTCGCGCAGCTCCTTGGCCTCTTCCTCGGCAAGGCGCAGGATCTTCTCGACGCGCGCGCCGAGCCCGGCGTAGGACGGCTCGGCGTCCGTCACCTGGGCCTGGGCGTTCTGCGTCTCGAGGTGCAGCTCCTCGATGCGCTTTTCCAGAGCGGTGATACGGGAGAGGGCCTGGTCACGGTCGGAGACGAGCTTGGAGATACGTTCGTCCACCTGAGCGCGGTCGTACCCACGCCGCACAAGCTCGAAGCCGTAGGGGGAAGTGTCGCTCATGGGGTTCCTGTCGAATGAGACCGGTGAGGTGATAGGTGGAATCCTAGGGGTCAGAACGGCGTGTCATCGAGCGGATACGTGTTTGATCTGGAGAATGACACCCCTTTTGGGTGGCTGAGCGGCGGACCACTTGCCAAGACACCGTCAAAGGCCCTGCCCAGGACCGTGGAACATCGCCGCGTCACTTCCGCTTCCCCTCCGTGCCGTTGGCTCAGACTGGCCCCTCGCCGCCCGCGGACGCTAGCCGTCTGACGACTTGCCACCCGAACGAGGGGCGCCGACCGTCGCACCCGCCTTGACCGCGGAGTCCTTGGCCGGCGAGGGGGCCTCGAAGGATTCCAGCGCCTCCAGCACGTCCTGGACGCGGGAGATCTCGGCGTTGATGTCCTCGCGGCGCCGCACCAGGACCTCCAGCTCGCGCTTGCCCTCCTCGACCGTGCGCCGCGCCTCGCGGACCGCCTCGGCCTTGAGCTCCTCGGCCTCCTTGACCAGCCTGGCCTTCTTCTGCTCGGCCTCCTTGAGCAGCCCCTCGGCCTTCTTCACCGCGGCGATACGGACCTTGCCCGCCTCGGAGTTGGCCTCCGAGACGATCTCCTTGGCCTTCGCCTCCGCCTTGGCCAGCTGCTCCTCGGCGGCCTTGATGAGCGCGTCGCAGCGGTCGCCGGTCGACTTCATCGTCTCGGCGGCCTCGCGGCGGGCCCGCTCGTGCAGCTCCTCGATCTCGGACGTGATGCGGTCGCGCAGCTCCTCCGCCCGCTCCCTTATCTGCGTGGCGTCCCGGCGCGCGCCGACCAGAAGCTCGTCCGCGTCCGAACGCGCCTTCTCCACCATCTGGTTGCCCTCGATGGTCGACTCGGAGACGATCCGCTCGGCCTCCTTGCGGGCGGCGCCGACCATCGTGTCCGCCTGGGACTCGGCGTCCGCGGTCGTCTTCAGCGCCTGCTGCTGCGCCTCGGTGAGCAGCTTGTCCGCCTCGGCCGTGGCCTCCGTGATGAGCTTGTCGACCTGCTCGGCGGCCTCGCTGCGGCGCTTGTTGGCGTCCTTGCGGGCCTCGTCCAGGGTGCGCTCGGCCTCCTCGCGGGCGGCCGTGACCAGCCGCTCGGCCTCCTCGGCCGCCGCCGCCTTGACCCGCTCGGACTCGGTACGGATGCGCTCGGCGTGCTGCTGGGCGCTGCCCACCGTCTCGGCGGCCTCGGCACGCAGCCGCTCCGCCTCCGCCGTGGCGTCCCCGACCAGCTTCTCCGCCGTGGCGACCGACTCCGAACGGACCCGCTCGGCCTCCTGAAGCGCCTCGGTGCGGACGCGTTCGGCCTCCGCGGCGGTCTCGGTGCGCAGCCGGTCGGTCTCGGCGATCGTCTCGGCGCGCAGCCGGTCGGTCTCGGTGACGGTCTCGGTGGTGAGGCGTTCCGCTTCGCTGCGGGCCTCGCCGATGAGGGTGTCTGCCTGCGTCGCGGCGTCCGAGCGGATGCGGTTGGCGTCGTCCCGGGCGTCCGCCCGCGTACGGGTCGCGTCCTGGTCGGCCTGCGCGCGGATGTCGGCGGCCTCGGTGCGCAGCCGGTCGGCCTCCTCCCGCCCCTGCGTACGGACGCGCTCGGCCTCCTGAAGCGCCTCGGTGCGGACGCGCTCGGCCTCCTCGACGGTCTCCGTGCGCAGCCGGTCGGTCTCGGCGACCGTCTCGGTGGTGAGGCGTTCCGCTTCGCTGCGGGCCTCGCTGATGAGGGTGTCCGCCTGCGTCGCGGCGTCCGAGCGGATGCGGTTGGCGTCCTCCCGGGCGTCCGCCCGCGTGCGCGCCGCCTGCTGGTCGGCCTGCGCGATGGTCTCCGAAGCCTCGGTGCGCACCCGCTGGGCGTGCTCGGCGGCGTCGGAACGCACGCGCTCGGCCTCCGCGACGGCCTCCGTCACCGTGTGCTCGGCGAGCGCCTTGGCGGCCTGTGCCTCCTCGTTGGCCTCGCGGCGAAGCCGCGCGGCGTCCTCGCCCGCCCGCTCCCGCTCGGCGTAGGCGTCCGTGCGGACCCGGTCGGCCTCCTCCTGCGCCTCCCGGCGGGTGCGCTCCGCCGCGTGCTCGGCGGCGCTGCGCAGCCCGGCGATCTCGTCCTGCGCCTGTTCGTGCAGCCCGGCCACGGAGTCCCGCACCTGCTGCGCGTGCTGCTCGGCCGCGGACACCATCTCGCCCGCGCGCCGCTCGGCCTCCTCGACCAGACGGGTCGCCTCGGTCTGCGCCTCCTCCACGCGGGTGCGGGCCGCCGCGAGCAGCTCCTCGCTCTGCGCGCGGGCCCGCTCACGCTCCTGGTCCGCCTCCTGGCGCGCCGAACCGAGGAGTTCCTCGGCCTCACGACGGCGGCGGGCCGCCTCCTCCTGCGCGGCGGCCAGCGTCTCCGACGCCTCCGCCGCCAGCCGCTCGGCCGCGGCCTGCGCCTCGGCGCGCAGCCGGTCGGCGCTGTCCTGCGCCTCCGACTTCAGCCGCTCCGCCTCGGCCGCCGCCTCGGAGCGCAGCCGTACGGCGACGGCCTCGCCCTCCGCGCGGGAGGCGGAGGCGTCAGCGGCGGCCTCGGTGCGCAGCCGCTCGGCCTCGGCCTCGGCCTGCTGCTGGAGCGTACGGATCCGCTCGGCGGACTCGCCGCGCAGCCGCTCGCTCTCCTCGGCGGCCTCCCGGCGGATGCGGGCGGCCTCCTCACGGGCGTCCGCGAGGGACTGCTCGGCCGCGGCGAGCCGCTCCTGCGCCTCCGACTGAAGACGGGTCAGCTCCTCGGCCGCCTCCGCCTGCCGGGCGGCCATCGCCCGCTCGGTCTCCTCGCGCAGCTCGCGCGCGGCCCGCTCGGCGTCCGCCTTCAGCGTCTCGGCCTGCTCGGCGGCCTCCGCACGGTGCCGTTCGGCCTCCGCGCGGGTGCGCTCCAGGGTCTCCTCGGCCTGCCGGCGCAAGCTCGTCGCCCGCTCGATGGCCTCGGTGCGCACCTTCTCGCTGTCGGCGGTCGCGGTCTTGCGCAGCTCGTCGGCGTCCGCCTTGGCCTTGGCGAGCAGTTCCTCGGCGGTCCTGGCCGCCTCGTCGATCTGCTGGACGGCCTCCTTGCGGGCCTCGGCGCGGATCTTCTCGCCCTCGGCGACCGCGTCGGCGCGCAGCTGCTCGGCCTCGCCGCGCAGCCGGCGGGCCTCCTCCTGCAGCTCGACCGTCTTGGCCCGGTACTCCTCGGTGTCGTCCTTCGCCGCGCCCTTGAGCTGTTCGGCGATCTCGTGCGCCCGGGCGCGCAGCCGGTCCGCCTCGGCCTCGGCCTCGGTGCGGATGCGCTCCGCCTCCTCGGCGGCGGCCTTCCGGGTCTGCTTGGCGTCCTCGGCCGCCTTGTTGAGCACGTCCTCGGCGGTCCTGGCCGCCTTGGACAGCTGGGTGGCGGCCTCCTCGGCGGTGGCGCTGCGCGCCTTCTCCGTGGCCTCGGCGAGCAGCTTCTCGGCCTCGGCGCGGGCGTCGGCGAGCAGCTGCTCGGCCTCCTCCTTGGTGGACTCGGCCTCCTTGGTGGCCTCGCCGACCAGCCGGGCGACCTGCTCCTTGGCGGTGCGCGTGCGGGTCTCGTTGGCGGCCTCGGCGCTCGCCAGCGCCTTCGCGGCGGCCTCCTTGGCCTCGGCGACCAGCTTCTCCGCCTGGGCGCGGGCCTCGCGCAGCGCGGTGTCGGCCTCGGCGATGCGGGCTTCCGCGGTGCGGCTGAGCTCCTGCGCCTGACGGCGCGCGGCCTCCGACTCGCTGGCGGTGGAGGTACGCAGCTGCTCGGCGTGGTCGGTGGCCTCCTGGGCCTGCGTGGAGGCGGCGTTGAGCAGTCGCTCGGCGTCCGCGCGGGCCCGGCGCAGGAGCTGCTCGGCCTCGGCGCGGGCCGACTCGGCCTCACTGGTGAGCCGCTGGCGGGCCTCGGCGGTCAGCCGCTCGGCCTCCGCGCGGGCGCTCGCCAGGGCCTGTTCGGCCTCGGCGCGGGACTCCTCCATGAGCCGACGGGCCTGTGCCTCGGTGCGGGCGCGCAGCTGCTCGGCCCAGGCGACGTTCTCGTTGACGTGCGACTCGACCGTCGCGCGGCGTTCGGCCAGCTCCTGGTCCAGCTGCTGGCGCCGGGTCACCGCCTCCTGGTGCAGCTCGGCCTGGAGCCGCGCGGCCTGCTCGGCGTGCTCCTGCAGGATGCGCTGGGTCTGGGCGCGGGCCTGGCTCAGCTCGCGCTCGGCGTCGGCGCGGATCTGGTCGGCCTGCATCTGGGCCTGGCGCAGCAACTGCTCGGCCTGGTAGCCGATGTCCCCGCCGTCGAAGGCGGGCCGGGACATGATGGTGCGGCGCGCCTCGTGCAGCTTGGCGCGCAGCACCTCGACCTGGTAGCCGAGGTCCTCGGCGTGCTGGATCGCCTTTTCCCGCTCGGTCTTCAGCCGTTTCATCTCGGCTTCGAACCGAGTGAGGTGGTCGACGTCAGCCGCCGGCTCCCGCTCCTGGCTCTCGTAGCCCCGCACTGCGCGGTCCCATCCGTCCCCTGGTCGCAAGTCTCTCCAACGAGCACCGTCCATCCGCCGAACGGGGCCCCCGGGTGAATGGTGTCAGATCAACGGCGGAGCATGGGCTGCTGCCCCGTCGCTCGCCCCCCTGAACCGGACCCCGGACTGGTCCCGCCGGTGACGGAGGGACCGGGTCGCCGCAGGGTTGGGCGGCGACCGCACCCAACCCTACCGGCCCTTATGTACGAGGGTCAGTGCTCGTCCGACTCAACGGGGGCCGAAGTGACCAGTTCTGTCAGGACGCCATGGCAGTCCTTGGGGTGCAGGAAGGTGATCCGCGAGCCCATGGAGCCGATGCGCGGCTGGTCGTAGAGCACGCGGACGCCCTTGCCGCGGATGGCCTCGGAGTCGGCGTCCACGTCCGCGGTACCGAAGGCGATGTGGTGGACGCCCTCGCCGTTCTTCGCGAGCCACTTGCCGACCGCGGAGTCCTCGCGGGTCGGTTCGAGCAGCTGGAGGTAGGAGGCACCCCCGTCGGACGTCTCGTTGATCTTGAGCATGGCCTCGCGCACGCCCTGCTCCTCGTTGACCTCGGTGTGGAACACCTCGAAGCCGTAGGTGGCCCGGTAGAACTCGACGGTGGCGTCGAGGTCGTGGCAGGCGATCCCGATGTGGTCGATTCGCGTCAGCATGCTTGTCAGTGGAGCGCGGACCCGGTGGTTACGCAACGTGCGCGCGATCACACCGGCGGCCCGGTGACGGCACGGAGTGCCACTCAGTACATTCGAAGTAAACCCTCGTTCACTCCTCGGTCGTGCAGGCCGGTAAGGGGATCGCAGCTCATGGCAACTGCAACGAACAGCTCGGTGATCGTCTCGGGGGCGCGGACGCCCATGGGGCGGCTGCTGGGCTCTCTGAAGTCCTTCTCCGGAGCCGACCTCGGCGGCTTCGCGATCAAGGCCGCCCTCGACCGCGCGGGGATCGGCGGCGACCAGGTGCAGTACGTGATCATGGGCCAGGTGCTCCAGGCCGGCGCGGGCCAGATCCCGGCGCGCCAGGCGGCCGTCAAGGCGGGCATCCCCATGAACGTCCCGGCGCTCACCATCAACAAGGTGTGTCTGTCCGGTCTCGACGCCATCGCGCTCGCGGACCAGCTGATCCGGGCCGGCGAGTTCGACATCATCGTCGCGGGCGGTCAGGAGTCCATGACCAACGCCCCCCACCTGCTGCCGAAGTCCCGTGACGGCTTCAAGTACGGCGCGGTGCAGATGCTGGACGCGATGGCCTACGACGGCCTGACCGACCCGTGGGAGAACATCCCCATGGGCGAGTCCACCGAGAAGCACAACACCCGCCTCGGCATCGGCCGCGCCGAGCAGGACGAGATCGCCGCCCTGTCCCACCAGCGGGCCGCCGCCGCGCAGAAGAACGGCGTCTTCGAAGCCGAGATCACTCCGGTGGAGATCCCGCAGCGCAAGGGCGACCCGGTCCTGTTCAGCAAGGACGAGGGCATCCGCGCCGACACCACGGCCGAGTCCCTCGGCAAGCTGCGTCCGGCGTTCTCCAAGGACGGCACGATCACGGCCGGCACCTCCTCGCAGATCTCCGACGGCGCGGCCGCCGTGGTCGTGATGAGCAAGGCCAAGGCCGAGGAGCTGGGCCTGGACTGGATCGCCGAGATCGGCGCCCACGGCAACGTCGCCGGTCCGGACAACTCGTTGCAGTCGCAGCCGTCGAACGCGATCGCGCACGCCCTGAAGAAGGAGGGCCTTGAGGTCTCCGACCTCGACCTCATCGAGATCAACGAGGCCTTCGCGGCGGTCGCCGTGCAGTCAATGAAGGACCTCGGGGTGTCCACGGAAAAGGTGAACGTCAACGGCGGCGCCATCGCGCTCGGTCACCCGATCGGCATGTCCGGCGCCCGCCTGGTGCTGCACCTGGCGCTGGAGCTCAAGCGCCGGGGCGGCGGGGTCGGCGCGGCCGCGCTGTGCGGCGGTGGCGGCCAGGGTGACGCGCTGATCGTGCGGGTACCCAAGGCCTGAGCAGTCCGTATATTCGTACGATCCTGATCTGAACGGAGCTGTGATGCAGGACGTCTCCTCGCTGGTGGCCCAGGCCAGGGAAGGCCGGCCGCGTGCCGTGGCCCGGCTGATCTCCCTGGTGGAGGGGGCGTCCCCGCAGCTGAGGGAGGTCATGGCGGCGCTGGCCCCGCTGACCGGCAACGCCTATGTCGTCGGCCTCACCGGCTCGCCCGGCGTCGGCAAGTCCACCTCCACCTCCGCGCTGGTCACGGCGTACCGCAAGCAGGGCAAGCGGGTCGGCGTCCTGGCCGTCGACCCCTCCTCGCCCTTCTCGGGCGGTGCCCTGCTCGGCGACCGGGTGCGGATGTCGGACCACGCCTCCGACCCCGGCGTCTACATCCGCTCCATGGCCACCCGGGGCCATCTGGGCGGCCTCGCCTGGGCCGCGCCGCAGGCCATCCGCGTCCTCGACGCGGCGGGCTGCGACGTGATCCTCGTGGAGACGGTCGGCGTGGGCCAGTCGGAGGTGGAGATCGCCTCGCAGGCCGACACCTCCGTCGTCCTGCTGGCCCCCGGCATGGGCGACGGCATCCAGGCCGCGAAGGCCGGAATCCTGGAGATCGGCGACGTGTACGTCGTCAACAAGGCGGACCGTGACGGCGCCGACGCCACCGCGCGGGAGCTGAACCACATGCTGGGCCTCGGCGAGGCCCGCGGGCCGGGGGACTGGCGCCCGCCGATCGTCAAGACGGTGGCCGCGCGCGCGGAGGGCGTCGACGAGGTCGTGGAGGCCCTCGAGAAGCACCGGGCGTGGATGGAGGAGCACGGGGTGCTCGCCGAGCGCCGGCGTGCGCGGGCCGCCCGCGAGGTCGAGACCATCGCGGTGACGGCGCTGCGGGAGCGGATCGGTGACCTGCACGGGGACAGCCACCTGCCGACGCTTGCGGAACGCATCGTCGCCGGGGAGATGGATCCCTACCGGGCGGCGGACGAGCTGGTCGCCGGTCTCACGGAGGGCTGACGCCGCGTGCGCGCATGAGATCGGCCCGGTCCGTCGTTCGGCGGGTGCGGCTGATCGGTGGCTGGTCGCACGGTCCCCGCGCCTCTCTCGGCGTTCGGGGCACCCTTGCGGCCAGCCACCGTCGCGTTCGCTCAGGGGCGGCCGCGTTGCGTTCGCAAGTGGTCGGCGATGGGCCTGAGGGACTTGTCCAGTTCCGTCAGGGCCTCCGGGGACAGCAGGTCGATGAAGTGGCGGCGCACCGAGTCCACGTGGTGGGGTGCGACCTTCTTCATCGTCTCCATGCCGTGCTCGGTGAGTACGGCGTACAGCC
Source organism: Streptomyces sp. NPDC036813 (assembly GCF_055609245.1). Lineage (NCBI taxonomy): Bacteria > Bacillati > Actinomycetota > Actinomycetes > Kitasatosporales > Streptomycetaceae > Streptomyces > Streptomyces sp. NPDC036813. The sequence goes on along the minus strand of NZ_JBVJPV010000003.1, from coordinate 74,457 downwards.
CGCGCCGGTCGGACTCGCAGTTCTCCCGGCGCACGAGGTCGGCGTTCTCCATGCGCGTGATCTGGTGGGAGAGCCGGCTCTTGGACTGGAGCGTGGCGGAGGCGAGGTCACTCATCCGCATCCGCCGGTCCTCCGACTCGGAGAGATTCACCAGGATCTCGTAGTCGTTCATCGTCAGGCCGAACGGCTGCAGATCCTTTTCGAGCTGGTACGTCAGCAGCCTGTTGACCTCCAGATGGGTACGCCAGGCACACTGCTCCGCATCCGTCAGCCACCGCGTGGCCGTCTCGGTCTCCATGAATGAAGTCTACCTAAGAAGTTGAAAGGCGAACTACTGAGGGTGGTGTGACTGTGCGCACGCGTTCGACGTCACACTCCGCAGACTACCGCTCACAGCCCGAAGCGACGCTGGAGGTCGCCCAGCTGTCCGGGAAGGCGCGGTACCCCGGACTGCCCTCCGGCCGGACCGTGCGCCCCGCCTCCCCCGGGTACCCCGGGTTCCGGTGGAACCGCCCCCGTGGCCTGCTCGGCCATGAGTGTCTCGGTCGACTGCAGAAGGACCGTGCCGGCGCCCACGAACTCGAACTGATGCTCCTCTCCGGACACCCCGCCGAGGCCCGTCATCGCACGTAGACCGCCCCATACACCCGTCAGATACCCGTGGTCGTAGTGATGGCACGGGGACGGGCAGTCGGCCCACCCGACGAGCGCCTGCGGGTCCACCCGGATCGGGGGTTCCATGAACACCACCGGCCCGTTAGATGCGGCCACGAACTTTCCGGTTCCGATCAGCGTCAGAAAGCCCGGCACGATCGACTGCTTGAGCGACAGAGTTGGCTGAAAAGCGAGCAGGTTGCCGGAGCGAATGGTCAGATTGCCGTCATCCAGGTCGTAGGAGTTGACATCGAAGGCCCGGTCGGCGAGCAGCATCTTGCCCGAGCCGGCGGCCACCACCCAGTCGCTCGCGTGCAGAGGCGAATGGAACGAGGTACGCACCAGACGGTCCAGCCGGCCGTGCCCTACGCCGTTGAACTCGATCGCCCCGTAGTAGGCGATCATCTTCCCCTTCTGCAGGAACCACTGGCTCCCCTTGAGCTCCACGCAGAAGGTGTACGCGTTGACGTTGTCGTCGGCGGGCAGGGTCGACGGGTCGTGCACGACCGGCCCGGCGCCGTAGGGGGTGCTCACAGCTTCTCCTCCGAGGCCTGGACGTAGACCGCACCGCTGCCGCTCAGCTCCAGCTGGAACGCCTCCCCGGAGCCGCGGCCCACCATGTCCCGCCAGCCGAGGGCGGTGGACAGCTTGTTGCGTACGTCGCCGTGGTGGGCGACGTAGGCCTGCGGGTCGACGTGCACGGGCCGCTGCGGGGTGATCGGGATCTCGAAGACGCCGCCGTGCGCCATCACGGCGACCGCGCCGTGCCCCTTGAGTGTCGTGGTGAAGAGCCCCTGGCCGCTGACCTGGCCCCGGACCATGCCCATGACGCCGCCCTGCGCGCCCAGGAACACCGTGCCCTGCGTCAGGGTGCCCTCGAAGGCGAGCAGCCGGTCGGCCTCGACGTACAGCGTGTCGCCGGTGAGGTGGATGAGCTGGACGTGGTGGCCGCCGTGCCCGAACAGCACGGTGCCGCTGCCCTCGACCGTCATCAGCGGCGTCGCCTCGTTCGCGATGCGCCGCCCGATCATCGACATGACCCCGCCCTGGCCGCCCTGGACGTTGGGCGTGAAGCTCACGTCGCCCCGGTAGGCGAGCATCGCGCCGCGCTGGCTGTACAGCCGCTGCCCGGGCACCACGGTCGCCTCGACCATCTTGGAGTTGATCTCACGGAAGGTCATCTCAGACGTCCCCCGCGATCGTGTTGCGCTCGCTCGGCTGCACGTACACCAGCCCGTCCCCCTCGAAGCGGATCTGGAAGGCCTCGCCGCCGCCCTCGCCCATCAACGTGCGGAACGTCACACCGGACTGGAAGGACTGGCGCAGGTTCCCCTGGTGGGCGACATAGGCGCCCGGGTCGACGCTCAGCGGGTACTGCGGCGACACCCGCAGCACCACCGCCGGGCCGTCGGAGGTGATCGCCGCCTGCCCGCGCCCCTCGACCGTGGTCGTGAACAGCCCGTTGCCCTGCGTGGCCCCGCGCAGCCCCGTGAACGTCGTGCCCGTCCTCAGGCCGGCGTCGGTCGCGAGCAGATTGCTCGACTCGACGTACAGCGTGTCCCCCTGGAGGGTCACCAGGTTGATCTCCGACGCACGGTCGGCGAACCAGCAGGTCCCCTGCCCCCTCACCTCCATCACCGTCATCTGCTCGCCGGTGAGCCGCCGGGTCACCATGCCCCGCAGACCCTCACCGCCCCCCGTGAGCTTCTTGAACGCCATCTGCCCGTCGTACGCGACCATCGAGCCGTTCTTCGCCTTCACGGCGTCCCCGGTCATGTCGACGGCGAGCACCTTGCTGCCTTGCAGTCGGAACATCGCCACGCAAGGAAAGTAGCGGGCAGGCGGAGGGGCAGGACAGCACCCGTGGAGGGAGAGCGACCCTGAGCGGACCCCTACGGGCGCGGTTTGCCACAATGGGGGAACGCTTGTGCGTGCGTTCACAAACGGCAGCCGCAACTCCCGACCGAAGGTGACCCGTGGACATCAAGACCGCCACCGCCCTCCGCCGCCTCCGCCTGGTCTCCGCACCCGAGGCCGTGTCCTTCCTCATCCTGCTCGTCTGCTCGGTGCTGAAGCGGACCACGGACTTCGACGCGGTCCCGGTCATGGGCATGGTCCACGGCGTGCTGTTCGTGCTGTACGTGCTCTTCTGGGCGGACGCCTGGAACCGCGCCAAGTGGCCGCTGAAGACCGCCGCGCTCTACTTCCTGCTCTCGGTGCTGCCCACCGGCGGCTTCTTCGCCGAGCGCAAGCTGCGCCGCGAGGCCGAGGACGCCGTGATCGCCGCCCGGGCGCGCCAGGAAGGCGTGGTGAACGCATGATCGTCGCCTTCTCCGTGACGCCCCTCGGCGTCGGCGAGGACGTGGGGGAGTACGTCGCCGACGCCGTCCGCGTGGTCCGCGAGTCCGGGCTGCCCAACCGCACCGACGCCATGTTCACCTCCGTCGAGGGCGAGTGGGACGAGGTCATGGACGTCGTCAAGCGCGCCGTCGCCGCCGTCGAGGCACGCGCCCCGCGCGTCTCCGTGGTCCTCAAGGCGGACATCCGCCCCGGCGTGAGCGACGGCCTCACCTCCAAGGTGGAGACGGTCGAGCGGCACCTGGCCGCCGAGTAGCCCCCTCAGTCCCCGCCCGCCGCCAGCGCCATCCCCAGCGGGGTCCGCTCGTACAGCACCTGATGGCCGTAGCGCCGCGCCACCAGCAGCCCGGCGTCCCGCAACGTCGTCAGGTGGGCGGAGACCGACGACGGGGCCAGCCCCAGGCGGTGGGCCAGGGCGGTGGTCGTCGCCGGGTCGTCCAGGGCCGCGAGGACGGCGGCCCGGCCCCGGCCGAGCAGCCGCGCCAGCGCCTCGGGCGCCCGCCTGGCCGGCTCCGCCCACAGACCGCCGATGCCCCGCGCGGGATAGACGAGCGTCGGCTGCCAGGGAGGCTCGAACGTGCTGACCACGTCCGGCCAGACGAAGACGCTCGGCATCAGGACCAGGCCCTGCCCGCCGAGGTGCCGCTCGTGCTCGCCGCGGTACTCCACCGTGAGCGTCCCGGCGTGCCAGCCGCACCCCCGGTTGATCTCCGGCAGCAGCCCGCCCAGGCCCACCTCGGCCAGCCGCCGGGAGTGGAAGGCGATGTCGGCCTCCAGCAGCGCCCGCAACCGCGGCCAGTCCGGCGCCACAAGGGTGCGCCACACCTCCTCCATGGCATCCGCCAGCTCCCGCACCATCCGCTCCGGATCCGCGAGCCACGCCCGGCCCCGCGCCGACTCCAGGGCGCCCGGGGTGTCCGCGAGGGAACGGGCGGTGTCGGCGCGCGCGGCCACCGGGTCGGCCGCGCGCACCGCGGCGATCTCCTCCTCGAACCCGGCCGCCGGGCCGAGGGGCGGCGGGCACAGCCAGTCCGGGCAGTGGCCGCGGCGCGGCATCAGCAGCCACAGCGCGCTCAGGTCGAGCCCGCTCGCCGCCGCACGGATCCTGCGCAGCCACTGGGCGTGGTAGCCGTGCCGCTCGGTCCGCTTGAGCGTGCGGACGACCTCCTGCGTCTCCCACAGCGGCGACAGGGCGAACCGGCAGCGCAGGAAGTCGTCCTCCCCGAAGTGCAGACGGGACGGCACGGACACCTCCGGGAGGGGTGAGAGGAAGATTCGGCGACAGCCGAAAGGCTACGGGCGGCCCCCGCCGCCCGGCGACCCTGCTGCGCATGCCCGAACAGTCCCCGGCCGCCGTCGCCGCGCCCGTCGGCTACCGCGACCTCTTCGCCGTCCGTGAGTTCCGCGCCGTCTTCGCCGCGCACGCCCTGTCCCTGCTGGGACTCGTCGTCGCCGAGATCGCCCTGTCCGTCCTGGTCTACGAGCGGACCGGCTCGCCGCTGCTCAGCGCCCTCGCCTTCGCGCTCGGGTTCCTGCCCTACCTGGTCGGCGGGACACTGCTCGCCTCCCTCGCCGACCGCCACCCGGCCCGGCGGGTGCTGGTGGTGTGCGACCTGGTGTGCGCGGCCTGTGTGGCCCCGATGGCGGCCCCCGGCACCGGGATCGCCGTGCTGCTGGGGCTGCGCTGCGCCCTCGCCGTCGTCGCGCCGGTCTTCCAGGGCACCCGGACGGCCACGCTCGCCGACATCCTGGGTGACGGCGACCTGTTCGTGCTGGGCCGCTCCCTGCTGCGGATCGTGTCGCAGAGCGCCCTGCTCACCGGGTTCGGCGTCGGAGGCGTCCTGCTCACCGCCGTGTCGCCGCGGCACGCGCTGCTCATCACCGTCGCCGGCTTCCTCGGTTCCGCGGCCCTGCTGCGCCTCGGCACCCGGCGCCGGCCCGCGCGGGCGCGCGCCGGCGGGGCGCTGGTCGCCGACTCGCTGCGCGGCGCGCGCCAGGTGCTCGCGCACCGCAGGCTGAGGGTGCTGTTGCTCCTGTTCTGGCTCCCGCCGGTGTTCTCCGTCGCGCCCGAGGCGCTGGCCGCGCCGTACGCCGCGGAGCTGGGCGCCGGCTCGGTGGGCCTCGGCCTGCTGATGTGCGCGCTGCCGGTCGGCACGATCGCCGGCGAGCTCTTCGCCGGCGCACGGCTGCGCCCCGCCGTGCGCGAGCGGATCGCGCTGCCGCTGGTCTGCGCGACCCTGCTGCCGTACGCCGGATACGCCCTGCGCCCGGGCCTCGCGGTCACCCTGCTGTTGCTGGTGGTCTCCGGGGCCGGCGCGGCGTACACCCTGGGCCTCGACCAGTGGCTGGTGCGGGACGTGCCCGAGGAGCTGCGGGGGCGGGCGATGACCCTGCTCACGGCGGGTCTGATGACCTTCCAGGGCGTGGGCATGGCACTGGCCGGCGTGGTGGCCGAGTTCGCCGGGGTCACGGCGACCGTCGCGGGAGCGGGCGTGGCGGGTACGGCGGTCTGCGTCCTGCTGGCGGCCGAGGCGCGCCGGACGCGCGGGCGGGCGAGCGAGGCGGCGGACGACCGAAAGGCGAGACAGAGCTGACCGCCATATGACCGACGGGTAGGGTCTGATGACGTGCCCAAGCCTCTCAGCCTCCCGTTCGACCCCATCGCCCGCGCCGACGAGCTGTGGAAGCAGCGCTGGGGCAACGTGCCGGCCATGGCCGCGATCACGTCCATCATGCGCGCGCACCAGATCCTGCTCGCCGAGGTGGACGCGGTGGTCAAGCCGTACGGGCTGACGTTCGCGCGCTACGAGGCGCTGGTGCTGCTCACCTTCTCCAAGGAGGGCGAGCTGCCGATGTCCAAGATCGGGGAGCGCCTCATGGTGCACCCCACGTCCGTGACGAACACGGTGGACCGCCTGGTCAGGTCAGGTCTGGTGGCCAAGCGGCCCAATCCCAACGACGGCCGTGGCACCCTCGCCTCCATCACCGGCAAGGGCCGCGAGGTCGTCGAGGCCGCCACCCGCGACCTGATGGCGATGGACTTCGGTCTCGGCGCGTACGACGCGGAGGAGTGCGGCGAGATCTTCGCACTGCTGCGCCCGCTGCGGATCGCGGCGAAGGACTTCGATGGGGAGTAGGCGTCCGGCGCGCCCGAGGGCCCGGAGCAGGTGACCCCGGGCAAGATCTCCCACAACGGGCGGTTACGCTCGAAGCCATGAAGAAGAGCGTGCTGACCCGCTACCGCGTCATGGCCTACGTCACCGGCGTGCTGCTGGTCCTGCTGACCCTCGGCTGCGTCGCCAAGTACGGGATCCACATGGACGGGGCCGACAGCTTCGTCCGGGTCGTCGGCATCGCGCACGGCTGGCTGTACGTCATCTACCTGATCTTCGCGTTCGACCTCGGTTCCAAGGCGAAGTGGCCGGTAGGCAAGCAGCTGTGGGTACTGATCGCGGGCACCATCCCGACGGCCGCCTTCTTCGTCGAGCGCAAGGTCAGCCGGGAGCTGGAGGCCAAGGCCGGCGACCCGGTCCCCGCCGCCGCCAAGGCGTAACGCCGCCGTTCGTCCGGCTTCGGCCGCCACCGCCGTGCATCCGTACGGCGGTCAGCCATCGACATTTACTAGGACGTCCTAGTAAATTCGAGGGTATGGACGCTGACGCCATCGAGGAGGGCCGCCGACGCTGGCAGGCCCGGTACGACGCCGCACGCAAGCGCGACGCTGACTTCACCACGCTCTCCGGCGACCCGGTGGAGCCGGTGTACGGCCCCCGGCCGGGGGACACGTACGAGGGCTTCGAGCGGATCGGCTGGCCCGGGGAGTACCCCTTCACGCGCGGTCTGTACCCGACCGGCTACCGAGGGCGGACGTGGACCATCCGGCAGTTCGCCGGGTTCGGCAACGCCGAGCAGACCAACGAGCGCTACAAGATGATCCTCGGCAACGGCGGCGGCGGCCTGTCCGTCGCCTTCGACATGCCGACGCTCATGGGCCGCGACTCCGACGACCCGCGCTCGCTCGGCGAGGTCGGGCACTGCGGCGTCGCCATCGACTCCGCGGCAGACATGGAGGTGCTGTTCAAGGACATCCCGCTCGGGGACGTCACCACCTCCATGACCATCAGCGGCCCCGCCGTGCCCGTGTTCTGCATGTACCTCGTCGCCGCCGAGCGGCAGGGTGTCGACCCGGGCGTGCTCAACGGCACGCTCCAGACCGACATCTTCAAGGAGTACATCGCCCAGAAGGAGTGGCTCTTCCAGCCCGAGCCCCATCTGCGCCTCATCGGCGACCTGATGGAGTACACCAGCGCGAAGATTCCCGCCTACAAGCCGCTGTCCGTCTCCGGCTACCACATCCGCGAGGCCGGCGCGACGGCCGCGCAGGAGCTGGCGTACACGCTGGCGGACGGCTTCGGCTACGTCGAGCTCGGGCTCTCGCGCGGGCTGGACGTGGACGTGTTCGCGCCCGGTCTGTCCTTCTTCTTCGACGCGCACGTCGACTTCTTCGAGGAGATCGCCAAGTTCCGCGCGGCGCGCCGGATCTGGGCGCGGTGGATGCGGGACGTCTACGGCGCGCGGAGCGAGAAGTCGCAGTGGCTGCGCTTCCACACGCAGACCGCCGGTGTGTCGCTGACCGCCCAGCAGCCGTACAACAACGTCGTGCGGACGGCCGTGGAGGCGCTCGCCGCGGTCCTCGGCGGCACCAACTCGCTGCACACCAACGCGCTCGACGAGACCCTCGCGCTGCCGAGCGAGCAGGCGGCGGAGATCGCGCTGCGCACACAGCAGGTGCTGATGGAGGAGACCGGCGTCGCCAACGTGGCCGACCCGCTGGGCGGTTCGTGGTACGTCGAGCAGCTCACCGACCGGATCGAGGCCGACGCCGAGAAGATCTTCGACCAGATCAAGGAGCGGGGCCTGCGGGCGCACCCGGACGGGCAGCACCCGATCGGGCCGATCACCTCCGGCATCCTGCGCGGGATCGAGGACGGCTGGTTCACCGGCGAGATCGCCGAGTCCGCCTTCCGCTACCAGCAGTCGCTGGAGAAGGGCGAGAAGCGGGTCGTGGGCGTCAACGTCCACACCGGATCCGTGACCGGCGACCTGGAGATCCTGCGGGTGAGCCACGAAGTGGAGCGCGAGCAGGTGCGGGTGCTCGCCGAGCGCAAGACGGCGCGGGACGAGTCCGCGGTGCGTGCGGCGCTCGACGCCATGCTGGCCGCGGCCCGCTCGGGCGCGAACATGATCGAGCCGATGCTGGACGCCGTGCGCGCCGAGGCGACGCTGGGCGAGATCTGCGGGGTCCTGCGGGACGAGTGGGGGGTGTACACCGAGCCGGCGGGCTTCTAGCCCGCTAGCCCGCTGACTCCTTCAGCCCCAGCAGCAGTACGCGGGTGAAGCTGCGGACCCATTCCTCGTCCGCCGGCTCCGCGCTGACCAGGGTGCGGTGCACCACCGCGCCCGCCACCACGTCGAAGATGAGGTCGGCCGTGCGGGCTGCCTCCCGGGGATCGCTCTCGGGGGGCAGCTCGCCGCGTTGCTGGGCGCGGGCGCGGCCCTCCAGGACGAGCCGTTTCTGGCGTTCCACGATGGACTCGCGGATGCGCAGGCGCAGGGCGTCGTCCCGGGTCGACTCCGCCACCACCGCCATCAGGCCGCTCTTGGCCTCCGGTCGGGCGAGGATCGCGGCGAACTGGAGCACCACGCCCTCGATGTCTGAGGCAAGGCTGCCGCTGTCGGGCAGCCGGAGTTCGTCGAAGAGTTCCGCGACCGCGTCGACCACCAGTTCGTTCTTGCCCGACCAGCGGCGGTAAAGAGTCGTTTTCGCAACCCCGGCGCGGGTGGCCACGTCTCCCAACGTGAGTTTGGACCAGCCCAGTTCGACCAGCGCCTCGCGCGTCGCCGCCAGGATCGCGGCGTCCGCGGCGGCACTGCGCGGACGGCCGGGGCGGGCGGCGGGGGAGCGGCTCGGCATACGACGACCATATCCGGCCGTTCCGGCGCCGTCGTGAGGGAGATCACCGGGGGGTGGTGTCGCGCGGACCTCCGATGGCATTACGCTACGACTCGTAGCGAAAGCTCGTGAGGGACGTACACGGGCGACGACCACCGGCGCGTGGGTGGGGACCCGGCGCCGAACAGACATCGCCGGTCCGGCTCCGTACACATCGGGCGGGCCCGGCTTTTCACATCGTTTTTCACGCAGGCACCTGGACGGGGGAGGATAGACGCATGCAGCCACGGAACATGTCCATGAGCGGCGTCGTCGACCTCGCCGCGGTGAAGGCGGCCCAGGAGGCCAAGGCCAAGGCCGAGCAGGCGCGCGCGGAAGCGGCGCGGCAGGGCGGGACGGGTGCCGTCTCCCCCGCCGACCTCGTCTTCGACGTCGATGAGGCCGGATTCGAGCGGGATGTCGTGCAGCGGTCGGCCGAGGTGCCGGTCGTCATCGACTTCTGGGCGGAGTGGTGTCAGCCCTGCAAGCAGCTGAGCCCGCTGATCGAGCGCCTCATCGTCGAGTACAACGGCCGGCTCGTGCTCGCCAAGATCGACGTCGACGCCAACCAGATGCTGATGCAGCAGTTCGGCATCCAGGGAATCCCGGCCGTCTTCGCCGTCGTCGCCGGCCAGGCGCTGCCGCTCTTCCAGGGTGCGGCCGGCGAGGAGCAGATCCGCCAGACCTTCGAGCAGCTGGTGGCCGTCGCCGAGCAGCGCTTCGGCATCACCGGCCTGACCGTCGACCCCGAGGCCGAGCCGGGCGGCGCGCCTGTCCAGGCGCCGGCCGAGGGGCCCTACGACGCCGCGCTGAACGCCGCCGCGCAGGCGCTGGACGCGGGCGACATGGCCGGGGCGATCCGGGCGTACCAGAACGTACTGGCCGACGACCCGGCCCACCCGGAAGCCAAACTGGGCCTGGCGCAGGCCGAGTTGCTTCAGCGGGTGCAGAACCTCGACCCGCAGCAGGTCCGCAAGGACGCCGCCGAGAAGCCGGCCGACGTGCAGGCGCAGATCGCCGCCGCCGACCTGGATCTGGTGGGCGGTCACGTCGAGGACGCCTTCGGGCGCCTGGTCGACACGGTGCAGCGCACGGTGGGCGACGACCGCGAGGCCGTACGGCTGCGGATGCTGGAGCTGTTCGAGGTCGTCGGGGCCGACGATCCGCGGGTGACCGCGGCGCGGCGGGCGCTGGCGCGGGCCCTGTTCTGAGCCGCCTGAGGACCCGTCCCCCGACCAGTCGCTAAACGCCCGGGCATGTGATGCCCGGGTGAAAAGTTCGCCGAGACGCCTCCATCGCGGCCGCGCTTTACCAAATCTTGGTAATCGCGGCCGCTGTTACTGCGAGTAAGTCCAGGCAGTGGTTCTGTCGGATTCTGTCCAGCGATCAACGGTTTTGTCCCCGCACCCGGAGCCACCCTGTGTCGCCGCCCGAGACCTCTGGGTCGCCGAGCGGTGATCCGGCCGTTACTAGCGAGTAACGAACCCCCTTGTGTCGGCGGCGAGAATGCACCACGATCGGCGACGCTCGGTCCATTCCCGCAGCCCGACAGCCAATCGGGTCACGGGACTTCCTGGGTCCCCACCGAGCAGAGCCGGCGGCAGTGGCGCCGGCTCTTGGACAGGGGGGTCTTCGCCACGGCGAAGCCTGTCCAGCAAGGTTGTGCGTGATGCGTGTCAGGCGCGACCAGTGGTTGTCGCTCGGGGGTGATCGCCGGTGATTCGGGCGCGTACCAGCGCCACCGAGCGCGGGCGCTCCTTCCCGAGGACGTAGCACTTCTCCCATCCCTGCCCGGTGAGCCGCCGTAGAGGGGGCCAGGTGGTCAGGAGATGTACGTCCGAGAAGGAGGAAATATGGAGTCCCAGGTGCGTGGCGGGACCAGATGGAAGCGGTTCGCTGTGGTCATGGTGCCCAGCGTGGCCGCCACGGCTGCCATAGGCGTCGCCCTGGCACAGGGCGCGCTGGCCGCGTCGTTCAGTGTGTCGGGGCAGTCGTTCAAGGTCACCGCCGACGAGCTGCACGGCAAGGGTTTCGAGCAGTACGGCGCGATCGACTCCGGGTACACCCTCAGTGGTGAGAAGACGGCGCACCCGGTGGCGGTGTCGGGCTTCAAGTCCGCGACCATCAAGAACCTGTGCCAGTCCGTCGTCACGCCGAACATCCCGCTGCTCGGGTCGGTCACCCTGACCCTGTCGGCGGGCAACAGCGACGACGAGAAGAAGCAGGTCTCGGCGGACCGCCTGTACATCGACGTCGCCGACCTCGAGACGACCGGCGGTGCCGAGTTCCACGGCATCGACATCGGTGTCCCGGCGGGCGAGACCGGCGCCGACAAGGGCGGCAAGGGTCCCGGCATGGCGGGCGGCAAGGAGCAGGCCAACCCGTACGGGTTCGCCCAGCAGGCCACGAGCGCCGACCTGTACGGCGTGCAGCAGACGGCGTGGGCGACCACGGCCGGAACCTTCACGCTGCCCGGTCTGAAGATGAAGCTGCAGACGGGCGCCCACGAGTGCTACTAGGCACAGCGTGACGGGCGGGGGGAGCCTTCAGGCGCCTCCCGCCCGTCCGCTCCCGGGCCGTGTGCACACCGGGCCCGCGTAACCCACACCCCCCACACTCGCACCACATCCCCACCACAGCGATGCCGCACCAGGGAGCTGTTTTCCTATGAGCGCCGAGACTTCTGCCGCACCCGGCCAGTTCACCCGCCGGAGGCTGCAGTTCCGCGCCTGGCGGGGCACCCGGCCGTTCTGGGCCGGACTGTTCGTCATGCTCGGTGGCTTTCCGATCATGTACTTTCCGTACGCACACCTGCAGGTGGGCCATCTGACGCTGGCCATGGCCACCACCGCCGGAGCCGGCTCGCTGATCATCGGTGTGCTGCTGGTCGTCCTGGGCATCAGCCTGTGGTTCCAGAAGCACATCCGGGTCTTCGCGGGTGTCGCCTCGATCCTGCTCGCGCTGGTGTCGCTCCCCGTGTCCAACTTCGGCGGCTTCGTCGTGGGCTTCCTGTTCTCGCTGATCGGCGGGGCCATGGCCGTGTCGTGGGCGCCGGGCGGGCCGGCGAAGCGGGAGCGGGCCGAAGAGGCCGGCGCCGACGCTCCCGAGGACGGCTACGGCCAGACGCCGGACGGGGCGGGCGAACCGAACGATCTGTCAGGAACGAGCCCGGCCAACGGGGCGAACGGGAGGCACAGTGCCGGCTGACGAGGTGACCCGCGGGACTGACGCTGAGGCGTTCCGTGGGAGAACCGGTCCGCGTCATGCGGCCCCCAAGAAGCCGCTGTTCACCAGGTTCCACATGCCGGCCGGCCGGGCGATAGCCAGCGTGGCGATGCCCACGGCGGTCCTGATGGGCATGGGGTTCACGGCGTCGCTCGCCGTGGCCGACAACAACCCCTCGTCGTCGAAGATGGCCGACGAGTACAAGGACTGCGTCGCCGCCCTCGACAAGGACGGCAAGGACGCCTCAGCCACCCCGTCGCCCTCCGCCTCCGACAGCAAGGACGCGGCCGGCGGCGCGCAGGACGGCAAGGACGGGGCGACCCCGGACCCGTCGGCCGACGGGGGAGACTCCGGCGCGCCCGGCTCCGCCGACTCCGGCACGGACAAGACCTCTTCGCCGGATTCAGGTTCCGGCGACAAGGCCCAGCCCACGCCGTCGGCCTCGGCCTCCGCGGCCCCGAAGAGCGGGTCCACCGCCTCGGCGCCCGCCCCGTCGCCGTCCGCCACGGACAAGAACCTGCTGCAGGACATCGGCGACGCGCTCGACGGTCTGCTCGGCGGCGGCCAGAAGAACACGCCCTCGCCCACCGCCACCTCCACGCCGTCCGCCTCCCCGTCGCCCTCCGCCGACCAGGCGGCCGGCACGGTCAAGGACACGACCGACCAGGCGACCGGCACCGTCAAGGACACGACCGACAAGGTCACCGGGACGGTCAAGGACACCACGGACAAGGCGGCCGGCACGGTCAAGGACACCACCGACAAGGTGACCGACGCGGCCAAGGACGCCACGGACGCGGCGCAGAAGGCGGCCGACGGGGCCACCGCGTCGCCGAGTCCGTCGGCCGGCTCCACGACGGACCCCGCGGACTGCAAGGCCGCCACCGACGCCCAGGGCGGCGTCGACAACAAGACGGTGGCCGACGACCCCTGGTACCTCCAGGCCAGTTCGCTGCTGCTGAAGAGCGCGGACTACCAGGGCGTGGTCGAGGTGAAGACCGCCTCGGGCACCACCAAGAAGGTGCTGAAGTACGTCATCTCGGGCGGCACCGACATCGGCGACCTGCACCAGACGGTGAAGGACAAGCAGTCCGGCAAGACCTACCACGTCCAGGCCGGCAAGGGCACCACGTCCACCATCCGCGACGGCGACACGGTCATGTACACCGAGTCGATCTCCGGCAATCTGTTCGGCCTGATCCCGATCACGTTCAGCCCGGACAACCCGCCGCCGCTGAACATCCCGCTGATCTACTTCACCAACGTGAAGGTGGTCCAGGCGGCCCAGTTCGGCGGCACGCTCACCGTCCCCGGCATGCACCTGTACACCACCGACTGAGCTTCCCCGACCCCCTCCGGGAGCCGCAAAGCCACCGAGGGCGCCCCCTGTCGCAGGGGGCGCCCTCGGTGGCTGTGGGCTTTGTGCCGGGGTCAGTCGCGGCCCGCGACGCCCAGGTGGTGGACCCGGACCATGTTGGTGGTGCCGGGGACGCCGGGCGGGGAGCCGGCCGTGATGACGACGACGTCGCCCTCGTTGAAGCGGCCGAGCTTGACCACTTCCTGGTCGACCAGCTCGACCATCTCGTCGGTGCTGTTCACGAACGGCACCACGTGCGGCTCCACGCCCCAGCTGAGCGTCATCTGGTTGCGGGTGTTCTCGTCCGTGGTGAACGCGATGATCGGCTGCGTCGCGCGGTAGCGGCTCAGACGGCGGGCCGTGTCGCCGGACTGGGTGAAGGCGATCAGGCCCTTGCCGCCGAGGAAGTCGGCGATCTCGCAGGCCGCGCGGGCCACCGAACCGCCCTGCGTGCGCGGCTTCTTGCCCGGCACCAGCGGCTGAAGGCCCTTGCTCAGCAGCTCCTGCTCGGCCGCCGAGACGATCTTCGACATCGTCTTGACGGTCTCGATCGGGTACGCGCCCACGCTCGACTCCGCCGACAGCATGACCGCGTCCGCGCCGTCCAGGATCGCGTTGGCCACGTCGGAGGCCTCGGCGCGGGTCGGACGGGAGTTGGTGATCATCGACTCCATCATCTGGGTCGCCACGATCACCGGCTTGGCGTTGCGCCGGCACAGCTCGATCAGGCGCTTCTGCACCATGGGGACCTTTTCGAGCGGGTACTCGACGGCCAGGTCGCCACGGGCGACCATCACGCCGTCGAACGCCATCACGACGTCCTCCATGTTCTGCACCGCCTGCGGCTTCTCCACCTTGGCGATGACCGGGACCCGGCGGCCCTCCTCGTCCATGATCCGGTGGACGTCGCCGACGTCCTTGGCGTCACGGACGAAGGACAGCGCGACCAGGTCGCAGCCCATGCGCAGCGCGAAGCGCAGGTCCTCGATGTCCTTCTCGCTCAGCGCGGGCACGTTCACGGCGGCGCCGGGCAGGTTGATGCCCTTGTGGTCGGAGACCACGCCGCCCTCGATGACGATCGTCCGCACCCGCGGACCCTCGACCTCGATGACCTTCAGCTCGACGTTGCCGTCGTTGATCAGGATCTGGTCGCCCTTGGCCACGTCGCCGGGCAGGCCCTTGTAGGTGGTGCCGCAGATCTGCTTGTCGCCAGGGACGTCCTCGGTCGTGATGACGAACTCGTCACCGCGCTCCAGCTCGACCGGACCCTCGGCGAAGGTCTCCAGGCGGATCTTCGGACCCTGCAGGTCGGCGAGGACGCCGATGGCCCGGCCGGTCTCCTTCTGCGCGGCACGCAGCCGGTCGTACCGGCTCTGGTGCTCGGCATGGGTGCCGTGGCTGAAGTTGAAGCGGGCCACGTTCATGCCGGCTTCGATCAGCGCTACGAGCTGCTCGTGGGAGTCGACCGCGGGGCCGAGAGTACAGACGATTTTCGAACGGCGCATGGGGCGATCCTATCGGTTTGTTTCGCTACGGAATATTCCGTCTGGCGGAAAGTACAAATGAGTGCCCGAATGCTCAGGTGCGCTCAGTTCCCATGCGGCGGAGCCGCATTTCGTTACCGCCCGACCAGTGCGTAGGTCTGCGTCGCGATCTCCAGTTCTTCATCCGTCGGCACCACCGCGACCGCCACTCGCGCGTCCGTCGGAGAGATCAGCCGCGGCTCGTCGCCACGGACCGCGTTGCGGTCCGGGTCGACGGCCAGGCCCAGGCTCTCCAGGCCCTCGATCGCCGCCTGCCGCACCGGCGCCGCGTTCTCCCCGACGCCCGCGGTGAAGGCGACCGCGTCGACCGTGCCGAGCACGGCGTAATAGGCGCCGATGTACTTCTTCAGACGGTGAATGTAAATGTCGAAGGCGAGCCGCGCCTGTTCGTCGCCCTCGTCGATCCGCCGCCGGATCTCCCGCATGTCGTTGTCCCCGCACAGCCCGAACAGACCGCTCCTCTTGTTGAGGAGAGTGTCGATCTCGTCCATGGACATTCCGCCGACACGAGCCAAATGGAAGATGACGGCAGGGTCGAGATCACCGGAACGCGTACCCATCACCAGCCCCTCCAAAGGCGTCAGCCCCATGGAGGTGTCCACGCACACACCGCCCCGCACGGCCGACGCCGACGCGCCGTTGCCCAGGTGCAGCACGATCACATTCACCTCTTCGGGTGCCTTGCCCAGCAGCTTCGCCGTCGCCCGGGAGACGTACGCGTGCGAGGTGCCGTGGAAGCCGTAGCGGCGGATGCGGTACCGGTCGGCGATCTTCGGGTCGAGCGCGTAGCGCGCCGCGGACTCCGGCATGGTCGTGTGGAACGCCGTGTCGAACACGGCCACCTGCGGCAGGTCCGGGCGCAGCGCCCGCGCGGTACGGATGCCGGTGAGGTTGGCCGGGTTGTGCAGCGGCGCGACCGGGATCAGCCGCTCGATCTCGGCGATCACCTCGTCGTCGATGACGGTGGGCTCGGTGAAGAACATCCCGCCGTGCACCACCCGGTGCCCGATCGCGGCCAGCTCCGGGGAGTCGAGGCCCAGGCCGTCCTTGGCCAGCTCCTCCGCCACGGCCTTCAGCGCGGCGTCGTGGTCGGCGATCGGGGCGTTGAACTCGCGGGCCTCGCCGCCGGTCAGCGGGGTGTGCTTGAGCCGGGAGGTCTGCTCACCGATGCGCTCGACCAGGCCCACGGCCAGCCGGCTCTCGTCGCGCATGTCGAGCAGCTGGTACTTCACCGACGAGGAGCCGGAGTTGAGGACGAGGATGCGGGTGCCGGTCACTGCTGGGGAGCCTTCTCTGCGGGGGACAGGGCGGGGGACTGGGCCTGGATCGCCGTGATGGCGACGGTGTTGACGATGTCCTGGACGAGCGCGCCCCGGGACAGGTCGTTGACGGGCTTGTTCAGGCCCTGCAGCACCGGACCGACCGCGATCGCGCCGGCCGAGCGCTGCACGGCCTTGTAGGTGTTGTTGCCGGTGTTCAGGTCGGGGAAGATCAGCACGCTGGCCTGCCCGGCGACCTCGGAGCCCGGCAGCTTGGTCGCGGCGACCGACGGCTCCACGGCGGCGTCGTACTGGATGGGCCCCTCGATCTTCAGATCCGGGCGGCGCAGCCGGGCCAGCTCCGTCGCCTCGCGCACCTTGTCGACGTCGGCGCCGGCGCCGGAGGTGCCGGTGGAGTACGAGAGCATCGCGATCCGCGGCTCGACGCCGAACTGCGCGGCCGTGACGGCCGACTGCATCGCGATGTCGGCGAGCTGCTCGGCGTTCGGGTCGGGGTTGACCGCGCAGTCGCCGTAGACCAGCACCTTGTCGGCCAGGCACATGAAGAACACCGATGACACGATGGCGGCGTCCGGCCTGGTCTTGATGATCTCGAAGGCGGGGCGGATGGTGGCCGCCGTCGAGTGCACCGAGCCGGACACCATGCCGTCGGCGAGGCCCTCGGACACCATCAGCGTGCCGAAGTAGTTCACGTCGGAGACGACGTCGTAGGCCAGCTCCACGGTGACGCCCTTGTGGGCGCGCAGGGCCGCGTACTTCTCGGCGAAGGAGTCGCGCAGCTCGCTGGTGGCCGGGTCGATCAGCTGCGTGTCGCCGAGGTCGATCCCTAGGTCGGCGGCCTTCTTGCGGATCTGGTCGACCGGCCCGAGCAGCGTCAGGTCGCACACGCCCCGGCGCAGCAGCACCTCGGCCGCGTGCAGCACGCGCTCCTCGGTGCCCTCGGGCAGCACCACCCGGCGCCGGTCGGCGCGCGCCTGCTCCAGCAGCTTGTGCTCGAACATCATCGGCGTGACGCGGTCGCTGCTCGGCGCCGAGACCCGCTTGTTGAGGTCGGCGGTGTCGACGTACCGCTCGAACAGGCCGAGCGCCCGCTCCGCCTTGCGCGGGGTGGCCGCGTTCAGCTTGCCCTCCAGGGAGAACAGCTGGGCGGCGGTGGGGAAGCTGTTGCCGGACACCGACAGCACCGGGGTGCCCGGGGCGAGGCGCGCGGCCAGGGTGAGTATGTCCTCGTCCGGGACCTCGTTCAGGGTGAGCAGCACACCGGCTATCGGCGGGGTTCCGGCGCTGTGCGCGGCCAGCGAGCCGACGACGAGGTCGGCGCGGTCCCCGGGGGTGACGACCAGACAGCCCGGGGTCAGAGCGGCGAGGAAGTTCGGCAGCATCGCCCCGCCGAAGACGAAGTCCAGGGCGTCGCGGGCGAGCCCGGAGTCGTCGCCGAGCAGCACCTTCGCGCCGAGCGCGTGCGCGATCTGGGACACCGTCGGCGCGGAGAGCGCGGGCTCGTCGGGGACGACGTAGCAGGGCACCGGGAGCCGCCCGGCGAGCCGTTCCGCGATCGCGTCGCGCTCCTCGCGGGCGACCCGGTTGGTGACCATGGCGAGCACGTCGCAGCCCAGGCCGTCGTAGGCCCGGTAGGCGTTGCGTGTCTCGGCCAGCACCGACTCCGCCGCCTGTCCCCGGCCGCCGACGACCGGGATCACGGACGCGCCGAACTCGTTGGCCAGGCGCGCGTTCAGCGACAGCTCGTCGGGCAGCTGGGTGTCGGCGAAGTCGGTGCCGAGGACCAGCACGACGTCGTAGTCGCGGGCGACCAGGTGGAAACGGTCGACGAGCGCCGCGACCAGCTCGTCGGTGCCGCGCTCGGCCTGCAGCGCGGACGCCTCGTCGTACCCCATGCCGTAGACCGTCGCCGGGTCCTGGGAGAGCCGGTAGCGGGCGCGCAGCAGCTCGAAGAGCCGGTCCGGCCCGTCGTGGACGAGCGGGCGGAAGACGCCGACCCGGTCGACCTGCCGGGTCAGGAGTTCCATGACCCCCAGCTCCACGACCTGGCGGCCGTCGCCGCGGTCGATACCGGTCACGTACACGCTGCGCGTCACGTGTGCTCTCCGTTTCATCTGTGAGGTGGGGTGTGGTGTGGCCTGCGGGGGTCTACGTCTCGTGTACACCACCGTGTACAAAAATCGCCCACGGGGGTGAGCGGAACCCTCTTGACAATACCCCTGGGCACAGATAAGGCGCCCGTCAAGACGTTCCGCTGGTCAGCGACGTGGAACAATCGGGAGGAGGCTCACAGGTACCCACAGCGAGCAGGAGACACAGCACGATGCGCATCGGAGTTCTCACCGCAGGCGGCGACTGCCCCGGCCTGAACGCCGTCATCCGATCGGTCGTGCACCGGGCGGTGGACAACTACGGCGACGAGGTCATCGGCTTCGAGGACGGCTACGCCGGCTTGCTCGACGGGCGCTACCGCGGCCTCGACCTGAACGCGGTCAGCGGCATCCTCGCCCGCGGCGGCACGATCCTCGGCTCCTCCCGCCTCGAGCGCGACCGGCTGCGCGAGGCCTGCGAGAACGCGGCGGACATCGTCAGCGACTTCGGTATCGACGCCCTCATCCCGATCGGCGGCGAGGGCACGCTGACCGCGGCGCGCATGCTCAGCGACGCCGGTCTGCCCGTGGTCGGCGTGCCCAAGACGATCGACAACGACATCTCCTCCACCGACCGCACCTTCGGCTTCGACACCGCCGTCGGCGTGGCCACCGAGGCGATGGACCGCCTGAAGAGCACGGCCGAGTCCCACCAGCGCGTGATGGTCGTCGAGGTCATGGGCCGGCACGCCGGCTGGATCGCCCTGGAGTCCGGCATGGCCGCCGGCGCGCACGGCATCTGTCTGCCCGAGCGCCCCTTCGACCCGGCCGACCTGGTGAAGATGGTCGAGGAGCGCTTCTCCCGCGGCAAGAAGTTCGCCGTCGTCTGCGTCGCGGAGGGCGCCCACCCGGCCGACGGCACCATGGACTACCTCAAGGGCGAGATCGACCAGTTCGGCCACGAGCGCTTCCAGGGCATCGGCACCGCCCTCGCGCACGAGCTGGAGCGGCGCCTCGGCAAGGAGGCCCGGCCGGTCATCCTCGGCCACGTCCAGCGCGGCGGCACGCCGACGGCGTACGACCGGGTGCTCGCCACCCGCTTCGGCTGGCACGCGGTCGAGGCCGCGCACCGCGGAGAGTTCGGCAAGATGACCGCACTGCGCGGCACCGACATCGTGATGGTGCCGCTGGCCGAGGCGGTGACGGAGCTGAAGACGGTCCCGAAGGACCGGATGGACGAGGCCGAGTCGGTCTTCTAGAACCGGTCGCGGTCTTCTGGGACCGGTCGCGGTCTTCTGGGACCGGCCGGTCGCGGTCTTCTGGGACCGATCCGCCGGGTCGGCCCGGGTCCTCGGGGAGAGGTGCCCCCGTATGCGGGGCACCCGTCCGCTAGCCGGTCCTCTTGCGTACCGCGGTCCAGAAGTTGTCCACGATGTCGTCCAGGAAGGCGCGGCCCGAGTCGCTGGAGTCGCTGCTGCCGCCGCCCCAGCTGAGGGTGGCGGCCATGTGGCCCTGGTAGTCCTCGTGCAGTTCCTGCAGGACCTCCTCCAGGATGCCCCTCTCCAGCGGCGCGATCTTCGCGACCGGGCGCACATACCCCTGCCAACGGGTACTGGCCGCGCTGCGCAGCAGCTCCGCCAGGCGCTGCTCGCGCCCCGTGACGGCCACGAAGTCCGGCAGCGACAGCCGGAGCACGTCGGCGAGCGCCACCGACTGGCGCTCGTTGCCGTGCCAGTCCCCGCTCTCCTCCATCCGCAGATACGAGCGCACGTCGACGCCCACCTCCCGGGCGACGTCCTCCGGTGCGATGCCGCGGGCCATGCGGTGCTCGCGCAGGGTGCGCGGCCGGGCGATGAGTTCGCCCGGCGCACACCACAAGACCCCGGCCAAGGCGGTCAGCTCGGGACTGCTGGGACTGGTCATGCCGCGTTCCCAGGCGATCACGAGATCCGGGGTGACGTACGGCAGCCCGTAGGACACCCGCATGCCGTGGGCGACGTGCTCGGGCCCCATGCCGAGGGCGGCGCGCAGCCGCCGGGCGGCCAGGGCGTCGAACGGGGGGCCGGGCTGGTTCGAGGGAGAGGGATGGCGCACCCGCCACAACATAGAGCGGCGCTCAAGGCGTGACTACGGTGGGTTCGGCCAGGATCACGGATTGTAGGAACCTACGTTTCCGTAGGTTTACCGTTTGCGGCACGTGTCACCCCTTGACCGCTCCCGCCAGGGCGAAACCGCCGCCCAGCCGCCGCGCGATCAGCACGTACAAAAGGATCACCGGCGTCGAGTACACCACCGAGAACGCGGCCAGCTGCCCATAGGCGACCATGCCCCGGTTGCCGAAGAACTCGTTGATGCTCACCGACGCCGGCATCTGGTCCGGGGTGAGCAGGAGCATGAACGGCACGAAGAAGTTGCCCCACATCATCACGAACGAAAACACGGTCACCACGGCGAGTCCGGGCCCCATCAGCGGCAGCACGATCCGGACCAGGGACTGCGAGGAGGACGCCCCGTCCGTCCAGGCGGCCTCCTCCAGCTCCTTCGGCACGCCGTCCATGAAGTTCTTCATCAGCCAGATCGCGAAGGGGAGCTGGGAGGCGGCGAAGAAGAGAATCGTGCCCTGCATGGTGTCGATCAGGTCGACCCGCACGAACAGCGCGTACACCGGCACCATGACGGCCGTGATCGGCAGGCTCGTCGCGAACAGGACCGACAGCAGGAACGGCCGGTTGAACCGGGAGCGGAACCGGGACAGCGGGTAGGCGGCGAGCGCGGCGCACACCACGGTCAGCGCGGTCGCGCCACCGCACAGGATCAGGCTGTTCAGCAGCGGGGTGAAGGTGATGTCCGCGGTGAGGATCGCGTCGAAATTGCCGAAGGTGACCCCGTCCGGCGCCTTCACCCGCAGATCGGCGTGCGGATCGACGGACGACAGCACGACCCAGGCCAGCGGCAGGCAGAAGGCCGCGGCCACGACCAGCAGCGCGAGATCGGCGGCCAGGCGCCGGGTGGCCCGGCGGGAGGCGAGGGGGCGGCTCATACCGGTGCCTACACCTCCGTCCGCAGCAGCCGCAGATACACCACGGAGAACAGCGAGCCGACGACGAGCAGCAACAGGGCGACCGCGGTGCCGTAACCGATCATGCTGTTCTGGAACGCCTGCTCGTACATGAACAGCGGCAGCGTCTCGCTGCGGCCGCCGGGGCCGCCCCGGGTCATCACCCAGATCAGCCCGAACACGGACAGCGTCTGCAGGGTGTTGAGCATCAGATTGGTCCCGATGGAACGCCGGATCATCGGCAGCGTGATGTGCCACAGCCGGCGCGGTCCGCTCGCCCCGTCGACCTCGGCGGCCTCGGTGATCTCCTGCGGGATCTCGGCGAGGGCGGCGGAGTACACCAGCATCGAGAACGCCGTACCGCGCCACACGTTGGCGAAGGACACCGCGAGGATGGGCAGCGTGAACAGCCAGTTCTGCGACGGCAGATGCAGTGCGTCCAGGATGGCGTTGAGCGTCCCCTCCCTGCGGAAGAAGGCGTACAGCAGGAACCCGGCCACCACCTCCGGCAGCACCCACGCCGTGACCACGATCCCGCCGGTGAGCGTGCGCACCGGCTTCGACGCCCGCCGCATCAGCCCGGCCAGCGCCAGCCCCAGCGTGTTCTGCCCGAGCAGCGACGACACCACGGTGAAGACGAGCGTCAGCCATACGGCGTTGAGGAACTCCTCGTCGCGGAAGGCCCGGCGGAAGTTGCCGAGGCCGACGAACGAGGAGTGGGCCTGGCCGGTGAGCTGGAGGTCGGTGAAGGCGATGTAGGCGCAGTAGGCGATGGGCCCGGCGAGGAAGAGCAGCAGCAGGGCCAGGGCGGGGAGGAGGGGCAGCGTGCGCGGAAGGAACCGCGCCGTCATTTCTCGACCACTTGGCCGCCGGTGATGTCCTTCAGGGCGTCGTCGTAGCCGGCCGCGGCCTTCCCGACGCTCGCGTCGCCTGTCGTCACGGACTCCATCGCCTCCTGGATCGCCGTCGACACCTTCGGGTACGCCGGGTAGGCGGGCCGGTAGTGGGTGCTGGCGACGAGGTCGGTGAAGAACTTGATGCCGGGCTGGGCGGTGGCGTAGGCGGGATCGCTCGCGACGTCCCGCCGCACCGCGATACCGGAGTTGGCGACGTACCACTTCTGTGCGTTCGCCTTGGTCTGCATCGTCCGGATGAACTCGAAGGCGAGATCGGGGTTGCCGGCCTTGGCCGGGACGGCCCAGGTCCATCCGCCGGACATGCTCACCTTGCCGGGCGCCTGCCCGTCTTGCGTGGGCATCGCGGCGAGCCCCAGCCTGCGCGACCACTGCGGCCACTCGTGACCGGCTCCGGGCAGCCAGTCCTGCGGCAGCCAGGACCCGTCGAGGTCGATGCCCAGCTTGCCCTTGGGCAGCAGATCACCGCGGACGATGGTCTGGATGTTGGGATCGAGGGCGGTGGAGACGTCGGGTCCCAGCTTCTCCTTGTAGACGGTCTCGACGAAGGACAGCGCGTCCTTGAACCCCTGCCCGCCGGCGACCCACTTCCTGCTGCCGGCGTCGTACAGCGGATCGGTGCGGCCGTCGCCGGTGCCGTACAGCAGCATCTCGAACCCCTGCATGGTGGCGGCCTCACCGGCGGGCTTGCCGGTGTAGACGTTGAGCGGGGTGACATCGGGGACCTTCTGTTTGATGGCCCGCGCGGCGGCGAGCACGTCGTCCCACGTCCTCGGCTGCCAGGGCACCGGAAGGCCGGCCTTGGCGAGGACTGCCTTGTCGTACCAGAGCCCGCGGGTGTCCGTCCCGTCCGGAACGCCGTACGTCTTGCCGTCCTGACCCTTGGCGGCGGCCTTGGCGGTGTCCATGAACTGCCGCCAGTCCGGCCACTTGGCGAGATACGCGTCCAGCGGCTTCAAGTACCCGCTGGTGATGTCCGAGTTGATGAGAAACGTGTCCTCGTAGACCAGGTCGGGCGCGGTCTTCGGCGACCGGAGCATCTGCTGGAGCTTGGTGTAGTACTCCGAGTCGGGCGCCTTGACGGGGACGAGCTGGACCTTCTTGCCGGGATGGCTCTGCTCGAACTGCTTCTTGACGCCGGCGAGATAGTCGTCCATCACATGGACGGAGTTGTCGGTCGACTGCTTGAAGGAGACCTTGACGGTGTCGGGGCTGCTGCCCGACCCGCCCCCGCACGCGGTGAGCGCGGTGGCGGCCAGAACGGTGGTCACGAGCGAACAGACGGCGGCGGTGGGGCGCACGGGCATGACCTCCAGCGGGCTCACGAGACTGTGACGCGGAGATTGCTGCGGTGCGAACGTAAGTTGAGTGGTCTAGTCAGGTCAATGCGTGTGCGGGGGATTGCCGCCGGGCAGTCCGAACAGAGCGGCCGCGTTGTCGTGGCACACCGCCCGCAGCCAGTCCCGGCCGAGGTCCAGCCGTTCCAGGGCCCGCAGCTGGTGCGCGTAGGAGTACGGGATGTTCGGGAAGTCGGAGCCGAGGAGGACTCGGTCGCCGAGGGCTGCGAGCCGGGGGAGGGCCCGCCGCGGGAACGGCATGAGGCGTTCGGTGAAGTCGGTGAACGCCATCGTCGTGTCCAGTCGCACCTGCCCGTACCGTTCGGCGAGGCCGAGGAACTCCTCGTACTCGGGCATCCCCAGGTGCGCGACGATCAGCCGCAGTGACGGGTGCCGGGCCAGGACGCGCGCGATCGGGCCGGGGCCGGTGTGCTTGCCGGGCGCGGGACCCGAACCGCAGTGGATCACCACCGGGACGCCGGCCTCCGCGAGCAGCCCCCAGGCCCGGTCCAGCGAGCCGTCCGCCGGGTCGTAGTCCCCCACCTGGACATGGGCCTTGAACACCCGCGCACCCGCCTCCACGGCTTCGCGGACACAGGTCTCGACACCCGGCTCGGGGTACAGAGTGGCGGTGTGCAGGCAGTCGGGCGTGCGGCGGGCGAAGTCGGCCGCCCATCCGTTCAGCCAGCGCGCCATGCCCGGCTTGTGCGGGTAGAGCATCGAGGTGAAGGCGCGGACGCCGAACTCCCGCAGCAGCAGCGCCCGCTGCCCCTCCTCCTCGCGGTACGTGATCGGCCACGCGAGCCCACCGGTCAGCGGGCCCTGCGCGTCGAAGTACGCCCAGACCTTGCGCAGGACACGCTCGGGCATGAAATGCGTGTGCACGTCCACCAGCCCGGGAAGACCGAGCTCTGTCCAGAAACGCCGGACCTCTGTGGACTCCTCACTCATGTACGGCTCCCCGCCCTCACCGGTGTGCGCCCCGCGTCCACTGGTACACCAACTCCGGTCGTCCCACCGTTCCGTACTGCGGCCGGCGTTCCGCGCGGCCGGTGTTCACCAGGTGTTCAAGGTAGCGGCGGGCGGTGATCCGGGAGATGCCGACCGCCTCGGCGAGGGCGGTGGCGGTCAGGCCCTCGGCGCCGTCGCGCAGGGCCACCGTCACCCGCTCAAGCGTCGGGCCGCTCAGGCCCTTCGGCAGTGACGCCGGCCCCGGTGCGCGCAGGACCGCCAGGGCGCGGTCCACCTCGTCCTGACCGCTCGCCTCGCCCGCCGCCGCCTGGAACTCGGCGTAGCGCACGAGGCGGTCGCGCAGGGTGGCGAACGTGAAGGGCTTCAGGACGTACTGGACCACACCGAGCGAGACGCCCTCGCGGACGACCGCCAGATCCCGCGCCGACGTCACCGCGATGACGTCCGCGTGGTGGCCGGCCGCGCGCAGGGTGCGGGCCAGCTGCAGGCCGTGCACGTCCGGCAGGTGCAGGTCGAGCAGGAGCAGGTCCACCGGGGTGCGGTCCAGGAAGCGGCGGGCCTCGGCGCCGGTGTGCGCCTTGCCGACGGCGACGAAGCCCGGCACCCGGCCGACGTACATCACGTGCGCGTCCGCCGCGACCGGGTCGTCCTCGACGACCAGCACCCGGATCGGCGGCCGCGCGGATCCCCCCGCCCCGGGCACGTCGCCGCTCATGCCTCGCCTCCGGTCGCCGCGCCCACCCGCAGCGGCAGTCGTGCCTCGAACTCCGCGCCGCCGCCCGGCGCCTCGCGCACGGTCAGCGTGCCGTCGTGCCGCTGCACGGTCTGGCGCACCAGCGCCAGGCCCAGGCCGCGGCCGCCCGGGCCGGACGGCTTCGTGGAGAAGCCGCGCTGGAAGACCAGCTCGGCGTGCGCGGGGTCCACCCCGGGCCCCGTGTCCGCCACCCGCAGCACCAGCTCGGAGCCGTCGGACACCTCGGAGTGGGCCGTCACCGTCACCCGCGGCGCCACCCCGCCCTGCGCCGCGTCCACCGCGTTGTCGATCAGGTTGCCGAGGATCGTCACCAGGTCCCGGGCGGACAGGGACTCGGGCAGCAGTCCGTCGTCCAGCCGGCTGTCCGGCGACACCACCAGCTCCACCCCCCGCTCGTTCGCCTGGGCCGTCTTGCCCAGCAGCAGCGCGGCGAGCACCGGTTCGCTGACCGCGGCCACCACCTGGTCGGTCAGGGCCTGCGCCAGCTCCAGCTCCGCCGTGGCGAAGTCCACCGCCTCCTCGGCCCGGCCCAGTTCGATCAGCGAGACCATGGTGTGCAGCCGGTTGGCGGCCTCGTGCGCCTGGGAGCGCAGGGCCTGGGTGAAGCCCCGCTCGGAGTCCAGTTCGCCCATCAGGGACTGGAGTTCCGTCACGTCCCGCAGGGTCACTATCGTGCCTCGGCGCTCCCCGCCCGACACCGGCGAGGTGTTCACGACGATCACCCGCTCCGCCGTCAGATGCACCTCGTCCACCCGCGGCTCGGACGCCAGCAGCGCACCCGTGAGCGGCGCGGGCAGCCCCAGCTCCGTCACCGGCAGGCCCACCACGTCCCCGCTCACCCCCAGCAGCTCCCGTCCACCGTCGTTGACCAGCGCCACACGGTACTGCCCGTCGAGCAGCAGCAGCCCCTCGCGTACGGCGTGCAGCGCGGCCTCGTGGTAGGCGTGCATGCGGCTCAGCTCGGCCGCGTTCATGCCGTGGGTGTGCCGCCGCAGCCGGGCGTTGATCACGTAGGTGCCGATCGCGCCGAGCGCCAGCACCCCGGCCGCGACGCCGAGCAGCGCGGTCACCTGGTCCTGCACCCGCGCGCTGATCGCCTCCACCCGGATGCCGGCGCTGACCAGGGCGACGATCCGCTTGTCGTCGTCCTCGACCGGCGTGACCGCGCGGACCGAGGGGCCGAGGGTGCCGGTGTAGGTCTCGGTGAACGTCTCGCCCCGCAGGGCGCGGGCGGTGTTGCCGAGGAAGCGTCTGCCGATCTGGTTCGGGTCGGGGTGGGTCCAGCGGATGCCCTGCGGGTTCATGATCGTGACGAAGTCGACGTCGGTGTCCCGCATGATCCGCAGCGCGTACGGCTGGAGCTCGGCCGTCGGGTCGGGGCCGCGGACCGCGGAGCGCACCGACGGCGCGTCGGCCACCGACCGGGCCACCGCCGTGGCCTGCCGGCCGGCCGCCTGCTCGGCCTGGCTGCGGTCGCTGACGTACGTGAACAGCGCGTACCCGGCCACCACGAGCGCGAGCAGGACGGCCTGCATGGCGAACAGCTGGCCCGCCAGGCTGCGGGGTCTCGGCAGGGTGAGGCGCATGCCGTCAGTCTGCCTCTCCGTCCGGCGGTGGACTAAATGCTCCGACGGTGAACTAAATGAACGGAAGGGTGACCGCTCTCACAGGGGCGGGAGATAGTCACGGCAATCCCCAAAACGCCCGGACGTGAGCCGCACGCCGGTGATGCCGACGAAGACGTCAAGGAGGGCAGCCGTGGCCGCCAGCACATCCCCAACGGCACCTGCCGCGCCCGCTGTGAAGCGGGACCGCACCCACTACCTGTACATCGCGGTGATCGTCGCGGTCGCCCTCGGCATCGTCGTCGGGCTGGCCGCGCCCGACTTCGCGGTCGAGCTGAAGCCCATCGGCACGGGCTTTGTGAACCTGATCAAGATGATGATCTCGCCGATCATCTTCTGCACGATCGTGCTCGGCATCGGCTCGGTCCGCAAGGCGGCCAAGGTCGGCGCGGTGGGCGGTATCGCCCTCGCCTACTTCCTGGTGATGTCGCTGGTCGCCCTCGCGATCGGCCTGGTCGTCGGCAACATCCTGGAGCCCGGCTCGAGCCTCGCGGTCACCGACGCGGTCAAGAGCGTCGGGCACGCGCAGGTCGACGCCGAGGCCAAGGACACCACCACCTTCCTGCTCGGGATCATCCCGACCACGATCGTCTCCGCCTTCACCGAGGGCCAGGTGCTGCAGACCCTGCTGGTCGCGCTGCTGTGCGGGTTCGCGTTGCAGGCCATGGGCGCTGCCGGGCAGCCGGTGCTGCGCGGCATCGAGCACATCCAGCGGCTCGTCTTCCGCGTCCTGGCGATGGTCATGTGGGCGGCGCCGATCGGCGCGTTCGGCGCGATGGCCGCGGTCGTCGGCTCGGCGGGCGTGGACGCGCTGAAGTCCCTGGCCGTGCTGATGCTCGGCTTCTACCTCACCTGCGCGCTGTTCGTCTTCGTCGTCCTCGGGGCGCTGCTGCGGATCGTCGCGGGGCTCAACGTCTTCACCTTCTTCAAGTACCTCGGCCGTGAGTTCCTGCTGATCCTGTCCACCTCCTCCTCCGAGTCCGCGCTGCCGCGGCTGATCGCGAAGATGGAGCACCTGGGCGTCAGCAAGCCCGTCGTCGGCATCACGGTCCCGACCGGGTACTCCTTCAACCTCGACGGAACCATGATCTACATGACCATGGCGTCCCTGTTCATCGCCGACGCCATGGGAACGCCGATGTCGGTCGGCGAGCAGATCCCGCTGCTGCTGTTCCTGCTGGTCGCGTCCAAGGGCGCGGCGGGCGTCACCGGTGCGGGTCTGGCCACACTGGCCGGCGGTCTGCAGTCGCACAAGCCGGCGCTGGTGGACGGCATCGGCCTGATCGTCGGCATCGACCGCTTCATGAGCGAGGCCCGCGCGCTGACCAACTTCGCGGGCAACGCGGTGGCGACGGTGCTGGTGGGGACGTGGACGAAGGAGATCGACACGGTGCGCGTCCGCGCGGTGCTGGCGGGTGAGATCCCGTTCGACGAGAAGACGTTGCTGGACGACGGCGTCGCCTCGCCGGCTGCGGCGGAGAAGGAGTTGGCCACGGCGTAGCTCCGCGGGGGTGCGGGTCGTCGTGCGGGTGCCGGCCGTGTCCGGCTGGTCGCGCCCACGCGGCGCAGCCGCACAGGGATACCGCCCCGCGCCCCTCACCGGCACCTCCGTGCCGTATCCGACCAGGGCACCCGGCATCGCCTGAACCGTTGCCGGGTGCCCTTTTCTGCGTTGTTCAGGACTCCGCCGCCAGCTTCCCCACCAGCTCCGTCGCCTTTCCCGCCGGGACTCCCGCCGCCGTCAGGACGGTCACCGCCGCCGAGCGGCCCGCCTCCGAGGGCGGGACCAGGGCGTCGTTCACGGCCTCCATCAGGGCGAAGAGGATCTGTTCGTGGACGTAGGCGAGGGCCGGTGCCGGGAGTGCCGATGCGAAGACGCCCTCGTCCAGGCCCTGCTGGAGCAGCCGGACGCTGGTCTCGCGGACCGGGGTGAGGCGTTCGCGGATGCCCTGCATGGTGACCGTGCGCTGGGCGAGCGCGACGAGCAGCCGGTAGCGGTCGGCGATCTCCCACACCGCGAGCACCGAGCGGGCCACGGCCTCGGCCGGGTCGTCCACGCCCTCGCGGCCCCCGGCGTGCGCGGCCGCCAGCGCCTGCACCGCCTCGTCCACCAGCGTGCCGATCAGCGCCTCGCGGCTCGGGAAATGCCCGTACACCGTGCGCCGTACGACACCGGCGGCGCGCGCGATCTGGTCCATGGAGGCGTCGGGGTCGCGCAGCAGCTCCGCGAGGGCGACGTCGAGGATGCGGCGCCGGTTGGCGTCGGCGCGGCTGTTACCCGTGGTCATGGCAGTCATTGTGCCTTCCTCCCGAACGCGGGTCTCCCGGCGACTTGCACAGCGATGCGCAGCGGTCCGTCCATCGATTTGCACAACGGTGTGCAACAGACGTACATTGCACATGGTTGTGCAACTGCACTCCACTGTGCAAGTTTCGACGTCGAGGAAGGCGATCCCTGCCATGCGACTCGTGATGAACGAACCGGTCGAGAGGATGGAGGGCCCCTACCGCCGGCGCTGGTGGGCACTCCTCGTCCTCTGTCTGAGCCTGCTGATCATCGTGATGGCGAACACCGCCCTCACGGTCGCGGCGCCCGACATGACCCGTGACCTCGGGCTGTCCAGCGCCGACCTGCAGTGGGTCATCGACGGCTACACCGTCCCGTACGCCGCGCTGATGCTGCTGCTCGGCGCGATCGGCGACAAGTACAGCCGCCGCGGCGCGCTCGTGCTCGGGCTCGTCGTCTTCGGCGGCGGCGCGGTCGCCGGGTACCTCGCCGACAGCTCCACGGCGGTCATCGCCGCCCGTGCCGTGATGGGCGTCGGCGCGGCGCTGATCATGCCCGCCACGCTGTCGCTGCTGGCCGCGACCTTCCCGCGCAAGGAACGGGCCAAGGCGATCACCCTGTGGACCGCCACCGCCGGGCTCGCCATCGCCGCCGGACCGGTCGTCGCGGGCGCGCTGCTGCGCGACCACGGCTGGTCCTCGACCTTCCTGATCAACGTGCCGATCGCGGCCGTCGCCGTCGTCGCCGCCTTCGTCCTGATCCCGCCGTCCAAGGCAGGCCACCACGACCGGATCGACTACGTCGGCGGTCTGCTGTCGGTGATCTGGACCGGCGCGCTCGTCTACATGATCATCGAGGGGCCGCACTTCGGCTGGGGCGCCAAGGCCGTCACCGCGGCGGTCGTGGCCGGCGTCGCGCTGGTCGCCTTCGTCCTGTGGGAGCTGCGCCACCCGCGCCCGATCCTGGACGTGCGCCGCTTCACCGAGCGCCGCTTCGCCGGCTCCAACCTTGCCGTCGCCCTGTTCTTCCTGGCCGTCTTCGGCGCCTTCTACTACCTCACCCAGCACCTGCAGTTCGTCCTCGGCTACGACGCCCTGGACACCGGCGTGCGGATGCTTCCGCTGGCCGGCGCGGTGTTCGTCGGCTCGGCGCTGACCGGGTACCTCACGCCGCGGGTCGGCATGAAGTGGACGGTGAGCGCGGGCATGGTCGGCGGCACGGCCGCGCTGGCGCTGCTGACCCGGGTCGACGCGGGATCGTCGTACGGCGACTTCGTGGCGCCCCTGATCATCCTCGGTCTGGCGATCGGTCTCGCCCTCTCGCCCTGCACGGACGCCATCATGGGCTCCTTCCCGGAGGCCGAGCTGGGCGTGGGCGGCGCGGTGAACGACACCTCGCTGGAGCTGGGCGGCTCGCTCGGCATCGCGATCCTCGGCTCGCTGCTCGCCACGTCGTACTCCGACCACCTCGCGGACGCCACGAAGGGCAGCAAGCTGCCCGCCGGCACCCTGGCCACCGCGCAGGACTCCGTCGGCGCCGGGTACGCCGTCGCGCAGGGCATCGGCGACAAGGCGCGCGCGCTGGCCGGGCAGGCGGCGCACGCGAGCAGCCCGCAGCAGGCCGCGCAGCTCAAGGCGCAGGCGCAGCAACTCGCCGAAGGCGCCGGACAGATGAGCCACGCCGTCGGCTCCTCGTTCGCCGACGCGGTCGCCCACACCAGCCTGGTCGGCGCGGTGATCCTCGGCGTCGGCACGGTGCTGGTCGCGGTGCTGCTGCCGCGCCGGGACAAAACGTGCACGGAGCAGCCGGCCGACGAGAAGGAAGCACAGCTCAGCAAGGCCGGCTGACTCTCACCGAACTCTTAACCGGGTCCACTAGCGTGCCGCGCCGATCACCAGGCGCGGCACGCCGCGCAGTACAGGAGGCCCGGGGGATGAACATCGACTGGAACCGGCGGACGTGCGCGCGGCGCGGCCACGTGACGTACGCGCCGGACGACCCCCGGCTGCGGGTGCGGCTGCACGCCGAGACCGCGCTCGGTGAGGTGTGGCGGTGCCTGCGCTGCGGGGACTTCGTGCTCGGTGAGCCGCACGGCTCCGGGCCGGCCGCCGACGCGCCCCTGGTGCCGCGCGGGAAGGTGCTGCGGGACCTGTTCATCCTGCGCTTCCTCGCGATCGAGCGGGTGCTGCGCGGGGTGTTCATCGTGCTGGTCGCCGCGGCCGTGTGGAAGTTCTCCAACAGCCAGGACGCGGTGCGCCGGCTCTTCGACGACAACCTCGACGTCTTCCGGCCGGTCTTCCGGCACTTCCACTACGACCTCGACCACTCACCGGTCGTCGGGTCCATCCAGAAGGCGTTCGGCTACAAGCACTCCACCCTGCTGCTGGTCGCCGGTCTCCTGCTGGCCTACGCCCTGATCGAGATCGTCGAGGCCGTCGGCCTGTGGTACGCCAAGCGCTGGGCGGAGTACCTGACGGTGGTCGCCACCGCCGCCTTCCTCCCGCTGGAGATCTACGAACTGACCGAGCACGTCAGCGCGTTGAAGATCACGACGCTGGTCCTGAACATCCTCGCCGTTCTCTACATCGCCCTGGCCAAGCGGCTGTTCGGCCTGCGCGGCGGCCGACGCGCCTTCGAGGAGGAACGCCACAGCGCCTCCCTGCTGGAGGTGGAGGAGGCGGCGAAGGTCACCGTCCAGGCGCCCTAGTAGCGGTCCAGGCGGTGCGCGTACGGCATCGGCAGGGCCGGGGTGCCGCCGCCGGGGAACCACGCCGTGCACAGGTCCCGGTGGCGCGGCGGGACCCGCATGCCGTGCGCGTCGGCGTCCTCGGCCGACCAGTGGCCGAGGAGCAGCCGGACGAGCACCCGGTCGTCGGGGACCAGGTCGCCGTGCCGCAGCGCGTCGAACGCCGTGTCGTGGAGCGGATCCGGGCCCTGGCCGGTGGCGGCCCTGCGGCGCAGCTCGGGCTCCAGCCGGGTCACCAGGGCCGGCCGGTTCAGGACGGCGGCCATCATGCCGCCGCTGGGCGGGAAGCTCTGCCGGTACGCGCAGCCCATGCCGCGGGCCACCCGGCCGACGAGGCTGTCGGCGGGCTCTCGCACGGTGAACTCGGCGAGGCGCCGCTGCCAGCACAGCCGGGCGAGGGCCACGAGCAGCAGGCGCGCCGCGGTCGCGTCCTCGGCCACGAGTTCGTCCACGGTCACCGTGCCCAGGGGGTCGCCGAAGGCCCGGCCCTCCAGGACGGCGTATCCGGCCGTCGTGTCGCCCGCCCGCAGGACGAGGGTGCGGGAGCCGGGCTTCCAGGTGGTCGGGGGGAGGAGCCGGTTCCAGCCGGCCTGGCGCTCGAGGGTCCACGGCCGCCGCGCGTGCGCGGAGTTGTAGAGCCGGATCATCGCCGGGAGGTCGGCCGCCGAGCCGTCCCCGATCCCCGGCACGTCCGCCTCCAGGCCGGCCCCCGTCGCGCACTCGACGGCGCGCACGGGAACGACCAGGCTGCCTTCGGCGAGCGCCCCGACGAAGCCGAACTTCTCGTACAGGCCCTCGATCGCGTCGGACACGAAGGCGACGTCGACCCGCTGCGCCATACCGTCCAGTGCCCGGCGCAACAGCCGGCTCATGTGGCCCTGGCGCCGGAACCCGGGCTGGGTCTCGACCCCGCCGATGCCCTCGGCGGCGACGGCCACCGCTCCGAAGCGCAGCCGCAAGGACACCGCCTCCAACTCGGCGACCGGCTCGCCGCCCCCGGCCCGCAGCCGGCAGAACCGCGTCCGCAGACTCCGCACGTCCTGCTCCGCGACTTCGTCGTACCCACCCGCCACCACGCGCTCCGCCACGCCCGGCAGCATAGGACGCCCCCGCACCCGAACACCTCGACCTGAGCCGCGCGCCCCACCGTCGGTCGCCGGGGCTAAGCCCACGGGTCCGTGATCTCCCGTAGCAGCGTCAGTGCCTCGCGCAGTTGCCTCATCCGGCGCTTGCCGAGGTGCCGTTCCCATTCCTGCTCCACCTCGGTGACCACCGTCTCGGCGATCGGGCGGGCCGCGTGGGCGCGGTCGGCGAGGACGACGAGGCGGGCCCGTCTGTCCGACGGGTCGGGGGCCCGGCGGACGTAGCCCGCCTTCTCCAGCTGGTCGACCAGGAAGCCCGCCGTCTGCTTGGTGACCTGTGCCTGCTCGGCGAGTTCGGTCAGTCGTGTGCCGTGCGGGCCGACGCGTTGCAGGACCCGGGCCTGCGCGGGCGTGAGGTCGTCGAAGCCGGCGTCGGCGAGGGCGGCGAAGACGCGCATCTCCAGGGCCCGGTACGGGATGAACAGGAGCAGGCCCGTGTTGAGCTCGCTCTCCGTGACCATGCCCGGCATTCCTTCCCACCCACTTGACTGTAGTCAGAGACCCTGACTAATTTGGTCAGAGAATCTTACCACTTCAGTGGGTGGTGATCCCATGGACCGCGCGGTGCTGGACCCGGACGAGCGCTGGCGCATCGTCGACCGTGAGCGGGCGACCCTCGCCGGCCTGCTCCAGGAGCTGAGCCCGGAGGAGTGGGAGACACCCACCCAGTGCGGCGACTGGCGGGTGCGGGACGTGGCCGCGCACCTGACCCTCCCGGGACGGGTGAACCACCGCTGGGCGCTGCGCGAGTGCCTGCGGGCCCGCGGCGACTTCGACCGCATGATCCGCGCGACGGCGATGCGCGAGGCCGAGCAGACCACTGCCGCCATCCTCGCCCACCTCCGCTCGATCGTCGGCTGCCACCGGCCCGCCCCCTTCACCACACCCCGCGAGACGCTGCTCGACATCCTCGTCCACGGTCAGGACATCGCCCTCGCCCTCGGCCGTGAGCGCCCGGTGCCCCCGGCCGCGGCCCGGGACGCGGCCGAGCGGGTCTGGACGATGCGCTTCCCGCCCCGCCCCTGGCCGCTGCCCCGGGCCCGCCTGGTCGCCACCGACATCGACTGGGTCCGCGGGGACGGTGAGGAGGTGCGCGGCCCGATCACCGCGCTGCTGCTCCTGCTGACCGGCCGTGAGGCAGCGGCGACCGGGCACCTCACCCCCGTCACCCCCGCGTACTGACCGCCGACGCCTCCAGCGCCATCAGCTCCTCCTCGCTCAGCACCAGATCCGCCGCGGCCGCCGAGTCCCGGATGGTCTGCGGGCGGCTCGCCCCCGGGATCGGGACGACGGACGGGGAGCGGGCCAGCAGCCACGCCAGGCAGACCTGCTGCGGGCTGACTCCCCGCTCCCGCGCCACGCCGTGGAACGCGGCGAAGCGCTCCCCGCCCTCCAGCCGGGACGGCCCGTCCAGCGAGCTGCGGGTGATGCCGCCGAGCGGGCTCCACGGCAGGAACGCCAGGCCCAGTTCGGCGCAGAGCCGCAGCTCGGGCTCGCTGTCGCGCACGGCGGGGGAGTAGCGGTTCTGCACCGACACCAGCCGCTCGCCGAGGATCGCGCGGGCCTGGTGGATCTGCTCGGCGGTGACGTTGGAGACCCCGGCCAGCCGGATCTTCCCCTCGTCGAGCAGCTCGCGCAGGACGCCCACCGACTCGGCGAAGGGGACAGCGGGGTCCGGCTTGTGCAGCTGGTACAGGCCGATCGCCTCGACGCCCAGCCGCCGCAGGGACGCCTCGGCCGCGGACCGCAGGTGGCGCGGCGAGCCGTCGACCGTCCAGCTGCCGTCGGCCGGCCGGCCCCGGCCGCCCTTCGTCGCCACCAGGACGCCGGAGGTGTCGCCGCCGTAGCCCGTCAGTGCCCGGGCCACCAGCAGCTCGTTGTGTCCCGGCGCGGTGCCGGGCAGGTGGTAGGAGTCCGCGGTGTCGATCAGGGTCACGCCCGCGTCCAGCGCCGCGTGCACGGTGGCCACGGCGCGCGTCTCCTCGGGGCGGCCCTCCAGGGACAGCGGCATCGCGCCGAGTCCGACCGCACTCACCTTCAGCTCGCCGAGCTGTCGCATCCGCATGTCAGGCGTCCTTTCCGAGGGTCTCGGCGACCGCGTGCGGCAGCCACTGCCGTACGTGCGAGAAGGGGAAACCGAGCCGGACGGCCCGGGAGTTGTCCATGCCGTAGAAGCGCGCGAAGGAGAAGGGGGAGACCTGGCCGACCTCCACCGACCGGAACACGGTCGTGCCCTCCGGCAGGTGCTCCGCCACCGCCGTACACAGGTCCCGCGTGGTCAGCAGTCCGTGCGAGGCCGCGTTGACCGGGCCCGTGAAGTCCTGGCCCACCGCCCAGAACAGGAAGTCGGCGATCTCCTCGACATGGATGTACGTCGCCGGGCGCTCGACCGGCGGCACCGCGATCGGCTCGCCCGCCGCGATCCGGTCCGCGTAGTGCGTGAGGCGCCCGGTGAAGTCGTCGGCGCCGCCCAGCACATGGGCCACCCGCACCGACGTCCATGGCAGGTCCTTCGACGCCGCGAACACCGCCTCCGCCTGCCGCTTGCCCTCGCCGTAACGGGACTCCGTGAACGCCGCGTCGTCCCAGGGGAGTTCGAGGTCCACGGCCACGGTGCGCGGATCGACGGCGTCCTCCCGTACGGGCGCCACGGAGTCCTCGTACTCGTACACCTCGACCGTCGACGTCATCACGTACCGGCCGGTGCGGCCCGTGAACACCCGGCGCGCGGTCTCCGCCTGGCGCGGCGTGTAGCAGACCTGGTCGACGACGGCGTCGAAGTGCGCCGCGCCCAGCGCCGCCCGCAGGGCCGTCTCGTCGTCGCGGTCGGCGACGAGATGGCGGGCGCCCGGCGGGGGCGGGGAGGAGCCCCGGTTGAGCACCGTCACGCGGTCCCCGGCGGCCAGCAGCCGCTCGATGAGCCGCTTGCCGAAATAGCGGTTCCCGCCGACGACCAGAACCTCACGCATTCCGTCCCCCTCGGACTGGAGCAAAGAGTGGAGCGAGCAGTGGATCAACGCCCATAATTCTTTCGGCACTTGTGTCCGTACTGAAGGGGGAACCGTGGGAGTTCCGGCTGCCGCACCAAAAGAACCTCGGCATCTTCGCGCCGCCGCCAACGAAACCTCGGCATCCCTGGACGCGCTGGACCGGCAGATCCTCGACCTGCTCCAGACCGACGGCCGGATCAAGCTCAGCGAGCTGGGCCGCCGTGTCAGGCTCAGCCCGGCGGCGGTGACCGAACGGGTCCGGCGGCTGGAGGCGGCCGGGGTCGTCAC
The DNA here is from genome assembly GCF_055609245.1 of Streptomyces sp. NPDC036813. NCBI lineage: Bacteria > Bacillati > Actinomycetota > Actinomycetes > Kitasatosporales > Streptomycetaceae > Streptomyces > Streptomyces sp. NPDC036813. The sequence goes on along the minus strand of NZ_JBVJPV010000003.1, from coordinate 37,844 downwards.
CGGCTACGGCGCCCGCGTGTCCCCCGCCCGCCTCGGCTACGGCATCCAGGCCTTCATCCGGGTCGACCCGCACGGCGGCTACACCCTCACCCACCCGAGGACCCTGGAGCTGACCGCCCGCCCGGAGATCACCGAGGCGCACCACGTCGTCGGCGAGGACTGCTGGATCCTGAAGGTCGCCGTGGAGGACACCGGCCATCTGGAGGAGGTGCTGGCGCAGATCTCGGCCCTCGGGCGGACCACCACCTCGATCGTGCTGTCCTCCCCGGTGTCGCACAAGCCGCTCCTGCCGCGCTTGCCTTGACGTCGGCGTCAAGGCATACGGTCGCGGACATGCGAATCGGCGAGCTGGCCGCACGGGCCGGGACCACCACGCGCACGCTGCGGTACTACGAGGCGCGCGGGCTGCTGCCCGCACGCCGGGACGAGCACGGGCACCGCAGCTACGACGACGACGACCTGCGGCTGCTGGAGCAGATCCGGACGCTGCAGGACTTCGGGTTCGAGCTGGAGGAGACCCGGCCGTTCGTGGAGTGCCTGCGCGCCGGGCACCCCGAGGGGGACTCGTGCCCGGCGTCGGTCGCGGTCTACCGGCGCAAGCTGGCCGAGCTGGACGCGCTGATCGGTGAGCTGAGCGGGGTGCGGGCGAGCGTCGCAGCGCAGCTTGCGCGGGCCGAGCAGGCGCTGGGCGAGCTGGCCGCCGGGGCGCTGGTTCCGGGGGGTCCGGAGCCGCGGTGCGAGCTGGGAGGGCAGGACAAATGATCAGGACGGACGGCGTGACCGAGGTGACGGACGCGGATTTCGCGGACGAGGTGCTGGGGGCGGACCTGCCGGTGCTGGTGCAGTTCACGGCCGAATGGTGCGGGCCGTGCCGGCAGCTCGCTCCGGTGCTGGGCGCCATCGCCGCCGAGGAGGGCGATCGGATCAAGATCGTGCAGATCGACGTGGACCGCAATCCTGAGACGACGATCGGATACGGCGTGATGGCCACGCCCACGCTGATGGTCTTCTCCGGCGGTGAGCCGGTGAGGTCGATGGTGGGCGCCCGGCCCAAGCGGCGGCTGCTCCAGGAGCTCGACGACGTGCTCTGAGCGCCCCGCGCCCTGGATGCGGGAAATCCCCCGAGCAATTGTGCTCGGGGGATTTCTTTCGCTATATTTGTTCATTCGCGACTTCTCTTGGGAGAGGTCACGAAGAAGCTTAAGTGAGCACAGTATATCCGGGCGGGAGCGGAATTGTCAAACACCGAATTTCCGGACGATGAATTGCGGCACGAGCAGGAATTCATCGACGGGCTGTACGCGCGCGTGGACGCGCTGATCGGGGACACCGAGTCCGCCGTCCAGGACGCGCTCGCGCAGGGCGACAAGCCCATGCAGGCCCGCCTGGAGCGGGACATCCTCGTCGCCGAACGCTCGGGGCTGCTCGCCGCGCTGAACGCGGTGGACGGCTCGCTGTGCTTCGGCCGGATCGACTTCACCGACGGCACCGGCCACCACATCGGCCGGATCGGGCTGCGCGAGGACGACACCGAACGCACCCCGATCCTGATCGACTGGCGTGCCGAGGTGGCCCGGCCGTTCTACGTGGCCACCGGGCACACCCCGATGGGCCTGCGCCGCCGCCGGCACATCTCCACCGAGGGACGCAGGGTCACCGATCTGCACGACGAGTTCCTCGACGTGAGAGACCAGGAGCGCACCGGCCACGAGGACCCCACCGGCGACGCCGTACTGCTGGCCGCGCTGAACTCCGCGCGCACCGGCCGGATGAGCGACATCGTGCAGACCATCCAGGCCGAGCAGGACGAGATCATCCGGGCGCCCCACCGCGGGGTGCTGGTCGTCGAGGGCGGTCCCGGCACCGGCAAGACGGCCGTCGCCCTGCACCGCGCCGCCTACCTCCTCTACGAGCACCGCGAGCTGCTCGCCAAGCGGGCCGTGCTGATCGTCGGCCCGAACCCGGCCTTCCTCGGCTACATCGGGGAGGTCCTGCCCTCCCTCGGCGAGACCGGCGTGCTGCTCGCCACGGTCGGCGAGCTGTTCCCGGGCGTCAGGGCGACGGCCACGGACACCCCTGAGGCGGCCGCGGTGAAGGGCCGCGCCGAGATGGCCGACGTGCTCGCCGCCGTCGTACGCGACCGGCAGGCGCTGCCCGACCCGGTCATCGCCGTCGAGCACGACCGCGAGGTCCTCATGCTCGACGAGGGGCTCGTGGCCGTCGCCCGGGAGAAGACCCGCGCCACCAAGCTGCCGCACAACGCAGCGCGCGAGTACTTCGAGGGCCACATCCTCAACACCCTCACCGAGCTGTACGCCGAGCGCGTCGGCACCGACCCCTACGACGGCTCCAGCCTCCTCGACGCGAGCGACATCACGCAGATCCGCGACGAGCTCGCCGAGAACCCCGAGGTCTGGGCGGCCGTCGACCAGCTGTGGCCGGTGCTCACCCCGCAGCGCCTGGTCGCCGACTTCCTCGCCGAGCCGGAGGGCTGTCTCGGCGAGGAGGACGCGGCCGCGATCCGCCGCCCGGTCACCCGGGCCTGGACCACCGCCGACGTGCCCCTGCTGGACGAGGCCGCCGAACTCCTCGGCGAGGACGACCGGCAGGCCCGAGCCCGCGCCGAGCGGGAACGCGAGACGCAGATCGCCTACGCGCAGGGCGTCCTCGACGTCTCCTACGCCTCCCGGACGTACGAGTTCGAGGACAAGGAGGAGGACGACCCGGAGTCGTCCGAGGTGCTGTCCGCGCACGACATCATCGACGCCGAGCGCTTCGCCGAACGCCAGGAGGAGGCAGACCACCGCTCCGCCGCCGACCGCGCCGCGGCCGATCGCACCTGGGCGTTCGGGCACATCATCGTCGACGAGGCGCAGGAGCTGTCGCCGATGGCGTGGCGGCTGTTGATGCGCCGCAGCCCGACCCGGTCGATGACCCTGGTCGGCGACCCGGTGCAGACCGCCGAGGCGGCCGGCGTCGGCTCCTGGGAGGGCATCCTCGCGCCCTACGTCGAAGACCGCTGGGAGCACACCCGCCTCGGCGTCAACTACCGCACCCCCGTAGAGATCATGGAGTTGGCGGCGGCGGTCGTGCGGGCCGAGCACCCCGGCTTCGAGCCCCCGCAGTCCGTGCGCTCCACCGGCGTACGGCCCTGGGTGCGCGGCACCGACGACCTGCCCGGCGCCGTCGAGAAGGCCGTCGCCGAACTGACCCCCGCGGAGGGCCGGCTCGCCGTCATCGCGCCGCGCGAGCTGCACCGCCGCCTCGCCGCGCGGCTGGACGGCGTGACGGCCGGCGCCGAGCCCGACCTGACGCGGACCGTCGTCCTGCTCGACCCGCGCCAGGCCAAGGGCCTGGAGTTCGACTCCGTCCTGGTCGTCGAGCCCGGCCGCTACGGCACGAGCGACCTGTACGTCGCCCTCACCCGCGCCACCCAGCGCCTCGGCGTCCTGCACACCGGGGAGCTGCCGCAGGGCATGGCGGAAGCGGCCCGGTGACGAGCGCCCCGCCGGGTCCGGGCCCTTCGGGCCGGCCTCGGCGGGGTTCCGCCAAGGGCGCGCGCCCCTCCGCATGCGCCCCGCGAGGGCCGTGACCTCTGGCAGCAGTCGACCGGGGCGTCCCGCCCCGCAGCCCGCCCGAGGGGCGGCAGCCGCGAGATCCGGACGGCCCCCAGCCGCAGCCGCGTCATCCGGGCGGCCGGCAGCCACGGCCGCTGGCCGCCGCCGGCAACGGGACCACTTTGGCCCCGCCGCCGCGCTCAGGCAGGCCGCAGCCACACCGTCGCCAACGGGGGCAGGGTGAGCCGGATGCTCGCGGGGCGGCCGTGGCAGCCCTGCGGCTCCGGCTTGACCGGGTCGGGGCCGGTGACGTCGCTGCCGCCGTAGCGGGCCGCGTCCGTGTTGATCACCTCGTGCCAGGCGGGGATGTCGTCGGGGACGCCGAGGCGGTAGTCGGGGCGCACCACGGGGGCGAAGTTGGACACCGCGAGCAGGGGGCTGCCGTCGGCGTCGTGGCGCAGGAAGGCGAAGACGTTGTCCTCGGCGGCGTCGCCGACGATCCACTGGAAGCCGTCGGGGTGGATGTCCCGCTGCCACAGCGCCGGGGTGGCCCGGTAGCGGGCGTTCAGGTCGCGGACCAGGTCCAGCACGCCCCGGTGGTCGGGCTCGGCGCCGTAGGACGGGTCGAGCAGCCACCAGTCCGGGCCGCGCACCTCGGACCACTCCGAGCCCTGCGCGAACTCCTGGCCCATGAACAGCAGCTGCTTGCCCGGGTGGGCCCACATGTAAGCCAGGTAGGCGCGCAGGTTGGCGCGCTGCTGCCACCAGTCGCCCGGCATCTTCGACACCAGCGACCGCTTGCCGTGCACCACCTCGTCGTGGGAGATGGGCAGCACGTAGTTCTCGCTGTACGCGTACACCATCGAGAACGTCATCTCGTGGTGGTGGTACCTGCGGTGGATCGGGTCGTGGCTCACGTACTGCAGCGAGTCGTGCATCCAGCCCATGTTCCACTTCAGCCCGAAGCCGAGCCCGCCGAAGCCGCTCGGGCCCTTGTGGTGCGTGGCCCGGGTGACCCCGTCCCAGGCCGTGGACTCCTCCGCGACGGTCACCACGCCCGGCACCCGCCGGTACACGGTCGCGTTCATCTCCTGCAGGAACGCCACCGCGTCCAGGTTCTCCCGGCCGCCGTACTGGTTCGGCGTCCACTGGCCCGACTCGCGCGAGTAGTCCAGGTAGAGCATGGAGGCGACGGCGTCCACGCGCAGACCGTCGATGTGGAACTCCTCGCACCAGTACACCGCGTTGGCGACCAGGAAGTTGCGCACCTCGTTGCGGCCGAAGTCGAACTCCAGCGTCCCCCAGTCCGGGTGGGCGGCCCGCAGCGGATCGGAGTGCTCGTACAGCGGCCGCCCGTCGAACTCCGCCAGCGCCCACTCGTCGCGCGGGAAGTGCGCCGGCACCCAGTCCATGATCACGCCGATGCCGGCCTGGTGCAGCTTGTCCACCAGGTACCGGAAGTCGTCCGGGGTGCCGAGCCGGGCCGTCGGCGCGTAGAAGCCGGTGACCTGGTAGCCCCACGAACCGCCGAAGGGGTGCTCGGCGACCGGCATCAGCTCCACGTGCGTGAACCCGAGGTCCTTGACGTACGCCGGGAGCTGCTCGGCGAGCTCACGGTACGTCAGCCCCGGGCGCCAGGAGGCCAGGTGGACCTCGTACAGCGAGAACGGGCCCTCGTGCGCGGGCACCTCCGGTCGGCGCGCCAGCCACTCCTCGTCGTTCCACTCGTAGTCCGAGGACGTGATGATCGACGCCGTCTCCGGCGGGACCTGTGTGCGCCGGGCCAGCGGGTCCGCCCGCAGCGTCTTCGAGCCGTCCGGCCGGGTGATCTCGAACTTGTACAGCTCACCCTCGCCGACGCCGGGCACGAACAGCTCCCACACCCCGGTGGAGCCCAGGGAGCGCATCGGGAAGGCGGTGCCGTCCCAGTAGTTGAAGGTGCCGGCCACCCGCACCCCGCGCGCGTTCGGCGCCCACACCGAGAAGCGGGTGCCGGCCACGCCCTGGTGTGTCATCGGGTGCGCGCCGAGCACCTCCCACAGCTGCTCGTGCCGTCCCTCGCCGATCAGATGCAGGTCCAGGTCGCCGAGGGTGGGCAGGAAACCGTATGCGTCCTCGGTGTCCAGGACGGTGTCGCGGTACGCCACCAGCAGCCGGTACGCCGGGACCTCGCGCAGCGGCAGCAGGCCCGAGAAGAAGCCGTCCCCGTCGGGGTGCAGCTCGGCACGCACCCCGTCGGCGACCACGGTGACGGACAGGGCGTAGGGCCTCAGGGCCCGCACGAGAACGCCGCCCGCCGCCGGATGGGCGCCGAGCACCGCATGCGGATCGTGGTGCGTCCCGGCGAGCAGACGCTCACGGTCACCGTCGTCCAGGGCGGGAGCGACGGGGACGGGGACGGTGACCTCCGGGTCCGGAACGCGCGGCGCCGCATCCTGCCGCGGCACCTCCGCGGCAGGCGCGGCCGTCACCGCCGCGCCCTTTGCCGGGGCCGTCTGCCGCAGGGTCTCCTCGGCCGGGGCGGTCTGCCGCGGGGTCTCCTCGGCCGGGGCCGTCTTCTTCACCGCCTTGTCGGCCGCCGTCTTCTTGGCGGCCTTCTTGGCCTTCTTCGGATCCGAACCGCTGGACTGTCGACGGGGGGTCACGGGGGAGCCTCCTGGAAGGGGACGTCGGTCGGACGGCGGGCCGGTCAGCTCGGGTCGGGCACGGCAGCGAGGTGCTCGATCGCCGCCATCGGCACCGGCAGCCAGTCCGGGCGGTGCCGGGCCTCGTAGACGACCTCGTAAATGGCCTTGTCGGTCTCATAGGCGCGCAGCAGGACGGGGTCGGTGCGCGGGTCGAAGCCGCTCGCCTCGGCGTATCCGGTGCAGTACGCGGCGCGGCAGGTGCGCGCCCACTGCGGTGCCGGCGTCTTGGCCGAGTGCGCGGCGTAGTCGAAGGAGCGCAGCATGCCCGCCACGTCCCGCACCACCGGCTGCGGCATCCGCCGCTCGGCCAGCGGCCGGGCCGGCTCCCCCTCGAAGTCGATCAGGGCCCAGTCCCCGGCGGGGGAGCGCAGGCACTGCCCCAGGTGCAGGTCGCCGTGCGCGCGCTGCGCGGTCCAGGTGTGCCCCTCGGCGGCCAGGTCCGCCAGCGCCTCGAAGGCGGTCCGCAGCCCCGGCGCATACGGGCCGAGCACCGGCACCTGCTGTACGGCGCTGTCCAACCGCTCGATCATGCCGCGGACCAGCGGCTCCAGCTGCGCGTGACCGAGCGTGACGGTCGGCAGCGCATGGGCCAGCGCCATGTGCACCTCGGCGGTGGCGCGTCCCAGCTCGCGCGCCTCGGCGGCGAAGTCCTCGCCCTTGGCCAGCTGCCGCAGCGCCAGCTCCCAGCCGTCGGCCGCGCCCTGCACGAAGGGCTGGAGGACACCGAGGACGTACGGCTCGCCGGCCTGGTCCGTCGTGTCCTGGGGGTCCGCCTCGATCCACGCCACCGGCGCGGGCACCCGGGCGCAGCCCTCGCGGGCCAGGGCCAGCGGCAGCTCCAGATCGGGGTTGACGCCGGGGACGACCCGGCGCAGCACTTTCAGGATGAACGTGTCGCCGTAGACGACGGAGGAGTTCGACTGCTCGGCCGTCATCACGCGGGGCACCAGGCCGGGCCGTATCTCCGGCTGCGGGACCCGCTCGAAACGCAGCCCGCCGATGCGGGCCTGGGAGCGCAGGGCCTCCAGGAGCACATCGGCGGGCCGGGGGTCGTACAGGGCGTCGTACACCGTGCGCCCGGTGAGCGGGCCGTCGGTGACATGGCCTATCAGCGCGGGCGCCAGCCGGGGCGGCAGCGCCTCGCGCGCGCCTATGAGCAGCTGGTAGCAGTCCCCGGGGTGGGTGTCGGCGGCGCCCAGGGTGTGCGGCTGGTGGGCGCGTACCAGCAGGTGGTACAGGCCCAGGCGGCCCGACGCCGGGAGCAGCTCGGTGGCTGCCACCAGCGAGAAACCGGTGACCGGGCGGCCCTTCCCCGCGAACCAGCGCTGCCTCGGCAGCCACTCGCGCAACAGTGGATCCAGTGACGCGAGCAGGCCGGGGCTGGTGGTACCCGAGACGGTGACCGTTTCCGCCATGGCGTCACGTCCTTTCCCCGGGGGAGGGGGGTGGGGCGGGGGGCTTACTCTTGCGTGCCCCGGGCGGGACGGTGGAAACCGCCCCGTCCCGGGTTCTCAGCCCTAGGCGCCGTCCTTGCGGAGCCGGAACCAGTAGAAACCGTGGCCTGCGAGCGTGAGCAAGTACGGCAGCTCCCCGATGGCCGGAAAGCGCACTCCGCCGAACAGCTCTACCGGGTGGCGTCCCTCGAACCTCTGCAGGTCCAGCTCGGTGGGCTGGGCGAAGCGGGAGAAGTTGTGCACGCACAGCACGAGGTCGTCCTCGTACTCGCGCAGGAACGCCAGCACCGCCGGGTTCGACGACGGCAGCTCGGTGTAGGACCCCAGTCCGAATGCGGTGTTCTGCTTGCGGATCTCGATCATCCGGCGGGTCCAGTGCAGCAGCGAGGAGGGCGACGCCATGGACGCCTCGACGTTGGTGACCTGGTAGCCGTAGACCGGGTCCATGATCGTGGGCAGGAACAGCCGCCCGGGGTCGCTGGAGGAGAAGCCGGCGTTGCGGTCCGGCGTCCACTGCATCGGCGTGCGCACGCTGTCGCGGTCGCCGAGCCAGATGTTGTCGCCCATGCCGATCTCGTCGCCGTAGTACAGGATCGGTGACCCGGGCAGCGAGAGCAGCAGGGCGGTGAACAGCTCGATCTGGTTGCGGTCGTTGTCCAGCAGGGGCGCGAGCCGGCGGCGGATGCCGATGTTGGCCCGCATCCGTGGGTCCTTGGCATACTCCGCGTACATGTAGTCGCGCTCTTCGTCCGTGACCATCTCGAGCGTGAGCTCGTCGTGGTTGCGCAGGAAGATGCCCCACTGGCAGCCCGACGGGATCGGCGGCGTCTTCGCGAGGATCTCGGAGACCGGGTAGCGGGACTCGCGGCGTACGGCCATGAAGATGCGCGGCATGACCGGGAAGTGGAAGGCCATGTGGCACTCGTCGCCGCCGGACTCGAAGTCGCCGAAGTAGTCCACGACGTCCTCCGGCCACTGGTTGGCCTCCGCGAGGATCACCGTGTCCGGGTACTGCGCGTCGATCTCCTTGCGCACCCGCTTCAGGAACTCGTGCGTGGCGGGCAGGTTCTCGCAGTTCGTGCCCTCCTCCGCGTACAGATACGGCACCGCGTCCAGCCGGAAGCCGTCGATGCCGAGGTCCAGCCAGAACCGCAGGGCGGAGATCATCTCCTCCTGCACGGCCGGGTTCTCGTAGTTCAGGTCCGGCTGGTGGGAGAAGAACCGGTGGAAGAAGTACTGCTTGCGCACCGGATCGAAGGTCCAGTTCGACACCTCGGTGTCGACGAAGATGATCCGCGCGTCCTGGTACTGCTTGTCGTCGTCGGCCCACATGTAGTAGTCGCCGTAGGGCCCGTCGGGGTTGTTGCGCGACTCCTGGAACCACGGGTGCTGGTCGCTGGTGTGGTTCATGACGAAGTCGATGATCACGCGCATGCCGCGCTGGTGGGCGGCGTCGACGAACTCCACGAAGTCCGCCAGGTCACCGAACTCGGGGAGCACCGAGGTGTAGTCGGAGACGTCGTAGCCGCCGTCCCGCAGCGGTGACTTGAAGAAGGGCGGCAGCCACAGGCAGTCGACGCCCAGCCACTGCAGATAGTCGAGTTTGGCGGTCAGGCCCTTGAGGTCGCCGACGCCGTCGCCGTTGCTGTCCTGGAAGGACCGGACGAGGACCTCGTAGAAGACGGCACGCTTGAACCAGTCGGGATCCCGGTCCTTCGCCGGGGTGTCCTCGAATTTGTCCGGGACGGGTTCGTTGACGATCATGTTGTGGGTGACCCTCCGGTCTGCGGGATGGACGGTCGCAGGACGGTGAAGACATGCGCGGGCCTCAGGCCCGGTTCGAGTCGCACGTAGTTGGCCCTGCCCCAGTGATAGGTCTCGCCGGTGAGCTCATCGCGCACCAGCGTCATCTCGTGCCAGTCCAGGCCGAGTTGCGGCATGTCCAACGAGACCGTGGCCTCCTGGGTGTGGTGGGGATCGAGGTTCGCCACCACCAGAACCGTGTTCGAACCGCTCCGCTTGGAGTACGCGATGACCGCGTCCTGGTCGGCGTGGTGGAAGTGCACGTCGCGCAGCTGCTGAAGGGCCGGGCTGCGGCGCCGGATGTCGTTCAGGCGGGTGATCAGCGGGGCGATGGTGCGGCCCTCGCGCTCGGCGGCCTCCCAGTCACGCGGCCTGAGCTGGTACTTCTCCGAGTTCAGGTACTCCTCGCTGCCCGGCTTCAGCGGGGTGTTCTCGCACAGCTCGTAGCCGGAGTAGATGCCCCAGGTGGGGGAGAGGGTCGCGGCCAGCACCGCGCGGACCTCGAAGGCGGGCCGTCCGCCGTGCTGAAGGTAGGCGTGCAGGATGTCCGGGGTGTTGGCGAAGAAGTTCGGCCGCATATAGGTCGCGGCCTCGCCGGACAGCTCCGTGAGGTACTCCGTCAGCTCCTGCTTGTCGTTGCGCCAGGTGAAGTACGTGTACGACTGCTGGAAGCCGATCTGGGCCAGGGTGTGCATCATCGCCGGGCGGGTGAACGCCTCGGCCAGGAAGATCACGTCCGGGTCGGAGGCGTTGATGTCGTCGATCACCCGCTCCCAGAAGACCACCGGCTTGGTGTGCGGGTTGTCGACGCGGAAGATCCGCACCCCGTGGTCCATCCAGTACCGCAGCACCCGAATGGTTTCGGCCACCAGGCCGTCCATGTCGGCGTCGAAGGCGATCGGGAAGATGTCCTGGTACTTCTTCGGCGGGTTCTCGGCGTAGGCGATCGTCCCGTCGGGCCGGTGGTGGAACCACTCCGGGTGTTTCTGCACCCACGGATGGTCGGGGGAGCACTGGAGCGCGAAGTCCAGGGCGACCTCCAGACCGTGCGAGCGGGCCTGCCCCACGAACCAGTCGAAGTCCTCGATCGTCCCCAGCCGGGGGTGGACCGTGTCGTGACCGCCCTCCGGGGAGCCGATCGCCCACGGCACGCCCACGTCGTCCGGCTCGGCGGTCAGGGTGTTGTTCTTCCCCTTGCGGAAGGTCGTGCCGATCGGATGGATCGGCGGCAGATAGACGACGTCGAAACCCATCGCGGCGATCTTCGGCAGCCGCCGCGCCGCCGTCCGGAAGGTGCCGTGCGGCTGCTCCGGCGTGCCCTCCGAGCGCGGGAAGAACTCGTACCAGGACCCGAACAGCGCCCGCTCCCGCTCCACCAGCAGCGGCAGCGGGTCGGAGGCGGTGACCAGGTCGCGCAGCGGATGCGCGGCCAGCACCGCGTCCACCTCCGGCGTCAGCGCGGCGGCCAGCCGGGAGGCGGAGGGCCGGCCCTCGTCGCGCAGGGCGGCGACGGCGTCCAGCAGGACGTCCCGCTGCTCGCCGCTCAGCGGCCCGGCGGCCCGTTCGTACAGCCGCGCGCCCTCCTCCAGGACCAGCTCGGTGTCCATGCCGGCCGGGATCTTGATCTTCGCGTGGTGGCGCCAGGTGCTCACCGGGTCACTCCACGCCTCCACGGTGTACGTCCACCGGCCGGGCGCCCCGGCGGTCACCGTGGCCCCCCAGCGGTCCGTGCCGGGCTCCAGCTCCCGCATCGGCGTCCAGGGTCCCGCGCGGCCCTCGGGGTCCCTGAGGACGACATTGGCGGCGACGGCGTCATGGCCCTCACGGAACACGGTGGCCGAGATCTCGAACGACTCGCCGGTCACCGCCTTGGCCGGACGGCGGCCGCGCTGGACGACCGGGCGGACGTCCAGGACGGGTATCCGGCCCACGGCGGTGGCCGGCGCGGCCGTCGTGGGTACGGCGGTGCGCGCGGCCGCTTCCGGGGGTGACTTCGGGGGTGCGGCGGTGCTCTGGGTCGGGGGTGCTGACGAGTGGTGCGTGGCGGGCATGACCGCTCCTGTCCGCGTCAACGTGGGTGGGCGGATGGCTGTGGGGAGGTCTGGTCTGCAGTTGTGCCAAGAGGGGTACCCCGGTAACTACCGGAGGAGCCTTCCCACACTCTTCTGGTGGGCAATCCGGCACTTTGTTAACTACTCACGCGTATGTCTACGCACAAGACCGGATCGTTTCCAGCCGGGTGTCCACACACGGGGTCGATTCAGGCCGAACGGGGGTCTGCGGGCCCGGTCCCCGGCGAGGCGGGCACCCGCGCCGGTACCGTCGTAAGGGACGAGCCGGCACATCCCGGTGTGCCGGCGGCAGCCACTCGCGTCGAGGTGACTTGTGAAGGCGATCCGTCGATTCACCGTCCGACCCGTTCTCCCCGAACCCCTCCGCCCGCTCAGCGACCTGGCGCGCAATCTGCGCTGGTCGTGGCATACGGAGACCCGTGACCTGTTCCAGTCGGTGGACCCCGAGCAGTGGGCCGAATCCGGCGGTGACCCGGTCCGGCTGCTGGGCAGTGTGCGGCCCGCCCGGCTCGCGGAACTGGCCCAGGACCGCCGCTTCCTGCGCCGCCTCACCGCGGTCGCCGGAGATCTGCACGACTATGTGAGCGGCGAGCGCTGGTACCAGGCCCAGTCCGGCGATCTGCCCGCCGCCGTCGCCTACTTCTCGCCCGAGTTCGGTATCACCGCCGCACTGCCGCAGTACTCCGGCGGTCTCGGCATCCTGGCCGGCGACCACCTCAAGTCGGCCAGCGACCTCGGCGTCCCGCTGATCGGGGTGGGGCTGCTGTACCGGCACGGCTACTTCCGGCAGTCCCTGTCCCGGGAGGGCTGGCAGCAGGAGCACTACCCCGTGCTCGACCCGAACGAACTGCCCGTGACGCTGCTGGAGGAGGCCGACGGCACCCCCGCCCAGGTCTCCCTCGCCCTGCCCGGCGGCCGCTCGCTGCTCGCCCGGATCTGGGTCGCCCAGGTCGGGCGGGTACCGCTGCTGATGCTGGACTCCGACGTCGAGGAGAACGACCTCGGCGAGCGCGGGGTGACCGACCGGCTCTACGGCGGCGGCAGCGAGCACCGGCTGCTGCAGGAGATGCTGCTCGGGATAGGGGGCGTCCGGGCGGTACGGACGTACTGCCGGCTGACCGGGCACGCGGACCCGGAGGTCTTCCACACCAACGAGGGGCACGCCGGGTTCCTCGGCCTGGAACGCATCGCCGAGCTGTGCGACACCGGGCTGGACTTCGACTCCGCGCTGGAGACGGTACGGGCCGGCACGGTGTTCACCACGCACACGCCCGTCCCGGCCGGCATCGACCGCTTCGACCGGGAGCTGGTGGCCCGGCACTTCGGGCCCGACGCCGAGCTGCCGCGCATCGACGTCGACCGGGTGCTGCGGCTCGGCATGGAGACGTACCCGGGCGGTGAGCCGAACCTGTTCAACATGGCCGTGATGGGGCTGCGGCTCGCCCAGCGCGCCAACGGTGTGTCGCTGCTGCACGGCCGCGTGAGCCGGGAGATGTTCTCCGGACTGTGGCCGGGATTCGACCCCGAGGAGGTGCCCATCACCTCCGTGACCAACGGGGTGCACGCACCGACCTGGGTGGCCCCGGAGGTGTTCCGGCTCGGCGCCCGGCAGATCGGCGCCCAGCGCGCCGAGGACGCGCTGACCGTGGGCGGCTCCGACCGCTGGGACTCCGTCGCGGACCTCTCCGACCAGGAGATCTGGGATCTGCGCCGGGATCTGCGCGAGCAACTGGTGACCGAGGTGCGGCAGCGGCTGTGGGCGTCGTGGCGGCAGCGCGGCGCGGGCGCCGCGGAACTGGGGTGGATCGACGGCGTCCTCGATCCGGACGTGCTGACCATCGGGTTCGCGCGGCGGGTGCCGTCGTACAAGCGGCTGACGCTGATGCTGCGCGACCGGGACCGGCTGATGGAGCTGCTGCTGCACTCCGAGCGGCCGATCCAGATCGTCGTCGCGGGCAAGGCCCATCCGGCCGACGACGGGGGCAAGCGGCTCGTGCAGGAGCTGGTGCGGTTCGCCGACGATCCGCGGGTGCGGCACCGTCTGGTGTTCCTGCCGGACTACGGCATGGCCATGGCGCAGAAGCTGTACCCCGGGTGCGATGTGTGGCTGAACAACCCGCTGCGGCCGCTGGAGGCCTGCGGCACCTCCGGGATGAAGGCCGCGCTGAACGGGTGCCTGAACCTGTCCGTGCTGGACGGGTGGTGGGACGAGTGGTTCCAGCCCGACTTCGGCTGGGCGATCCCCACGGCCGACGGTGCCGGGACCGATCCCGACCGGCGGGACGATCTGGAGGCGGCCGCGCTGTACGAGCTGCTGGAGCAGCGGATCGCTCCGCGGTTCTACGAGCGGGGGCGGGGCGGGCTGCCGGACCGGTGGATCGAGATGGTGCGGCAGACGCTTACGCATCTCGGGCCGAAGGTGCTGGCGGGGCGCATGGTCCGGGAGTACGTGGAGCGGCTGTACGCGCCGGCGGCGCAGGCGCACCGGGTGCTGCGGCCGGAGGTGGCGCGGGAGCTGGCGGAGTGGAAGGCGCGCGTGCGGGGAGCCTGGCCGGCCGTGTCCGTGGATCACGTGGAGACGTCGGCGACCAGTGCGACGGCGGAACTGGGGACGACGCTGACCCTGCGGGTGCGCGTGCAGCTCGGTGATCTCGGGCCGGAGGACGTGGAGGTACAGGTCGTGTCCGGGCGGGTGGACGCGGAGGACCGCATCACCGGGGGGACGGCCGTGCCGCTGAAGCCGGTGGGCGGGCCGGACGCGGAGGGGCGGTGGAGCTACGAGGGGCCGCTGTCGCTGGAGCGGACCGGGCCCTACGGGTACACCGTGCGGATCCTGCCGTCGCATCGGCTGCTGGCGGCCGGGGCGGAGCTGGGGCTGGTCTCGGTGCCGGCGGAGGAGATGGGGGAGGGTGGGGTGTTGCTGAGGTAGCGGGTGCCTGTCGGCGGCATGGCGGGGTGCCTGCGGCGTGGGTGCCTGCGGCGCCGGGTCAGGGTTCGTGGTGCGGGTGCGTTGTGCCTGCGGTGCCGGGTCAGGGTGCGGGTGCGGGTGCGTTGTGCCTGCGGTGCCGGGTCAGGGTTCGGGTGCGGGTGCGTTGTGCCTGCGGTGCCGGGTCAGGGTTCGGGTGCGGGTGCGTTGTGCCTGCGGCGCCTGGGTCGTGGTTCGGCTGCGGGTGCGTTGTGCCTGCGGCGCCTGGGTCGTGGTTCGGCTGCGGGGCGTGGGTGGTTGCTCGCGCCGTTCCCCGCGCCCCTTGGGTGCCTGCGGCGGCCCGTTGCGGTGCGTGGTGGGCTGGTGTCCTCGCCTGCGGTGCGTTGTGGGTCGGGGCCCCGGCGGGGAGTGTCCGTCCTCGGTCCGGCCGCCCGTTTCCGACGGGGGCGCCCTGTGCCGGTGCCGGACGCTGCGGGCGGCCACTCCCCGCCGTGTCCCCTTCCCGCCGTACGCGGGTGCAGGCCGGCGAGACGCCCCCTAGGACTCGTCCTGCGGGGCGCAGAGTTTGCGGAGCACGGTGCCGCAGCGGTGGGCGTAGGCGTGTTGGAAGGCTCTGGTGGCTGCGCCGCCTGCCTTGGCGTACCACTTGGCCGGGCGGCTGAAGGCGGCCACTGTCAGCCAGACCGTGCCGTCGCCCGTGCGGTCGACGACGAAGGCCTCCTCGCCGCATTCGGGGTGGCCGGGGAGGGTGCCGTAGGCCCAGCCGGCCCGGCGGGGTTCGTCCGTCGTCCAGACGATGCGGCAGGGGGCCTTGATCATGCCGGCGAGGGTGACGGTGACGTCGACTCCCTCGGCGGCGCGGTCGGCGCTCGCGTCGATGCCCACGCCAAGTTCCCGGTGCATCTCCCAGGTGAGGACCGCGTCGGCGGCCCGGCGGAAGACCGCCTCGCCCTCGCCCAGGCGGGTGCGCACGTGCAGGGGGCGGAAGCCGGGCGGGCAGGCGGCGAGGTCCTCGCGGGTCGCGCCGACCGCCTCGTACGTGAAGGACATGGGGCCCAAGAGTACGGCGGCACCCGGAACGTTTCCGTTCCGGGTGCCGCCGGGTGCGCTAGTTGACGTTGACCGCGGTCCAGGCGGCGGCGACCGCCTTGTACTCGGCGCTGGTGGAGCCGTACAGCGCCGACGCCGCGTTCAGGGTCGCCGTGCGGGCGGCCTTGTAGTTGGTCGTGGACGTCATGTACGTGGTGAGCGCCTTGTACCAGATCTGCAGCGCCTTGGCGCGGCCGATGCCGGTGACGGCGGAGCCGTTGTAGGTGGGCGAGTTGTAGCTGACGCCGTTGATCGTCTTGGCGCCGCTGCCCTCCGACAGGAGGTAGAAGAAGTGGTTGGCGACACCGGACGAGTAGTGCACGTCCTTGTTGCCCACGGTGGAGGACCAGTAGTCGGCCGAGCCGCCGTCCTTGCTGGGCTTGTCCATGTAGCGCAGCGGGGTGCCGTCGCCGTTGATGTCGATCTTCTCGCCGATGAGGTAGTCACCGGGGTCCGAGGCGTTGTTCGCGAAGAACTCCACGCCGGTGCCGAAGATGTCGGAGGTGGCCTCGTTCAGGCCGCCCGACTCGCCGGAGTAGTTCAGCCCGGCGGTGTTGGAGGTGACGCCGTGGCTCATCTCGTGGCCCGCGACGTCGAGCGAGGTCAGCGGGTCGGCGTTGCCCGAGCCGTCGCCGTAGGTCATGCAGAAGCAGCTGTCGTCCCAGAAGGCGTTGACGTACGCGTTGCCGTAGTGGACGCGGGAGTAGGCGCCGACGCCGTTGTTCTTGATGCCGGAGCGGCCGAAGGTGCTCTTGTAGAAGTCCCAGGTCTCCGCCGCACCGTAGGCGGCGTCGGCGGCCGCGGTCTGGTCGGAGGAGGAGGTGGAGGCGGTGCCGGTGCCGAAGACGTTGGTCGAGTTGGCCACCAGGGTGCCCGTACCGGACGTCTTGCGCGCCAGGTTGTAGGTCTTGTGGTTGCCCCGCGCGGTGTCGGTGAGCTGGTACGTCGAACCCGACTGAACGGAGTTGAGGCTGACCGTGCCGGAGTACAGCGTCTTGCCGGTCGCGTTCTCGATGCCCTGGAACTCGTAGAGCTTCTTGCCCGTGGCCGCGTCGGTGATGACGTGCAGCTGGTTCGGGGTGCCGTCGTCCTGGAGGCCGCCGACGATCGTCTCGTAGGCGAGGACCGGCTTGCCGCTCGCCGCCCAGATCACCTTGCGGGAGGAGTCGGCCGCGGTCTTCTGCGAGCCGGCCTCCCGAGCGGCGGTCAGCGCCTGCTTCTCGGCCTTGGCCGGGGCCAGGGCGGGGGTGAGCGAGGCGACCTTGATGGTGGCGTTGACGGCCTTGGTGACGCCCTTGGCCGCACCGGACGCCGCCTGGTGCACGATGAGGTCGCCGCCGAGGACCGGCAGGCCGGCGTAGGTGCGCTCGTAGCGGGTGTGCGTGGTGCCGTCGGCGTCTCTGACGACGTCCTTGACGACCAGCTTCTCCTGGGCGCCGAGGCCTATCCGGTGGGCCGTGGCGGCGGCGTCGGCCTGCTTCTCCTGGATGAGGGAGGTGCGGGCGGCCGCGGACAGCTGCGCCGGGGCGGCCGCGAGGGGGGCCGACGACTGGGCGGCTGCGGAACCGGTGGTCAGACCGGTGGTGAGGAGGGCTCCGGCCGCGACGGCGGTGGCGATGGCCAGAGTGGTGCGCTTGTGACGCGCGAAGGGGCTGGACACACAAGCTCCTTGTGGGGGAGACCGGCCGGTTGTGGGGCAACCGGCCGAGGTGGTCGTGAGGTTGTGCGGCGGGTGAGGGAAGACTGGCACCTCGGACGCGTACATGTCATGACCCCGAGGTGATGTTGGCCGAAAGTTGACTGTCCGGTAAACGTTTCCGAAATGTAAAAAGCGGGCGCCGCCCCGGGAGTTGCACCACCGGGGCGGAACCCTGCTCCGTGGGACGACGGTTTACGGGAAGGTCAGCTTCCAGCCGTCGATGTAGCCGGTGTCGTAGGACGCCACGTCCTGGACGCGCAGCTTCCAGGTGCCGTTGGCCACCTCGGACGAGGCGTTGACCGTGTACGTCGCGTGCACGTCGTCCGCCGAGTCCGAACCGCTGGAGTTCTTCAGGCGGTACGCCGAGCCGTCGGGGGCCACCAGGTCGATGACCAGGTCACCGCGCCAGGTGTGCACGATGTCGACCGTCACCTGGAGGTTGGACGGGGCGTTGCCGGTGCGTCCGGTGACGTTGATGGACGACGTGACGGCCGGGCCGTTGTCCGGAATCGAGACGTCGGTGGTGTTCTCGAACACCGTGCCGCCGCCGCCGCCACCGCCCGAGCGGGAGCCGACCGCGACGGCCGCCCACGCGTCCTGCACCGCCTTGTACTCGGCGGAGGTGGTGCCGTACAGCTCACCGGCCGCCGCCAGGGTGCCGGTGCGGGCGCCCGCGTAGTTCGTGGTGGAGGTGAACTTCGTGGTCAGCGCCCGGTACCAGATCTGCAGCGCCTTGTCCCGGCCTATGCCGGTGACCGGAAGTCCGTCCGAGGTGGGCGAGTTGTAGCTGACGCCGTTGATGACCTTGGCGCCGCTGCCCTCCGACAGGAGGTAGAAGAAGTGGTTGGCGACGCCGGACGAGTAGTGCACGTCCAGGTTGCCGACGCCCGAGTACCAGGAGTCGGCGGAGCCGCCGTCCTTGCTGGGCTTGTCCATGTAGCGCAGCGGGGTGCCGTTGCCGTTGATGTCGATCTTCTCGCCGATGAGGTAGTCACCGGGGTCGGAGCTGTTGTTGGCGTAGAACTCCACGCCGGTGCCGAAGATGTCGGAGGTGGCCTCGTTCAGGCCGCCCGACTCGCCGGAGTAGTTCAGCCCGGCGGTGTTGGAGGTGACGCCGTGGCTCATCTCGTGGCCGGCCACGTCGAGCGAGGTCAGCGGGTCGGCGTTGCCGGAGCCGTCGCCGTAGGTCATGCAGAAGCAGCTGTCGTCCCAGAACGCGTTGACGTACGCGTTGCCGTAGTGCACCCGGGAGTAGGCACCCACACCGTCGTTGCGGATGCCGGAGCGGCCGAAGGTGTTCTTGTAGAAGTCCCACGTCACCGCGGCGCCGTAGTGCGCGTCGGCACCCGCCGTCGCGGCGTTCGACGTGGTGCCGTTGCCCCAGGTGTTGCTCGTCTGGGAGAACAGCGTGCCGGTGCCGGACGTGCCGTGGTTCAGGTTGTACGTCTTGTGGCCGCCGCGATCGCCGTCGTTCAGCGTGTACGTCGAACCCGACAGGGTCGTCGTCAGCGGGACGGTGCCGCTGTACTGGGTGTTGCCGGTGCCGGTCGCGTTCTCGATGCCCTGGAACTCGAACAGCTTCTGCCCGGTGGCCGCGTCGGTGATGACGTGCAGCTGGTTCGGGGTGCCGTCGTCCTGGAGGCCGCCGACGACCGTCTCGTAGGCGAGTACCGGCTTGCCGCTTGCCGCCCAGATCACCTTGCGCGAGGAGTCGGCCGTCGTCCTGGAGGAGCCGAGGGCCTTGGCGCGCTGCACGGCCCGCTGCTCGGCGGTCGCCCGGGCGACCTTGCCGGTGAGGTCCGCGACCTTCAGCTGGGCGTTCGTCGCTTTGATGACGCGCTGCGTCTGCCCCTTGGAGCTGTCCACGACCAGGTCGCCGCCCAGGACGGGCAGGCCGGCGTAGGTGCGCTCGTAGCGGGTGTGCAGCGTGCCGTCCGCGTCCTTGATCACGTCACGGACGACGAGCTTCTCCTGCGAGCCGAGACCGATCCGCGTCGCGGTCTGCGCCTTGGCGGCGTCGGCGTCGCGCAGCAGCTCCGCGCGCTGCGACGCGGAGAGCTTGACGGCCATGTGGGCGGGGTTCGCCTTGCCGGCCACCGGCGCGGCCGGGGCGGCACTGGCGGCGCCCGACTGGACGGCCGCGGCGAGCAGGGCGGAGACGCCGACGAGGGCGACACCGGCCGCCCGGCGGTGCAGGGTGTGGGAGGTGCGTCTGCGCGAGGAACTGCTTCTCAACACTGACTCCTTCTGCGTGGCCGCGGATCGCGCGGCCAGGGGAGACCGGGCGGCCGATCGAGCCGTCCGGGCAGAACTGGGAGGTGCGTGAACACACGTGCGGCAGTGCGATCGGCGACGGCACAGCGAGGGAGGGTCTGTGGGGTTGCTGTGCAGTGGCCGTGGGAAGAGTGGCAGGAGATCTCGGCTCCTGTCAGGAGCGCGTCAGGAAGTTGGCTGGAAATCGTCCGTTGACCGGATGTTCATGTTCGGTATGCGGACTGTTGGCCCGCCGGCGGCAATCCCGGACGCACGCCCACGGCGCCGGTCGCATGCCCGAACGCGGGCCGACGACCCGGACGCCGGGCGGACGCCCGGGTGCGCGCCGGACGGTCGGGCGGGCGGTCGGGTCGGGCGGTCGGGCGGTCAGGCGGACGGTACGAGACGGGTGGCCTGACGGATGGTCAGACTTCCCACTCGGCGGGCAACCGGCGGTGCCCGGCCAGCGGTGACAGCAGGAGCAGCAGCAGGGGTACGGCCATGACCAGCGCGCCCGCCCACAGCGCCGCACCCGTGGACCAGTGCCCGGCGATCAGCCCGCCGGCCAGCGCCCCCAGCGGTGTCGCCCCCTGGGTGACCACGCTGTAGGCGGCCGTCACCCTGCCCAGGTAGGCGTCCGGTGTCACCCGCGCCCGCAGTCCGGCGGTGGACACCGCCCGGCCCACGACGGCCACGCTGATGAGCACTTCCGCCAGCGCCATCAGGGGCACCGCCGCGCCCCGGAAGTCCCCGGCGAGCGGCGCCGCGACGACGGCGACGGGGGCCAGCGCGCAGAACACGAGCGTCATCCGGATCTCCCCACACCGGCGCCGCAGCCGAGGCGCCAGCAGGGACGTGGCGAACCCCGCCACCGCACCGAGCGTCGACAGCAGGCCGAACAGCCAGGCGGACAGGCTCAGTTCGCCGAGCAGGAACACCGGCAGCATGGCCAGAACGACACCCGCGCCAAGGTTGTTCAGCGCCGCCTGCTGCAGCAGCAGGCGCAGCAGTGGCTGCCGGAAGAGCAGACGCAGGCCGTCGGCGATCTCCCGCCCGAACCGGCGCTCGGCCGCGTCCCGGCCGCGGGCCACGTCGCCCTCCGGCTCCAGCCGCCGCAGGAGCAGCATCGACGCCAGATGGCACAGCGCGGCGAAGGCGTACAGCACTGGGGCGGCCACGCTCTGGGTGAGCACGCCCGCGAGCCCGGGGGAGAGCGCCCGCAGCGCCGTCTCCGACGACTGGAGGCGTGCGTTGCCGTCCGCCACCCTGCGCCGCGGCAGCACCTGCGGCAGCACACTGCTGTGCGCCACGTCGAAGAAGACCCCGGCGAGACTCACCACCAGCGCCACCACCGCCAGCTGGGCCACGGTCAGGACACCGAGGAGATGGGCCGCGGGGATGCTGCCGAAGGCGAGGGCGTAGGCCACGTCCGCCGCGACCAGCACCGGCTTCTTGCGCATCCGGTCGATCCACACGCCGGCGGGCAGGCCCACGGTCAGATACCCGGCGCGGCTGCACACGAAGATCAGGCTCATCGTGAGCGGCGACGCGTGCAGCAGCACGAGCGCGGTGACGGGCAGGGCGAATCCGGCCACCTCCGACGCCGCGAACCGGAAGTTGTTCGCGGACCACAGACGCCGGAAGCCCGGCACCCGCAGGACTTCGGTGTCGTCCCCGCCGGGTAACGGCCCCGTGGGGGCGCCGGGGCGCCGGTCGGTGGCCGTCACGCCAGACTCTCCCGCCATGCCCGGTGCAGGTCCGAGAACCGGCCCGTGCCCGCGATCAGGTCCGCCGGGGTGCCGTCCTCCACGATCCGGCCGTGCTCCATCACGAGCACCCGGTCGGCGATCTCCACCGTCGACAGCCGGTGCGCGATCACCACCGCCGTACGCCCCTGGAGGACCGTCGCCATCGCCCGCTGCACCGCCCGCTCCCCGGGGATGTCCAGCGAACTGGTCGCCTCGTCCAGGATCAGCACGGACGGATCGGCCAGCAACGCCCGCGCGAACGCGACCAGTTGCCGCTGCCCCGCGGAGATACGGCCGCCCCGCTTGCGGACGTCGGTGTCGTAGCCGTCGGGCAGCGCGCTGATGAACTCGTGCGCGCCGATCGCCTTCGCGGCCTGCTCGATCTCCTCCCGGCTCGCCTCCGGGCGGCCGATGGCGATGTTCTCGGCGACCGTGCCGGAGAACAGGAACGCCTCCTGCGTCACCATCACCACCCCGCGCCGCAGTTCCGGCACAGCCAGTTCGCGCAGGTCCACGCCGTCGAGCAGCACCCGCCCCTCGCTCGGGTCGTAGAACCGGGCGAGCAGCTTGGCCAGCGTCGACTTGCCCGCGCCGGTGGAGCCGACGACGGCCACCGTCTGCCCGGCCGGCAGCGTCAGATCGAAGCGGGGCAGCACCTCGCCGCCCGTGCGGTAGGCGAACCGCACGCCGTCGAAGACGACCTCGCGGCCGGGCTGTTCGCTCTTCAGCGGCGGCAGTTCCCTCGGCTGCGACGGCTCGGGCACGGTCGGCGTCTGGGCGAGCAGCCCGGCGATCTTCTCCAGGGACGCGGCCGCCGACTGGTAGGAGTTCAGGAACATCCCGAGCCGGTCGATCGGGTCGTACAGCCGCCGCAGATACAGCACCGCCGCCGCCAGGATCCCCAGCTCCAGCGAGCCGTCGGCCACCCGGTAGGCGCCCCACAGGACGATGGCGGCCACCGCCGTGTTGGCCACCAGACGCGAGCCGACGACATAGCGGGCCATCTCCAGCAGCGCGTCGCCGTTGGTGCGCTCGTGGCGGCGGTTCAGCACCCGGAACTCGGCGTCGTTGGCCGCCTCGCGGCGGAAGGCGCGCACCGGCCGGATGCCGTTCATCGTCTCCACGAACTTCACGATCACCGAGGCGATCGCCGTCGACCGCCGCCGGAACACCTCTCCCGCGCGCCGCTGGTAGAGGCGCACCAGCAGGTACAGCGGTACGAAGGAGGCCACCGCCACCGCGCCGAGGCCGAGATCCAGCCACAGCAGCATGGCCGAGATGTACACGAACGACAGGATGACCGTGACCAGCTCCTGCAGGCCCTCGCTCAGCAGTTCCCGCAGCGACTCCACGTCCGTGGTGGAACGGGAGATGAGCCGGCCCGAGGTGTAGCGCTCGTGGAAGTCGATGCTGAGCGCCTGGGCGTGCCGGAAGATCCGGCCGCGCAGATCGAGCAGCACGTCCTGGTTGACCCGCGCCGAGGCGGCGATGAACACGAACTGCAGAGCCCCGGACACGGCCGCGCACAGCAGATACCCGACGGCGACCGCGATCAGCGGGCCGTGCCGGTCGTCCCGGAACGCCGGTACGGCGCTGTCGATGGCGTACGCCACCAGCAGCGGGCCCGCCTGCACGGCCGCCTGCTGGAGCAGCAGCACCAGCGTGGTGAGCGCGACCCGCGCCTTCATCGGCGCGAGCAGGGAGCGCAGCAGCGCGCCGGTGGCGCCCGGCGGGGAGGGCAGGACGTCCCGGTCGAAGGGGTCGCCGTCGTGACCCGGGCGGGGTGGCTCGTCCTCGCCGGCGGCGGGGACGGACGTCGTGGGGGCCGTCATCTCTCGTCCTCCTCCGGGCGGTCCAGGCCCGACATCAGGTGCGCGTACTCGGCGTTGGTGTGCAGCAGCTCCTGGTGGGTGCCGACGGCGGCGATCCGGCCGCCCGACAGCAGCGCGACGCGGTCGGCGAGCAGCACGGTGGAGGGACGGTGCGCGACGATCAGGGCCGTGGTGTCGGCGAGCACCTGGCGCAGCGCGGCCTCCACCGCGGCCTCCGTGTGCACGTCCAGCGCCGACAGCGGGTCGTCCAGGACGAGGAAGCGGGGCCGGCCGACGACCGCGCGGGCCAGCGCGAGACGCTGGCGCTGGCCGCCGGACAGGCTCAGGCCCTGCTCGCCGACCTGGGTGTCGCGGCCCTGCGGCAGGGCGTCGACGAAGTCGGCCTGGGCGACGGCGAGCGCACGCTCCAGCTCGGGTACACCCGCCTGCTCCCCGGCGCCCATCAGCACGTTCTCGCCGACGCTCGCCGAGAACAGGGTGGGCTCCTCGAAGGCGACGGCCACCTTCGCGCGCAGCACCTCGCGGGGCATGGCTGTGATGTCCTCGCCGTCCAGCGTGATCCTGCCGGAGGTCACCTCGTGCAGCCGCGGGACGAGCGCCGTCAGGGTCGTCTTGCCGCTGCCGGTACCGCCTACCAGGGCCATGGATTCACCAGGGCGGATGTGCAGATCGACCCGGTCGAGGACGGGCGCGGCGTCGGGGGGTGCGTCGGGGTAGCGGAACGTGACCTGGTGCAGACGCAGCCCCTCCTCGTCGTACCGCGGCCGCGCGGGCACGTCCGACGACTCCGCCACCTCGTCCATCACCTCGAAGTACCGTTCCGTCGCCGTCGCCGCCTCCTGGCTCATCGCGAGCAGGAAGCCGATCGACTCCACCGGCCACCGCAGCGCCAGTGCCGTGGACAGGAAGGCCACCAGCGTGCCCGTGGACAGGTCACCGTCGGCGACCTGCACGGCCCCCACCACCAGCGCCGCCCCGATCGCCACCTCCGGCAGCGTCACGATGACCGCCCAGATCACCGCCAGCAGCCGCGCCTTGCGCAGCTCCGTGCCGCGCAGGGTGTGCGACAGCTTGCGGAAGGCGTGCGCCTGGCTGCGGTGCCGGCCGAAGCCCTTGATGATCCGGATGCCGAGCACGCTCTCCTCGACGACCGTCGTCAGATCGCCGACCTGGTCCTGCGCGAGGCGCGCCACATCGGCGTACCGCCTCTCGAAGACCATGCACATCGCGATCATGGGCACCACCGGACCGAGGATCACCAGCCCCAGCGTCCAGTCCTGGGCCAGCATGATCAGCACGCCGACGACGATCGTCACTCCGTTGACCAGCAGGAACGTCAGCGGGAAGGCGAGGAACATGCGCAGCAGCATCAGATCCGTGGTGCCGCGCGACAGCAGCTGCCCGGACGCCCACCGGTCGTGGAAGGCCACCGGCAGGCGCTGCAGATGCCGGTACAGATCGGCCCGCATCTCCGCCTCGACGTGCGACAGCGGCCGGGCCACCAGCCACCGCCGCAGCCCGAACAGCAGCGCCTCCGCGAGGCCGAGCAGCAGCAGGTACAGCGCGCCGAGCCACACCCCGGCCGGGTCCCGGTCGGCGACGGGACCGTCCACCATCCACTTGAGCACGAGCGGGATCACCAGCCCCACCAAGGAGGCGACGATCGCGACGAACGCCGCGACGGACAGCCGCGCCCGCACGGGCCGCACATACGGCCACAGGCGCAGCAACGTCCGAACGGCGGACCGGTCCCGGGTGGTTGCACGTGTCGTGGACATCAGCAGCGAGCCTACGGATTGCCACTGACATCGCCCACCGAGTTTCGGACGGACCGGGCTCCGCCGCTGGACCTACGACCACGGCAGGGCGGCGGCCCGGCACGTGCGGGAGGCAAGGCCGTAGCGCCGTGCCGGAGGGGACGTCGTAGCGCCGTGTCGGAGGCGACGTCGTAGCGCCCTATCAACCGATCGGCTGATGCCGGCTCGAGCGCGAAGGCCGATGCCGCGGACCGGGCCGCGCCGGGACCCTGGTGCCATGACCGACATCCCTGTCATCGAAGTCACCGATCTGCGCAAGTCCTACGGCGGCCGCCCGGTCGTCGACGGCGTCTCGTTCAGCGTCCGCGAGGGCGAGATCTTCGGGATCCTCGGCCCGAACGGCGCCGGCAAGACCACCACCGTCGAGTGCGTCGAGGGCCTGCGCGTCCCCGACGCCGGGCGGGTCCGGGTCACCGGCCTCGACCCGGTCGCCGACCGCGAGCAGGTCGCCCGGGTGCTCGGCGCCCAGCTCCAGCAGAGCGAGCTGCAACCCAAGCTCACCGTGCGCGAGGCCCTGGAGCTGTACGCCGCCTTCTACGACCGCCCGCTCGACTGGCGGCCGCTCGCCGAACGGCTGGGGCTGACGGACAAGCTCACCACCCGCTTCGCCAAGCTGTCCGGCGGGCAGAAGCAGCGGCTGTTCATCGCCCTCGCGCTGATCGGCAACCCCCGGGTCGTCGTCCTCGACGAGCTGACCACGGGCCTGGACCCACGCTCGCGCCGCGACACCTGGCAGCTGATCGAGGACGTCCGCGCGAGCGGGGTCACCGTCCTGCTGGTCACCCACTTCATGGAGGAGGCCCAGCGGCTGTGCGACCGCGTCGCGGTGATCGACCGGGGCCGCGTCGCCGCCCTCGACACCCCCGACGGGCTCATCCGCCGCTCGGCCGGCGCCACCGTCATCAGCTTCACCCCGTCCGCGCCGCTCGACGACAGCGCCCTCGCCGCGCTGCCCGCGCTCGCCCGCGTCGAGCACAAGGACGGCCGCGTCACGCTCTCCGGCACCGACGAGACCGTCAACGCCGTGATCACGCTCCTCGCCCGCCACCACATCACCGCCCACCAGCTGCGCGTCACCGACGCCACGCTCGACGACGCGTTCCTGGACCTGACGGAGGCCGCCCGATGAACGCCCTGAACCCCGCCGTGCTGCGCACCGAGATCCGGCTGTTCCGCCGCGAACCAGCAGCCCTCTTCTGGATCCTGCTCTTCCCGGCCCTGCTGCTGGCGATCCTCGGCTCCATCCCGTCCTTCCGGCACCCCGACGCCTCCCTCGGCGGCCTGCGCACAGTCGACGTGTACGTGCCGGTGACGGTGCTGCTCGGGCTGATCGTCGGCGGGGTGCAGAGCCTGCCGCAGACCGTCACCGGATACCGCGAGCGCGGCATCCTGCGCCGCATGTCCGCCACGCCCGTCCGCCCCTCCGCCCTGCTCGCCGCCCACATGCTGGTGTACGGCGGTGCCGCCCTGCTCTCCGCGCTGCTCGCGCTCGCCGTCGGCCGGATCGCCTTCGACGTGGCCCTGCCCCGGCAGACCGCCGGATACCTGCTCGCCCTGCTGCTCGCGACGGCGGCCGGCCTCGCGCTGGGCGCGGTGGTCACCGCGCTGTCGCGCACGACGAAGATCGCGAGCGCCATCGGTTCGGCGGTGTTCTTCCCGATGATGTTCTGCGCGGGCGTATGGGTGCCGGTGCAGGCCATGCCGGACCTCCTCGCCCGGATCGTCGGCTGGACCCCGTTCGGCGCCGCCGCGCAGGCCCTGAACCAGGCCGCCGCCGGCCACTGGCCCGGCTGGGGCCACCTCGGGGTGCTCGCCGTCTGGACGGTGCTGCTGACGGGCGCGGCCGTGCGCTGGTTCCGCTGGGAGTAGGCGACGGCATGCGCGAAGGAGCGGGAGATCCTGACCGAGGCGGAAGCGGCGGTCGTATGCCGGGACGAGGGAGCGGTCGTATGCAGACTGGGGGCATGGTCGCCAAGGACACGCAGCTCGAACAGCGGTGGGACCAGTTCCACCGCTGGGGCCCGTACGGGATGCTCGGCATCGCCACGCTCATCGCGGTGGCCACCCAGGACATCATGGCCGGGCCGGGCCGGCGGTACGCGGCCGCCGCGCTCGTCGGCGCGGCGCTGGCACTCCACCTGTACTGGGACCTCCGCCCGCACGGCCCCGCCACCGGAACCGGGCGCCGCCGCCGGACCCCCTCCCGCGCGGGCGCGGTCTTCTACGCGGTGCGCTGGGCGATCGCCTTCGCGCTCACCTGGCTCAACCCCTTCTTCGCCCTGTACGCCGTGACCGGCTACTTCGACGCCGACGAGCTGATCCCCGGACGCGGCCGGCACCGCATCGGCCTGTTCGCCACGTCCGTCACCCTGGCCGGCTCGCAGTCCGGCGGGCTGCCCCTGAAGAACGCCTCGCAGTGGGGCGTGTTCTTCGGGATGCTGGTGGTCAACAACGTGCTGTGGATGGTCGTCGGCCACCTCACCCACCAGGAGGAGGAACGCTCCCGGGCCCGCGCCGACACCATCGTCGAACTGGAACGCACCAACACCGCGCTCCAGCAGGCCCTCGACGAGAACGCCGCGCTGCACGCCCAGCTGCTCGTCCAGGCCCGCGAGGCGGGCGTCGCCGACGAGCGCCGGCGGCTGGCCGCCGAGATCCACGACACCCTCGCGCAGGGGCTGACCGGCATCATCGCCCAGCTCCAGGTCGTCGTGAACACCCCCGACCCGGACCTCGCCCGCGACCACACCGTGCGCGCGATGGACCTGGCCCGGCACAGCCTCGGCGAGGCCCGCCGCTCCGTGCACAACCTCGCCCCCGCCGCCCTCGACCGCGACGAACTGCCCGAGGCGCTGAAGAAGACCGTCGCCGCCTGGGGCGAACGCACCGGCGTCCGCGCCGACTTCACCGTCACCGGCACCGCCGAGCAACTGCACGCCGAGGTCTCCGCCACGCTGCTGCGCATCGCCGAGGAGGCCCTCGCCAACACCGCCCGGCACGCGGACGCGACCCGCGCCGGGGTCACCCTGTCCTTCATGGGCGACGAGGTCGTCCTCGACATCCGCGACGACGGCCGCGGCTTCGACCCGCTCACCCTGCCCGAGCGCAGCAGCGCCGGCGGCTTCGGCCTCGGCGGCATGCGCGCGCGTGCCGAACGCATCGCCGGCTCCTTCACGGTGGAGTCCGAACCGGGGTACGGCACGGCCCTGTCGGCTCGCGTACCGTTGGTGCGCCATGACCGATGAGACGACGCCCATCTCCCTGCTGATCGTCGACGACCATCCCGTCGTACGGGACGGACTGCGCGGCATGTTCGCCTCCGCCCCCGGTTTCACCGTCCTCGGCGAGGCCGCGAACGGGGTGCAGGCCGTCGAGCGGGCCGCCGCCCTCGACCCGGACGTGGTCCTGATGGACCTGAGGATGCCGGGCGGCGGCGGGGTGGACGCCATCCGGGAGCTGACCCGGCGCGGTGCCCGCGCCCGCGTGCTCGTCCTGACGACGTACGACACCGACTCCGACACACTGCCCGCGATCGAGGCCGGCGCGACCGGCTATCTGCTCAAGGACGCGCCCCGCGAGGAGCTGTTCACCGCGGTCCGGGCCGCCGCCGAGGGCCGCACGGTGCTCTCCCCGGCGGTGGCCTCCCGCCTGGTCTCGGCGGTCCGCGCGCCCAAGTCCCCGGGCAACGAGCCGCTGTCCGCCCGCGAGCGGGAGGTGCTGGCGCTGGTCGCCAAGGGCACCTCCAACAAGGAGATCGCCCGCGAACTGTTCATCAGCGAGGCCACGGTGAAGACCCACCTCACCCACCTGTACGCCAAACTCGGCGTCAACGACCGCGCGGCAGCGGTGGCGGTGGGGTACGACCGGGGGATCCTGGGTTAACCGGGATACGGCAGCAGGGTCGCGTCCACCTTCTCCCAGGCCGCCTTCAGCTCGGCGAGCAGCTCCGGCCGGTCGGGGGACAGGTCGGCCTGTTCGCGGGCGTCGGCCGCGAGGTCGAAGAGGTGGTCCTTGCCGTCGGCGTCCCGGTAGTACTTGAAGTCGCCCCTTCTGAGGGCCCGGTTGCCCCGCACCCGCCAGAACAGGTCGCGCTCCGGCGCCCGTTCGCCGCGCAGCAGGTAACCGGCCAGGCTGTGACCGTCCAGCGGGTACGCCGGGTCGGGGCGGGCGCCGGCCGCTTCCAGCAGGGTCGCCGTCCAGTCCGGGGTGTACACGGGGACATGGCTGACCTGCCGGCCGTCGATGCGGGCCGGCCAGCGCAGGATCGTCGGCACCCGGATGCCGCCCTCCAGCAGTGAGGCCTTCTCACCGCTGAGCGGCCACTGGTAGGAGAAGCGCTCCCCGCCGTTGTCGGAGGAGAACACCACGATCGTGTTCTCCTCCTGGCCGGAGCGGCGCAGCGCGGCCAGCACCTCGCCGACGGCCCGGTCCAGGCTCTGCACCATTTCCGTGTACTTCTCCACCGAGCCGCCGTCGTTGTGCAGCAGCGCGCCCAGCACGTTGCCCGCGCGGACCTTCGCGGCGATCCCGGCGGCGGTCTCCTCGTCGTCTTCGGTGAGCCACGGCCAGTGCGGGGTGGTGAAGTTGAGGTTCAGCAGCCACGGCTGTTCGTGCCGCCGGCCGACGTACTCCACGGCCCGCTCGGTCAGTACGGTCGTGTAGTACCGCAGGTCCTTGTACTCGGCGTCGCCCTCGTACAGGTCGTAGTCGCCGAGCTGGCCCAGCTTGGAGAAGTACTCGAGGGCGCCGCCGAAATTGCCGAAGAACTCGTCCCAGCCGGACCTGGTGGGGCTGAAGTCGGGCAGCCAGCCGCAGTGCCACTTGCCGATCAGGGCGGTGGCGTACCCCGCCTTCTTCAGCAGCGAGGCGAGCGTCGGGTGGTGCGGGTCCAGGCCCTGGGAGCGGTTGGCGATGGGCTCGGCCAGGCCGCCCTTGGCACGGCCCGGGAAGCGGCCGGTGTAGAGGCTGAACCGGGTCGGGGAGCAGGTCGCCGAGCCGGAGTAGGCGTCGGTGAAGCGCACGCCCTGCGCGGCGAGCCGGTCCAGGTTCGGGGTTTTGATGTGCGGGGCGCCGTAGACGGACAGGTCGGCCCAGCCGAGGTCGTCGGCGAAGACGAAGAGGATGTTGGGGCGCTTGCCGGGGCGGCCGTGCGCGCGCTCACGGGCACGGAAGGGGCGCTCGGCGGGAACGGCGGCTTCGGCGGCGGCCGTACCGGCGACGGCCGTCGCGGCGCCGCCGCCGATCAGGCCGGTGAAGGCACGGCGGGATATTGCAGACATTTCGGATCCTCGGAGGCGGCCGTGCCCCAGGACGGGCACGGCGAGGGAGGGAAGGAAGGCAGGGGGAGGGCGGAGGCCGCGCCTCAGCTACAGATCGCGCTGGCCTGACGGCACAGGTCGACGTGCCGCCGCGCCACGAGCGCGACGCACACGGCTGTGCGGACAGCGGAGAGCCTCATGATCAGGGACGGTGCCAGGCGGGGGGACGGGCGTCAATACGCCGTCGCCGACCACAGGGGTGTTGTCATACGGCGTTCACGTGCGACGGCGTGCGGCTGCCTCGCTGAGCTCCGCCACCTGCGCTGCGCTGAGGCGTCGGACGTCCCAGAGCAGTCCCGACACCTCGACCGTCTCAGGAGTCGGCTCGGGGACGATGGAGTGCGCGGGCAGACCACTGAGTGCGCTCAGTATCGGTGGTGCCAGGCCCAGCACCGAGCCGAGTCCCCCCAGCAGGGCGCCGTCGATCTCTCTGTCACCGCGTCCCACCGCCCCGATGGATGCAGCCGACAGATAGACACCGCTCATGAGGTACAGAACCTTGGCCGATGCGGTCCAGTGGAGGTTGCGCACGGCGAGCATGCTCACGAGTAGGCCCCCGAGGCCGGACGGGTACTGCTCGTAGGACCGGGACGGCCGCGGCGCAATGGTGATCGGCGTCCGGGGCAGATCAAGCGCGCGTTGCCGCAGCCGGCGCACCTCTTCCGTCGGGAGGCACAGCGCTTCCCGCACGAGAGTGGGCAGTTCACGACCGACGCGCTCGTCCAGCAGGAACTCCTGTGGCGGCAAAGCGAGCCCGGCCATGAGGAAGAGATCCGGCAGGCGCAGACCGAGGGCGTCAGCGCATCGGGACAGAAAGGTCTCACCGAGTGCCTCTCCACGGTCCCGCAGTGTCCGCGCCGTTTCCAGGAGCCTCGGGTCCACGGATGTGGCTGTCTCACTCTCCAGCAGGCGTATGAGGGGTACGTCGGGGCTCGGGGGAGTCGGTTGGACCATGTCGCGACTCCTCCGCAGGTAATTCGTTCCCGGATACGGAAAAGACTACCGGGGGCAGCCTCGAAGAGGCTGCCCCCGGTAGTCACGTCACCGGCTCAGTGGCCCGGCGGCCCCGAGTAGTAATCCCAAGCGGAGTCGTCGAAGCTCCAACCGTGTCGGCGGAACGCGTCACGTGTGATGTCCAGGAGCGGTCTGTACCCGGGTTCGTCCGCCGGCCGGTAGTGGCCGGAGAAGTTGTCGATCCGGGAGATCGCACCATCGGCGTCCACGTCGAACGTTCCTGCCATGATGACGGGCTGTCGATCACCCAGGGCAGTGTGTCCGGCGTCGGCGTTGAGATCCCACATCGAGTAGTTCTCCATCGCGCGGACCGATCCATCCGGTCGGACGATGAAGTGGTACTCGCCCTCGGCGAGGGACGCGCCATGGCCGATGCCGGCGTCCGCCGGAAGGGTGCCCTGGTCGCTGTGGTCGACACCCTCTCGGAACGGCTCCCACTGCTTCGCCTCGCAGTTGTGGACGAGAACGGGAGTGGCGGCCGCCACGACGTAGTACGTGTGGACGTCGGACACCGTCAGGTTGTGGACGGTGGCTTCCTGGGCCGTCCAGCGGTCGATCGCGGTGATCTGGACGTAGGTGCCCGCGCTGGTCTGGAGCCATTCGCCTGCGTGCAGATCGGTGGCCTTGATCCAGGAGTGGAGCTCGGGGACCCAGAAGGGGTGGCCGTCGGTCGCGGTGACCTGGGCCGTCCTGCTGCCCTTCTTGCCGTCGGTGTCGATCGTGACCTTGACGAGGTGCTTCAGGCCGTGGCCCGTGATCTCGGCCGTGACGGCCTCGATGCGGCGCTCACCGGTCTTCGGGTTGGTCGTGACGACCTTGTCGCCGGTCTTGACCTGCTCGATCGGCTTGGTGGTGCCGTCGGCCATGAGGACCTTGGTGCCCGGGACGAAGCTGTTGCACGTCCCGCCGCTCTCGCCGCCCTCGGCCTTGCCCGAGCCGCCGCTGCCGCTTGATCCGCCGTTGCTCTTGGAGGAGCCGCCGGACTTGCCGCCGGGCTTGGAGCTCCCGCCGCTGCCGCCGCCGCCCTTGCCGCCGCCACCGCCACCGCGGGTGTGGGACGACACCTTCGGGGCCGCCTTGGCCTGGGCCTGCTTCTGGACGCGGTTGCCGGTCTTCTTGGCTGCGTCCGCCGCCTTGTCCGCGGCTCTCTTGGCTGCTTCTGCGGCTCTCTTCTTCGCTCGTTGCGCCGCCAATTTCTTGGCGCGTTCGATCGCGAGTTTCTTCGCCCTCAGCGCTGCCCGTTCGGCTGCCTTGGCCGCCTTGAGGACGATCTCGGCCGCCTTCTTGGCCGCCTTGAAGGACTCGACGGCCTTGATGGTGCGCTTGACGGCCTTGATGACGGACGGGATCTTGCCGAGCTTGGTCCACGGGATGGCGTCGACCGCGATGCTGATGCAGGACCACATGTCGCCGCCGAAGCACGCCATGGCGTCGTTGATGCCGATGAAGTCCTTCAGCGTCTCCCACGCCACGGCCAGGATGACCGAGGTGAGGGACTTGCCCTGCATCGCCTGCGCCTGCGCGACCTGCGCCGCGGACAGACCCGCGCCCGCGAGGGCCGCGGCCCGCTCGGAAGCGGTCAGGACGATGGACTCGCCCGACGGGTCGGAGAACGTCACCGGGTTGTTGTGCGCGTAGGCGTACCCGTTGGACTGCAGGACGTCGTTGAAGTCGAGCACCGGGTCGGCGGACAGGAAGCGTCCCACCACCGGGTCGTACAGACGCGCTCCGAGAGGCACGAAGCCGGAGCTGTCGTCCAGCGGCGACCCCAGGAAGCCGGTATGAGTCTGCATGTTGACGCCGGCCGTGTCGGTACCGCGCTGGTTGCCGAACGGGTCCTGCTTGCGGATCCGCACCGACATGCCGCCGTCGAGGGCGACCTCGGCGTACGGGCTGCCCTGATGGTCACCGCTGATGGCGACCAGCTTGTCGGCGCCGGTGCCGTAGGCGTAGCGCATGACCGCACCGCCGGGGGCGTCGTAGGTGCGCTGGGTGTTGACCAGCACGCCGCCCTTCTGGACGGTGACCTCGGCCTCACCAAGGCTCAGCGTGGCCTGCTTGCCCTTGACGGTCAGCAGGCGCTGGCCGTCGGGGCCGTAGATGTAGCGGGTGTCGTTCTGTGGCAACCACTGCTGCTCGGCCTTGGTGCTGTCGCAGGCGGCGAGCACGATCGGGGTCGAGTTCGCCGAGTTGGCGCCCTGGACCGCGAGGCAGAGCCCGGAGGCCACGTGGGTCAGCTGGCCCGACGCGTTGCGCTTGAGCTCCTGGCCGGCCGAGCCGTCGCACTTCTGGATCTGGACAGCCGCCCCGGCGGTGTTGCCGGCGGGCTGGACACACCACTTGTCGTAAACGTTCAGCGTGCCCTGGTCGGGGTTGGTGCCGCCCGGGGTCTGGCTGAAGCGCCAGTTCTGCGCCGGGGAGGCGTTGCAGCCGTAGAGCTGAAGCGCCGTACCCGCAACTGCGAGGCCGGACCTCAGGTCGAGGCACTTGTCGGCGAGACCCACATAGGGGGTCTCGCCGCCCGTGCCCGCACCGGTGATCCGGTCGACCTGACCGTCGTAGGTCCAGCTCAGCGACTGCTTGTCACCGTTCTGGATCGAGGTGATGGTCTTGGTCTCGCCGGTGAGCTCGTACAGTCGCTCCGCCTCGGCCTTGACCTGCGCACCCTGCGGGGTCGTGTAGGTCTTGGACACCTTGGTCAGCGTGTGCGGCTGGCTGCCGTCGGCCTTGCCATAGGCGTAGGTGGTCGTGGCGTCCTTGGCGGTGTTACCGCCGAGGTCCTTCTCGGTCAGCTTGGTGCGGTTGCCGAGCAGGTCGTACTCGTACTCCTGCCAGTAGCCGGAGTTGTCCTTGCCGGCCGCCACGTTCAGCGTACCGTCGGTGTTCTTGGGAGCCGTGCAGGTGGACTGGTCCTTGGAGGTCCAGGCCGTCTTCAGCTCGCCCAGGGGGTTGTAGGCGAAGCACTGGCGCTCGTCGATGCCGGTCGCCCCCTCCTGGATGGAGGTGACGTTGCCGGACGGGTCGTAGGTGTACGACCGCTTGGAGACGAGGTTGCCCGAGACGAGGGACTGGTCGTCGCTCTTCTCCCGGTAGACCTGCTGGTCCTTGAGCTCACCGCTGGACTCGTCGAAGGTGTTCTGCGTCCAGACCCGGTAGGGCTGGGCGCCGAGCGTGGAGCGCAGCACCTGGCCGTAGGGGTCGTAGACCGTCTCCGAGCCGTACCAGTCCTTGCCGGAGATGGAGAGCGGCTTGCCGTCCTCGTTGTACCGGACGACGAGCTTCTCGGAGCCGAGCTTGCCGATCTTCGGCAGCGTGGACTCCTCCAGCATGCCGTTGTCGGCGTACTTGTAGTCGTACGTGTACGACGAGTCCAGACCCCAGGTGGAGGCCAGAGTGGTCGGCAGCGTCAGCGTGGTCGAGGTCGGCTGGTAGTCCTTCGTGTAGCCGTTGACCTGCTGGGTGTAGGCCTCACCGTCGGTGTAGCGGGTGGCGGTGTAGGGCATGCCCTTGCCACCAGGCGCCAAGTCATACGTGAGGTTGGCCAGAAGGGCGCCGTTGGCGTCGTTCAGGCGCTGCTCGGTCGGGCGCGACAGCTGGTCGTAGCCGTGCCAGATCGTGGTGTTGCGGGCGTTCGTCGTGGTGAGAACGCGGTCGTGGGTGTCGTAGGTGTTGTGTGTGGTACCTGTGTCCGGGTCGGTAGCGGTGTCCGTGCGGCCGCGGTGGTCGTACGTCCACGTCCACGGGTGCGCGGCATCAGCGGAGTTGGTCGCCTTTGCGAGCTGGCCGCGCGCGTTGTACTCGTACTTCATCGACGTGAAGCCGCCGGGCGCGTCCGGGTTGAAGGTGTCGACCCGGGAGCTGCGGCCGAGCGCGTCGGTGTAGATGCGGTAGTCGGAGGTGCCCTGCGGGTTGTCGACCTTGGACCAGTCGAGGCCGTACTCATACTTGGTGGCCCGCTCCGGGACCTCCTTGGAGACGGTCTCCTTGGTCAGCGGATCGGCGACCTTGAGGACCGGGGTCTCCTGGAGGACGCGGCCGGAGCCGTCGTAGGTGTAGCGGGTGATGTTGGGGACCTGCGTGTCCGCTTCCGGGGAGAACAGCTCGCCGGGCTTGGACTCGTAGGTCAGGTAGGCGTTGTTGGTCTGCCAGACCTCACCGGAGCTGTTGTACAGCGTGTCGGTGATCAGCCAGCCGCCGCCGTCCGCCTGCTCCTGCGTCTGCCGCTCGCGGCCGAGACCGTCATAGATCGTGACAGATGTGTCGATCTTGTCGTTGTAGCCGCGCGAGTACGTGGTGACGTAGGACGGCTTGCGGTCCTCGCCCTCCACGTACGGCGGAACCGTGTACACGGCGCGGAAGTCCGGCACCACGGTGTCAGATGGGGCGCGGTCAGCAGCCCAAGCCTTCTCGACCCGCCCCAGCGGATCGAACTCGGCCTGCGTGACGTGGTTGTTCGCATCCGTGGTCTTGGTCGTGGTGCCGCGACCGGGCTCGAGCTCCCGGGTCTCGGAGTGACCGACCGCGTTGGTCTCCGTGATCTTGAAGACCTGGCCGGTGGCCGGCTCGTAGGTGATCAGGCCCGCGGTCTTGTGGTCCTGGTCCGTGGTGCGGGTGACGCGGCCGATGGCGTCGAACTCGGTGGTGCCGTCGGACTGCCAGCCGTTGCCGTCGCCGTTGATCGACCAGGTTTCGGACGCCTCACCCTTGGTGGTATCGGCGAGCGCGACTCCGTAACCCTGACCGTCGTACGCCGTCCGCGTACCGCCGCTGAGGGTCGACAGGTCGGCGAAGTTGGCCGCGGCGCAGGTCGTCGGCGACTCGAGAACCTGCTTGGACAGGCCGATGAGGTTCTTCGCCGTGTTGTGGACGTACTCCGACTTGGTGCAGGACTCGTCGCCGGTCTTGCCCGTGTCACCCAGCGATTCCACCAGCACCGGCAGGCCGTAGGTCGGCTCGTAGGTGGTGTGGGTCTTGACCACGCGTTCGGTGCGGGTGTCGTCGCTGTTGGTGCCGGACGACTTCGTGTAGGCGATCTCGTCCGGTTCGGTGACGCGCCAGGCGCGCAGCGGGTCGAGGCCGTCGTCGCGGTCGCGGTGGGCCAGCTCGGTGGCCTCGGGGACGGTGACCGAGCGGGACACCCATGCGGTGTCGGCGTCGTCGGCGTTGTTGTAGTCGAGTTCTTCGGCGATACGGCCGGCGAACGCTTCGCGGTCCTTGGCGATCTCGGTGCCGGTGATGTCCTTCACCGGCACGGTGTCACCCATGCCGCGGAAGAAGCGGGTCACGGCCTTGGAGCGCTTGGAGCCGATCGACGCGTCATCGGTACCGGTGATCACGGTGGTCTGCTCGACGCCCGCGAACTGCGAATAGGTCCGGGTGGACTTCTTGGTGAACTCCTGGTCGGCGAGCTTCCAGCCCGGGTTCTTGTAGACGTACGCCGTCTTCGTCGCGAACGCGCCGTCGACGTTGGGGAGTTCCTCGATGGAGTCCACCACGTACTTGTGGAACCAGTCGATGTCCTCGACCTCGGGGTCCGGCGCCCAGAACGACGGGTAGCACAGGCGGGTGTTCGCCTTCAGGCCCGCGGTGTCCTTCTTGTCCGGGAGGTTGGTGCCGGTCGCGCAGTCACCCTCGGGCTTTTTGTAGGTGACGACGGTCTCGCCGCCGTACTCGTTGATGACACGCGCGATCCGCAGCCGGGAGAAACCCGGGCGCGGGTCGCCCGGGCGCATCACCCGGTTGGGCATGTCCTCGGCGTTGGACTCGAAACGCACCGCGTTCATGGTGACGCTGCGGTCGGTGCTGCCGTTGCGGGCGTAGCCGGTGCGCTGCACCGACTCCAGCCACAGCGCGGTGTTCGGGCCGGTCTTCAGAACGGGGAAGCTCTGCTTGAGCGCGTAGCGGTCCACGACCTGGCGGGCGGTGGTGTCCGTGCGGCGCTGCGCGGAGGTCTGGATCTGGGTCAGCCGCTTACGGCTCCAGAACGAGGGGCCCGCGTTCCAGCACTTCGTCTTGTAGGTGGAGGTGACCTGCTTGCAGTTCAGGTCGGCCGGGGTGTCGTACCAGATGCGGTACTTGCCCGGGTCCTTGTCCTCGAAGTTGGCGTCCGAACACGTCAGCGTGCCCTCGTCCAGGCAGCGCTCGGCGACGGTGAAGTTCACCCGGGCCGGAGCGGTCGCGGAGAACAGGGTGTCCTTGCGCTGGCCGTAGTCGATGTGGTCCAGCCAGCCGTCACGGTCGTAGACGACCGGCGCCTTGAAGTCGAAGTTGCGCGCGTAGTAGTTCTGCGCCTTCTTCCACCACAGGGACATCGCGTTGCCGTGGATGTCCTCGACGTAGTCCAGGCTCCACCGCCAGCCCTGGGTGCACCACGAGTGGGCCCAGTCACCGGCCTTGTAGCAGTCCTCACCCTCGTGGTTGCCGTACACGGGAACGGTGAGGACGGAGTCGGTGGTCGGCTGGCCCGACGCCCAGCCGGGAAGCTTGTTCAGGCCGAAGTAGTAACGCGTGCCGTCCTTCGTGGTGACGACCCAGTACTCGCCCTTGTAGGCACCGTTGCCGTTGTCCGCGTCGGT
>NZ_JBVJPV010000002.1:0-758233 GCF_055609245.1 Streptomyces sp. NPDC036813 | reverse complement strand
GCGCGCGGTCTGCTCCGCAGACACGACGCGCCGCCGCTACGCGGCGGGTGATCCCGCGCTCCGCGCGGGATGCGGCGGACTCCGTCCGCCGAACGGGCCCACTCCGTGGTCCCGTTGGCCCGGCTGTCGCCGGGCCTGTTCCGTGCCGGCCTGCTCCGCAGTCCGGTACGGAACCTGACGCACGCTCCGCGTGCGTCAGGGCTGGCTGCAGGAGGTGGTGTCTCTGTCGTCGGCCGTACCGGCTCTCCGTGGGGAAGGCCGTCGGGCTGACGGTTCGCCACTGGGTTGATCCCTCCTCGGCTCGAGGTCGTGCCGAGGAGGGATCACCTCCGAGGGAACTCCCACTGTCCGCCGGGGTGCGTCATTTTTGGGTCTGGCTTGGTTCTGGGATAATGGCAGGGTGGCCCCTCCCCCGGATCCGCCCCTCCGTGGCGGCCCTCCGTCCAGCTTGTTCTTCCCTCCGATACGGCTTCCGTCTGTGCGTCTAGAAAATGAGCGGCAGGAGATGAGCGTCATGGAGTTGCGTCCGCATCAGGCCGAAGCAGTGGACGGCGTGTTGAGAGTTCTTGGCACGCCGCCCGGTGGCCATATGCCACCCGAGGGACTCCGTGCGCAGGTCATTGCCGCGACAGGTTCGGGTAAGACGTTGATCGGTGTGGAGTCCGCGCGTCGGCTTGCGGCACGCCGGGTGCTGGTGTTGGTGCCGACTTTGGACCTGCTGACGCAGATGGCCGGAGCGTGGCGGCGGGCCGGTCGTGGGGGTGCGATGGTCGGGGTGTGCTCGCTGCGGGCGGAGGAGAGCGACGGGGTGCCGTGCACGACCGATCCGGGCGAGCTGGTCGCGTGGACGCGGGATCTGGACGTGGTCACGGTGTTCGCGACGTACGCGTCCGTGGGGCTGGGCATCCTGCAGCGGGCGCATGCCGGCGGTTTGGCGGTGTGGGACCTCATGGTCGTGGATGAGGCGCACCGCACCAGTGGGGATGCTGGGCGGCCGTGGGCGGCTGTGCATGATCAGCAGCAGATTCCTGCGGTGCGGCGGTTGTATATGACGGCGACGGCGCGGGTGTGGGAGGCCGATGGCGGGGGTTCGTCGCGGTTGGTGGCGAGTATGGACGAGGACTCCCCGGTGTTCGGGCCGGTGGCGTACAGGCTGAGGCTGTCCGAGGCGATCCGGTTGGGGATCGTGGCGCCGTATCAGGTGCTGTGCCTGGACATCCGCGACCCGTGTGTGTGGGCGTTGTTCGCTGAAGGGGATGCGGCGTCGGATGCGGTGCGCGGGGCGCGGCTGGCGGCCATTCAGGCTGGGCTGATGCGCGCGGCCGTCGAGGAGCGGTTTCGGCGGGTGTTGTCGTTTCATTCGCGGGTGGGTGAGGCGGAGGCGATGGCGGTCGGTGTTGTCGAGACGGCGGCCCGGCTGGCCGTCGGGGAGCCGGATGTGTTTCCGCCTGCGGAGCGGGTGTGGGGGGACTGGCTGTACGGCGGACACGCGCCTGGGCACCGTCGGATGGTGCTTGATGAATTCGCTTCGGATTTCCTCGGGAAGTATGCGGCTGGGGGGGTCGATGTTCCGGCGGCTTTGCGGGTGTTGAGTTCTGTGCGGGTGCTTGGGGAAGGTGTTGATACGGCCGGGTGTGATGCGGTGCTTTTCGCGGATGTGCGTGGGTCGATGGTCGATATCGTGCAGATGGTCGGGCGTGCTCTGCGTATGCATCCGGGGCACGGGAAACTGGCAACGCTGATTGTTCCGGTATTCCTCGGGGTGGACGAGGATGCGGACGAAATGCTGACCTCCAGGGCGTATGGGGCGCTGGTGAAGGTGTTGACGGCGTTGCGGGCGCACGACACGGAGACGATCGAGGCGCTCGCCGATCCGCGGGTGCGCAGCGGCCGGCTACGGCCCGAGCAGGGCGAGGAGGGGGGCGTCGAGGGCGAGGGCCGGGGCGGCGGGGACGAGGACCGGGTCCAGGAGCGGGAGGGGGTCGGGGAGGCCGGGTTGGTCAGTGGGCGTGCGGTGGGGCTGGTGCGGTTCGCGGAGGAGCGCGACCCGGCCGCCCTCGCGGCGTTCGTGCGGCTGCGGGTCATTGATCCGGAAGGGGTGTACTGGCGGCGTGGTATCGAGGCGGCCGCGCGGTGGTTGTGGGAGATGGGTGCGGGCGAGCTGCGTGTGCCGTACGTGTTCGTGGCCCCTGAGTCGTGGGGCGCGGCCGGTGGGTATCCGCTGGGGCGGTGGTTGGCAGATCAGCGGCGGTACTACGCGGCGGGGACGCTGGAGGCCGAACGCGTCATCGAGCTGGAAGGGTTGGGGATGGTGTGGTCGGTGTGGGAGACCGCGTGGGTGGAAGGCCTCGCCGTGGCCCGCGCCTACGCGATGGTGCACGGGCACTTCCTCCCGCCGGCCACGGCGGTCTGGGAGGGCTACCCGATCGGGAAGTGGGCGAAGAATCAGCGGGACGCGGCCCGCAGAACACGGCAGAACGCCGAACGCCGGACGGCCGGGGAAACAGGCGTGAGTGCGGCTGGGGAGCTGTCACAGTGGCGTATGGAGGCGTTGGACGAGATCGACCCCGGGTGGTGCCCGGCATGGGAGATCTCGTGGCAGAGGTGCTTCCGGCTCGCGCAGGCGCACGTTAAGGCCGGCGGGACGCTGCCGCAGGCCGGGGGCGAGGTGATCGTGCAGGGCGAGGACCTCGGCGCGTGGGTACGCGCGCAGCGCGCGGGCTGGGACAGACTCCTGCCCGCGCAGCAATGGCTACTCGAGAGCGTCCTCGGGCTCGAGCCGCTCGCCGAGGGGGAGACGGTGCAGCCGGTACGGCGCAGCCAGGACCAACGCTGGGCAGCCAACCTCGCCGCGGCCCGCCAGTACCACGCCCGCGAAGGCCACCTGAACGTGCCGCGCAAACACGTCGAGGCCGTCGACGGCATCGAACACAAACTCGGGGCGTTCCTGGATAACACCCGCCGCCGAGCCGCCCGGCTCACGCCAGAACGCCACGCCGAGTTGGAGGCACTCGGCATGCGCTGGTGAGCGGACAGGCTCACGCTCAAAGCCCTCGTGAGCCGGGCCCACACGGAGCCTGACCCGGCGCGGGGTGTAGTCGGAGAGCAGGTTGCGGGTGTGGTCCAGGTCGTAGCAGACCTGGGAGACGAAGAACTCGCAGCCGGCGTCCTGCTTGTGCAGCATGCGTGCGTGCTCCGTCCCCGGGGCTGCGTGCCGCGGCGCGATACTCGGCGGCGTGATGCCCGCGTTCGTCACCTCCCTCTCGCGCTGCCGCCAGGGCACGCTGCCCGACTCTTTGAGGCCCAGGAGGCGGGTCTCTCGCCGAGGATCCCTCCGCCAGATCGCTGCACAGGCTCTGGGCGAGGTCTACTTCCGCGGCCGAGGCCGCGGCGCCCACGGCCTCGGCCGCCCGCTCGCTCGCTCGCTCGCCACGGGCGTGCGCGGCCCGCTCTGCCGGCGTCAGATCACGGCGGATCGCCCGGTGCAACGGCGAGAACCGACGGAGCAGCAGCTCCTCGCCGTCGACGTGCAAGGCGTCGAAGACGATCAGGTGGGGGGTAGTTCCTCCTCGAGGCGGGGGTGTTGCGGTGGCCGCGGCCGCGCGCTGCTGCAACGCCTCGAACGACATCCGCTCCCCCGCCCACACGACCAGCTCGCCATCGAGGACCAGACCGGCGGGAAGGGGCGCGGGCCGCATGCACCAGCTCCGGGAAACGGACCTGGATCAGGCTGCCCCGGCGGGACTGGAGCCGTACGGGGCTGGTGAACAGGAGGGCGCGGTAGCCGTCGTTCTCCAGACCGGGTTATGTCTCATGAGGTGTCTGTGCGCAGCTTCTGCCGAATTCGTTCTGCCCTTGGCTCGGGTCTTCGGCGTACTGGTGGGGTGTCTCCTCGGGGCGGGGAGGCCGGTAGTGCGCGGCCTGCGCCAAGAACAGGCGTGTGCACTTGGTTGGGACGCAGCGCCGGCTAGAGGAGTCCGTGCCCGAGGGCAGGGCCCCTGGTGGGTGTCGGGCCTGCGCCGGGGAGAAGGGGCGGCACCCGTCGCCGTCAGGATTCGGCGGCGGACACGTGGCGAGCCAACTCGGTGGCCAGGCGTCGCATGACCGTGCGGTTGGCGTGCCGCATCGTGGCCCGTACGACGGGGGCCAGCAGCCGGTCGGCGAGCGGGGCGCGTACCCACGTGTACGTGAACGAGACGCGGGCCCCGCCGGTGGGCAGCGGTTCGATGGTGTAGGTGCCGCGGCCCTGCCGCCGGCCGGCCGCGCTGACGTTGCGTTCGACGATGCGCTGAGGGGCCTCGGCCTCGACGACATCGATGGTGACGTCGGTCTTCGTGCCGCCCAGCGCGGCGGTGACTGTGGCGCACGATCCGATGCCCCTGGCGGGGCCGGTGTAGCGCCAGTTGGTCAGGTAGTGGTCGGTGAACCGCTCGTGGTTCGCCATGACGTCGAGGAAGCCGTAGACCTGCTCGGGAGTCTGAGGTACGTCGATCGACACGGTGACAGACTTCATGTACCACACGGTACATGCGCCATGTACCGATTGGTACAGTCGTGACGTGGTGACCATCGATGACCCGCATCCCGAGGGCGAGGCCGAGCAAGGCGCGCACGGGGATCGGCGCGCACAACTGGTGGAGGCAGCTGTCGACCACGTCGCGGCACACGGCATCGCGGACCTGAGCCTGCGCAGGCTGGGCGCCGCGATCGGCGTCAGCCACCGCATGCTGATCCACTACTTCGGCTCCAAGGAACAGCTGCTCGTCGAGATCGTCCGGACGTCGGAGCGACGCCAGCGCGACGCGCTGTCCCGGCTCCGCCTGGAGCCCGGTTGCTCGCCCGCCGATGTCGCGCGCCTGCTGTGGCGGCAGCTCACGGCCCCTCAGCTGGCCGGTCAGGAGCGGCTCTTCTTCGAAATCTGCGGGCACGCGCTGCGCGGCCGCCCCGAGGCCGCCCCGGTCCTCGAAGGGCTCGTGACGGACTGGCTGGAGCCGCTCGTGGCCGCCGAGGTCGGGGCGGGGGCGGACCCTGCCCTGGCCCGGAACCGGGCCAGGCTGGGACTCGCCACCGTCCGCGGTCTGCTGCTGGACCTGCTCGCCACCGGTGACCGTGCCGGCGTCGACGCGGCGATGGAGGAGTTCCTCCAGCTGTACTACGGCTCGGAGTGAGGAAGACCTGTTATGCGTCGGCGACTTGCGCGCACATCTCGAAGCCGGCCGCCTCCAGCACCTTGATCACGCCGATGCGCAGCAAGAGGGAGTCCTCGGCGATCACGGCGCGCACGGCAGCTCCACGGTGATGACGGTCGGGCCCCCGGCGGGGCTGCGGCAGGAGAAGGTGCCGTCGACGGACGCGACGCGCTTGGCGAGCCCGGCGAGCCCGGTGCCGCCGGCCGCCGCGAGGTCCGCGCCGCCCGCTCCGTCGTCCGCGACGACCACCATCAGTGTCTCCCCGATCCGCTCCACGGTCACGTCCGCCCGGGTTGCCTGGGCGTGTTTGACCACGTTCGTCAGGGCTTCGGAGATCACGAAGTACGCGACGGCCTCGACCGTGGGTGAGGGGCGCTGCGGCAGGTCCACCGCCACGCGCACCGGGATCGGGAGGCGGGCGGCGACCCCGGACAGCGCGGCGTCGAGGCCGCGGTC
Organism: Streptomyces sp. NPDC036813; assembly: GCF_055609245.1. NCBI lineage: Bacteria > Bacillati > Actinomycetota > Actinomycetes > Kitasatosporales > Streptomycetaceae > Streptomyces > Streptomyces sp. NPDC036813. The sequence goes on along the minus strand of NZ_JBVJPV010000002.1, from coordinate 752,588 downwards.
CTCAAGGACGGCCGGATGCAGGCCGCGCACCAGGTTGTTCAGCTCGGTGATCGCATCCTTCGCCTCGCGGTGCGCCTCGTTGATCACCTTGCGGGCATCCTCCGGCAGGTCGCCGAGAGTGGACCTGGCCAGTCCCAGGTTGACGGCGAGTGAGACGAGGCGCTGCTGTGCGCCGTCGTGCAGGTCGCGTTCGATCCGCCGCCGCTCGGCGTCGGCGGCGTCGAGCACACCGGCCCGGCTCTCGGCGAGGTCGGCGACCCGGCGGGCCAGCCTCTCCGTGTGGCTGGGGCCGAGCAGGACTTCGGCCGCCCGGGTCTCCAGACGCAACAGAGCGCCGGTCAGCCGGGGCCCGAGGATCAGCAGGGCGAGGCCGCCGGCGGTGATGTACGCGGCCTGCGTGCTGTATCCGAGGTCGGTGACCCGCCACTGCGGGGGCAGCGCCCAGATCCACACGTAGATGGAGGCGGCCACGAGAGCGGCGGCCCAGACGGCGAGGACGGCGAGGTCGAGGACGGCGAGCAGCGGACCCGCCACGGCGTGGTAGCAGGCCTGCCGCCACAAGGCCCGGCCGGTCAGCCGGCGCACCGCCGACTTCCAGTTGCGTCCTGGCGCGGGTACGGCGGGGCGCGGGAGGTCCTTGCCGACGAGCGCCCGGTAGCGCCGCCGCTGCCCGACGGTCAGCAGGGGTGTCACCACGAGCGTGAGCAGCACGGGCAGCGGAGTCACGGCCGGCACCAACGCCGCCAGCGTGCCGAGCAACCAGAGCCACAGTGGCACCACGGCGAGGTGGAGCGGCAGGCCGGCGGCGATGAGCGCGGTCCGGTGCCCCGCCCTGCGGAACGGCCGGCCCAGCACCAGCTGCAGCCATGTCGTGAGTTGCATGCGTCGAACGGTAAAGCCGCAGGCCATCCCCGCGCCATGATGCTTCCGCCCGGTTCGGGGGTGCACTTTTCTCCACCCCGGGTCGGAACCCTGCGTGACTGACGGCGCCCCCGTGTGCGGCGGAAGGTGGAGCACGTGAAGGGGAGAGCCGGTGGGGAGCGGGGGAAGACGATGTGTCAACGGGTGTTGTGCAACGACGGATTGGCCGGTGCGGGGGGCTTCGACCGCGCCGATGTCATCCCGCTGAACGAAGAGGCGGAGGAGCCGCGCCGCGCGCGGGGCATGCGGCGGGCCGGGTGGCTGCTGGTCGCCTGCGGTCTCGCCCTGCTGCCGTGGCTGTACGTGCTGGCCATCGGCCTGCCGGCCACCGCGACCGCGGCGCACTGGCCGGTCGCCTGGGTCGGGCTCGACGCGCTGGAGGCGCTCGGCCTGATCGCCACCGGCCTCCTCGCCGCCCGCGGCGACCGGCGGCACGCCCTGGCAGCCGCCGCGACCGCGACGCTGCTTGTGGTGGATGCCTGGTTCGACACCACGACCGCGGCCCCGGGCGGCGACTTCGCCACCGCGGTCGCCATGGCGATCGGCGCCGAGCTGCCGCTCGCCGCGCTGTGCGGTCGACTGGCGCTGCGGGCACTGAGCCGGCACGCGTGACGCCGACCGCCCAGCCACATGGCGGGGCGGGCCAGCCGGGCGGTCGGAGCGCCCGCCCCGGGAGTGGTGCTATCCCTGCAGCAGCGCTTGGTACCTGTGCAGGGGCGCGTCCTCGTCCAGCGGGGCGATCGCGGCGACGTAGCTGTCCGGGCGGACCATGATCCGACCGCCGTCCGACAGGCCGTAGCGGGCGGCCGCCAGGCCGTCGGGGTCCTGGAACACGGCGTCGTAGCCGATTGGGGCCTTTGCGGTCCCACTGATCAGCAGTTGTCGTGCCGTCATGCCGTCCACCGGTGTCGGTGCGGGGCCGTTGACGATCACGGTGAGCAGCACGTGCTCGTGGGTTTCGGCGAGTGCTGCGCGCAGCTCCAGGCCGGCTGCGGGGAGGAAGTCGCCGGCGTGCAGTTCGCCGCTGCTCCGGCCCTGGACCACGATCGGGCTCTTCCGATACGCGACGGCGGTCTCCTCGGTGCAGTTGGTCGAAGACTCCGGCCTGCTGCCAGCGGTCCAGGCGCCGCCAGCAGGTCTGTCCCGAGCCGAATCCCAGCTCAAGCGGCAGGAGTTGCCAGGCTATGTCGTTGTAGAGGATGTACAGGATGCCCTGCAGACACAGCCGGTCCGGTACCGGCCGTGGGCCCAGTGACTTCTCTGGCCAGGGCGGCAGCAGCGGCTCGATCAGCGCCCACAAGTCGTCGTCCACGATCCATGGCCGGGTGCTCACATCCTCCCGAACGGCGGAATCGTCACATCGGTCACGCCGGACCAGGGCACTACAACAAGATCAAGTTACGAGCTCGTAGGACACGGTCTGATGCCGCAACCGTCTTCGGCGTGACTGTTTGCCAGGCTGTTCGCCGGCCTGGGCATGGATGGGCGTCTTGGTGATGTCAGGGCGTAACGAGGAGGCTAGCGAGGTGCCGCGAGTACGTCCCGGAGTACGTCCGCGAGCGTGACGCGGGCCAGCTCGTGTCTCAGGGTCTCCTCGATGCCCTCGTAGATGCTCTGCATCGCCGGCTGGATGCCGTGCCCCACCACGCATCCCTGGTCCGGGGTGGTGCGGTGCATTGCGAACAGCGGGCCGGGTTCCACTGCCTCGTACACGTCGAGCAGGGTCATCGACTCCAGCTCGCGTGCCAGCGACCAGCCCGCGCCCACGCCCCGCCGGGACTCCACGAGCCCGGCCCTGCGCAGCTCGCCGAGCAGCCGTCTGATCACCACTGGGTTGGTGTTCGCGCTGGTCGCGATCTGCTCGGAGGTGGCGACCTCATGACCCTGGCGCTGGTAGAGGCCGATCCAGGCCAGCGCGTGGGCGGCGATGGTCAGCCTGCTGTTGGCGCTCATGGACTCCTCCTCTCGGCCGCAAAACTTCATCATACGGCAGTCGTAACAGTGAAGGTTGCAACAGCCTGTCGTAACAATTAACGTTGCGACTACCGGGAAAGGTCAATCAACGAGGTGAGAAGAATGAGCAAGCCACTCACGGGCAAAGTCGCCCTGGTCACCGGGGGATCGCGCGGACTGGGAGCCGCGACCGTACGCCTGCTGGCCGAGCAGGGCGCCGACGTCGCCTTCACCTACGTCAGCTCCGAGAAACAGGCGCAGGCCGTCGTCGACGAGGTGCACGGCAAGGGAGCCAAGGCCGTCGCCTTCAAGTCCGACCAGGCGGACACGAGCCGGGCGCCAGCGCTGATCGACGATGTGGTCGCCCACTTCGGCGGCCTGGACATCCTCATCAACAACGCGGCGATCTCCGTGGCTGGCACGGTGGACGATCCGGATGCCGACACCGCCGCACTGGACCGGATGCACGCCACCAACTACCTCGGCGTGATCGCCGTCATCCGGGCCGCCTCCCGAGTGCTGCGCGCGGGCGGCCGCATCATCACAGTGAGTTCCGGACTAGGCTCCCGGGTCGGCGCCCCCGGCCTTGCCGACTACTCGGCGACCAAGTCCGGGATCGAGCGGTACACCATGGGCGTCGCACGCGACCTCGGGCCCCGGACCATCACGGCCAACGTCGTGGAGGCCGGACTGATGGAGGGCGGCATGCAACCGCCTGACCCCGCGACCCTCAAGGCCCTGGTCAGCTCGCTGTCCCTGCAACGCATGGGGCACCCCGACGAAATCGCCGCGGCGATCGCCTTCCTGGCGAGCCCCGCCGCGTCGTACGTCACGGGCGCAGTGCTGGAGGCCCACGGCGGCTACAACGCCTGAACCCGAACCCCTGCCGCGCGCTCCGAAGGACATCGCGCCTTCGGGGCGCGCGCACCGCCAACGACCCGCGTGTGCGTGGACACGCCTTGAGAAGCCCAGATCGTGATCGTGTTACGAGCTCATAGCGTGAGCAATTAGGCAATCCCCATCCGCAGCTCGCGCACCCGGAGCAGGAGGTGCGCGAGCAGCATAGCGTCGGCGTCAGTGAAATCCAGTCCGGAGACCTCGCGGATCCGGCGCAGCCGATAGCGCATCGTGTTGGGGTGGATGTGCAGGGCTGCCGCCGCGTTGTCCGTGGCTCCCGCGGCGGCAAGATAGGCGGCCAGGGCTACGGTCAGTAGGCCGTCCCGGCCGTCCTCCTGGCGCAGCCGGTGCAGAGCGCCGCTGGTGTCCGTCAGGCCGAGCGACTCAGTAACGTCCGCGAGATGCAGCAACAACACCGGCAGCGCCATCTCTTCCACGGTGCGCACAGCCGGCCCGTGGAAGGTCGGGTGCCGTAGCGCCCGCAGTGCGGCGTCTGCCTGCGCCCGCACTTCGGCGAACCGGCCCAGCGAGTCGGCCGGGCCGCCAGCGACGACCACGTATTCACTGGCTAGTGGGGTCCGCCCGAGAAAGTCACGTGCCAGGTTGGCGGTGGACTCCAGTGCTGCGGTGTGTTCCGGAGGCCGGCCAACCAGAACGTACACCGCGCCGGTGCCCGCCACCGAGGCAGAACGAGGGTGCACGGCCGCTAGAACGTACTCCAAAGTGTTAGCAAACCGACGTAGCTCTTCAACGGTTATTGCGGCGGTCGCTGCGTCGGCATTCGTGGTCCCGACCAAGCGAGGGGCCGCAGCCAGTACACAGACCGGGCCAGAGCCCAATTGCAGCCGGCTCGCCTCTACTCGATCAGCCGACCCTCCGAGGACGGCTGCGGCCAACTCGCCGCGCTGCTGACGGGCATAGCTGGTCTCGGTTCGCAGGCCGACCATCTGCAGCGCGGCCATCGGCGCGAATTCGCGCAGCCGAGCCGTACCCGCCTCGTCGAGCGGCCCGGTAACCGCGGCCCAGATGTAGCCAAGGACATCCGAGCCGGTTCGGACTGCGATCGCCACCCGCAACAGCTGGTCCGGTTCGGTCGCTTCCCGCTGGACCTGGAAGAAGCACCTGGCCGCCTTCGCTCTGGAGAGCGGCCTGGAGATCACGGTCTGCCACTTCCCACCAGGCACGTCGAAGTGGAACAAGATTGAACACCGGATGTTCTGCCACATCACCGCGAACTGGCGCGGCCGGCCGCTGACCAGCTACGAGGCCGTCATCGAGACGATCGCTGCGACGACCACCCGGACCGGGCTGACCATCGGCGCCGAGCTGGACACTGGTAGCTACTGCCTGGGTTCAACGGTGAGTGCTGCCGAGTTCCGGGCTCTGCCGGTCACGTCCGACGCGTTCCACGGCGACTGGAATTACACCCTGGCGCCAGTCCCGCCTCGAACGCCACAGACGCCGGCGACCGCTCGGCGGATCGACCCCGACCTGACCACGATGCTCAGCAATCCGGCCCTGACCGGCATGCCGCGGTCCGACTTCCAACGCCTGGTGGCAGTCTCGGAGCCGTACTGGGACGCCCTGGCCGAAGCGGCCTTCCAGCGACGCTTCCACCGTCCGCGCAGCTACCTCCGCCCGCAGACCAGCAGCCTGGACCACTACCACCGCCTCCTGGCGGCGCTCTTACGCCGACGCAGGGCGATCACCAGCACCCTCCTGGCCCAGCTGCTGGGCGTTACCCGCACCAACCTCTCCAACCAGTTCCAGGACGGGCACAGGCTCCTGGACCTGCATCGCATCGCCGTTACACCCCTGCCTGGGTCGCCTGCCCGGAGCCTCGAACAGCTACGAGTTCGCTTGCCCGACGAGGACCGTCCGGAAGATCAACCCTGACAGTTATTCAGAAACAAGCCCCCGGCCGCACCGAGAACTGTCAGATCGGGGTCTTCGCCGCCTATGCCACCACCCGCGCACGCGCCCTGGTGGACCGCGAGCTGTATCTGCCCAAGTCCTGGACGGACGACCGCGACCGCTGCCGCACCGCCAAGATCCCCGACGAGAGGCTTCGCCACCAAACCAGAGCTGGCCAGGGCCATGGTGCTGCGCGCACTCGCCTCCCCGCTGCCGATCGCCTGGGTGACCGCGGATACCGCCTACGGCCAGGAGTGGCGCTTTCGCCGGATGCTGGAAGAAGCGGCCGTCGACTACGTCCTCGCTGTCCCGAAGTCCCAGCCGGGTGCCCCGCTTCGGCCGCATCGACTACCTCTTCAGCCAGGCACCGGACGAGGAGCAACGTTCGTGCGGAGACGGCGCCAAGGGCCCGCGCGTCCATGACTGGGCGGCCGTCCGACTCCCGGTGATCGAGGACTTCGACGGTGAGCGGCCCGCCCATCACCGCTGGGCGCTGGCCCGGCGCAGTATCAGCAGACCCGATCAGATCGCCTACTACCTCGCATACGCGCCGGTGGGCACCGGCGTCGACCGGCTCGTGCGCGTTGCCGGGCGACGGTGGGCGATCGAGGAATGCTTCCAGGCCGCGAAGAACGAATGCGGCCTGGACCAGTACGAAGTCCGCCGCTACGTCGGCTGGATGAGGCACATCACCCTGGCCTTGCTCGCGCATGCCTTTCTCGCGGCCACGGCGGCACAGGCGGCGGCAAAGGGGGATGCAGAAACAATTCCACCCTGGTTCCGCTCACCGTGGCAGAAGTCCGCAGGCTCCTGGCAACTGGCCCCGCGCACCGGCCGCGCCCGCCCCTTCGCATCCATGCGCTGAGATGGTCGCGATGGCGGCGAAGGCGTCAGGCCGTGGCCCGGCACCGTCACTATGAAGCGCTTGCGTGAACACGCCGTCCAGCGCATAGCGACGGAAGCGGGTGCAGACGGTCTGCCAAGGGCCGTGGCATTCCGGCAGGTCACGCCAGGAGATCCCGGTCCTATCTTGTTCCCGTTGATGACCTGCCGGTCCGACACCCGCGGCCGGCCCGTCGCGGCCTGCGGTATCAGCGGAGCGAGTAACTCCCTCTCTTGATCGGTGAGTTCATGACGACGTATCACCCCACCATGATCCACCACCCGATGATCTTCGAAGACAGACCCTAGTCTGCATCGCCCGACATGTTCTCCGGGAAGTGGCAGGCCACCAGGTGTCCCCGCCTGAGCTCTCTCAGCGGCGGTTCCTGCATCCTGCAGATGTCCTGCGCCTTCCAGCAGCGGGTGTGGAAGCGGCACGCGGGCGGTGGGCTCACGGGCGAGGGTACGTCGCCCGTGAGGAGGATCCGCTCGCGTTTGGTGCGGCGCTCGGGGTTCGGGACGGGGACCGCGGACATCAGTGCCACGGTGTAGGGGTGCATGGGACCGCTGTACAGCGAGTCCTTGCCGCCGATCTCCACCACCTTTCCCAGGTACATCACCGCCACCCGCGTGGAGACGTGCCGGATGACCGACAGGTCGTGCGCGATGATCATGTAGGTGAGGCCCAGCTCCTGCTGGAGATCGTCCAGCAGATTGACCACCTGGGCCTGGATGGAGACGTCCAGCGCCGATACCGGCTCGTCCGCCACGATCATCTTCGGCCGCAGCGCCAGCGCCCGGGCCACGCCGATGCGTTGCCGCTGGCCGCCGGAGAATTCGTGCGGGTAGCGGTTGTAGTGCTCGGGGCTGAGCCCGCACAGTTCCAGCAGGTCCTGGACGGCGCGCTTCACTACCTGCTCGGTCTCCACCTTCTGCAGCCGGAAGGGGGCGCCTACGATCGTGCCGACGGTGTGCCGGGGGTTGAGGGAGGAGTACGGATCCTGGAAGATCATCTGGATGTCTTTACGCAGGGGCCGCATCGCGCCGGGCGACAGGTGCGTGATGTCGTGCCCCTCGAACTCGATCTTCCCTGCGGTGGGCTCGAGGAGCCGGATGATCAGCCGCCCGGTCGTGGTCTTGCCGCAGCCCGACTCGCCGACAACGCCCAGCGTCTCGCCGGGCAGCACGCTGAAGTCGATGCCGTCCACCGCCCGCACCGCGCCGACCTGACGGCGCAGCAGGCCCTGGGTGATGGGAAAGTGCTTCACGAGACCCTGGACGTTCAGCAAGGGCTCGTGATCGGTGGTCTGCGTGAGTCCCATGAATCCTCCACCTCCTTCGTCCGGCCTCGCAGCCTTCGTCCGGCCTCACAGCCGGGGCGCCACTTCCTCGGCGAAGATCCGGCGCCGTTCCTCGGGCAGCAGATGGCAGGCCACGAGATGGCCGGTGCCTGACGCGTCGGTCAGCTCGGGGACCTCTGTGCGGGACCTGTCACCATTGCGGTCGGCAAAGGGGCAGCGCGGGTGGAACGCGCACCCCCGCGGCAGTCTGATCAGGCTCGGCGGGTTTCCGGCGATCGGGATCAGCCGCGCCTGCATTTCGCGGTCCATGCGCGGCATGGAGCCCAGCAGGCCCCAGGTGTACGGATGCTCAGGAGCTGTGAACAGCTGCTTGGCCTCGCCCTTTTCCACGCACTTGCCGGCGTACATCACCAGGATGTCGTCGGCCAACTCGGCCACTACCCCCAGGTCGTGAGTGATGATGATCACGGCGGAACCGAACTCCTGCTGGAGTTCGCGGATGAGGTCCAGGATCTGCGCCTGGACGGTGACGTCGAGCGCTGTCGTCGGCTCGTCCGCGATCAGCAGCGAGGGGTCGTTGACCAGAGCCATGGCGATCATGGCGCGTTGGCGCATACCGCCGGAGAACTGGTGCGGATAGTCGTTGACACGCGTGGCGGGCTGCGGGATGCCCACCCGTTCGAGCATCTCCACCGCCCGCAGGCGGGCCTCCTTACGGCTCGCTTTCGGGTGGTGCACCCGGTAGGCCTCGGTGATCTGGGCACCGATTGTGTAGAAGGGGTGCATCGCGGTCAGCGGGTCCTGGAAGATCATCGCCATCTTGCGGCCCCGCAGGTGCTGGACGCGTTCGGGAGGGGCGGAGATGAGTTCTTCGTCGTCCAGCCAGATCTCGCCGGAGATCTTGGCCTTGAGAGTGCGGTGCAGGCCCATGATGCCCAGCGAGGTCACCGATTTACCGGACCCGGACTCGCCGACGATCCCCAGCGTCCGGCCGCGCTCGAGCTCGAAGGAAATGCCGTCCACGGCCCTGACCAGGCCGTCATCGGTGTCGAAGTGGATGCGCAGGTCGCGTATTTGGAGAAAGCCGGTACCGGGCGGCGCGCCGCGGCCCGCCTCCACACCGCCGATGGGCGCCCCCACCGGCGGCTGTTCGAGTGGTTTGCGGCTCATGAGTACCTCACCCGGGGGTCGACGGCGACGTACAGCACATCCACCACGAGGTTGGCCACGACGATGAAGAATGCGGCCAGCGTGGTCACGGCCATGATCTTCGGCAGGTCGTTGTCGGTGATCGCCTGCACCGCGTACTGCCCGACTCCGGGCAGCGAGAAGGCGGTCTCGGTCAGTACGGCGCCGCCGAGCAGAAGACCGATGTCGAGGCCGAAGATCGTGATGATCGGGGTGAGGGCGGAGCGTAGACCGTGCCTGACGACCACCGTCCCTTCGCTGAGGCCCTTGGCCCGTGCGGTGCGGATGTAGTCCTCGCTCATCGTCTCCAGCATGCCTGCCCGGGTGAGCCGGGCGTACAGCGCCGAGTACAAGAAGGCGAGGGTGACCCAGGGGAGTACGAGATTCTTCGCCCACATCAGCGGGTCCGAGGTGAAGGGCACGTACTGCAGGTTCGGGAAGACCGGCCACTTGTAGCTGAACAGTGCGAGCGAAACCAGCGCGGTGAAGAAGATCGGCAGCGAGACGCCGGCCAGCGCGACGCCCATGGAGAGCCGGTCGAAGATGGAGCCGCGCTTGAGCGCCGACAGCACGCCGATCGACACACCGCTGACCAGCCAGATGATCGCCGCCCCCACCGCCAGTGACAGCGTCACGGGGATGCGTTCGGTGATCTGCGGCCAGACCGGCAGGTGGCTCTTGAACGAGTAACCGAAGCACGGCACCTGACAGTAAGAGGCATCCGGCCCGAAATGGAACGTGCGGCCGGCGAAGATCCCGTGTGCGAACTGCCAGTACTGCGTATACAGCGGCTGGTCGAATCCCAGGTTCTTCTGGACGGCGGCCACCGCCTCGGGACTCGGATCACGGCCGACGTACTGGGCCGCCAGCTGGGTGCTGGTCTCGCCGGCCAGCCGGGGCACCAGGAAGAAGATCGCGAAAGTGATGGCCGTCACGACGAACAGCAGGATCACCGCCGCCGCTACGCGCCGGATGATGTAGGCACCCACTGTCGGGCGGCGGGACCCCGGCCGACCGGACCTCGGCCCGGTCGGTGGGCGCCTCGCCCTTCACCTCCTCGCCTCGTCCGTTCCGGTACGGTCCGCGTGTCCGGCACGGCCTACTTGACGCCGACGTTCAGGTAGTCGTACATGCCGTAGGCCTCGGTGACGAACACGTTGGTCGCATGGTCGGGGCGGTACAGCGGGTCCTTGCGGTACAGCAGAGGCACCAGAGGTGCCTGCCCCATCGCGGCCTTGTCGATGTCACCCCACGCCTTGGTGCGGGCCGTGCTGTCGGTGTTGCCGATGGCGTCGTCGAGCATCTTGTTGATGGCGGGATCGTTCAGCTCGGACAGGTTGCTGTTGCCCGAGGCCTTGATGGCCGTGCCGTCGATGATCTGCTGGAGGAAGCCGTAGCCGGTCGGCCAGTCGGCGGCCCACGCCGTCATCATCAGACCGAGACCATGCGAGTGGACGAAGGCGGGTGCGCCGGCGTTGTCGGTGAAGTACTTGCCCGACGGGTACTGCTGGATGCCGACGTTGATTCCGACCTTCTTCAGCGACGCCTGGACGGCCTGGGCGATCGCGATCTCGTTGGGCCGGTCGGACCGGGCGGAGAGGTTGGTGGAGAAGCCGCCCGGGTGGCCGCACTGGCTGAGCTCATTCTTGGCCGCGGCGAGGCCCTCCGGCGAGTTCGCTCCCTTGTAGCCAGGGGTCTTGTACAGGTCGTACGTGGCGTGGCCGGACACCGTGGGCGGCAGGATCGTCGTGGCGATGTCACCGTGGACGTCGCCGCCGGTCGCGGTCTGCGCGGAGACCTTGTCGACCGCGTACTCCACCGCCTTGCGGCAGTGCACATTGTCGAACGGCTTCACGGTCGTGGAGATCGCCACGTAGGCGAGCGCGCCGCTCTGCGCGTCGTCGATGTGTCGCTTCTGGGCCGGGGCGCTCAGGGCGGCGGCCTGGCTCTGAGCCGCGATCCCCGCGCCTGCGACGTCCATCGTCGCGTTACCGGCGATCAGGTTCTGGTCGACCGTGGTCTGGGCGACGTTGAACTGGACGGTGATCTTGTCCGGGAGCTGCTTGCGGATCGGGTCGGAGGACGCACTCCAATACGGGTTCTTCACCAGCGTGGCGCCCTTGCCGTCCTGGTAGCTCTGGAACATGTACGAGCCGGACGAGATCACGTTCCTCACGTAGTTCGAACCGGTGTCCTTCGCCTTTGGGACCGGCGCCGTCTGCGGATTGCTGAGCAGGTAGTCGAAGTCCGCGAAAGGCTGGTTGAGGTGGAAGACGATGGTTGTGTCGTCAGGCGTCTCGATGGACTTGAGGTCGCCGGTCTTGTCCTTGTACGGCCCCTGGTACTTTGGGGTGTTGTCCACCAAATACGCGTTGAAGTACGTGGGTCCGTTGGACAACACCTCGGGCGCGTAGTTGCTGCGCTCGATGGCGTACTTGACGTCCTTGGTCGTGATAGGTGTGCCGTCGGAGAACTTCAGCCCCGGACGGATGTGGTACGTCCAGGTCTTGCCGTTGTCACTGGGCTTGCCGAGCTCTGCTGCGAGGTCCGGCACGAGCTTCAGGCCGGCCTTGCCAGGTGCCGGCTGGTAGGTGGTCAGCGCCCGCGCATAGACCCGCGAGAAGTTCCACATGAAGGCGTAGTAGGTATTGCCGGGGTCCATCGAGTCCGGTGTGCTCGACAGCTGGTACACCACTGTCCCGCCCTTGTGGTCGGAGGGATTGACCACGCTGGTGATGCCGGCGTTGTAGGCGGGGGCTTTCTCCGCCGATCCGCCACCGCCATTGCCACCGCCGCACCCTGACACGACCAGCGCCCCGAGTGCGGCTCCCGCAAGAACGGCTGTGGACCTTGATGTCCTCATGACGAGCTCCCCTCGCCTGAGACGGGAATCGGTACGCCCATCACTTGCTCCGTGGGTCCAGGGCGTCCCGGAGTCCGTCGCCGAGCAGGTTGAATGCCAGAACAGTGATGAAGATCGCCAGACCCGGGACCAGCATGAACCACGGATCCGCCTGGTAGAGGCTGATGGCCTGGTTGAGCATGCCGCCCCAGGACGCCTGCGGCGGCTGGATGCCGACGCCGAGGAAGCTCAGACCGGCCTCGAAGAGGATGTTCGTCGGGATCAGCAGCGTCGAGTACACGATGATCGGTGCCACGAGATTCGGCAGCAGCTGTTTGAACAGGATGTGCGGCCCCCTGGCGCCGAGGGTGCGCGCCGCGTCGACGAACTCGCGCTCGCGCAGCGAAAGCGTCTGGCCGCGAATGATGCGGCCCATGTAGGGCCAGCTGAAGAAGCCGATCACGAAGATCAGCACGCTGATGTGGAGCGCCAGCCCGTGCAGTCCGAAGGCACCGCCCTGAAGCGAGGCGGACAGCGCGATCGCGAAGAGCAGCAGCGGGAAGGCCAGGAAGATGTCCATGAGGCGGCTGATCACGGTGTCGACCCAGCCCCCGTAATAGCCGGCGGCCACGCCCAGCACCGTGCCGAGGGCCACCGACAGCACAGTCGCCCCGAATGCAACAGCCAGCGATACCCACGCACCTTCGATGATCCGCGCGAGCAGGTCGCGGCCGAACTGCGGCTCGACGCCGAGGGGGTGGTCCCAGCTGATCCCGCCCCAGGACCCCTCGGGCCTGAGCAGCACCGGGTCGATCAGATTCTGGTGGAAGGCGTTCGGATCAAGCTTGAAGACGGATTCGATGACCTTGGCGAAGGCTGCCAGCACGATCAGGCAGAGAACGACGATGCCGCCCGCGACCGCGACCTTGTCACGCTTGAACCGCATCCATGCGATCTGCCCGAGCGACCGGCCCTCGATCCCCTCGCCCATCCCGAGCAGCACGGACTCTGGCTGCGCCTCGGCGGCTGAGCCGGTGGCTTCTATGGGGGCCGTCATGCCTGTGCACCCCCTGTCCGGTGGTGACTGGTTCCGGGTGCAGCCGTGACGGACGTCGCCCGGCGGGCGATGATCGTCCATCCAGCACCAGCCCGAAGGGTCGCCAGACCAGGGCGGATCAGTTGAGCCTCATTGTAAGTCGAATAAGACGATAAGGATGGAAGTAGAACGAAATGGGGATGGCTTTGTGGGTGAGTTACGAGAGCGTTGGTAGGTCAGGCCCACTGGCGGACCGCACTCAGCAGGACCGCGTACTCGCTCAGGGCTCTCCGGATGAGCAGGTACACACCTGCTGCGATCAAGACCATCCCCATGAGGATCAACAGCATCCCGGCAGCAATCAGAAAAGCTCCGAGAGCGACCAAAATCGTCCCGAGGATAAGCAAGATCATCCCGATGACGAGCAGAAGGGTAGCGAGGACGATCACGGCGTTCTCCTGTCTCCCCTCCCGACTGTGGACCCTCCTCGTAGCCGGTGCCAACACTTGTGAGATGACCCTGGGAATCGTGGGACCCCTCGCGTCCTGCATACCCCCGAGGGTCAGCGGCTTGATCCGCAATCGGCGAGCTCACATGAGGTCATGGCGTGATGCCCTGGCGGCCACAGAGGCTTGATCATCACCGCACACCCACGCCAGAGCCGTGCGAACCCCACGCAGGAAGTCAAGGCTGCCGGGCTGGTCATCAGGGATTTCGAGCAGGACAGCGGCCGCGTCCAACTCGGACATCAGCCGAGGCAGATCCAAGGTGCCACGGCCGCCTCGGCCGGTTACCGGGTGGTTCTCGATAGGTCCGAGCGCCCACTCGTACACCGCAGTCGCCCCGATGAAGAACTGCGACGAGCGCTCCGCACCGTCGACCGCGAGCTCGTCAAGTGCACGTTCGACTTCGGCGAACGGCCGCGCGCCCAGCGTCGTGACACCGCTGCCGTCCATGTTCTCAGGCAAAGTCATGCCCGCGACATTCTCCCTTCCCGGGCTCCGCCCTTCGGGTGGGCTCCCCCGGGATGCGGTGCCGCGCAGTGCTCACGTCGGCCGATGCCGGGGGGCCTGTGAACCAGGCCCCCGTCGGCGCGCCGGGGCGGTCGACGGCGGCACACGCTTCGGCCACTCCGTCTCCTTCTGCGGAAGAGGCAGACGTTGACGTCGCCTGTCTGCTTGTCATCTCAGCGGGCATACGGCGGTGAACCGGAGAGGACGATCTCCGGTCCGACATCGCCGCAGAACGTTGATCACGGGAGTACGGATGCCGACGGTTGTAACGGAGAGACCTGCCGAGTCGCCCGGAGACAGACCTGGGGACGGCCCGGGCGGCGGCGGGAGCAGTCGGTCCACGGTGCCACGCGGAATCGGCTGGTCCGCTCGGTGGATCAGCGCGCTGACCATCTCTCAGGCAGCGTTGATGGTGGGCGTCGGCCTGCTGATCACCGGCCCCGCCCATGGCCTGTGGCCCATGACGGTCGAGGACAAGGTCAACGAAGCCCTGGAGCGGATGCGCCCGGGCTCCCTCACCACCTTGTCATCTGCCGACCGAAAGCTCGCGGCGGTCACTGTGACCGCGAGTCACGGTCCCGTAGGGCGCTGACGCCGTTGGCATCGGCGAAATGTTGATAGGCATGAGCCTGGCGGCGTGCATCGCGAAGCCCGCGAGTAGCAGCCGCTTCGATCCGATGTGCTTCGGGACTGAGCGGTATTCGTCGGCGTTCTCGGCGTACAAGCACGGTCATCGGGACGGCCAGAATTGCCACCAAGGCTGTCAACGCCACAACGGCATAACCCATCTCTCCCCCATAATCGCCTCATACCGTCAACGTGATCGACGGACCGGCTACGCTCATCGAGGACCGCCCTATCAACCGTAGCCGCCTGGGTGTCCGACGTGAACGGCATGTTCCGGCATCCATTCTCGGCCGCGTACGCCTTCGCCCGCATGAAGACCTGGAAGATCCTTCGCGACTGCCGCCTGAAAGGCGATGGTGTCCGCCACGCCATGCTCGGCATCGCACGCCTACCTGGCCCTCACCGGATAGAGGCACGCCTGTGAGTGGTACGTCATGCGACGACTCGGAGATCATTTACGGGACAGGGCTAGGGCGGGGTGCTCGGTCTTGCAGGCGTCGGCGAGGGCGACGACGGTGTGGGTGACGTCTGCGGGCGGCTGGATCGTCTCTGCCTGTCGGAGGCGGGCCCTGGCCTTGTCGACGTCGTTGCAACGGCTGAGCTTCACCACCACGATGCGGTGCAGTGGACAGGGCTTGCCCGTGCTGAGCAGCTCCTTGTAGTGGGACGGTGATGTGGAGGACACGATGGGGTCCAGCCTGGAAGGGGCCCTCTTCTGCTGGTCCTCCAGCCCGGCGGTGACCGTGTCCATGATCCGCGGCCTTCACTTCAGCAGACCCTGACTGCTCAGGCCCACGCCAACGTCGCCGAGGGGAGGGTCGCCTGAGGCGTCCAGATTTCTGCTTCTCCGGGTGGGACGTAACCCTGCTGCCACAGCGTCTTCAGAGTGTGGACGACGAACAGGATCTGGGATGAAGCGCCGGTACGAAGAGGAATTCATGGCGTTCGCCGCTGCGCGATCCGCACCTCTGTTCCGCTCTGCATGTGTCCTCACCAGCGGTGATGTGCACCTCGCAGAGGACCTGGTGCAGGACACGCTGGGCAGAATGTATGCCACCTGGCGCAAGATCGGGCAGATAGACGACCCGGCGGCCTACACCCACACCGTCCTCGTACGGACCTACCTGTCCTACCGCCGCCGGCGCAGCAGCTCTGAGCAACCCGTCGGCACCCTTTCGGACTCCGATGCCGTCACCGAGCACGACGCAACCCTGCGGGTCACATTGCTCGACGCTCTCGGCCGGCTCTCCGCCCGGGACCGAGCCGTGCTGCTCTTGCGCTACTGGGAGGACCGGAGCGTCGAGCAGACCGCCGCGATCCTTCAGGTCCGGCCTGGCGCGGTACGCAACCAGAGCATGCGCGCGCTCACTCGGATCCGGGACCTTCTGGGCCACGACCTGTCCGAGCTCGTCAGCCCCTGACCGAGGTGCCGCGGCACCTACCTTGCCCTCTGCACCGACCCTGAAACGCGGTGACCCGCCATGTCCATCGAAGAAGACTTCGCCGAAGCCCTCCGCAGCACCCTCCTGACCTTCGAGCCGCCCAACACCCCGTCACTTGTGCAGGCCGGTGTCCTCAATGGCCGGCGCAGGCGGCGGCGCCGCGCCACGGCCATCGGCGTGAGCGGAGCAGCCGTACTCGCGCTCGTCGGGCTCGGCGCAGCGGCCGTTCCCGGACTGCTGCCCGACGGACGAACAACCCACCACACGAGCGGTCCGGCGTCCTCGGCCACAACCGGCTCGGCCACCGCATCCGCCACCCCGAAGCCGACCTTCACCGGCACGCTGCCCGCCGACCGCGCCATTGCCACCCTGACCGCCCTGTTGCCGATGGGCCTGACCCCCTCGAGCCCACCCGGCGGCCGGCGGCCCGGACAGCTGTGGGTGGACGACGGCCACGGCAAGTCACTGCTCGAAGTGCACGTCTCCCGGCAGACCTCCACCACCGCGATCCGCAGCCACGTCTTCGCCGGCACGACACCCCTGGCCGACGGAACCCTGATCCAGTCCCGGCAGGCACCACCCGGAGCGGGCCCCGGGCACGAGACGGTGAACCTCCTGCGTCCTGACGGGCTCTACGTCACCCTCATGCAGTGGGGGGCACCAAGCCAGAACGCCCCCTCAACCCGTTCTACGCCGATCCTGACACTCGCCCAACTGCGGGCCATCGCAACCAGCTCACAGTGGCAGTAACGCCTGCAGCAAAGCCGTGCCGCGGGGTGGCACGATCACGGCGGGCAGATCACCTCGGCGTTCAGCGACTGCTGTCTGGCCGCGCCCACGCCCACGCCCACAGGGTTCCCCGGTCAGGCGTCCCTCGCAACGAGCCGCACCAACCCAACTTGCCGTCCACAAGTCCCACTTACGGCTGGCTCCGTTAGCCGTCACCGCCTGAAGGTACGAGGAAGTTCTCATGACGCAGCCCCTCAGATCGCGGAAGCATGCCACCGGCCGGATCAGGGCCGAGAAGGCGGATCCGGCGGAGTTGGCCGGCGGTGGCAGGGCTGCCATGCGCAGAGCCAGCAAGAAGCCTGACAGAAGGCGCGCGCTCAGGATCGTCGGGCTGTTGCTGGGGTTCGTGCTGGTGCTCGGCGTCGGCACTGCCACGTACGCGTACTGGAAGCTGAACAGCAACATCAAGTCCGACGATCTGTCCGCCAACGGCAAGGACGGCGCCGGACACGAGAAGGTCGACGCGTTCGGACGCAGCCCGATCAACATCCTGGTCATCGGATCCGACGCCCGTGGCAGCGCGGCGGACTGCAAGCTCGGGGGCGCCTGCGGAACAGCCGGCGGCGCCCGCGCGGACGTGGAGATGATCGTCCACATATCGGCCGACCGGTCCAATGCCACGGTGATGAGCATCCCCCGCGACCTGCGAACCGACTGGAGCGGCTGCCACGACCCGGGCCACCCGAATATGCCGGCGCAGACCCGCGCGCAGATCAACTCGGCGCTGAACGGCGGCCCCGGCTGCAGCGTCGTCGCGGTGCACCAGCTCACCGGGATACCCATCGACCACTTCATGTTGATCGACTTCGCCGGCGTGGTGGCGATGTCCAACGCGGTCGGCGGGACGCGCGTCTGCGTCAGCAAGAACGTCTACGACCCCTACAGCCACCTGAAGCTGAAGGAGGGGTGGCACACGCTGAAGGGCAATGCCGCGCTGGAGTTCGTGCGGACCCGTCACGGCTTCGGT
Organism: Streptomyces sp. NPDC036813; assembly: GCF_055609245.1. Classification (NCBI taxonomy): domain Bacteria; kingdom Bacillati; phylum Actinomycetota; class Actinomycetes; order Kitasatosporales; family Streptomycetaceae; genus Streptomyces; species Streptomyces sp. NPDC036813. Next base: position 734,816 of record NZ_JBVJPV010000002.1, on the reverse strand, counting down.
GACTCCAGCGACAGCCGCGGCCGGACCGACGCCCAGCACATCTTCCTCAACGCCCTCCTCAACCAGATGGAGAGCAAGGGCACGCTGAGCAGCCCGTCAAAGATGTGGGGCATAGCCAATGCCGCAACCAAGGCGCTGACCGTCGACAACAGCCTGGACTCTGCCAACAAGCTCATCGACCTGGCCCTCGACCTCAACAAGGTGCCCGCCAGCCGGATCACATGGGCCACCATGCAGACCCAGGACGTCGACCTGCCGGGAGGCGGATCCGAGACGCTGATCGGCCCGGGCGCCAAGGAGATGTTCAAGACCATCGCGGACGACCAGTCGCTCACCGCGTCCACCAGCAAGACGGGCTCCCCCTCGGCGTCCGCCAGCCCGCTCTCCGCCGCCTCGGTCGCCGTCCACGTCGAGAACGGCACCGGGGTGAACCGCCGGGGGGCTGCGATCGCCCAGGCGCTGATCGACCAAGGCTTCAGCAAGGAGACCGACTCGGGAAACGGGACCTCGTCCACCGCCACCTCGCTGACCTACCCGGCCGGGCGAAAGGAGCAGGCCCAGACGGTCGCCCAGGCGCTCGGCCTCCCGTCCAAAGCGGTCGAGCAGGGCACCGGTTCCCAGATCGTGCTGCTCATCGGCACCGATTGGACGACCGGCGACACCTTCCCCGGCGGCAAGCCGACTCCGACGCACGTCGACACCCAGGTGGCTCTGAACGGCTCACACCAGCAGACCGGCGACACCAAGAAGTGCGCGACGGTCAGCCCCTACAACGACGTCATCGGGCTGGACGCCAACGGTATGCCCACCAGCGAGGACCACCCGCCGTCCAGCACCTCCCCGACCGAGGCGTACGCCCTCGCCAAGAACGTGAAGGACTCTGCGCCGTAAGCCTCTGGGCCCCGGACACGGTCGTAGACGTGATCACGAGCTGGGAGCCCGGCTGGTCCGCCCGGATACGCCGCTGCTACAAGCACCTGATCGCCCGCAACCTCGATCGGTCAAGCCGAGGGGCGGCCGGCGGGCGCCGGGTGATCGACGGGGTCAGCAGCGCGTCTCCGGCGCGGACGAGTTGGACCGAGGCCACCAACTGATCGGGGGAGATGTACTTGAGCAGCGGCGACGACCGCCTCCGCTCCGTCAGCCGCCTCCGCCACGACGTCGATTCCCACCTCCCGCAGAATCAGCCGGAACCCGCCACGGACCAGCGCCTGATCACCGGCGCTGACGATCTTCATGCCGACAGAACCGCTCTCAACCGCCATCCGCCTTCCGCGCGCGGCCCCGCATCGAACGCTCCGCCGTATAGCGCCAGCCGCTCCCGCAGCACGAGCAGCCCCGACCCCACTTGTCCTCCGTGCCCGGGCCGTTGTCGCTGACCGTGATCACGAGTTCGTCACCCAGTGGATCGTCACGGCGGTGGCCGCGTCCACACCATGTCGCAGAACGTTCGTCAAGGCGTCCTGCACCACTCGGTAGGCGACGAGGCCCGCACCCGGCGGCAGCGGCCGCGGGGTGCCGCTGCCATCCAACTCGACCGGAAGCCCCGCAGCGGAAACCCGCTCGATCAGGGCAGGCAGTTTGTGCAGGCCGGTTGCGGGTGCAGGGGCAGATGCACGACCGAGCTGAGTTCCCCCTGCTCCGCCACCGCATCCTCCTCCGATGATCGCTACACAGCGCTACCACCGATTGCGGGACAGCCTTTACGAGCTCGTGCACCCGGAACAGATCCCGTTGATCACCGTCCTGTGGTCGGTCCATCGCCCGCCCCAGCGACCGGACTTCGGCAGATACGGCGCGATCCGCGCCCACTCGTCGTCTGTCAGATCACGCCGCCCCCGAGGGAATCGATGATCCCTAAACGGGGCAGTCACTCCACCAGTTCATCCACGACGCACACACTGGCAGAGCCCACCGAAAACGCCGCTTCCCGGCGCCCCGTGCAGGGCGTCCGTAGAGCACCGGCACCGGGAGGCCGTACGCGGATAACGACGCGAAGGGGACGGTCAGTGCCCGACGCGGACCAGGCCCGGCGCCGGCATGCTTACCTGGGTCATGCCTCCAGGTCCTCCGTCACGGGCAAGCACTCGGCGAGCAGGTCGACGACGTCGCGCCAGGCGCGCTGCGCGTGCCGTGGGTGGTAGCCGACGCCCGGGACTGTGGGGTGGTCGACCGGCGGGTGGTGGAAGGCGTGCAAGGCGCCGCCGTAGACAACGAGGCGCCAGTCGACATCCGCGGCCTGCATCTCAGCGGTGAACGCGTTCCGCTGCGCGGGCGGCATGATTGGATCCTCCGACCCGATCCCGGCCCACACCGGGCAGCGGATGCGCGCCGCCTCGCCCGGTCGGCCCGTGGTCAGTGCGTTGACTGTCCCGATCACGCGCAGGCTGACGCCATCACGCCCGAGTTCCAGCCCGATGGCGCCCCCGGTGCCGTAACCGATGGTGGCGATCCGGTCGGGGTCGGTCCGCGGTTCGGTGCGCAACACGTCGAGCGCCGCACGGCCGATGCCCCGCATCCGGTCGGGATCAGCGAGCAGCGGCAGGCAACGGGCCAGCATCTCCTCGGGGTCGCCCAAATAGCGCCCGCCGTGAAGGTCGAAGGCCAGCGCTACATACCCCAGCTCGGCGAGAGCATCGGCCCGGCGGCGTTCAACGTCGCTGAGCCCCATCCCCTCGGGGCCCACCAGGACCCCCGGCCGGCGGTCGATACCGGCCGGGAGCGCGAGGTGCCCGATCATCGTCAAACCGTCGGCCGGGTACTCGACCGTACGCGTCGTGATCGTCGTCATGAGACTGGACTGTAGTGATCGTTGAGCCCGGTTCGGCCGGTGCTCTGCCGCTGGCAGAACAGCGTCGTGAGCGAGGTGCGGTCACTCGCTCTTGACCACGTGCACCGTGTCAAGGAACGGGGCTTGTCGGCCGGGCCCTTCGTGTAGTCCAAGACGGTGATGTCCTGGGGGGTGCACAGGAGGCCGGAGCGCCACGCCGGTGAGGCGGGTCAGAACTTCAGGTGGATCGTGATCGGGTGCCGGGGATCACCGGCGCTGGTGTGGACGGTGCGCCGGTGCGCGGCGAGGCCGTGCGGCCCCGCCTTGGATCGACGGGTGGCAGGCGCGGCAGCCCTGCCACCACTTATCCCCGGCCGGGAGTTCGGCCGGGGATGAGCGGGTGGGGGTGCGGACCGTCGACGGCGCGGTCACGCGACCGCGTCCGCGTACTGCGCTTCCAGGTCCGCGCGGCCTTCGGGGTCGTCGTCTATCTCTACCAGCGATTGGGTACGATCGCGAGAGCCGTGCCGGTCGTCGACGTGCTGATAGACGATCACCTGCCGCCCTTGGCCATAGCGTTCGTCGCACTGTCGTCCAGAACGCCCCTGCCGGCCGCCACGATTCTCAGACGCATCGGAAATCGTTCGGGCTCGGCCACCGCTCATGTGGCGCGGTACTCCTTCACGGCCTGGGCGCGGTAGGAGAGTTTGGCGGCGTGGAGCCGGCTGTCGCCGTTGTCCAGCAGCAATTGCGGTTCGATGACTTCGGATCCGCTGCGTCCGCCGGGGAGTTGGCGCAACACCTGCACCTCTTGCAGACCGGACCAGTGATCTTCTTGCACCGTGTCGCTACCTGGTCGGGATGTTCCCCAGGGCGTCACACGTGCCCTGGTAGGACGTTTCGATATCGCACGCCGTATCGACTACGACAGTCCGGTTCTGTTTGCGCACATCTCCCCCTCACCGACCGATGAGACACACCTCGTGTCGGCTACATCACATTGGGCGAAAGTAGCGGCATGACGCATATGCCCTACTGGCGAGCACGCACTTGTGTGGCGGCGTCACCTGGTGAAGACGAGGCTGACGTTGTGTCCGCCGAAGCCGAACGAGTTGGCCAGGGCGGCGGACCACCGACCGGTGCGGCGTTCGCCGCGTACGACGTCCAGTTCGACGCGGGGGTCGAGTTCATCGAGGTTGCGCGTGGCCGGCACCGTCCCGTCCCGCAGCGCGAGGAGGGCGGCGAGAGCGCCGACCGCCCCGGAAGCCCCCAGCATGTGACCCGTCATGGACTTCGTCGCCGTCACCACCGCGTGCCCGCCCACCACGCGGCCGATCGCCTCGGCCTCCGCCAGGTCGCCGGACTCCGTCGAGGTGGCATGGGCGTGTACGAGGCCGATGTCCGCCGGGGACACTGCGGCGTCGCGCAGGGCGTATTCCATGGCGAAGACCTGGCCGTCGGCGTCAGAGGCCGTGATGTGGTCAGCGCTCGAACTCACGGCGCTGCCCGCCAGCACGCCGTGGGCTCGTGCGCCACGGGCCCGGGCGAACTCTTCGCGTTCGAGCACCATCATCCCCGCGCCCTCGCCCATGACGAACCCGGACCGCTTGACGTCGAAGGGGCGGGATACCGTCTCCGGATCCCCTGACTGCGGTGACAAGGCCTTCATCTGGGCGAACGCCGCGAGCGTGAAGGGATGCAGGCACGCTTCCGTCCCGCCGGCGACGACCACGTCCGCCCGTCCGGCGCGGATCAGGTCCTGCCCGAGGGCGAGTGCCTCCGCCCCGGACGCACAGGCACTGACAGGGGTCCTGGCGCCTCCCTTCGCGCCCAGGTCCATGCTGACCCAGGCGGCCGGTCCGTTGGGCATCAGCATGGGGACCGCGAACGGCGACAACCGGCGGACACCTGCCTGTTCGAAGACGTCGTCCTGTCCCAGGGTGGTGAGGACGCCACCGGTCCCGGTACCGATGACGACGGCGAGCCGCTCCGGTTCGACCTGTGGGGCACCGGCGTCCTGCCAGGCCTCGCGGGCGCTGAGGAGGGCGATCTGCTCACCGCGGTCCAGCTTCCTGGCCTGGGGCCTCGGGAGCAGGGAGGCGGGGTCGACGGTCAGCCCGGCCGCGACGTGCACGGGCAGATCTGCCGCCCAGTCCTCCTCCAGGAGGCGCACTCCCGACATGCCGTCCAGCAGCCCCGACCACGACGACGGCGCATCGGCCCCCAGGGGCGTCATCGCACCGACACCCGTCACCAGCACACGACCGTTACGGGTCACACGAGCCTCCCTATTGTTCGGATACTACAGATCGTTTGCATTGCCTCCTGACGATCATGCCAGTCCCGGGAAGGCAATGCTTGAGGAGAGTCGACCGCTTCGGCACGGAGACATTGTGCTCTTCTCACAACGCGCGGGTGCTGCGTGGCAGGCCGGGACCCGCCCGGTCGGCGGGCCCTGAGCCGGCCGTGGGCGGCCGGATCAGTCGAGTTTCAACGTCGGGTTGCGCAGATCGAGCCACGTCGCGAGGTCGAGCGAGCGTTCCAGCACGGTCCGTTGCTGAAGGCTGATGGCGTTCTGGTCCGCGTTCATCGCCTCGGTCAGGCGGTCCCGGCTGCACAGGGCGAGCGCTGCGTGGTCGTCTGCGAGCAAGTCGGCGACCTGCCTCTTGATCGCCGCCAGATACAGCGGTCGAAGGTGCTGGGGTAGCCGCTCTTCTTGCGGTCGGCGACGGACTCCGGCAGCAGATCACGCGCCGCCGCACGCAGAAGGCTCTTCTCCCTGCCGTCGAACGACTTCAGCGACCGCGGGGTGTTGTACTCGTACTCCACAAGACGGTGGTCGCAGAACGGGACACGCACCTCCAGCCCGGCCGCCATGCTCATGCGGTCCTTGCGGTCGAGCAGGGGCTGCATCTTGCGCGTCACGTTCAGATGGCAGACCTCCCTCATCCGCTTCTCCAGGCCAGTCTCGCCCTCCTTCTGCGGGACCTCCTTGAGGGCGCTGAGGTAGTGGTCCTGGATGTGGGTGCGCAACTCGAGCCTGCGGGAGAGGTCGTCGTCCAGGAGGCCGCCCGCCTCGAAGAGAGAGCCCTTGCCCGCGAGCCAGAGGAAGGTGTCGGAACAGCGCAGCCTGTCCTCGTGGAACCAGGGATAGCCCCCCGAACAACTCGTCCGCCGCTTCCCCGGACAGCGCCACCGTCGACTCTTCGCGAACGGCCTTGAAGAGCAGATGCATCGAGTTGTCACGGTCGCCGATCCCGTTGGGGACGTCCCGTGCGCCGACGGCCGCCCGCCGCACCTCCGGGTCGGCCAGCGCGCCCGCGTGCAGCACGATGTCCCGGTGCTCGCTGCCGATGTGCTCGGCCATCGCGTGCGCGTAGGGGGTGTCCCTGGTGGGGGCGGGGGCGATCGCCTTGAAGTTCTCCTCCTGGTCGGGGAAGTCCACGGCGAAGCTGCGGACCTCCGCATCCGGGGGCTCGGCCGGTCCAGAGGCGCTCTGATCAGCAAGATCCACTTATCCTGCGACTGTGGGCCGACCCCTCGCCTTCGCCGTCGCCGGCCCCGGGCGACGGCGTATCCCGCGTGTGCCGGCCTCCGTCGATGACGGCAACGTACGCCCGCCTACGGCGCGTCGCGGCCGGTCTGCGAGGATGTCGGGCGGCCGTCCGCGCCAGGTCCGCCGCGCTGCGCGAGCCCGGGAGCGCGCAGGCGGCGACAGGCGGGCGGGGACGGGCCCCGGGGCCCCGCGGGTGGGAGAGCGGAGTGGTGCGGGACGTGCCGGAGTACCCGGAGTACCTTGCCGCGGCGGTGTTCGCCGCGGGCGGCCTCGTACATGCCGTGCTGGCGCCGCACCGGTTCTCCACCGCGGTCCTGTTCTGCCTCGCGGTGACGTCTGCCGGACTCGGTGTGTCCGCCCGCAGCGCGCAGACCCACCACACCGTCGCCACCGTGCTCGCCGTCCTCGCCCTGCTCGGGGCGCTCGCGCTGGGCCTGCTCCTGCTGGTCGACGCCGTCCTCCTGGTCCGGCGCTACGGCCCGCAGACGCCGTTGCTCGCCACCGGCGCCGCCGGCTGCGCGGTGCTGGCGGTGCTCGGCCTCGACGCCGTCCTGTACGCGGTCGGCGGCGAGGTGGCGGGTGGGCTCATGGTCGCGGTGAACGCGGCCGCGGGATACCTCTCGCTGCTCTTCCTCGTCTTCACCGGGTACGTGATCGTCCGGGGGCGCAGCAGCCCGCCTCCGGGGACCACGCATGTCGTCGTCCTGGGCGCCGGGCTCGACGGCGACCGGCCCGGCCCGTTGCTGCGGCGCAGGCTGGAGCGCGCCCTCGCGTTCGACGCGCCCGACGTACCGGACACGGATCCTGTGACGTTCGTCGTCTCGGGCGGGCAGGGCGACGACGAGGTCGTCTCCGAGGCGGACGCCATGGCCGACTACCTGCGGGCCCGCGGAGTGTCCTCCGACCGGATCGTGCGGGAGGACCGCTCCGTCAACACCAGGCAGAACCTCCGCTTCAGCAGGGCCCTCATGGAACGCGCCGGTCCCGGCCACCGGGCCACGGTGGTCACCAGCGGCTTCCACGTCTACCGCACCACCCTGCTGGCTGGCCGCGCCGGCGTCCCCGTCGACGTCATCGGCGCGCCGACCTCCCCCGCGTACTGGCTCTCGGCGACCCTGCGCGAGTTCGCCGCCGTCCTGTGGCTGGACCGGATCCCGCTGGTCGGGCTCAGTCTGCTGCTGGCGGTGCCCGTGGCGACGGCGGTTTTCGAGCGCTGAGCGAGTCCTGCCCTTCGGCGACACCTTCCTCGGTGTGCCGGTGCGATGAGTTCGCCGCTCGTCGGCAGTCTCCCCTGTACACGCACCTCCGTCGGCCGAGCAGGGGCCGCGGCGCCTGAGGCGTGGCGGAGCGAGGGAGTCCACGACGCCCCAGCCGATTCGGCTGTACATGTCGATGTCGCTCGACGGGGTCTATCGCCGGGCCGGACGACCGGCCAGGTCAGGAGCTGGGGCGGGCGGCGGACGGCTCTTCGACTGGCTCGACGACCGGGAGTCCGACGGGCCGAGCGGCCAGGTCTACCGCGAGGCGCTGGCGACCGGCGCGCTGATCTGCGGCCGGCGCACCTTCGAGCTCGCCCGGGGCGGGCAGGGCGACCATCACGACGGCGTGCCCATCTTCGTCCTCACCCACCACGTGGACGTCGGTGACGAGGCACCCGGCCACGCGCGGTTCGTCACCGACGTCGACGAGCATGGCGGCCCCGAGCAGGCCGCCCGCGACGAAGTCACCGAAGAGGTCGGTCTCACCGTCACCCGCCTGCACCTACTGCTGGACCAGTGGCGGCCCAACCAGTGCCACCGCACGCCCAGCGGTCCGGTCGGCCACCACTGGTGGATCTTCCAGGCCGAGGCTTTCGGGTCACTGTGCCCCTCGCCCCGGGAGGTCCGCGCCCCCGGTGGATCCACCCGGCCCAGCCGCAGAAGCACACGCTGCGAACCGCCGCGCACGCCAACCGGTGCCTGGACTATGCGGAGTTCGAGCGCGAACCCGACCTAGAGCCAGTGTGGTGCCGCTTCCTGCACGACCTCAAGCTCGTCACCCTGCCTGGGCCGACCTCGACCGGATCGAGGCCGTCCTGTGAACGGCGGCCAGGGGCCCACCTCAGCGGGAGCCGACCGCCCGGCCGGCTGCCAGACGGCGAGCGTGCGCACGGATGCGCTCGCGGTCCTCGGGGAAGACACTGTCCCAGCCTGTATCCAGACGGAACCATGCCGCCGGCTGGTTCTGCTCCCCGGCGAGCGGCACGTCGCGTCCCACGATCGCGGCGTAGGACAGGCCCAGCGTCGGAGACCAGTCGGCCCGGTAGGAACGCACCGCCACAGCCGCCGGCTCGGGCAGCAACTCGGCGCGCAGACCAGTCTCCTCCAGCAGCTCTCGTGCCGCCGCCGCACGCGGCGCCTCGCCCGGCTCCGCCTTGCCGCCCGGCGGCACCCATCCGCGCACGCGGTGCTTGACCAGCGCGACGTGCTCGAAAGCAGGGTCGGTGACCCACACCTCGGCCGCCAGCGGCTCCATGGGATGCCGGCGGGCTTCCTCCAGCCAGGCCCGTGCACCGTCGAACTCCCATGCGGCGAGGCGGGCATCCGCAACAGCATCGTCCAAGATCACCTGACCGATTTCACCATGACTCACCCACCCACCCCAGGCCGACGAACCCGACGTCGTGTTTCTACCGGGAGGAGAGGACGACCGGCGCATGCGGCGCATCACCGCCCTCGAACTCCCCGTGCACGACCTGCACTGGCTCGCCCCTCCGACCGCAACGGACCAGAACGCGGTGGTTCTCCGGCCTCGAGAACCACACGTGATGCCGAGAGACGGCGTCATCGACCTGCCCATGCCGCAAGGCAGACCCGCGCCGGAGTGGTACGTCACCGCCGGCTGGGCCCCGCAGTCCGACTGCGAGATCGACGTCGTCGCCTTCCTCCTCGACGAGGACGAACAGGTCACCTCCGACGAGGACTTCATCTTCTACGGAGCCCCGGAGAGCCCCGCCGGGACGGCGCGCCTGTTGACCGGAGGCCCTGCCGAACAGACCATCGCCCCCGACCTGACATCCCTGCCACCCGCGACGCGGAAGATCGTCGTCACTGCAGCCATCGACGGCGCCGCCACCTTCGGGGCTGTCGGCGCGATCCAGATCGGTGCGGCCCCCGGCAGCAGTGGGGCACCTCTCGCCCGGGCCACCCTGGACGCCGCCACCACCGAACGCACGATGCTGCTCGCGGAGATCTACCGCAGGGGTGCGGTCTGGCGTCTACGTGCCGTCGGCCAAGGCTACGACCACGGCCTCGACGCCCTCGCACGCGGATACGGGGTCGACATCGCCGACTGAACGACGGCGCCACATGCGAAGGTCTGTGGGGCCCCTGGCTCAGGGCCGGCGGCGCGGTGGTGGCGAGGAATCAGGCAGAGGAACCGGCAGGCAGGAAGAGGAGGTCGCCTCGCTGGACGCTGTGCAAGCTCCGCGCGATCTCTTGGTCCTCCCTCCTTGGGCATTGTGCGGCACAGCAAAGAAGTACAGCACCTCCAGCCGACCGCGACCCAGCACCGTCGTGTCGATAGGTCGAGTAGCCCGGAGTCACGCCCAGAGCCGTCAGCGGCTTGGCCGTGCCGCCGCATCCCGCAAGATCTTCAGCAAGGTGCCGGGCATGAAGCCTTCCGGAGCTCGTCATCCTCGCGGCAGCCGGGTATCGGCTGGATCTGGTTCGGGAGCTGAACTGGCGTGCCTGGCCGCCACGGCTGCCCGAGCAGCCGATCTTCTACCCGGTCCTCAACGACGACTACGCGGTCAGGAACGAGGACTACGCGGTCAGGATCGCGCGGGACTGGAACGTGAAGCACGATGGCGCCGGCTTCGTCACTCGTTTTGAGGTCGAGTCGGAGTTCTTGAGCCGGTATCCCATCCAGCAGGCCGGTGGGCAGACGATCCTCGAGCTCTGGGTTCCGGCCGAGGAGCTGGACGACTTCAACGCCCACATCGTCGGCGAGATCCAGGTGGTCGACGAGTTCCGCTGAGGCGGGGAGGCCTGCCGGCTGGGCACCCTGCGGTGCGGTGATCCCGGCGTGGCTGGTGTGATCACGGTGTCGGAGCAGTCCTGGATAGCCCCGTTCCCCGGGCTGAGCCCGCGTGCCTTCGGGAAGCTTGTGACCATGCTGCGGCGCGAAGGTGCGGACGCGGTCCGCAAGGGTCGGCCATGGGGCCTGCCCCTGCAGTCTCGCCGGACGCGTCCGCACCGCCGTCCCACAGGCCGAGCGGCACCAGGATCGCCACAGCCCTCGACCGAGGTCAACGCCTCCTGCAACGTCTTACCAGCGGTTTTGGTCAGATAACGGATGCGTCAGCGTTCGTGCGTCCTGCCCAGCTCCGTCGTGTAGGAAGGCGTGCCCTCGTCGAAAGCCTCGATGTCATGAACGCCGGCGTGAAAAATCCACGAGCCCGCTTCATCGCGCTCGAACGTCGCGACCGTGGCCGCTGTTTCCTCCAGGACGCCGCTGAAGTCGTCCTCGTCCAAGATCGTGTATCCGGCGCGGATGCGCACGGCCGGGTTGAGGACACCGGCGAAGGTGCGGGTCACCGGACGCTGCTGGATGACGACTCCGACCACCACGCGCGCATATCGGTCGGCGAGCCGGTCGAGTTCCAGGGTCATCACCTCGTCCCATCCGAAGCCCGCACCGTCATTGCTGGTCCGGTTAAGGTAGATCGTGCCGTCCGGGGAGCGGCTGCCGACGTCCACCACGAACGCCGGATTGTGCGGATCCCCCGCCGCATAGACCGCCGCGACGAGGTCCAGATCGGTGGGGGGTGCCCTGCGGGACTCGGGGCCCACTTGATGGTGACTTCGACCTTGCCTACTCCCTTCGAGAAGTCCTCGGCGTCCTCCTTACCCTGGTACGGGGATCGGACGTCCACAGGGCCATCCGGGCTGCCCTCCGACGTGTCGTGGTCATGGCACGGACCCTGCCCCCGGGCTGCCCGTCGGCAGCCCGGTGCTTGTTGATCGCCGGGAACGGCACCTGCGTGGAAGCTGGTGTTCGAAATGCTCCCGGTCCTTCAACCCTACTCCCCCACGAGGGCTCCGAACCGCTCTGCCACCAGGCACTTTCGGGCGTACGGGCGCAGCGGCGGCGCACAAGTCCCGGAAGTACGGTCCCGGCGCCTGCCGGCCGCAGTAGTAGGCCGCCACGAAACTGCTCCAGGTCAGGCCGCGGCACCACACGAATCGCGCCCGGGGCCCCTCGCCGGCAGCTCGGCGTTGTCACCGCCTGCGGCTCCCGTGTTCGCGTCACTGCTGGTACGACTCACCGAACCAGCGCACGATCGCCGACGTGGCCGCGACATTGGAGCCCAGGTGACGCGACCCGTGGTAGTCGGCGGCGCCGAGATCAACTACGGGGGCGTCCACGCCGTTCCTGAGCAGATCCGCGTGGCAGTGGTCCGTGTTGGTGGTGACGGCCTGCTCGTCGCCGGTCGCCATGTAGAGCCGGACCGGGGCACGGGGGGCCCAGTCGGCGCATACGGCATCGGTTGTGCGCAGTGCCGCTGCCAGCGGCCCCGTCGGATGCGCGAGCAGCTCGCGGCCGTGCTCGGTCAGCAGCTCGTCCAGAGTGCCCGGGGTACCCCGCATCAGCTGCTGCCCTGTGTGCGCGCCGTCGAAGAGTGCCTCGACGGTGCTGTCGTACGGGGCGCGGAAGACCTCGCCAGGGCTGTCGTAGATGTGGTGGAGCCGTTGGAACGCCACCAGGGTGTAGGCGGCGTACAGCACGCCGGACTTGGGCTCCAGCCTGCCCTCGAGCAGAGCGGGCAACTCCGTGCCACCGAAGTCGTATGCGCCGCTGACCGGTGCCAGTGCGCCCAGCCTGAACCAGTGGTCCTCACCCGCCTGAAGTGCCCGGCCGAGCCCAAGTGCCGCCGAGGCGCCCTGCGAGAAGCCGGTGACCATGACCCTCCGCGCCAGCACATGTCCGGTGCGCGGCGCGAAGGCGCGGGCCGCCCGCAGCATGTCCAGGGACGCCGTGGTCTCGGAGCCGATGTCCATCCAGGGGTGCAGACCGGGTCCCTTGCCCATCCCGAGGTAGTCGGGCGCGACCACCGCTGCGCCCGCCGACGCGTGCGCGACCACTGGCGCGGACACGAACGTGCCCCGCTGCATGGACGGGGAATCGTCCTTGTGACTGCCGGTGCCGTGCGCGAAGGAGACCGTCTGCAACCGGCTCGTGCTGGTGAGCGGCAGCACGAACAGTCCGCTCGCCGTGGTGGGCCGTCCGAGCGGATCGACAGTGCGGTAGATCAGCCGGTACGCGAGCACGCCGTGCCGGACGGTGTCGTCGTCGAACCCGGCCGCTCTCAGCTCGGCGGCGACGGCCTGCGGGGTCGCGAGGGTGTACAACTTCTCGGCGGAGATCAGCGTGCCCCGGCCAGGCTCCTCGTGCTGCGGCCGCGCCTGGGCGTGGGTGGCGGGCGCAGCGGCGGCGGTGGCGACGGCCGGCCCGCTCAGCACCAGGCCGCAACACACGGCTGCCCCTACTGCCCAGAGGCCGCGGCGGTACCACGTTCCACTGCGTGAGGACGGTACGGGAGAGATGACCACAGGTTCCTCCAAACATGGTTCATCGGAAGCGAGTTCATCCTCACGCGTTCCGTACTCGGACGCACTGGTGCAGGCCCCCGGGCCCTCCTGGTGCCTGCTCCCCCTCATCGCGTCACCGTCCCAAGACGGCCGTCCGCAGGCTCAGTTGTGAGGGGTGCGGCGCCCGGGTCCATGCCTGTCGGCCGGCGGTCGACGGGACCGGGGCCGGGAACGGCGCCGGGTGGAGCAGCCAGGCGGGCCGCCGGCCGAGCTGCTCCACCCGACCGCCCGGGAGAGTGGAAAAGCGCAGTTCAACGCACATGCCCGAGCGCTGCGTACGCGCTCCGCCGGTGATCAAACCGGACAAGGCCGCCCACACCGCCGAGGTGGCTTGACCCCACCTGTCCGACCCTGCATCGTTCCCGACGATATGCCCGCCGTCAGACCGGCGGGCCCGTGCGAGGGGACACTCTAACCGCATGTCAGACATAGCCGCGAGACGCCGGATCAGCCGGCCGACTCGCGTCCGTACGACGGGTGTTGCCGGGCGGGGGGCGGTGGCGCTCGCCACCGCGCTCGCGCTCGGCTTGACCGCCACGCCGCTCGCGGCGGCGGCACCGTCCGTCACCGCCGAGTGATGTCCGCACCATGGCCTGTCCAGCCCGACACGCCGGGCTTGTATACACGATCGAGCGGAAACAGCGGATGAGGTGTTGCCGCGCCGCCCCGGTTCATGCCCTGACAAAGGACCTGTACGGCTGTCAGCCTGGGATCGGCTGGATGAAGAGCGCGTCCATGGGCTTGGTCACGTGAGGACGCATGACCTCCAGCCAGCTCAGGCCAACGTCCACAAGGCGCCCCATGTGCCCGAAGCCGCTCCAACCGAGATCCACGAAGCAGCGTTCGCTCTGGTCCCGGCCGAACAGCCGCTTGCCGTGCAGCACGACACCGCCGACATCGACGCCTTCACGCTCAAGCGTCACCAGCGCGCACGCCGCGGCTCAGCGCAGCGGACTCGTTTCTCCCCAACGGCGCCTGATGTGCCGGGCAACTGCCTCGTCTGCCGGGAATCCCTCGACCAGTGTCAGCGGTGTCACGCTGATGCACCCTGCGGCGTGGCGGTTGAACAACTCGATCCTCGCCGGCCTCGGGACAAGGCCCTCCAGGCCTTCGAACGCCGTCAGCATGTGGTCTCTGGGGGCGGTGCCCGCCGACGGGTCCTCTTTCAAGGAGGCCAGACGCTCCCTGGCCAATGGGAAGGGCTCGCCTGTGCGCCACAGCAGGAACAGGTCGAATCCCTCCTCCCGCAGAGTGTCACGCCCGCGGAACTGAAAGGAGATGCCGCGAGTTCGACCCGGCAGCGCCTGCCGCATCCCCGCGTACGGATCACGCCCGTTGATCGACGCGTGCAGCGACTCACCGAGCCACCGCTTGTCCGTACCGTGCTCGACCACGACGTCGACGTCGTTCGGCTCCAGCGCCCCACGCACGTACGACCCGAAGAGATACACCTCGTCCACCAGGCCCAGCGGCCAACCGCCCTGCTCAAGACGAGTGATCATGTCTTGAAGCAGCCGAGTCGCCCGCTCACGCTTCACTCCGAGACGCTTTCCGCGAAGGCGGCACGGAACTCCTGCGTCATCACGTACACAGAACCAGGCACCGCCGGGCGCCCACCCTCTGCAAGCGTCCGGGAGATCGCCTCGGCCGTGGCCGCCATCCGATCCAGCCGGTAGCCCTCGACCGCCGCCGCGAACTCTTCCGGGACTTCCCGCCGGTCCACCACACCAGCGACAGCTACCTGCGGATACACCCCGCCGAACGTCTGAAGCCGCGACCATCCCAACGACCGCGCCGCCTTACGCATCGCCGCACGGATCACATCAACGCCGCCCAGCGCCTCAGCCTCATCAACGGCCAACCGCAGCTCGTACGAACCACCGAACCCACCCCCGCCCGCAGGACACGACCGGCGCAGCAATGGCACAAAGACAGCGGCAAGACGCTCATAACGCAGATCACCAGCAAACGAAGGCACACACCGAGCGTAGCCACACCCCACTCCTCCGGCCCGCGAATCCACCAACTCCCCGCCTACACAAGCGTCATCCACCCCACCCGGGTAACGACAACAGCCTTCACCGACCAGACGACACCATCACCACCAACCACCCACCACAACCCGCCCCAAAGCAGTGACAACAGACGACGCCCGCACCATGAAAAAACCACGACGCCCATCATGGGGGACGGACGTGGGGTGCGTGAACGGGCACTCACACGTGATGGTCTGCTCTGCGGCGATCTTCCGGAGGGCTTCCGCGTGGTCGGCGACGGTCGCCAGTAGACCGAGACGAGCAGAACCCGGTCCTCCAAGGAAAGGCTCCAGGGCCGGCCCGGACGCACCGTGTCGGCGCCCTCGCAGCGCAGCATCGTGAACAACTTGCGGAAGTCGAGCGGGCTCAGCCCGGTGAACGGGACTAGCCAGGACGGCTCCGACGCCGTGATCACACCAGCCACCGCGAGATCGTCTCACCCTCCTTTGCCAGGGGCTGGGCGCTCACGGCCGCTGTGCCTCGGCGAATCATCCTGTCTGGCGCTGTGTTCGCCGCGTGAACGGAGTCATCCGGGCTCGGCCGGTCTGAACCGGCGAACCCGTCAGGCAGGTCGGCGCCGCCGGTAGTAGGCGCAGGCCAAGGCCAGCACGATCGGCCCCCACAGCATCGCCGGGCTGACGCAGACCCGGGCCAGAGCCCTCCACCATCCGTTGCTGTATCCCACCTCGGGCAAGATGCCCGCCCAGGCGAGCGGGTAGAGGTCGAACATCGCCACCAGCGCCAAGCCGCCCAGGACCGCCGGGATCACGGCGGCGAGCGGCGGCACGCGACGGCCACCGATGAACGGGATCCAGCACGGGAACCGCTCGCCCCAGCCGGCTACCAGACCGGTGGTCAGCAGGCACAGCGCCTCGGTGAGCACGCTGAGCCCGACTACGTAAGCCGACCCCCACCAGGGCAGAGGCGGGCGGTGCGGGTCAATCTGTCCCATCGTGAAGCCGACGGCGAACGGGAGCCGCCACAAGCAGTGCGGCAGCACGATGAACGGGAGGGCCTTGGCGAGTCTGAGGGCCCAGGCAGGGACGGGGCGCTCGGTGTCGCCGAGCGGAATGGCGAGGCGTGTGATCGGCATGGCCCCACCATCGCCTGAACCTCAACGGCAGTGCGTCGGCCATACGCACGATCACGATCCCCCATGAGAGCCACCTCTCGATCATTCTGGCGGCTGACCGTTGCCACAACCGAGCAGCCATGTATGAGGCCAGTAACGGGACAGCCCTTAAAGGGTGTTGCAGAGGGCTCGGTTCCGGGCATCTCGCCGGTACGGGTGGGGTGTTGAGGGCTGACCCGGTGTGGGTCGAGACATTCACGGGCTTGCGTATGGACCGGTTCGCGAGGCTGGTGAAGGTGGTGCGGGAACGGGGTGAGAATGGGCCCGGTGGTGGCCGGCCGTGGTGCCTGCCCCTGGCGGACCGGGTGCTGCTGGTGGCGGTGTCCTACCGCACGAACCTCACGATGCGGCAGCTCGCGCCGCTGTTCGGGATCTCTTCGGCGACGGTCTGCCGGGTCATCCAGCGCCTGCGGCCATTACTCGCGCTGGAGCCGGCGCCCCGCCCGGTGGCGGGTGTCGAGCGCTTGTGGATCGTGGACGGCACCCTCATCCCGGTCCGCGACCGGCAGGTCGGCGCCTCCTCCCGCAACTACAGCTTCTCGGCAAACGTGCAGGTCATCGTCGACGCTGACACCCGCCTGGTCATCGCCTCGGCTAGGCCGGCACCCGGAAACAAGGCCGATGCCCACGTCTGGCGGGAGTCGGAGCTGCCGGCCGCGGCGGCCGGGACGACGGTGATCGCAGACGGCGCCTACCTTGGCACTGGCCTGATCGTCCCGCACCGCCGACGAGCCGGACGCCCCCTCCTACGCGGTCAGGAGGAAGACAACGCCGAACACCGCCGGGTCCTAGCCCGCGTCGAGCACACCTTTGCCCGCATGAAGAACTGGAAGATCCTCCGCGACTGCCGCCAGAAAGGCGACGGCCTCCACCACGCCGTCCAGGCCGTCGCCACCATGCACAACCTCGCCCTGGCTGGGTGAAAGTACAGGTCAAGTACAACTCCGGCCTGCCCGAGCCCGACCTTCTGCAACACCCTTTACGAGCTCGTGCACGGTAGGCGATGGCGCGTTGAGTTCTCTATCGTCGATCATGGTCGTGTGGCGGGGAACGCGTTTCGTGCAGCGATCATCAGCGACCGGAGGATCACCGGCCTGTCGGCTGCCGTGATCGCTGAACTCGTGGCTGAGGTCGGACCGTTGTGGCACGAGCGACACCACGCCAAGCTCGCGACCAGGCCGCGGAAGCGGGCTGTGGGCGCGGGGGCCAAGCACCGGCTGGTGTTCGTCGACCGCCTCCTGGCCACGCTCGTGCATCTGCGCCATGCCATCACTCATGACGTGCTGGCCTGCTGGTTCGGTGTGGACCGCTCCACCATCACCCGCGCCGTCGGCGAGGTGCGGCCACTGCTCGCAGAGCGAGGCTGCACCGTCAGCCCAGGAGTGCGGCTGCGGACTCTGGCTGAGGTCGTCGACCACCTCGGCGCCAGCGGAAATACCGGGATCATCGACGGCACCGAGATCCGGGTCCGGCGTCCGGCCGCCGGGCGCAAGGACCGGGACAAGTTCATCTCCGGCAAGAGCAAGCAGAACGCCGTCAAGACCATGGTCGTCACGGACGGCGACGGCCGCGTGCTGTTCTGCAGCCCGACCAAGCCGGGAAGCTGCGCGGACATCACCCACGCTCGCCAGTCAGGGCTAGTGAAGCTCTTGGCCGACGGCCCCCGCCGTGGAGATTCTTGGCGATGCCGGCTACCAGGGCCTGGGTGCCCAGAGCGGCGGACGTGTGGTGACACCGCCGCACCGCAAGTTCAAGAAGAACCCTCCTGACTGGTACGAGGAAATGCACGAGCGGCAGCGCAAGGCACACTCCTCGCGACGCATCCGGGTCTAGCACGGCATCGCGCACTTGAAGAACTGGCGGGTGCTGGCCCGCCACCTCGGCCACCGCGAGCACATGAGCGACATCGTCCAAGCCGTCGCCGGTCTGCTGTCCCATCAACAGACCGCGGACCTGACACCGGCACGGCAGATGTGAAAACCGAGCCCCGCCGCCATCCTCGACGTCTCCCTGCCAACCATGCACGAGCTCGTTAGATGTGTGAACGTAGGTCCACCACGGCCACCCGGCCTGGCCCGCGACTCATGCCTACTAGCGGCGTCTGGCAAGGCGTCTCACCACTGCATCAGTCACCACGGCGACGAGCGCCAGGATGATGACCCAGCCATTGATGACGTGGAGGACGTGCCATCCTTCCCCGTTCAGGAGGTCACGGTCACGCGCATACAGTTGCGATGCGACGATCGTCAGCACAATCGCAACGAATACCAACACATGGGTGATTCGGGGCCATGGTCCATACGGCGGCTCCTGTCCGCTTTATCCCCTCATGACGACGTCGCTCAGATTAGGGGTAGGACGAGCCAGGCGAGGAGCCCCTCCGTCAACCAACAGAGTCAGTGAGATCCGCTCACGGCCTTTGATCACGCACGGCTCAATGTAAAGAGCCGTATCGGCCCAAGTCACCTCGGGACGGTCTGCGTCCGCCGGCTCAACACGCAAGGGCTCGACCAGCGTGAAGATGTAGGCTCCCACGTCCAGCACGAGTGGCCGCCTGAGGTCGATGTCCCTCAATCCCCGCGTGATGACTTCTACCTTCACCGTGTGTGGCTGTTTGAGTTCAACGCCACCCATGGTCACCAGAAGCTGTCCGCGGATGACGGGAGAAGCGTTCAACAGCGGTGTCACGGTGGGCATGCCATAGAAGAGACGCGTCTTCAGGTTCGCGGGAAGCGGCGCTTCCGAGGGTGCCTCTTCTTCATGCCGTCAGCAGCGGATCAATGAGGCTGTGAGAGTCAGGGGCGGGTGGCGTTCTTCGTGGTTCCCGTACAACGCCTGCCGGTCTGGAACCCGCGGTCTTCCTTCGACCGGTTTCGGACCCGGCGCAGGCAGCAACGGCTCAATGAGCGACCACAGTTCGTCCGAGACGATCCACGGTCGCGACTCCCTCTTCCCTACGACAGACCAACGAGCGACCGAGGCGACAGTCACATGATCAACTGCTCCCATTAGGAGCTCTTACTGGCGGGCCATGTGCATGCGCATCTCGCTCTCGGTGTCGACGATTAGGTCGCCGGACAGGTCGACGGTGACGCCGTGCAGGGTGCCGGTGAAGCGGAACGGCGCCTGGTAGTCGGGGGTGATGGCAGAACCGGGGTTGGCGCCGCAGAGCATGCCGCCCGGATTGAAGGCGATCGGGGTGGTGACCGGCATGTCGCTCTGTCCGACGAGGCGGCCGTCGACATACAGCTGGGCGAGGCCGGGAGCGCCCCGGCCCTGGGACAGATCCGGGGCGCCGGTGGGCTCGAACTCGAAACGCAGCGCGTGCCGGCCCTCGGGAAGGGCCTCGCTGGAGACCACATGGTGCAGGGCCCGCTGAACGTAGTTGTGGACGTAATGCAGGTGGCCGTCCTTGACGTAGAAGGACCAGCCGCCGGAGTTCGTGCCCTGGCAGAGCAGGACGCCCTCGGCGCCGCCGGGCGGGATCTCGACGTCGGCGATGATGCTGTGCGGGCGGTTGAGGACCCGGGGCGCGACCGCAGCCGGCAGGACCTGGGTGCCGGGGCGGAAGGTGTAGCTGGTGCGGTTCTGGGTGATCTGCGGGCGCTCGGTCATGATGCGCTGCAGGGCGCTGCCGTCGATCGGCAGCACGTTGTACTTGCCGGCCTCCACGTACCACAGGGCGATCATCTCGATCAGCTTGCTGCGGTGCTCCTGGGCGAGATTCCGGGTCTCTGCGGGGTCTTCGTCGACGTGGTACAGCTCCCAGTGCTGGGCGTCGAGGTCGTCGAGGTCTGCCGTCGTGATCGGCGTGCCGAACGGCCGTCCGGCCTCGGCGAAGTCGGGGCCGGGCCAGGGGCAGACCGCCCTCCAGCCGTCGTGGTCGATCGCGCGGTGGCCGAACATCTCGTAGTACTGCGTACGGTGGCGACTCGTCGCGGCGGCATCGTCGAAGGTGTGCGCGAAGCTGACGCCGTGCAGCGGCGACTGGGTGACACCCCGGATGGTCGCGGGCGCCTCGATGCCGAGCACGTCCAGGACGGTGGGGACCATGTCGATGATGTGCGCGAACTGGTCGCGGACCTCACCGCGGGCCCTGATTCCGGCGGGCCAGTGGACGAGGAAGGGATCGCTGACGCCGCCGCGATAGGTCTCCCGCTTCCACCGCCGAAACGGTGTGTTGCCCGCCCACGTCCAGCCCCACGGATAGTGGTTGAACGTCGCAGGGCCGCCGATCTCCTCGATCCGGGCCAGGCTCTCCTCCAACGTCTCGGGCGCGTTGTTGAAGAACTGCAGCTCGTTGGTGGTACCTGTCAGCCCGCCCTCGGCGCTCGCACCGTTGTCGGAGACCACCATGATCAGCGTGTTGTCGAACTCTCCGGTCTCCTTCAGGAAGTCCACCAGCCGACCGATGTGGTGGTCGGTGTGGGAGAGGAACCCGGCGTAGACCTCCATCAACCGTGCGGCCAGCCGCCGCGCGTCCGGCGTGAGCGACTCCCACGCGGGCACGTCCGGATCGCGCGGGGACAGCTGCGCATTCGCGGACACCACCCCGAGCTCCTTCTGCCGGGCGAAGTTGCGTTCGCGGTAGACGTCCCAGCCGTCGTCGAACCGGCCCCTGTAGCGGTCGGCCCACTCCTTCGGCGCATGATGCGGGGCATGGGTGGCACCGGGGCACAGGTTCAGGAAGAACGGCTTGTCCGGGGCGACCTGCTTGGCGTCGGCGATGAACGACATCGCGCGCTCGACCAGGTCCTCCGTCAGGTGGTAGCCCTCCTCGGGCGTGGCCGGCGGCTCGATCTGGTGATTGTCGTAGACGAGGTCCGGATGCCACTGGCTCGTGTCACCACCCAGGAACCCGTAGAACCGCTCGAAACCCCGCCCCAGCGGCCACCGATCATACGGGCCCGCCGCGGACTCCTGCTCCGAGGGCATCAGGTGCCACTTGCCGACCATGTAAGTGTTGTAGCCGTGCTGCAACAGCATCTCCGACAGAAAACCGTTCTCGAACGGGATCCGACCGTCGTAGCCCGGATAGCCGGTGGCCAGCTCCGTGATCGCCGCCATGCCATTGGCGTGATGGTTACGGCCTGTCATGATGCACGAGCGCGATGGCGAGCACAGCGCGGTGGTGTGCATATTGCTGTAGAGCAACCCGCCCGCGGCCAGCGCGTCCAGATTCGGCGTCTCGATCGGACTGCCATAGCAGCCCAACTGCCCGAACCCTGTGTCGTCGAACACGATGAACAACACGTTCGGCGCACCCGCCACCGCCCGCACCGGCTGCGGCCACGCCGGACTCGACTCATCGGTCGTCCGGCCGATCACCCCCGGGAACCGCTGTCCCGGCCGGTACTCTCTCCACGAAGGCTGCGCCATTCCGGTTCTCCGTCCTACCGACCGGCTGAGGAGCCGGTGATGCTCGTGCGCTTGTGCGACCTTCCACGACCCCAGTGGCCCGCCGCCAACACGGAATCCAAATCGGACGGCTGGGCAGAAGGGCATGGCCCTGGCAGGCCAGGAACCGGACTTATTCACGTTAGGCCGCCAGCATCACCACCGCGATCGGAGTCCGCTGTCTGCTCCTCCTCTGAACGCGGTAGGGCTTGGCGGCCCACTGGCCACCGCCAGTGCGGAGCGCTGGCACTCCAGGGCGGAACCCCGGGGTCGGCGGCCGGCCCCGCCCGCCCCGCAAAAGGGGCTGTGCTGCGCCCTGCGCGCTCTTGGGGCGCCGCTGCTCCCTGGGGGCGCCACGCTGCGCCTCACATGCTCGCAGAGGCCTGCGCTCCTCCCGGCGATGGCCTGCGCTCATAGGGGGCCGGGGGCGCTGCGCCCCGTGGACTGGCGGCGATTCCTCGTTTTCGAGGTTTCGGCTGGCCGGTGCCCTTGCGACCCGTGTTCGCGCGGATTGGGTGCCGGCCTTTTATGTGTCCGGTCGCGCTGCGGTGGTCAGGGCTCCCATTGGTCGGGGACCTGCGTCGAGCCAGTCGATCAGCTCGGATGCTGCGACCTCGTCTTCGTCGGCCAGGCCCTCGGTCAGCCCGGCTCGGTGAAGGAAGACACCCACGTCCCACAAGTCGAAGGCGATGCCGACCGGCACGCCCTCAACGTGCACCAGCCGACCGCCGCAGCGGTTGGGGCGGGGCAACGCTCACGGACGGCTGAACACTCATGGTGAGCAGGATGGTGGCGGAGACGGCCGTGTGCCATCACCTCATGTGGGTGACGTGTGTGGCGCCGGGTGGTTGCTCAGCAGAGCTGATCACCGGCTTCGTCTCCGACTGGATCGTCGGCCAGGACCACGGCCGCCACGATCCGCTTGCCCACCGGCTCGCGGTGCATCTCGAAACTGCGGCACAGGGCCATCACGATCTCCAGGCCGTGCTGTCCGATCCGGCCCGGGTCGGTGGTCTGGGCCACGGGCAGGCACGGCTCGCTGTCCCACACCGTCACCTCCACCGCACCCTCCCGCAGCTCCAGGGTCACAAGGCACGGTCCGGGAGCGTATTTGCGGGCGTTGGTCACCAGCTCGCTCACCACCAGCTGCACCGCGCCCACCGCGCGCTCGGACACGGACACACCGTGCGCCTCCTGCCCGTCCGCCAGGAACGAGCGGGCCAGGTGACGGGCCGCGGCGATGTCCCCTCCGCTCTCGAAGGACGCGGACAGGGGTATCCGGCGGTCCGTGGGGGGCTCACGGCCGCCGTCGTGGGCAGGCAAGGTCATGCCGGCCGCCTCACTTCCGAAGCGTCGACTACGTTCCGCCCACCTGTACCCCGTAAACGCCGGTTCCTGCAAACATGAAACAGAATTCTGGTATTTGTCAGGTGACAACAATCTGCTCAGCACGTCTGGCCAGGGGGCGTGGTTAGTCAGACGGCGCACCTGTGCGGTGGAGCACAGGCTCAGGGCTTTCCTGGACAACCCCTGGCGCCGAGCCGCCTGGCTGGTAGGCGGCCGGTGGCCCCCTCTTACCGGGGCGGGCAGCGGCCAGCGCCGCCGGGATGGTCGGCCAGGGCGAGGTGGGCCGTGATGCGCTTGTCCACCGGCTCACGCTGCACACTGCACCTCGAGGCCCTGCACGACGATCGGCGTGCGCTCGGATGTGGGGTCATCCTCATCCCACGGGTGATCCATCCATCCCAGCCGCCCGCGCTGGCCTTGAAGACCATCCCATCCCTCCCCGGTTGTGGTCGGCGACGGGCACCCATTCGGGGTGCAGACGGGGGACCTCCTCTGCTGTGCCCGGCTGTCGGGAGCAGGTGGGCTCTGACCAGCCAGGCCAGTGATCGATCGCCGCCTTCGGTATTCATGGTCCTCGCAGGTTCCGGTGGCAGGCGCCCCGTGTGCGGGACAGATTCGTGACGTCAAGCAAGCCACCTGCCGTCCGGTGCGAAGCGGGGTTCGCAGGACGACGGCCGGTTGCTCCCTCCACGATGGAGACCACATGAACAAGACGACCGCTGCCTCGCTGGCGGCTTTGGCCGCGCTCGCCCCCGTCATAGCCCTGGCGCCTTCGGCGGCAGCCGATGACAGCAGCGGCAGCACGCACCTGCAGGCCACCCTCTCGCCGTGCCGCTGAGCAAGGTCACCGGATCGGGCACGGCCATGGTGACGCTGCACGGCAATCAGGCCACCGTCACGATCAAAGCCACCGGCCTGCTCGCCAACGCGCCACACGCCCAGCACTTCCACATCAACGCCAAGGGCCAGTGCCCGCCGGCTTCCGCCGCCAAGAAGCACAACGGCATCCTCAGCGAGTATCGCCCGTGCGCAGGACGACTGCTCTACGCCCTTCGCACGCACACCGGCGTCACCCCGTCGTACCCCTGCGAGCCCGACGTGCTGGAGAAGCCGGCAAGCGGGAAGCGGGTCTGGCGACGAGAAGAAGAGCTGTACGGCGGCAACACCGCCGTCCGTCAGCCGGTGGCTGACCGTTCAGTGTCCGGGCTGGCTTCGTTGGTGGCGGCCCAGGTGGCGAGGAGGCGCAGGCCTTCCTCGGAGGGGGAGCCGGGTTCGGCGGTGTAGATGGTGAGGGTGAGACCGGGGGCAGCGGCCATCTCCAGGCCCTCGAAGGCGAGGGTGAGGTCGCCGACGGCCGTGTGGTGGAAGTGCTTGGTGCCGGTGCCGTGGTGGCGGACGTTGTGCGCGCCCCAGCGGGTGCGGAAGGCGTCGCTGCGGGTGGACAGCTCCCCGACCAGGTCGTGGAGGTCTTTGTCGTGGGGGTTGCGGCCGGCCTCCGTGCGCACGATGGCGACGGTGGTGTCGGCGAAGGAGTCCCAGTCGGGGTAGAAGCGGCGGGCGGCGGGGTCGAGGAAGGTGAAGCGGGCCAGGTTCTGCTGGTTGCCCGGTGTGGCGTAGAGGTCGGTGTAGAAGGCACGGAAGAGCGTGTTGGCGGCGAGGACGTCCATCCGGCCGTTGCGGACGAACGCGGGTCCGGCGGTGATCGCGTCCAGGGCCCATTGCAGGCTGCGGTGCGGCTTCCACTGCTCCTTCGTGCGCCGGCGGCGGGGGCGGGTGAGGGCGTCGGAGCCGTCGGCGGCCTGGGCCAGGTTCACCAGGTGGGCGCGCTCGGCGTCGTCGAGCTGGAGGGCGCGGGCGAGGGCTTCCAGCACGGAGGGGGAAACCCCGGCCAGGTTGCCGCGCTCCAGTTTGGAGTAGTACTCCACGCTCACGTCGGCGAGCGCGGCGACCTCGCTGCGGCGCAGGCCCGGCACCCGGCGCCGGGAGCCTGCGGGGAGCCCGGCCTGGTCGGGGGTGATCTTCGCGCGCCGCGAGGTGAGGAACTCGCGGACCTCCTCACTGTTGTCCATGCCTTCGACGGTACGTGCCGTACGCGGCCATAGGGATGTACTGCCAGTACATCCCTTGTCAGTGACTCGCTCGATGCGTGACGAGGGCGTTTTCTGGACAGCGTGGTGCTCCTTGGGCCTCCCCCGGGCCCGACGGGGGCTCCGCGCCCGGAGCGTGGGCGGTTCGCCGCCCGTGCTCCGGGACTCGCACTCTGTACCCGGCAACGCGAAGGAATCCCTCTCATGCGCGGCGCAGTGATCCACGCCCCCGGCGACATCCGCTTCGAGAACCTGGAAGACCCCAAGATCCTCAAGCCGACCGACGCGATCATCCGCACGGCCGTGACCTGCGTGTGCGGCTCCGACCTGTGGCCCTACCGCGGCGCGGAGCCCACCGACGCGGCGCACCCGATGGGCCACGAGTACGTCGGTTTCGTGGAGGAAGTCGGCTCCGAGGTGACCGCGGTCAAGCCCGGTCAGTTCGTCGTCGGCTCCTTCGCCACCTCGGACAACACCTGCGCGAATTGCCGCAACGGATACCAGTCGAACTGCCTGAACCGCGAGTTCATGTCCACCTGCCAGGCCGACTACGTCCGCATCCCCAATGCCCAGGGCACCCTGGTCGCCACCGATGGCATCCCGGACGCGAAGTTCTGGCCGGGCCTGCTGGCTGTCTCGGACGTCATGGGCACCGGCTGGTGGGCCGCTGAGGCTGCCGAGGTCAAGCCCGGCTCCACCGCCGTGGTCGTCGGGGACGGCGCGGTCGGCCTGTGCGCGGTCATCGCCGCGAAGGAGCTGGGGGCGGAGCGGATCATCGCCATGTCCCGCCATGAGCCGAGGAAGAAGCTGGCCCGCGAATTCGGGGCGACCGACATCGTCGCCGAGCGCGGGGAGGAAGGCGTCGCCCGGATCAAGGAGCTGACGGGCGGGATCGGCGCGGACAGCGTCCTGGAGTGCGTCGGCACGCAGCAGTCCATGAGCCAGGCCCTGCACTCCACCCGCCCCGGCGGCAACGTCGGCTTCGTCGGCGTCCCGCACAAGGTCGCCATCGACGGGCAGGAGCTGTTCTTCTCCCACGTCGGCCTGCGCGGCGGCCCCGCCCCCGTACGCCGCTACCTCCCCGACCTCATCGACCGCGTCCTTTCCGGAGCCTTCGACCCGGGCAAGGTCTTCGACCTCACCCTGCCCCTGGAGGAGGTCGCCGAGGGCTACCGGGCCATGGATGAGCGCCGCGCGATCAAGACCCTCCTCAAGCCCTGACCCCCTCCTCGGACAAGGAACGATCATGCAGATCACCCGCAGCTCGGTCGACACCGTCAAGGGGCCGGCTGACTGGTTCACCGGCGACGTCTACATCGACGCCGTCGCCGCCGCGCCCGCCCCGTCCCGGGTCACCGCGAGCCTGGTGCACTTCATGCCCGGTGCCCGCACCCACTGGCACCGCCACCCGCTCGGGCAGACCGTCTTCGTCACCGAAGGTGTCGGCCTGTGTCAGCGCCGCAGCGGACCAGTGGAGGTCATCCGGCCCGGCGACCGCGTCCTGTTCGAAGCGGACGAGGAGCACTGGCACGGCGCCGCCCCCAACCGTCTGATGGTCCACCTGGCCATCAACGAGGGTGACGACGACCACGCCGTCGTGCACTGGCTGAACCCCGTCACTGACGAGGAATACCACGCAACCCCGGCCACCGGCTGAAAGAGGAGGACCACCACCGTGACCACCTTCGCTCTCATCGGCGCCGGCCCCGGCCTGGGCCTGGCCGCCGCCCGCCGCTTCGGCAAGGCGGGCCACGCCGTCGCACTCCTGGCCCGCGACCGGGGGCATCTCGATGATCTGGTGGCCGCGCTCGACGGCGACGGAATCCAGGTCCGCGGCTACACCGCGGACGTCCTTGACCCCGACACGCTGACCGACGCCCTGCACGCGGCGGCCAAGGACCTGGGGCCCATCGAGATCCTGCAGTACAGCCCCGCACCGCGGGCCGACTTCATGAAGCCGGTCCTGCAGACCACCGCAGCCGACCTGGACGCCCCGCTGGCGTTCTCCGTGAAGGCCCCGGTGACCTGCGTGAACACGGTCCTGCCCGGCATGCGCGCGTTGGGCCGGGGCAGCCTGCTGTTCGTCAACGGCGGCAGCGCTGTGCGCCCGAAGGGCACCGTGGCCGGCACCTCCATCGCGTTCGCCGGCGAGAGCGCGTACGCGCAGATGCTCCACACCGCCCTCGCGCCGGAGAACATTCACGTCGCGCAGCTCATCGTGCCCGGGGCGATCAGCCCCCACTCCGCGACCTCCAGCCCCGAGAAGCTGGTCGAGCTGCTGTACGGCCTGCACGCGGACCGTGACGGCTTCAGGCACTACGCCGAGCCCATGCCCGACCCGCAGGACGGCACCCCGTGACGTTCACCCTCCGCCGGGCCCTGACCACCACCGCCACCGTCGGCGTGCTGTTGCTAGCCGCGACCGCCTGCTCCGACGACTCGACCGCCGAGCAGGCCCCCACCACCTCAGTCTCGTCGTCCGCCCCGGCCTCCACACCGGCTTCGGCGAGCCCGACCGGATCAGACAGGAGCACCCCGATGGACATCCGCGTCACCATCGACGGGCAGAAGGCCGAGGCGACCCTGAACGACAGCCCCGCCGCCCGTGACCTCGCCTCCCTGCTCCCGCTCACCCTGGACCTGGAGGACTTCCACGGCACCGAGCGGATCGCCGACCCGCCCAGGAAGCTGACCACCGAGAACGCGCCCGAACCGCAGGCGCCGAAGACCGGGGACCTCACCTATTACGCCCCGTGGGGCAACCTCGCCATCTTCTACAAGGACGGCCCCTCCGCCTCCCAGGACCTGCTAGTCCTCGGCCACATCGACGCCGACGCCGATCTGCTGTCCGGGGCCGACCGGATCACCATTGAGGCCGCCTCCTGACCTCCCCCAGCCGCTCTCCTCGTACGGGAAGAAGTTTTCGCATGCCCTCCGCCACCGGGTCCGCCCCCGGCAAGCTGCCCTTCGTCGTCTGGGTGCTCGCCGTCGGCACGTTCCTGATGGGCACCACCGAGTTCGTCATCGCCGGACTGCTGCCCGAGATGGCCGCCGACCTGAACGTGAGCGTGTCCCACGCCGGCCTGCTGATCACCGCGTTCGCCCTCGGGATGATCGTCGGCGGGCCCACGATGGCCATGGCCACCCTGCGCCTGCCCCCGCGCCACACCCTCATCGGCGCCCTCGCCGTCTTCGCCCTCGGCCACGCGGTCGCCGCACTCAGCGCCTCCTTCGCCATCGTGCTCATCGCCCGCGTGGTGACCGCCCTGGCCACCGGCGCGTTCTGGGCCGTCGGCTTCGTCATCGTCACCACCGCAGCGGGCCCGGCCCGGTCCACCCGGGCGGTCGGCGTCATGATGGGCGGCCTCACCCTGGCCAACGTCGTCGGCGTGCCGATCGGCTCGTTCGTCGGCCACTACACCGGCTGGCGCGGCCCCTTCTGGGCGCTCGCCATCCTCGCCGCGCTCGCCGCGGCATTCGTCGGCCGGTTCATCCCCCGTAACGAGCAGCGGGCCGAAGTCTCCGTGCGCGCCGAGGTCCGGGCCCTTCGCCAGGGACGGCTGTGGCTGGCGCTCGGCGCGGCCGTGCTGATCATGGGTGGGGTCCTGGCGACGTACACGTACATCGCGCCGCTGCTGACCGACCGGGCGGGCATCCCGGCCGGCGCCGTACCGCTCGTGCTGATCGCCTTCGGTATCGGCGCGCTGGGCGGCACCGCGATCGGCGGTCGGCTTGGGGACCACCGCCCGATGGTCACGACGATCACCGCTGCGGCAGTCACCTCCCTCATCCTGCTGGCACTGATTCCCGCATCCAGCAGTCCGGTGGCCGCCGTGATCCTGGTCTTCGGCATGGCCCTGGCCGGGTTCACCGTCAATCCGGTCGTCACCTCCCTCGCCGTCCGCTTCGCCGGCGACGCCCCCACCCTCACCTCGGCGCTGACCACCTCCGGCTACAACACCGGCATCGCCGCCGGCTCCCTCGCTGCGGGCCGCGCCCTGGACTCCTCGCTCGGTTTGACCGGGCCGGCCCTGGTCGGCGCCGTCTTCGCCGCCCTCACCCTGCTGCCGCTGGTCGCCCTCGCGCTGCGCGGCGCCACCGGGCCCTCCCGGATCGTCGCCGACCGCACCGCGAACACTGACGAACCGCGACAGGCAGCCGACGCCACCATCACGAGCACACGCTGAACTCCACACCCATGCCATCTTGTTGGGCGACGACGTGCCGCTTGCGCCCGTTGATCAGCTTGCCACCGTCGAAGCCGCGGCTGTCGGCGCCGACGACGGCGTCCGCCTTGACCGACTGCGAGTCGATCACGCCCGCGCTGGGCTCGGCGTCCCGGCCCGCCCGGGCGCGGACCTTGACGCGCAGCCGGTCGTGGAACTCCTTGACCAGGCCCAGGTCGCGCCAGCGGCGGAAGAACGCGTATACCCGGTCCCACGGCGGAAAGTCCGCGGGCATCGCCCGCCACTTGATTCCGTTGTCGACCAGGTAGCGGACCGCGTCCAACATCGCCCGGTGGCAATACGCCTCCGGCTGCCCGCCCCTGCCCTCCAACCACCAAGGCGTGGGCAGCGCGATGCGGACCTGGACCCACTCGGCATCGGTCATGTCCGACGGATACCGTCGAACGCGCACACCATGGTCGACCGCATTCCCGTATACGTGAGCGAGACAATCACACGACGACAAGCG
Organism: Streptomyces sp. NPDC036813; assembly: GCF_055609245.1. NCBI lineage: Bacteria > Bacillati > Actinomycetota > Actinomycetes > Kitasatosporales > Streptomycetaceae > Streptomyces > Streptomyces sp. NPDC036813. The sequence continues at coordinate 705,164 of NZ_JBVJPV010000002.1, read as the reverse complement.
GCAGTTGGACGCAACAGGCACGAGCGCGACAGACTGGGACAACAGGGCCTCTCTGCTGCTCGGTAGGACTTCGACAATCCCCGAACTGTGCAGGAGACCCTGCCTCTATGCGCCCATTGCCCGTCATCACCCGATCGAGACTCCCGCCCGATCGGCAAGCGACCTGATCGTTGCGACAATGGTCGGCGCACCGCACCGTAATCCTCCGGCCGGGCTGACACTCACGATCCGGCTTCCCCCGCGCGGGGGAAGCCGGATGATCCGTGGGATGGATGTGATCAGTGCGGGTGACGCGGAATCTTGGAGCGTCGGCAATCCGGATATACGGGGGTCACGGTGGTTGTTCCTGCGAACTCGAAGGCAGGTGGCGTTCCTAAGCCGCCGACCGCAAGCCCCGGGCGGATGTTGTGGTGGCGGCGCTGGCCTGTGTGGGCGCCCATAGTCGCTGCATTGTGGGGCGTGTTGTACGCCGCTGTCGAGGTCACCTGGGCGGCGACGGGCACCGCCGTGCAATGGAAGGAGCACTCGGCGTACGCGCCGGGGGTCCAGCTTTTCCTGGCGGCCCTCGCACTCCTGGCCGGCGGCGCCTGCCTGGCCAGCACCCGAACTCTCGCCAGGCTCGGCCGAGTTGCGGTGGCGACGGCACTGATCGTGGCGCTCCCGGTGTTCGTCGTGGGAATGAACGGGCTGCCGATCTATTTCGTGACGATTGTGACGCTCTCGGGGGTCGAGAGCGCCACCGGGCTGGCCCAGGTGCTGTTGAACACGGCCGGTGCCGCCTTCCTGCTCCTCGTAGGTTTGTCGTACCGCCGACGGCTGCGCGGCGGCTGCCCGCGGTGCGGGCGGCCACACTCCGGCGCCAGCGACGGCCCGCTTGTCCACCCAGCCGCCTCCCGAGCCCCCAGGCGGACCCGCGTCGCGGTGTACTTGCTCATGTGCGGACTCCTGCCGTGGGCGGGAGCCAAGACCATCTGGACGCTGGGTGGCCACGCGCTCGGCGTCGCGGGTGATGACTGGCAGAGGACGACGAGCGTCGGCGCGTCGGGGCCAGCGAAGGCAACCGCGTCGGCGGGGATCGATGTGACCGTGCTGGCCGCGATGGTCGGGATCTTCCTGCTGCTGGGGCTGCTGTACGTGTGGGGGCAGGTGTTCCCCCGCTGGACGCTGTTCTTGTCCGGACGACGGGTCCCGCGCCTGCTGCCGTTGATCCCGGCCTGGCTGACCGGTATCCCACTGACGATGTACGGGGCCGCCCTCATCATCATGGCCCCGCTCATGGCTGCCGGTGTGCTGCCCAAGATCAAGCCGTCCCTGCCGTTCACCACCAGCTCGGGGATCACCTGGTTTGTCGAGTTCGGTGGCCTGGCATTCGGCGGTCTGGGTATCGGCCTCATCGTGGCCGCCCGCTCCTACGCGGCCCGCACCCGCCCCCTCTGCGTCAGCGCCACGGCAACGGAAGGGCCCAAGTAGCCGGGTACCGGCATGTCAGCTTCCCGCTGGCGATCAATGAGCAGCGCCGCGGTTCCCGGCCAAAACGGGCAAGACCGCCCGTCAGGCCGACTGGGCTTTCGCACGCCCGGCACCGACCGCGATCACCGAGCAAGACTCCCATTCGATCGACAAGCCCCGCGATCGGTACGACAACGGCCTCTTACGCAACCGGGCTGCGCAACCGGCTTGGGGTTCCTGCGCAGTCGAGTTGCGCTGGAACGGCTGCGCAGTCCGCCCGAGAGTTCCTGATCTTCTCCTGCACAGGTCCGTATCGCGCACTGCTGCAGGCATCTGTCGCGGCCCGGCCGACTTCCGTCTGCGCATTGGTGTGTCCGGGCCCTGTGGCCGGGCGGCACGTGATCGCACGGTGGCCGCCGGTCCGGGCCGCCCGCGCCGGACGCGATGGCCTGCCTGGGTAGGCCCATGGTTGGGGTCATGGTCGGGCCGACCATGACCACCCACTGCGCGCATTCGCTGAGTGCACGGGGCTTCTCCCGGACTGCTGATGCCCCGGCCCCGCCGTCGCGGGCCGGGGCATCCAGCGCGGGGTTGCTCGGATCAGAAGCTGAGCCCGTGGCCGTTCACGACGGCGTCTCCTCTGCGTCCGCTTCCACATGCTTGGCGAACTTCTCGTGTGCGCTCTGCCTGCTCATCATGAGCGGACCGGCGATCTCGTCCCAAGGAGAAGCCGCCCTTGCGAGCCGCGCGCACGGCGTCCCGCTGCCAGGCCTCGGCGTCCATCAGCAAAGAGGTAGCCGCGTGGACGGCCAGGAGAGGGCGTGCAGGTTCGCCGTCCGCGGTGAGGCGGCCGGTCAACCGGTGGTGGCTGACCCAGAGAAAGGGCGCGCGGAACCCGCGGACATCCTCGCTGCGGCGGACGATGTCGAGGACGAGCCCCAAATGCTGGCTGGTCCAGTCGGTCAGGTGGCCGGTGCAGCCGCCGGCGGCGCAGACCCGCGCCAGCCACCGGAAGCGGCCGACCGCCGCTGGCAGAAGGGACCGGGCGCCGTCCCGGTCGGTCACGGACGCCGGTGTGACCAGCACGGCCAGGAGACGTCCGAGCGTGTCGGTGAGCAGGTGCCGCTTGCGGCCGTTGATCTTCCTGCCCGCGTCGAAGCCCCGCGAGCCGAAGGTGACGGTGGCGTCCGCCTTCACCGACTGCGAGTTCACGACTCCCGCGCTCGGCTCGGCGCTGCGGCCTTCACCGGCGCGGACGGCTTCCCGCAGCCGGTCGTGCGGCTCCGTGACCAGTCCCGTGTCCCGCCAGCGGGCGAAGAAGGCATAGACGCGCGGCCAGGGCGGGAAGTCCGCGGGCATCGCCCGCCACTCGGTGCCGTTGTCGACGAGATAGCGCACTGCGTCGATCATCTGCCGGTGGCAGTAGCCCTCCGGACGCCCGCCGCGGCCCGAAAGCCAGCCCGGAACCGGCAGCAGGTCCCTAACCACGGCCCGCTCGGCATGGCTCATGCCCGAGCCGTATCGAGGGCGGCGCTGCGGCCGGTCGACCGCGTTCCCGAACCTGTGGGCGAGGCAGTCACACCCGCGAGAACGAACTGGACTCGGCGACCACGACCACGCGACACTTCGACAACAGGGCCTCTTGCTTCTCGCTGGACTCGACAGCCGCGAGCTACCAAGAGGCCCTTCCTTCATACACTCACCCCGCACAACTCACTCGAACCAGGTTCCCGTTCGAACCTGTCCGACCGCGCGAGCGGATAGAGAACAGGCAGTTAGCTTGTCGTTTAACCTCGTCCCCGTTGGGGGTGGGGATGGAGCAGGCTGTTTCCGAATCTGTCAGGTACTCCGCGGTGTGTCAGGACTGCGGTGCAGGGCTGGAGCGTTCGGGGACTCAGGCCCTCGTGGATGGCCGCTTGCGGTGGGACGTTGAGTCAACGTGTTCTGCTTGTGGATGTGCAGTAGCCGTGTGCGGTGGCGACGTGCCGGCGGAACGGCGGGATCAGATGCTCTCCGAGCATGGTCCCGCGAGGCTGCAGGTGAGCAGTCCGGCGACCAAAGGTGTCGCCATCATGCGGGTGCTGCGGGCTGAGCTCGGTATCGACCTGACAAGCGCCAAGGCCGTGCTGCGCCGCGTCGTGAACGGTGATTACTCAGGAACGCTTCCGGAGATGGAACGCGTGGCCCGCAAGCTGAGAGAGTCCGGCGTCACTGCTGTAGCAACGCGCCCTTAGGTGTTTGATCTGACAGTCCAGTGACGGTTCGCCTGGGCTTGGTGCCCTTCTTGTGGTGGGCGGGGCGGCTGTATGCCTCGACGGTGGCGAGGACTCTGCCCACGTCATGACGGGTGGCCGTGAGACGGTTCTTCGAACCTGGCGGACGGCCGGGCCCGGGTCGGCATGGTTTTGGTGCGCCGGCCGGGGAGCCGGTCTTCGTGCGCAGGTTCCTGAACCCGCGCCGGACGCGGGCGGGAGTGAGTCTGTTCGGCGGAGCCGGCTTCTCCCAGGGGCGCCGGAGGTCGGTGGCCAGCGGTCGGGCGACCGGAGTTGGGCATAGGCGGCGATCACCACATGTCCACCGGTCGGCCGCTTCCGAGCTGCGAAGCCGGGGCTTGGTCCACCCGAGTGTCTGCTTGAACAGGCGAAACGTGTGTTCCAAGTCGAAACGTCTGAGGAAGGACTGCCAGCAGCGGTCGACGTCCGCAGTGCTGGCACCGGTGCCCGACCACCACAGCCAGACCGGCTTGTTCACCCCGCCGGAGGGCAGCTTCTCCACGACCAGGCGGATGACGGTGCCCTCGATGATGGGCAGCGGTCCGTCGTACTCGATCCAGGCCGCCCGCCGCGTCGGGTGCAGCCGGTCCCACGCCTGCGCGGTCGCCTTCCCGTAGAGACGGGTGTCCGTGACCGTCATGGCCTGCTCGGTGCCCCAGGTAGTGGGATCGCCGAAGACGAACTCACCGCCGTGCTTGGGCGGTCGGCCGCCCTTGGGGTCGTAGACCCGCGGCGGTGTCGGTCGACGCATCACGCGGTCGGAACGGAGCCGGCCGAGGATCTCGACGGGCAAGTCGCCCAGCAGGTGAGCGATGCGTGGTGCGTCATATCCGGCATCCAGAACCACCAGGACCTCCGGGTCGCCTGGCTTCCACTGGCCGGCCGCGACGAGCCGCTCGACGACCTCGCGGAGGCGGACCGTGGTCACCGCGGCGACGTCCGTCAGGGCAAGTGTTTGCGTCCGGCCGCAGCCATGGCGAGACGTCCGCAGCCAGCACGATCCGACCGTCCGCCGCCCTCGGCAACGGCATCGAGCCCAGCGCGCGACGCAGCCGAGCCACGTCGATCCGGCCCTGGCTGAGACCGCCGTACAGGGCCCCGTGCCCGCGGCGGTGCTCCGGCGCGAGTGCCAGATCGACCAGCGTCCGCACCGGCCCATCCGTACACAGCAGCGCGTCGCACAGCTCGAACAGCGCGTCGCCCCGGGCGGTCAGACACCCCGTACAACTCCATCCGGAAGCGTGACACTTCCGCGAACGCATCCCGCAGGACGTCCTGATGCCCCAAACTCACGACCACGGCCTTCGTGCTGGTTCCTCTGCCTCTGTGACGGGGCACAGGATCAGACGGAGGCCGCCTTCATGTCCGCTGGACTGCGAAAACGCTGATCAAGTTCGAGTCGCGTTCGATGCTGGACGTAAATGACAAGGTCAGCCAGCCACTTTGGCGCGAGCCTCGAAGATCATGGCCCCAACGTCGTGCTTTAACGGGCAGGTCAACAGACTGCCCGACGCGCCGGAAGCTTACGGGGCCTTGATCACCCGCGCCAAAGCAGCTCCAGGCCAAAGTCGCTACGCCGACCTCCGATCTTCGTCAGACTGCCGTTCGTGTCGTCGTCAAGGTCAATACTGTTCGCCCTTGAGCTACCCCCCACGATCAAGGCAGCCGGAACGCCGTTCAATTGTCGAGCCTTCCTACAAGCCTCCCAGTTGCGAGCTCAAGTGCCGAAAACTACGGTTGACTTGTTACGTCGGGGCTCGAAGTACTCCCGGCCACATTGAAGGTCGACCAGACTCCATCGCCGCACGTCAAGTTCAGGCAACACCTGACATCGAGAGCGTGGTCAGCGACGTCGACCTCTTCCCCGTAACCGCCGGAATCGTTGTGATCTTCGCCGGTTCTGGAAAGGTTAAGGCTGGTACCTGCGCCAACCCCGACCGACCGAACTGTGCCCAATTCAAAGGATCTAGATGGCGTACCTCCAGATCCATCAGGCGATCCCAACAGTCGGTGGAAATATGGGAAGCGCCTGGAGGTAGGCACGGGTAGAGCATTGGACTGCGCGTCCACCTATACCACCCGAAAGTGAGGAATGAAAGTGACTGCATTGATCGGGACATCCTCAGACTCAAGTCCCGCAGTTTTCGGGGATAGCGCACAGGGCGAGGGAGTCCGGGGTACGGCGCATTCGTCCGATCACGGCGGCGTCGTCGGTACCAACGAGAGCGCTGGGCAAGGCGTTTTCGGGGAGAGCATACAGGGCGAGGGAGTCCGAGGTATGGGGCATTCGCCCAATCACGGCGCCGTCGTCGGTGGCAACCTTAGCGCTGGGCAAGGTGTTTTCGGGGAGAGTGCACAGGGCGAGGGAGTCCGAGGTGTGGGCCATTCACCCAATCACGGCGGCGTCGTCGGCAGCAATGACAGCAACGGCCCGCAAGCAGCCGGCATATTCGGCATAAGCAGCGGCAGCGGCCCGGGCGTCGTCGGGCAGAGCGAACACGAGGCCGGCGTACGGGGGACCAGCACCAACGGCACAGGGGTCGTCGGAATTGGCGGCGCATTCGCGGCTCAGTTCGTCGGAAAGGTTCAAGTCCAGGGTGATATCGAGATCACCGCCGGAGACGACCTGATTCTCGATGGTGCCGACTACGCAGAAGCACTCACGGCGGACGATGGCGACATCGCTGCCGGCTGCGTGGTAGTGCTCGGTCCTGACGGGGATGTGCGACGGTGCAGCCGCGAATACGACACCGCAGTCGCTGGCATCGTCTCGGGCGCCGGCGGCGTGAAACCAGCCCTCGTCCTCGATCGTCATGTCGGCAGCGTCAACGTAGCACTCATGGGGAAGGTGTGGTGTCTCGCCGACGCCGATCCGGCTCCTATCCACCCAGGCGACTTGCTGACGACGTCGTCGACAGTTGGGCACAGTCGGCGAGTGAGCGAGCACGATCGAGCCTTCGGTACCGTCATCGGCAAGGCATTGACGCCACTCGACAAGGGGCGCGGGCTTATTCGCGTCCTTGTAAGCCCGCGGTAATGCCACGCTCGAGTGCTGCGGGGCGACGATAGGAATGTGTTCTGTGGGGATCCGGTCCCAAAGACAATGACCATTCCACCGAGCACCCGAGCCAACGCGGGTTCCGCGTCGCTGCGGTTGGCCCGGGGCTTCGTGGGCCGGTCGGTGGAGCCGACCATCAACCGGCCCTACGGCTCGCGGCACCCTGTCCACGACTTCGCCTATTCGGCGAACTGCGGGTTCGTTCCCAACCCCCTCGCGCCGGACGGCGACGAGACGCCTGTAACGACAAGGAGGAGCGAAGGCCATGCCTAGACTGCGGACGGCCATCGAAAGTGCCCGACAGCGGGGAGCACTGCCTACGCATTCTCCCGGAAGTACCCGGGACTTGACGCGCAAGCTTGGCTTGCCAGCGCCTGTTCACGTGAGTGCACTCATAAGGAAGCTGGATACCCTGGAACAGCCTGCACCGCAGCCTCCACACATTGAAGTGACCTTCAACGGATCGATTATCGACGCAAGGTTCCACGTGACCGGAAGCGGTTTCGTGCCAGACCTGCCACCACCCAACAAGCCCATCAACCAGGGCGTTGCTATCAAGGTCGTCGACGCGAATGCTGTGATCGAGACGCGACGTGAATTCACTAGTTCATCCCGTACGCGCGAAATCGATCATGTCATCTCAGGTGACCTGACGGGCGCCGTCGTCAATTCCGCTGGATTCGCGACAATCGCGATCTCTGCAACGGATGGGCGGTCCAATCCCAACGACAAGACCGGGTTTCTCTGGAGCAACACCGTACGTATAGATATCCGAGCCTGAGCCGCCTGGCATCGCTCTGGCAATTTGCGGCTTGCTCCGGTCGACGACATTGGCAGCGTGGCTGAGGGCAATGGGGTACAGCGAGGCATACGCGTGCGTGGTCGGTCGGTGCGCCCGCCGTCGTGGCTGACTGTCGTCGGCTGAGGTTCAGGCAGGGCATTGAAGGTATCGGCCGTCAGTTGAGTACGCTGAGGCTGGGCCGTCCGAGGCCGCTCGACAGCAACCAAAGACGACCAACGACGACGAGCAGGCGCACGGCCCCACCGCTCCTGACCAGCAAAACCCAGCTCACCAAGATCCCCGACAAGACCGGGGCAAGAAGAAGTGAGAGCTGGCGAGCAAGCCCTTGCCCGCGACAATCCTCTGGCGACAGCACCGTCGTAACGACCCTCAGACGACGTCGAATTCGTTGCCCTCGGGGTCCTGCATGGCGGCGGCGTAGAGCTGCACGTGGCGTGCCCGCCCGGCGGAGGCTCAGGCACGTAGCCCAGAGCCTCAGCCCAGAACGTCACCATTCTCTGTGGATCGGAGCAGTCGATCGTCAGCTGCACTGTCATCCCCATCCTCGGAGCATCCCAGGCGGGTCTGACAGACGATCCACTTTCACAACAGGCCCTGGGCGGCGGGTGCTGCCGGGGCGGTTGCGGGCTTGCGGGTCTCGCGCAGTATCAGCAGGCCGTTGACCACCATCAGGGTCGCGGTCAGGCAGTGGACGCCCAGCGCGGTGGCCACCGAGCCGTGGTGGGCCAGCACGGTGGTCATGTCGCCGTACGCGGCGAGGGCCTCCACCAGCAGCGCCCAGCCCAGCGCCCGGCGGTGGCCAGTCACCAGGAGGATGCCCAGGACCAGGGCCAGGACGACGTCGCGGATTCCCTTGATGATCAGGAAGCCGTCGCCGTCGCCGGGCGGCCAGCCCGGCAGGCCGAAGCCCGGCGCCCTCGTCTCCGGGCTGAAGATGAACTCCGTGCCGAACCAGAGGATGAAGAGGATGAAGGCGGCGGCCAGTGCGGTGTTGATCTTCTTCAGCGACATGGTCTTCTCCTTGTGAAGGCCAGGGGTTTCGGCGGTCAGCCACCCCGGGCCGGCGGTGGTGTCAGACGAGGGCGGCGACCAGCAGGGTGAAGGCGGCGATGATGACGGCGACGCGGACGTCGTGGTAGCGGCCCCAGCGGTGCAGCTGCTGCTTCCAGTCGGCGGGCCGGTTCTCGGGGGTCCAGGTCCTGTTCCGGTTGTTGATCGGGACGAGCAGCAGCATCGACATGACGACGCTGACGATCAGCAGGCCGGCGGCGGTGACGACGAGTCCGGCGCCGTGGTGGTGCCATCCGGCGACGGCCCAGATCGCGCTGAGGACGAGCGAGCCGATGTACCAGAACGGCATCAGGGCGCCGAGCATCCGGCCGCCGTGGGCGTGGCCGAGCTGGCCGCTGTCCTCGGGGAGCGCGTCCAGGATCCGGTTCATGATGAAGGCGACGGAGAACTCCACCCCCACCATCAGGCCGACGACGACCGTGGTGACGACCTCGAGTGCGTTGAGCATGACGATCCCTCCCTTGATCTAGCGTTGCTAGCGGACGAGGCAACGCTAGATCTGCTGCCGCTCGATTGTCTAGCGACGCTAGGATCGATGCATGTCGGTACAGGAGCGCAAGCAGCGCGAACGGGCGGACCGCGAGCGCCTCATCGTGGCGACGGCCCGCGAACTCGCCGAGCAGCAGGGCTGGGACGCGGTCACCACCCGCCGGCTCGCCGAGCGCATCGAATACAGCCAGCCCGTCCTCTACAGCCACTTCCGCGGCAAGCGCGAGTTCATCGGCGCCGTCGCCCTTCAGGGGGCCGCCGAACTGGCCGTCGCGGTGCGGGCCGCGACCTCCGCCGCGGACGGCCCGCGCGCCCGGGTCGCCGCCCTGGCCCGCGCCTACCTCGACTTCGCCGTGCGCAACCCGGCGGTCTACGACGCCCCGTTCCAGCTCGACGGCGGCCTGGAGTACGCGCAGGAGGACACCCCCGAGCCACTGAAGGACGCCTTCGCCCCGCTACTGGAGACTCATGGCGAGGTCGCCGGCGACGGCATCCCACCGGGGCTGTTCACCGAGGTGTTCTGGGCGGCCCTGCACGGCCTCGCGACCCTGACGCGCGCGGGCCGCCTGCTGCCCGAGGACGCCGAGCCGCGGGTGGAGCTGCTGGTGGACCGGCTCGCCGTCATCTGACATACCGTCACGGCGAGCATCCAGCCGGGATCACGATCCGATACCTGCACTGGTGCGGTCCTCGTCCGCGACGATCGGCCGGGCCGAGGTCACGCGGAGCGGTGAGCGTCCGACCCGGATCGCGCGGGGCGGCGGTACGGGTGAGGCGCGGCGGGCTGACGCGGGCAGTGGCGTGCTCCCGGGGACGGCTCAGCCGCGGGCTTCGGTGGGGATCGTGGCGCAGACCGTCCGCGTCGCCAGAACCGCGCAGGCCGTCACGTCCTCGGGGCGGGCGGCCGGCAGCATCGTCGTGTGCGCGTCTCGTCCGCTGATCTGCGTGTACTGGCGTGTGCGGCCCGCCCGGTCGCCGATTCGGGCGATGTCCCCCTGGGTGGTGTTGCTGATTTTGGTCCAGGCCGCCTGGCACTTCGCGCTGTAGCGGAGTTCGACGCCGATCACGGGGTCGGTGTCGACGAAGGCGGTGACCGCGTCCGTGCGGCACACGGTGTGATTGGGCTCCAGGCCGAAGCACTTCTCGCCCGCGCAGGGAGCGAGCTCGGCCGTCGGGTGCTGAGGGGCTGCCGGAGGGGCCGCGGCGCCGGTGGCCTGGGCCTGGGCCGTTGAGCCGTTGCGCGAGTCCGGGGCGTGCTCCCGCTCCCAGGGGTTGACCAGCCACAGAGTGCCGGCTGCGGCGAGGACGAGGACGGCCGCCACGACGCCGTACAGCAGACCACGAGGCGAACGGGCGGGCGTGGTTCCAGGGCCGGCGTCCTGCGCGGGTACGGGCTGCTCGGGGGTCGTCGCCCGCAGCCGCTGCTGTGCCGTGCGCTCGCGGGTGGCCGTCTCCCACAGGCCGAGGGCCACCGCCAGCTCCTCATGCGGGCGCCCGAAGATCGAGTGGAGCGCGCGGACCACGTCCTCACGGGCGATCTGCGGCTTGGCCGGGTCCAGGTAGCGCGAAAGGGTCGCCTGGGTGATCTCGATGCCGCGCGCCTTGAGCTGGGCAACGAGCGAGTCCTGCTTCCGCACCGGCGTCTCGCTCTGCCACCACTGCCGCAGCAGCGCGGACACCTGGGCACCTTCATTCACCTGATCGGGTTGCCGCATCGTTCCCTTCCTCGGTCGCCCTATGCATGCACGCCCACGAAACAGCAGGTCAGGGGCCTGTATTGAGGGTGGATCAGCGCTGTATGGGGCGGCCCCCCAGCGCAGAGTAGAGGCTCACCGGCCCAGCGGGGCAATCTTCGATCAGCGGTCGCCGACAGAGCCGCCGCACATCCCTTCCTCCGCCGCCCTCACGGGCTGCTTCGCCGTGCCACGACGTGCCTTTCCGTGTCCCGTGCGGTGGAGACGACACACCCGAGGAGAATCCCGTGATCCTGCCCCCTGCCTTCTTCCGCGCCGTCGTGACCGCCACGCTCACCGGTGCGTTGCTCGCCCCAGCGGCGGCCGTCACCTCCTTCGCGGACGCTGCACCCGCCTCCCACGCGGCGTCCCCCGGCGTCACCGCCTCCAGGACCGTCACCGTCGCCGCCTCGTGGCCGGCCCTCCGGCAGGGGGCACGGGGCGTGGACGTCGCCACCGCCCAGGACCTGCTGGCCGCGGCCGGTCATCCGGTGCCCGCGGACGGCGTGTTCGGGCCGGCGACCGCTCGTGCCGTGAAGGACTTCCAGAAGTCCCGCCGGCTGGCTGCGGACGGCGTCGTCGGCGCACGTACCTGGACGGCCCTCACCGTCACCCTGCGGTCGGGCAGCAAGGGCCGGGCGGTCCGGGCGCTTCAGCGCCAGCTCGGCCAGGGAGGCCACCGGCTCGTCCTGGACGGCGTGTTCGGCGCGGGTACGGGCTCGGCGGTGCGGGCCGCCCAGCGGGCCCACGCTCTGTCCCCCGACGGCGTGGCAGGACCGCGTACCTGGGCGGCGCTCCTGGCGGCCCCCGGCGCGGCGTCCGGCCGCCCCTCCGGTGACGTCTCCGCGCTGCGGAAGCGGATCGTGGCCACGGCCCGGGGCCAGATCGGCGTCTCGGAGCCGTCCGGCTGCCGCACGTACCTCAAGGACTGCGCGCGTACGGCCTGGTGCGCGGCGTTCGCCTCGTGGACCTGGCGCAAGGCCGGGGTCCCGTCAGCGTCCGTGCCCACGACCCTCGTGGCGCGGGAGGTCGGCCTGTGGGGTCAGCGCAACGGGCTCTTCCACCGCGCCCACCCGAAGCCGGGCGACATCGTCGTGTGGGGGGAGCCCGCCGCGAAGACCGGCGGCCACGTCGCCGTCGTCGTCGCCGTCCACGCCGACGGGCGCATCGACACGATCGACGGCAACTACCGGAACAAGGTCAGCTTCCGCAAGAACATCGACCCCCGCACGGCGAGGACGCGTTCGCACCGCATCTCCGGCTACGTCAGCCCGCGCGGCGCCTGACCCGGCCGCCGCATTCGCCGCACCCGCCGAACTCCGGCACGACCGACAACGAACCAAGGAGCACACACCATGACCGGAACGCCTTCCCCCTCCGCCCGCCGGGGCCGCCTCGCGGTGGGCGCCGCGACCGCCGCGACCATCGTGCTCGGCGCCGCAGCCGGGACCACGGCCGCGACCGCGGCGCCCGCAGCCTCCGTCTACTACACCCCGGCACAGGCCAAGGCCAAGCTCCGTGCGGCCGGCATCACCTGGCGGTCCAGCGGCAACTGCGAGAACAAGAACAAGAACGGCTGCACCAGCTTCCAGGGCATCCGCAGGACGACCGTCGACGGAGTCGTCGCCTTCAGGCGCGCCGGCCGCTGCGCGATCACCATCACCGGTGCCGCGGAGATCCCGCCGCACCAGACCACGGGCACCTACACCCACGGCAAGGGCTACAAGGTGGACGTCGCCCTCGACCCCTGCGTCAACCGCTACATCCCGCGGCACGCCCGCAAGACCGGCCCCGCCACGTGGGCGGCCGGCAGCGTCGTGTACCTCCGGGAAAGCAACCACTGGGACATCACGTACAAGGGCGCCGGCTCCGGCTCGATCCCGTGGGCCGGCCGGGCCTGGCCCACGCTCCGCGTCGGCTCGCGGGGGCACGCCGTGGCCACTGCCCAGCGTCTGCTGCACGTCAAGGCCGACGGGCGGTACGGGCCGGCCACGGGCCGGGCGGTGAAGACCTTCCAGCGCGAGCACCGCCTCGCCGCCGACGGGGTCCTCGGCCCCGCCACCTGGCAGCGCCTCGTCCCCACGCTCCGCTCCGGCGCACACGGCGACTCCGTCAAGGCCCTGCAGGCCCAGCTGCGCCGCCATGGGGCCCGCTTCGCCGTCGACGGCCACTACGGCCGTGCGACGACCACCGCCGTACGCACCTTCCAGCGCGGTCGGCACCTGACGGCCGACGGCATCGCCGGCCCCGCCACCTGGCTGCGCCTCCTCACCGCCAACTGACCTCCCGGCCCCGGCCGCTCTCTTCCATCCGCTCCGGCTCTTTGCAGGGCGCCGGGGCGGACCCTTTTTCCGGACGCTCGATCGACCATGAGCATCGTGTCGTGAGAGAGGCGCGACAGGGTTGACCTTCGTGCATGGGTCAATGCCTGGTGTCAGCGGCATGAAGCCCTTCACGAAGAGCACAAAGAGTGCCGCGCCGTCTGCCTGGTCCAGCCTGACGCCCCCACGTGCGCGCTTGTCGAAGCCGATCGGCCCCGGCCCGGCACGGCGGAGCACCTGGCCGCGCTGCCGGGCATCACCGTGCTCGACCTGGATCTCCCGACCGAGCGAGTCGCCAGCGCCGGCTCCAGGCCGCTCTCCGGCCGTCGGGGGCGCGCCCCCGACGGGCGTACTGACCTGCCGCGGCTGGCCGCCGCTCGCCTGACCGGCCCGTCCCCGCAAGTGTCAGGAGCGGGCCGGGCCCTGGACAGCGCCGGCACTTTCCCGGGCGCGGCCGGACAAGGTGATCTACCGCCTCATGCTGGAGCTGGTGTCGTGGGCGGGGCTGCCCCCCTCCGGCGTGGGCTTGTTACCCCCTCCGAGCAACAGGACCAGGGCGGTGATGACCGCGACGGCGGAGCCGATTGCGCCGACGATGTCGCCGCGGCTCGTCGGAGCGGAGGACGCGCGCGTGTGCTTGTAGACGGTGCAGCCCACCGCTATGCCCACGAGCATGATCGCGACGCCGAGAGGCTCGATGTACACGTTCACCGAGAGCCTCCACCGTACTCGTCGGTGTCCAGCACGGTGAGCGCCTGGGTGGCGTCCAGTGGCAGCTGGAGTGCCACGTCCCCGTGGATGTCGCTGAGCTGGAGCACGGTGTCGCCGGTCTTGTGCAGGACCAGGGCCGTCGTCGCGGACGCGGAGCATGCCCACGCGCCGATCGGCCCCGCCGTGATCCCGGCGGCGGCTCGGTTTCGCGGATGCGGACAGCGGTCGTTCCCGCTCGGCAACATGCATACCATTGCATGAACGGCATCCGGGCCAGGCTTCCAGGTCGCCCGCCAGTGGAGATGCCGCCGGGTCGCCTGGTTCCGCGAGGACGCGGAGCCGTCGGGTGCTGGGGAGGTACAGAGAAACGGGGGGTGCGGCATGCATCGGCGGGCGCTACTGGGTCGCGATACGGAGCGTCGCACACTGGCTGCCCTGGTCGAGCAGGGGGCCGCCGGTTCGGGCGGCGCGACGGTGATCACCGGCGCGCCGGGGATCGGCAAGTCGGCGCTGGTCGCGGAGGCCGCGGTCGCGGCAGCACGCGGCGGGACCCGTGTGATCACCGCTGTGGGGGTCCAGTCGGAGGAAGACCTGCCCTGTGCCGGCCTGCACCAGCTGGTTCACCAACTGCGGGACGGAATCGACGACTTGCCGGGACGTCAGCGCACCGCGCTGCTCGCGGCCGTCGGGCTCGTCGACGAGCCCGTACCCGATCTGTACCTCGTCGGCTTGGCCGCGCTGACCCTGCTGACGGACGCGGCGGCGAAGGCGCCACTGCTGGTGGTCGTCGAGGACGCCCACTGGATGGACCGTGCCAGCCTCGATGTGCTCGGGTTCGTGGCGCGGCGGATCGAGTCCGACCCCCTCGTCCTGGTCGCCGTCACCCGGCGCCTCGACGACCGCCTCAGCAGTGCCGGCCTGCCTGTGCTGCACCTGGGCCCGCTGACGGACGAGGTGTCGGGTGAGGTGCTGGACACGGCGGCCCCCGGACTGGGACAGCAGGTCAGACGGCGGCTGTTGGAGGAGGCCGCCGGGAACCCGCTGGCGCTGACCGAGCTGCCGGTCGCGCTGCAGTCGGTCGGCGGGGCGTACGCGCTCAACCCGGGTCCGCTGCCGCTGACCGCGCGGCTGGAGCGGACGTTCACGGCACGGGTCTCCCGCCTGCCGGCCGACACCCGTGCGGTCCTGCTCCTCTCGGCCCTCAACGGTGACGGGACGATGGACGAATGCCTCACCGCGGCGACCCGGATGCTCGGGACGGCGGTCGACGTCGGTGCTTTCGAGGCAGCGATCGACGCGGGCCTGGTGGAGGCCCAGGGGTCGGCCTTCAGGCACCCCCTCATCCGCTCGGCGATGCACCACGCCGCCACCGCCGCGGAACGCCAGGCCGCGCACGCCGCGCTGGCGGCCGCGCTCCAGGGGCAGCCCGATCGGCAGGCATGGCACCGTGCCGCCGCCACCGCCGGTCTCGACGAACGAGTGGCACGGGATCTGGACTCCACTGCCGGCAGAGCCCTGCGGCGAGGCGGTGTCGCCGCAGCTCTTGCCGCGCTGAGGCGGGCGGCGGAGCTGACGAAGGACCCCTCCGCGCGGGCGGACCGGCTGCTCCGGGCGGCGGAGCTCGCACTGGAGTCGGGCCAAGGAGACGTCGCGACGCATCTGCTGACCCAGGCGCGCTCACTGGACCTTTCGGTCCGGGACCAAGGCCGCGCGGCCTGGGTCAGCATCGCTCTGGCCGAGGGGACGCGGGGCGAGGGCGCCGCGACCGCCGAGCTGGCCGAGCTGGCGGTCGAGATCGCCGCCGGCGGCGAGTCGACACTGGGGCTGCGCATGCTGTGGAGCGCGGTCCTGCAGTGCTTCTGGGGAGAGCCGGGCCCGGCCGCCCGCGAGCGGGTCGCCGCCGCTGCCGACCGGATGCCCGTGCCTGCCGACAACGCCGACCTGGTCGCTCTGCGGGCGTACTCGGCGCCGGTCGAGCGTGGGGAAGGGATCATGGAGGGCCTGGCGGGTCAGCTGGAGCGCTCGTCGGAGAACGCGGAGGGGGACCAGCTCCTGGGGGCCGCCGCCGTGACGGTGGGCGCTCCCGCCCTGGCGAGCCGGTTCACGGCGAGGTCGCTGGACGCCCTGCGAGCGCAGGGCAGGCTGTCGATGCTGGCCCGCGCCCTCTGCGTCCAGGCGGGGAGCGCCGCACGGCTGGGTGACGTGCGCGCTGGTTCCCTCGCCGCGGAGGAGGCCGCGTCGCTTGCCCGCGAGACCGGTCAGCCTCTTGTGCACGCGATGGTGAATGCCATCCGCGCGCAGCTGGCCGCCGTCAGCGGGGACCCGGCGGCAGAGGCATGGGCGGCGGAAGCCGAACGCAAGGCCCTTCCCAGCGGAGGGCGCCCGGTGCTGGCCATCATGCAGATGGCCCGCGGGCAGGCGGCACTCTGCCAGGGCCGCTACGGCGACGCGTTCGGCCACCTGCACCGCGTCTTCGACCCGGCCGACCCCGCCTTCCACTCCTGGCTGCGCTTCTACGCGGTCGCGGAGCTGGTCGAGGCGGCGGTGCGCAGCGAATCCGCGGGGGTGGCACGCGACGTCGTGCGGGAGCTGACCCCGCTCGGGGAATCGACGTCGTCGCCCGCCCTGCTCTGCGGGTTGCGACTGGGCCGGGCCCTGCTGAGCCCGCAGGATGCCGCCGAGCCGCTGTACAGGGCGGCCCTCGACGCCGTGCCCACGGACTGGCCGTTCGAGGGGGCGCGGGCGCGCCTCGCCCTGGGCGAGTGGCTGCGGCGTCACCGGCGGCCCGCGGAGTCCCGCGTCGTACTGCAGGCCGCACGCGAGATCTTCGACGCCCTCGGCGCGTCGGCATGGGCGGAGCGGGCACGGCAGGAGCTGCGCGCCGCGGGCGCGTCGTCCCCGCGCCAGGATCCGGCCGCCGTCGACCGGCTGACCTCGACCGAGCTGCATGTCGCCCAGCTCGCCGCGCAGGGTCTGACGAACCGGGAGATCGGCGAGCGGTTGTACGTCTCGCCCCGGACGGTGAGCACCCATCTCCAGCGGATGTTCCCCAAACTGGGGGTCACGTCCCGCGGCGAGCTCGCGGCGGTGCTCGGCGGCACGACGACGTACCCCGAAGGCTCAGCGTCATGACGTACGCGGAAGACGCAGCACCATGACGTACGTCGAAGCCGTAGTCCGACGGACGCGGTCCGACATGCTTGATTCCTAGGTTTGTGCCATGCCCGGTGCGCACACGGCGGACGGGCGGGAAGGCACACCATGGGAACCATCACCGTCGGCTCCGAGGGCTCGACCGGCATCGATCTCTACTACGAGGACCACGGGTCGGGGCAGCCGGTCGTCCTGATCCACGGTTACCCGCTGGACGGGCAGTCGTGGGAGAAGCAGACAGATGCGCTGGTCAAGGCCGGCTACCGCGTCATCACCTACGACCGCCGTGGCTTCGGCCGGTCGAGCAAGACCATGACGGGCTACGACTACGACACCTTCGCCGCCGACCTGGACACCGTACTGACCCAGCTGGACCTGCGTGACGTGGTTCTCGTCGGGTTCTCGATGGGCTCGGGCGAGGTCGCCCGCTACCTCGGCGTCCACGGCTCGGAGCGGGTGGCGAAGGCGGCGTTCCTCGGTTCGCTCCAGCCGTTCCTGTTGCAGACGCCGGACAACCCCACCGGTGTGCCGCAGAGCGTCTTCGACGGCATCGCGGAGCAGGCGGAGGCCGACCGCTACGCCTGGTACGAGAGCTTCTTCGTCGACTTCTTCAACACCGACGAGACGCTCGGGTCGCGGCTCAGCGAGGCCGCGCTGCGCGCGAACTGGGCCACCGCCATCGACTCGGCGCCCATGGCGGCGTACGCGTGTGTCCCGGCGTGGCTGACGGACTTCCGGGCCGACGTGGAGCGCATCGACGTGCCATCGCTGATCCTGCACGGGACCGCCGACCGCATCCTGCCGATCGACGCCACGGCCCGCGAGTTCCGCCGCCGCCTGCCCGACGCGCGGTACGTCGAGATCGACGGCGCCCCGCACGGGCTGCTGCTCACCCACGCGGCCGAGGTCAACGCCGCCCTGCTCGACTTCCTCGCCGCCTGAGAGCCGGCGCCTGTCACGAAAGGACCGCACTCCTGTGCCGGTTGTCAACAACCCTCTGCCCGAGCGCGACCGCGAGACCGCGGGTGCGGCGCTGCAGGCGACCCTGGCCGACCTTCTCGACCTGTCCCTGGTGGCCAAGCAGGCACATTGGAATGTGTACGGCCCGCGCTTCCGCTCGGTTCACGTCCAGCTCGACGAGGCCGCCACCGTCGCCCGGAACCACGCCGACACGGTGGCCGAGCGCGCGGCCGCCCTGGGCGTCAGTCCGGACGGACGGGCCGGGACCGTTGCGGGAGCCAGTGGCGTGCCCGCCTTTCCGCCGGGCTGGACCAAGGACAGTGACGCCGTCGAGGCCTTGGTGTACGCGCTCTCTGCCGTGACCGAAAGGCTGCGTGAGCGCATCGTCGCGATGGGCCCGGTGGATGTCGTCACCGAGGATCTCCTCATCGGACTGACGGCCGATCTCGAGAAGCAGAGCTGGATGTTCCAGGCGGAGAACCGGGCCTGATCAGGGCGCCAGAGCCGCACAGTTGTCGTCCGAAGTGGAGAAGAGCATGAGTGTCGAGGGAACGAGCACAGACCGATTCGAACCGGTACGAGCGGTGCTGGAGGCGCACCTCGAAGCCGGCGAGGAGTTGGGGGCGTCGATCGCCGTCGATGTGGACGGGGTCATGGAAGTCGATCTGTGGGGTGGCCACGCGGACGAAGCACGGACCGTTCCGTGGCACCGGGACACGCTGGTGAGTATGTGGTCGACCACGAAAACCCTCACCAATCTCGCGGCTCTCATCCTCGTCGACCGGGGCGCGCTGGATCTGCACCGCCCGGTCGCGCACTACTGGCCCGAGTTCGCCGCCCAGGGAAAGGAGCACATCGAGGTGCGTCACGTCCTGGCTCACACCTCGGGACTCTCCGGCTGGGAGCAGCCCTTCTGCATGGAGGATCTCTACGACTGGCCTACCGCGAGTGCCCGGCTGGCCGCGCAGGCACCCTGGTGGGAGCCGGGCTCCGCTTCGGGCTACCACGTGCAGACCCAAGGGCAACTGGTGGGAGAGCTTGTCCGGCGCGCCAGTGGTCGTACCCTGACGGAGTTCGTCGCCACCGAGATCGCCGAACCGACGCAAGCTGATGTCCAGATCGGCGCGCGACAGACCGACTGGCCGCGTATCGCCGATCTGGTGGCCCCCACGCAGCCAGGCGGTATACCCACGGGTCTTGATCCCGAGGGGATCTTCACCAGGACGCTGCTCGGAAGCCCCGCACGTGACGAGCACGTCGACACCCCGCAGTGGCGCTCCGCCGAACTCGGAGCCGTCAACGGACACGGCAACGCACGTGGCCTGGCCCGAGCGCTCTCCGTCATCTCGCGGCGCGGCCAGGTCAACGGCCGCCGGCTTCTCTCCGAGGAGACGGTGGACAAGGTGTTCGACGTACAGGCCGACGGAGTCGACCTGTTCCTGGGCGTTCCCGTCCGCTGGGGCATGGGCTACGCACTCACCGATCCGAGGACGATGCCGCACATGCCCACCGGGAGGATCTGCTTCTGGGTCGGTCGGGGCGGTTCGATCGTCATGATGGACCTCGACCGGCGCGTCACGTTCTCGTACACGATGAACCGGGTGGGCGACGGGCTCCTCGGCTCGGAGCGCACGCACATCTACCTCAGGCATGTCTACGAAGTCCTGGAGCGTACCGGCTGAGATGTAGCCGCAGGCTCCGCGCGCGGCGCTGTGGCACACCGTCGAACGTGCCGTCAACCGTCTCAAGAACTTTCGCGCCGTCGCCACCCGCTCCGGGAAACGCTCTCCATCCACCTCGGCACCGTCGCACTCGCAGCACTCATGGTCTGGCGCCGCCCATGGACCGTGTTCCGGGAAAACCTTGCCCAGGAACGCGAGTGAGCGGCCGTCATCCGGCTGGAGGGGAGCTCGCTCCTCCATCCGGGTTGCAGCTTGCGCACCCACGGTGCGACGCGGCAGTCGTCACGAAGAGTGAGGGCTACGGCACCACCTCGGCCATAGGCTCGATCACGTCGGGAAGCCGCTGCCCGCGGCACGCCGCACCGCCATCCATGTCCGCGAACGAGCAGTCCGCCGGCGGACGAACCCGCCCGGTCGCCCCCTCGTAGGGCAGGACGACGGCGCTCTCGCCCGGTGGACGGGCGAGGCCGAAGCCTCAGGACCAACCTTCGGACCGCAGCCCGGCAGCCGCTCTCCGGGCCGCTGTCGGCTGCCGCCCACCAGCGCTCCGATCCGCACTGCTCACGTGACGCAGACGGACGCACGTCAACCAGGTACCGGCGAAGCGACCCGGGCCCCGTTTCTCGACGTACCCCGCTGCATCGCCTTTCGGTCCGTCGAGCACCATCTATCGAACACGAGGGATTTCACACATGCGCAACACCCGCCTCGTCCGTCCGGGCAGCAGTTCCGCGCTGCTCGGTGTCACCGCGGCCGTCGGACTGTCCGTCGCCGCCGTCACCCTGCCCGCTGCGGCCGACGCCACGCCCCACCACCCCGTACGTCCGACGATCGTGCTGGAACACGGAGCGTTCGCCGACGCCGCGAGCTGGGACGGTGTCGTCACCCGGCTGCAGCGCGCGGGCTACCCGGTGGTGTCCGCAGCCAACCCGCTGCGTGGTCCGGCGACCGATGCCGCTTACCTGCGCAGCGTCCTCGACCACATCGACGGGCCCGTGGTCCTGGTCGGTCACTCCTACGGCGGCACCGTCATCAGCCAGGCCGCCGCGGGCCTCGAGGGCAAAGTGAAGGCACTGGTCTACATCGCCGCGTTCCTGCCGGACGAGGGCGAGAGCTCGATCGGACTGACGGACAAGTTCCCCGGCAGCACCCTCGGCCAAGCCGTCGAGTCCGTCAAGTACGTCCTGCCCGACGGTGAACAGGGCGCGGACGTGTACATCAAGCCGGAGAAGTTCCGCAGCCAGTTCGCCGCAGACGTGCCGAAAGACAAGGCCAGGCTCATGGCTGCAGGGCAGCGTCCGATCGCTGCCGCCGCTCTGGAGGAGAAGTCCACCCAGGCCGCCTGGAAGACGATCCCCTCCTGGTCGCTGGTGACCACGGAGGACCGCAACATCCCAGTGGCTGCCCAGCGCTTCATGTCAGCCCGCGCCCATGCCCGCACGACGACCATCGACGCGTCACACGCGGTATCAGTATCCCACCCCGAGGCCGTCACCCGCATCGTCGAGCAGGCGGCCCGCACGGTCCGATGACCGAGGGCCCCGCCCTGTCGCTCATCGCACGCCGACGGGCAGGCGACGACCTGGCCGGCGGGTCGTCAGAAGTCGTACGGCTTCTTGGTGCTCCAGTTCAGCACGTCGGCCCCGTTCCAGCTGAACTGCGGCTTCTGTCCCTTGACGTCGACGGAGTAGAAGGGGCCGTTGTGACCGTCCGCGCCACGCAGCGCGATGGCGTACGAGTTCGCCGTGTGGTTCTTCGAGCCGTAGTCGAAGAGGTTCACCGCGCTGTATGCCGTGCCTCCGGGCCGCAGCGTGATGTGCTGGTCGCCGCCCGGGTTGCTCCTCTTCGAGTGCCGCAGTACGGCGCCGTCGGCGTCCCCGCCGAGTTGCACGGCCGGGTACGAGGTGACCCAGCATGGCTTGGTGCCCTCGTTCGACGCGGTGACCAGCAGGTGGTCGCCCTGCTGGCCGACGAACCGGTGCACTGCTGTGACCAGCATCTCGTCTCCGCGGCACTGCTGGACGCGCCGGCCGTTGTGCCGGTGCCCTCGACCTCGTCCGTCCTGCCACCGCCTTCGCCGCGCCCACTGTGCCCACCGCCCACCGCCACCGTCGTCCCAGCGACCGGTACCGATGCCGTCACCGCCGCCATCGCCGCCGTATGGGCCCAACTCCTCGGCCTGCCCGACCCGTCGGCCGTACGGGGTGCCGACGACTTCACCGGTCTGGGCGGCAACTCGATCCTCCCCGTACAGGCGGCCTTCCGCATCGGCGAACGGCTCGGCATCCCGGTCGAGCCGGTCGACGTCTTGCTCTCCGCCGATCTCGACGAACTCGCCGCACGGCTCCGCGAGGGCGGCGTCGCCACCGGCGCCTGACCGGCGAGCCGCCGTCACTTCACCGGCGACCGACCGGGCGCAGGCCCCGTCGCCGTCCAGCGAGCCCGGCAGCCGCCCCGCGGCCCGGGTCCGCCCCCAGCCCTGCCCCGACACCATGCCGCAGGCCCCGTACGCCGTGCGCGGCACGCGTACGCCTGCCCGCAGGACCCGCAAGGAGATCCACCCATGGCGCCACCGCGCCCTGTCACACCCGTACCCCGGGCCGCCGACCTCGCCCCGCTGTCGCCCGCGCAGCAACGCCTCTGGTTCATCCACCAGTCGGCCCCCGACTCACCCGTCTACAACGTGCACCTGCTCACCCGCTGGCACGAGCCCATCGACGTCCCGGCGCTCGCCCGGGCCCTGGAGGCCCTCACCCTCCGGCACGCCGTCCTGCGCACCACCTACGACCTGCGCGACGGCCGCCCCGTGCAGGTCGTGCGACCACCGGGCCCGGTCGCGCTGGAGGTGCTGCCGACCAGCGCCCCGGACGCCGGTGAGATCGCGCGGCGGGCCCGCACGCCGTTCGATCTCCTTGAGGCAGAAGCGGTCGACGAGACAGGCGCGCGTCAGTGAAGGGTGCACTGCTTCGGTGCGGGTTCCGGTGCCGGGCCACCTGCCGGTGTCCGGCACCGGAACCCTCCGCAGTGCTCCCCGCGAGTCATGATGAGCGACCGCTGTGCGTCCGCGCATTGCCGTTGTCCGGCAGTGTTCATTAGGGTCTGCATGCCGGTGACGCGCTAAGAAGACGTCATCGACTCGTCAAGATTCTGGGGGGCGGCGTGACGGGGCGGGGCATTCCCGAGCAGTATCTGGACGGCTACGTCTGCCTCCTGGCCGAGGTCTCGGCAACGGGCCGCCGCCTCAGCCGGGAGGAGATCGAGTCCCGGCGGATCCTGGGCGAGCAGGCGGCGGAAGCCGGTTACGGCCTGCGAGCCCTCGTCAGCGCTCACCTGACCGCGGCACGCACCGTCCGCCCGCAGGACCCCGGCTCACTCGACAGCGCCCTGGCCGCCGTTGAACAGGCGGTGGACGCCTTCGCCGAGGGCTACGAACGCGCCCAGCGCCTCGCCGTGCGCCAGGAGGAGGCCGCACGCCGGGAGTTCATCGACGACCTGCTCTACGGTCGCAGCGACCTGGGCCGCCTCGCCGAGCGCGCCGAACGCTTCGGCCTGCGCCTCTCCCACGCCCACGCCGTCGCCGTCGCGGAAGGCCCGGTGGCCTACGACGAGGGCACCCAGGTCGCCCGACGGGTGGAACAGGCGCTGCTGGCCCGCTTCGGCAACCGCAACGTCCTGCTCACCACGAAGGACGGCCGACTGCTGTGCATCGCCCCCGGGCACGAGGAGGAGGTCCTCCCCTACTTCGCCAAACAGGCTCACGCCGCCACCGACGGCGGCACGGTCGCCATCGGCCGCCCGCAGCCCGGCCCCGGCGGGGTCGTCCAGTCGTACGAGGAAGCGCTGAACGCTCTCGAACTGGCTGAGCGGCTGGGCCTGGACGACCCGGTCCTGCGCGCCGCCGACCTGCTGGTCTACCCCGTCCTGACCCGCGACCGGCAGGCCATGGCCGACCTCGTCCTCGGCACCCTCGGTCCGCTCACCACGGCCCGAGGCGGTGCCGAGCCGCTCCTCGACACACTCACGGCCTACTTCGACTCCGGTTGCGTCGCCGCTGAGGCCGCGCGCCGCCTTTCCCTCAGCGTGCGGGCCATGACCTACCGCCTGGAACGCATCTTCAAGCTCACCGGCGCCAACCCCGCCGACCCCGCGCACCGCTACACGCTGCAGACGGCGGTCGTCGGAGCCCGGTTGCTCGACTGGCCGGCCAAGGCCCTTTGACCGGGAAACAACTGCCGCCTGGATTCGGTCCTTCGGGGGTATCGCCTTCCGGCGATTCACTGAGCGGACTGAGGGTCGGGTGTGGGCCGAACTGCACCGCCTGGTCCTGGACGAGCGCGGTGCCCGAGGTGGGCTTGACTGGTCGCGGTGCGGCGATCGACCGTGGTTGATCAGAAACCCCTTGCGCCCTTCTTCTGGTTCACGTCCACCTGCGGGCACCGCCCCGGCCACGAAGTGCCACACCCCACTCAGTGAGCAGGCTGTAGACCAGCCCGTACGACCGACCGTGCGCGGCTGCGATGGCGCGGATCGACGCGCCCCGCTCGTACTCCTTGCGCACCACAGCCGCCAGCTCCGCTCGGACACCACCGGTTATCCTCTCGCCCATACCTACCCTCTCCTTCTCTTGAACTGCTGTCCCAAGGCCCCGATCATCACCTGGTGGAGGCTGAACCAGTCAAGGCTTGACGCCGTCGCCCGCCTCGGCCGGGGCAATCCAGGTGCCGTGCCCGAAACCCTGCCAGCCGGACACTGCGTGACGATACGGCGCAGCGTTGTTGAACAGGCGCCCCGATGACCCCCCGGGACCAATCTGCATGATGGTCCACTGCGGGCAGTCAGGCGTGCCGTAGCAGGTACGCGGTGTGCTTGTGCGCCGTTCTCGGGAGCAGCCGGCCTCGCGCCCAGTACCGGGGCAGCTTGGCGACCAGGTCGTGCGCGTCCTTGGCGCGGCGGTCGATCTCCAGCAGAAACTCGGGCACTCCGGCCGCCGGTGCCCGCACCAGAGCAATAGTCAAGACCTGTGGACCAGATGACGTGCGGTTGGCGTAGATTCCGGCGGTGGGGGCGGGAAGCCAGCCGAAGTCACGAGGAGGGTCGTACTCCTCGTAGTGCCCCACGCAGAGGCGAGTGGGCGGGATCGACACCGTGCAGACATCTCCTGCTCAGAGGACAGGAGGCGCCGGCTCGAAATGATACGGGGACCATTCACCGCTTGGATCGGCCCACGGGAGGTGGAATGTCCCGTCCCAGCGAACTTGCCCGGAGTTGTCGATCTCTCCCCATGGCCATTGGAGACGGATGTGGGTCGCATTCACCGAGACGGCCCGAGCGCTTGCCGGCTCGCAAGAGACGATCACTTCGTCGCCAACCCGATACGCCATGTCTGATCACCCCGTCCCGGTCGTGAAGGACCGAGGATAGATCAAGATCTGTGCAGCTCGACTGGCCCCGCCACGGCCCGGCCGGGCGCTCTCTGACGTGATCAAGCTGCCCGCTCCTCGCGCTCGACGAGGAGGCCATTCTCGAACACAGCACCAGCGCGGATCAGGGGCACGAGGTGCGCTCCAGTGATCGCGCGCCAGCGGGCCTGGGCGGACTCGACCAGCTTGAACACCATCGCCAGGGCTGCAGCAGGGCTGCCCGCCCCGCGGGTGACCTTCGTGCGGAGCTTGACCGTGGAGAACGTCGACTCAATCGGGTTCGTGGTCCCTGCCCGGTGTCCGGGTCGTACTCCTGCTTGCGCAGGACCGAGACCCGTCTGCACTTCGGCTCCAGCTGCTGCTGCTGCTGCTTCCCGCGGTGTCCTCGCCGGGTGAGCATCTACACCTGTCGGTGGTCTTTCCTGGCCGACTCGATCCTCACCGGGCGGTCATGCTGAAGATCCAGGCGGCTGTCCCGCGTGAGCTTGTCGTGCTCAGTGGGTGCGTCCGGCGGTCTCACATGCCGTGCCAGCAGTTCCAGACAATGCTCGATGGTCCTCTGCGACCTCACGCCAGCGGGCCAGGTCGTCCTGCGCGCGCGGCACAGCAGCACAGGGCGGGGCCTCATGGCGTCGCGGGCAGGGTACCGGCGACAGCGGAGGTCTCCGGGTTGTGCGGACGCACGAAAAGTGCCGCGCCGGTCTGTAGACCGGCGCGGCACTGCGAGGCCGCTCGTCTGGAGCCGTCCTCTTGAAGACCGGGTCAGGCGCTGAGAGCGGCCTGCTCCCAGGCTTCGAGGCCCTCTGCGCCAACCGACGCGTAGGCGGTTTGCTCGCCCCTGCCAGCTCGAACGCGAAGCTCGAGTGTGCCCGTCAGGCGCCGACGACGGAGAGAGAAATCGCCTCTCGTCAGGGCGTTCAGCACATCTTCGCACTGCGATGGAGTGAGCCCTTCGAACGTGAAGCGTCCCAGGTATACGCGTACCTGATGTACCTCCGGGTCGACGTCGGCGGCGACGCTCAGGTCGTCGCGGACCGAAACGTCGACACTCCGGTCGCTCAGCGTCTGCTTTCGCACCTGGACACGGTCGCCGTAGAGGTCATTGAGGTGCCTGAAGAGGGCGGGTGCGTTGGCGAACTCACTCGTCATCGGCCCCTCCACGGTCCGAAGTGCGTCCAGTAGTGCCGTCTGAACACCTTGAAGCGGAATCCGGCACGCGCCTGAACCCAAGGTGACGCGTTCCGCGCGCCGACCAACCGATGGCGAACCTCCTGCCGCGGTTCAGCTATCCGGCTGCTCTGGCTCCGGCATGTATGTCACCGAACAGCCGGCTGGTGGCACCAATGCCTCGCGCACGGTAGGCCCATGACCCGAAGCGGCCTGCCGCGGTGACAACACGTGCCGCCGAGTACGCCCGGTATGCCCATACTGCCGCACCCCACTCGGGTACGGCGATCGTCGCGACCGTGGATGCGATGGCCCACTTGTGTCACCAGGCCCATCTGCCCGCGCTACGCGCCAGGCCTCCCCAACTCCATCGACCGTCGAGGTCGAACCGGCAGCAGTTCCCGTACCAGGGCCCACTCGTCATCGCTCATGTCCGAGTCGTACCGGGGCCGGCGCTCCGGGCCGGTCGGCCGCGTTCCCGAGCCTGTGGGCGAGACAGTCACACCCAGGAGTGGACGGACTGGACCCGGCAACCGTGACCACGCGACACTTCGACAACAGGGCCTCTTGCTCCGCGCTGGACTCGACATCCGCGAGCTACCGAGAGGCCCTTCTTCCATGCGCCCCCACCGGCAGACTCACCCGGACCAGGCCCCTGTCCGAACCCGACCGACCCCCCGAGCGCAAAGAGAACAGCCAGTCAACCCGCTGGCGCAAGCCCGTCCACTGCTGTTCAGTTCATGCAGAGAAAGGTAGGTGCCGCCTCCGACACCGACAGCACCAGGGCCGCTCGCAGCCAGGCGTGGCATGCGAGGGATCAGGTTGAGGCTGCGGAGACGGAGTTCGGCATGGAGTTGCGCGCCCGACTCCAGCTCGTCCAGGACCTCTACGACCGGGGTGTGCGCGAGGGTGACGCGGGCCGGCTCACCAGGTCTGTTCGGGTAAGCATGGCCGCTGGGAACGGATCTGCGTCTTGGACGACGGTCGCGAGACCTCGATGGAGGAGCCGCATTGGGGCCACAACGGCGAGGGGCAGCGAAGGGCGTGGGTGGGCAGCGCGCCCGACGGCTGGCGAGTGCACCAGGTCGTGCCGCCGTCCTCGGACTGAATTTGGTGGCGTCGTGAGGCTGGCGGGCAGGACCCCCGGGCACTCTGGGCGGCCAGGGGTCTCTTTCCCAGCCCCGTCTCGGGCGGCGTCGCACTGGATGTGGGAGCCTTCGGCCAGCCCTACGAGTTTCACCGTGCCGGACGTCTTGTGCTCGTGGCTGATCAGCGTTCCGGTGGCCAGGGTTACCGGCCTGGCCGGGGCCGGTGCGGACGTTGCCTCTGACGGCGGCGCCTCGGCCGGCTTCGAGGCGTCCACGGTGACGCGCGGCGCCTCTTGGATCGCCTTGTCCTGCCACGGTTTTCCACGGCTGGAACCAGTACAGCCTGAAGCCGACCCCGGTGACCGCCACGACCAGCCCGCCTACCAGCCACGAACTGACCCGCACTCGTCGTCCACGCCCCATACCGCCTACGTCCCGGGAGTCACTCGATCATGCTCCCGTTCAAGGGAAAGAGCGGCCGTGACCGGGCTGCCTGACAAATGACGAAGTCCTTATGTCCGCCGGCGCCGGTCAGCGGTGCGCGGCATTGTCCGCGCCAGGGCGGCCGGCCGACGAACCACCGCCTGCGCGCATCGCCTGTTGTGCACAGGCTCGTTAGCGCTCTGTTTGCCCGTTCCCTGACATCGTCATATAGTAACACTTAGTGATCTTTATATGCCTCGCCCTGACTCCTCGCATCACGGAGGCGCGGCCAAGAGGATCTGCGATCCCCTATGTGTCAAAACGTGTCCATTAGAGGAAGCTCCTAGAGACACAGTCATCACCTTCAGGAGCATCACCTCCTGGGTCGAGAATTCCGGCCAATTCCGGCCGTCGATCCGACACCGTGAGGCGCCATGTGGGCATGGCTTTTGATAAATAAGTCAGACGGGCACCAGAAATGAGATTCAGCCTGACCGAGCTGTGCGCCCTCACCACAGGCGGGGTTCACCGGCAGTGACATCAAAATCGCGGCGGCCGTCGCCATGGCGGAGTCCAAAGGAGACCCGGACATCGACGGGGACCGAAGCTTGGTCGACAACAAGTTCCACACCAGACGGAAAACGCCGATCATGCCGCAATGCACCACCGGCTCGTCGCCGAAGGCTGCGACCGGTACCAGTCGAACGTTCAACGCCGACGTCCGGGGCCCGGCGATGTGAAGCCCTACGCCGCCTGGCAGCAAGAACTCGCGTTCCAAGGTGACGATGCCAACGGCACCCCCAGACAGACCGGTTGGGGACAAGCTGTACGTCTCCAACGACTGAAGACTGAGGCCACAGCGTCGCAGGCGAGTGGAGGAGCCGGCCATTGCACGCCTCGACTCAGTGGCGTCACCTTCAAAGCCATCTGCATCCGCCACATGAGACCAAGGACGACGTCATGCCCGAGAAGAACTTCGACGACCAGGACCTCAAGGCGGCTCTCGCGAGTACACACACCGGCGACGGACCCGGCATCTACAACCTCGAGGACCTTCCGGAAAGCGACTTCGTCGCTTTCGCAGCGGACGGCGTCGAGAACGACGCGGAGGGACCCCAAGTGACCGCCACCATTGCGTACGACCGTCCCGTCACGAACCTCATAGACAAGCTCAGCGCGACTGGCCACGTCTACCACAACGCCTACAAGAAGACGTCGGTCACGCTGCACCACAACGCCGGCCGGTTTTCGCACCAGGGTTTGCTCGAGAACTGGAAGACGCGTCCGGCTTCGGCGCACTTCGACGTGGACGCCGCCGGTGCCGTCGCTCAGTACGTCAAGTTGAACGAGTACGCCTGGGCCGTCGGCAACGTGACCGGCAACCAGCGCTCCATCAGCATTGAAATGGCGAACGCCACGCTCGGGCCCGGCTGGATGGTCGCCGACACCACCTGGAAGAGCGCCGCACGTCTCGCGGGCTGGCTCTTCGCCAAAGCGATCGGTGAACGCCCCAGCAAGAACAACCTCTTCTACCACCACCACTGGTCCGCGACCGAGTGCGCCGGCCCATACATGGAAAGCATCTACGACAAGGTCCTCGCGGCGGTGCAGGAGGCGTACGACCACTTCACGAATTCACCCCCCGATGCCGTGGTGGACACCGAGCCGTTCCCCGGTGCGTCGTTCTTCCACACCGGACAGAAATCGCCGATCATCGCCGCAATGCACCACCGGCTCGTCGCCGAAGGCTGCAACCGGTACCAGTCGAACGCCGACGCAGACGTCTGGGGCCCGGGCGATGTGCAGTCCTACGCCGCCTGGCAGCAAAAACTCGCGTTCCAAGGTGACGATGCCAACGGCATTCCCGGCAAGACCAGTTGGGACAAGCTGCATGTCCCCAACGTTTGAGTCGGCGAGGAGCTGATCAGAGGTCGCGGACTCTTCCGCTCCTCCGGCGGCGACGCCCCCCATTACCTTCTTGGTGACCCGGCAACGGGGCGCCTGACCTCTGCAGTTGGCATGACTTTCTCCCCCTGTCGAGTGACTACGTTCTTGCACCGACCGCACAGCGCCGTGTGTCGGCGTCTGTGGTTCTCCCCGCTCCCCATACGCCCACGATCAGCACCGTGAGGGGGTGAGTGATGGCTGTTCACCCGGGCATGGTGGAGGACCTCGCCGCCCGCGCCCGCGATGTGTACAAGCAGGCCGAACAGCGCTTGTTGCAGATCATCGCCCGACAGCTCGCGGTCGGCCTCGACGCCCCCGGGGTGGGCCGAACGCAAGCTGTCGGCGATCCAGCCGCTATGGGCAAGTACTCGGCGTCCGTTGGCTACGTAGGTCAGAACGAAGAGCACTTGTCGGTGGGAGCTGGGAACAGATGGCTGCTGCTGGGCCGTCGAATGTTGATGAGAATCAGCAACGGTCCTGGGCCACGGAATCGCGATGTCGTCAACGTGTCGATGTCCGTATCCTTCGGCAGGTGAGTCTGATCGAGGTAGGGCCAGGGCAAGCTGAGTTCGTCGTGCGGGGGCCGGGGCGCTGGCGACCTCTGTCCGGTTGTTCGACTGGTCGCGTGCGGATGAGTACGAGTCCGTCTTCGCGGTGGAGGCCGTTGCTGAACGGTGGGCGGTCCTCTACGGCGGCGTACAACGTTGCCCCCAGGGCCACAGATCGCCCGTCGGCTGGACCGGTTTCCCCTTCAACTGCTCCGGCGGCATGAATTGCGGGGTACCGACGACCTTGTCCGTGCTGGTGGTCTGGGATGACTCATCCAGAACACGAGCAATGCCGAAGTCGGTGATGACAGCACGATGCCCGGCTGGCAAGATCACGTTGCCGCCCCGCGCACCTCCGAGGTGATCCAGCCGCCGTAGAAGTCGCCCTCCTGCGCCGTGACCGCTTCCCCGGCGACCGTGCAGCGGTCCACGCGGCTTGGGTAGAAGGCGAAGAAGTCGGCGAGGGCCGCGTAGGCGGGCTCGGGACGGGGATACGTCCAGGCGGCGCTGGTGCGCACGTCGTCGCCCACGACGACGTCCCAGTACCGGGCCGCTCCCTTCCATTCGCACCAGGTCCGCGCTGTGGCCGCCGGGAACAAGAGCTCCGTACGGACATCCTGCGGGGGGACGTAGAACACGGGGGGATGGCTGGTCTCCAGCACCCGGATCGTCCTGCGGCTCTCGGCCACCACCTGGCCGGCACACTCGACGACCACGACGCGGTCGTCCTGGCTCATGGCGGGCGGTCGGGGGTAGTCCCAGACGGACTCGGGCGCGCGCGAAGCGGATCGCGGCGCGGGCTCGTCCCGCGGGTCCAGGTACACCTCGTCCTCGTAGCACCAGGCCCAGCCGCCGTCGGGTGCCATGCTGAGGGCCACCGGGTGCGCGTCGGCCTCGAAGTGGGCCCAGGCATGGGCTCCAGGAGAGCTGTCGTTGCAGCCCACCTGGCCGCAGGTCAGGCAGAGCAGCAGGCCGGCCGACGCCCGTCCGCGCGCCGCGCAGGCCAGGCACGTCGCGCTCAGCGGCGTCGGGTCGGCCGTATAGGTGTGGGAACAAGACTTCGATGACGGCCGTCCGCCGTCGGGCCGGGGCGTCCATCTCGTCATCGCTGATCACCGGCCGGTCCAGGCGGCAGCACGTAAGTCCGCCGCCACCGCTCCCCGCATGCAACCGTGTCGATCACGGTCCCTCCTCTGCCGTCGTCATCAGTCCCACACCTCCTTCGCCCGGACGCAGCGCCGAGGATGCAGACCGCTGATCCCGGGCACGACCGCCGGCAGCAGGTCGTCGAGCGAGACGTGCACGACCATGTCAGGGGCAGCAGCCATTCCGCGTGGATGTACCCCTGGCCACAGTGGTGAGCAGCACCACGACGTCCGATCCCCGGACGTCCCAGCCGGGGGGATAGGCCTCCGCCAGGAGCAGCACGAGGTCCTTCCCCGCCGACCCCGGCGCTTTGCCGTCGCTGCAGCCTTCTGCGCACCGCTAGGACGCATCGGCCCACTCGTACCGTTTCCTGGAGCCTCTCCTGTGAGGCCGGGCAGAAGAACCGACGTTGACCGACTCACGGTTCTCAGTTCCCCGCCTGCGCGCACCGAAGGCCACCCGTAGTCGGCTACAGGCCGAAGGCGCCGCCCTCGATGAGGATGAGCAGGCCGATGCCGATCAGAACGACGGGGAGCAGGATGTGGCCCCAGCGACTGAGGGCCTTGGCGATAAGGGGGCGGGTGGCGAAGAAGCGGCCCGCGGAGCACCACACGGCCACCAGGAGCAGGAAGACGATCACGTAGACGCTCATGCCGCCGATGCCGGCGGTGGCGAAGACGGGGACGTAGACGCCGATGTTGTCGCCGCCATTGGCGAAGGTAACGGCGGCGACTTCCAGGGCCTTCGGGCCGCCCTGTCTCGTCTGCTGCTCGTCGTCCACGTCGCCGCGGTGTTTGAACGCCTGCCAGGCCGCCTTCAACCCGAGGGCGAGGGGCAGCAGGCCGAGGTAGGCGATGGCCGCCTCGGGCAGGAAAGTGGCACCGAACGCGGCGGCGACCGCCACGGCGAGGATGGCGGCGAAGCCGAGGTACTGGCCGATCACGATCCGCCGGGCGGAGCCGGGGTGTCCGGCGCCCTGGGCGAAAAACAGGGACAGGATCAGGATGTCGTCGATGTTGGTGACGGCGAACAACCCGGCAGCCTGCCCGACGATGCCCAGGTTCACGAGTGAATGCCCTCTCCTTCGGCGTGAGTGCCCCGGTGACGCTACCGCGAGCCTCATCGTGCCCAGGCCCAGGGCTCAGTGCCACGGCTTGGCTATGGGCATCGGACACGACGTCAGGACGCCCGCCGCGGCACGGACTGCACTGGCGGCCACGCGGCGCGTGCCTTGGCGCTTCATGTCTTTCCTGGCCGACGCCCACGAACGACGAGGCGTACTTCGACAGGTCGGGGCGGTCTACCAATTCCGCCACCTCGACCTCCAACGCCACCTCGCCCAACGCAAACCATGACGGAGCAAGCGAGCACCCCAGCCGTGCCAGCGCGCCTTCGCGTTCACAGTGGCGGCGCGACCTGCTTGACAGCCGCCCAGCTAGGTTCTGTCGTCAAATGTCTGAGGAGTGGTGGCCCCGAGCGGGGCCCGGGCTGCTCGGCGCTCTCCCTTGGCCGCGATCGCACGGGCCGGGAGGTCTCCCATCGACAGGAGACCGGGATGCGCCTCGACGATCGCAGCGGCGGAGTTGACCGCCGCTGCGATCGTGCTGAGGAAGGAATCGAGCCCACGGAGGAACGAAGGTCGATGACCTGCTCCTCTCCGACGATCCGGTAGTCGTCGCCCGCGGCCACCTTATCGGCCGGCTCGAAGAACCCGAACGTGATCTCCAGGTCGATCACCGCTTCGCCCTTGAGCATGCCGCGGGCGGCATGAGTGACGGCCGAGATCTGTCCTGGTTCCGATACGCAGGTGGTCCCCGACGCGCGGCGAGGTCGTCACGACGGCGGGTTCGACCTCTCCCACGTCCACCGAGTCGAGATCCCATCCGAGCCCCGCCGCGAGCGCTCCGATAGCCTGCTCAAAGCCGTAGTGGCCGACAACCTCGCCCCGGCGGTGAGCCTTCTCGAACTCCTCTGTGGTCAGACCGAGGCCGAACTTCGACAGGATCGCGCCGTAGCGTGACATGTTCGTCCGTCGGCGGATCGGCACGCTCTCCACTCGCTGGGTCAGTGCGGTCAGCAGGAGAGGAAGGGTGTCCATCAGGATGCCCGGGTTCGCCCCGCTGCCCAGGACAGTCACGCCATGCGCCTTCGCCGTGTCGTCGAGCCGTCGGGCCAGGTCGGGATGGCTCTGCCATGGATAGGCCAGCTCTTCACAGATGCTCAGGACGTTGTACGAACGCTCCAGCAGCGGCAGCAGGACACCGGCCACCCTCTGCAGATCCGAGACACTCGCCACGATCGCGAGGTCGGCGGCGGGCAGGTCGGCCGGGTCGCTCACGATGACTACACCGTTCGCGGCGCCACCACGTAGCACTCCGAGGTCTCGAACCACCACGCGGGGGTCCTGGTCCACTGCTCCGACGATCTCCACGTCCGCGCGTTGCAGCAAGGACAAAGCGATGGCCCGGCCAGTGGCACCGAGACCCACCATGACAGCCTGATTACTCAACATCACTCCCCTGGGCGCCCCGGTCGGCACGACCACGACACGGTGTTCAGCGAAACGAAAATTCGCCTGTGGCGGTTGCCTCGTACCTCACTGTCGCCAGCCACGGCCGCGGCGAGAACGAAACTGAGCACCTGCTTCCCCTGAGGACGGTGCACGGTGCACAGGCCGGTCGTGTCCTGTTGCCGGGTGGTGCGGAGGCGCCGACCCGTCCGCAGGGTGGCGGCCGGCGTCGGCGCGGTGACCGGGAAGTGCTGGCAGCGATCGTGTTCGTCGCGACGTCTGTTGTACGTGGCAGCAGTTGCCGTCCGCTTCGTTCGGGCAGTCGGGAGCCACAGCCCACCGGCAGTTGGGAGTGGTCGAAGGCCCGAGTTCGGGCCAAGTTCCACCGTCTCGTCCTGGGCGAACTCGGTGCCCGCGGCCAGCTGGGCTGGTACCGCTGCGCGATCGACTCCGTGAGCATGCCGGCCCGCGCCTCCCTGAGGGCTGTCCCGTAACTGATCTTTGCAGCAGGAGAGTGGCTGGCCGGGATCGCATCCCAGGTTCCCTTCGGCCAGGCACTGGCCTCGGTTCACCCCTGCGACCGCACGACACTGCAGCGGGCGGCAGGCGCCTCGTCCCGACAACGTGCGGACCTCCTGACCTGGGGAGATGCGCAGGGCCCTGCTATCGTGCGCCGATGTCAACGATCAAACAGTTCCAAGTGACCTTCGACTGCGCGGAGCCTGCGCGCCTCGCCGCCTTCTGGTGCGAGGTGCTGGGGTACGTCCTGCCGACGGTCCCGGAGGGCTTTGCCACGTGGCAGGAGTACCACCGCTCGCTGCCGCCCGAGGATGAGATCTACTTCGCGTGCACTGATCCCTCGGGTGTAGCCCCGCGCTTGCTCTTCCAGCGAGTTCCCGAAGGCAAGGTCGTCAAGAACCGGGTGCATCTCGACGTGCGGGCCGGCGCCGGGCTCGTGGGTGAGGAACGCCTGGCCACACTCGAGGCCGAATGCGCACGGCTGATGGCGCTCGGCGCGAAACACGTGCTGACGCAGCGCGCCGATGGCGTCAACGAGTCGTGCATCACGATGCAGGACATCGAGGGCAACGAGTTCTGCCTCGCCTGATTCTCGCCTGAGACTGCTCAATGGGGGAGCCGTCTCAGGCCTTCGGGAACATCGGTGCAGCCTATGTTCCCGAAGGCCGGACTCCCGTGGACCTCTCAGGTCCCGCATGCGGCGGGGATCTCCGATCACGCGGGGTGCTGGCGGGAATGGGTGGAGTGGGCAAGACGCGGCGCGCGGCCGCCCACGCCCGCACCGCCTGGAACAAAGGCGAGCTGGACGTACTGGTGTGGGTCACTGCCAACTCCCGTGACCGCGAGGCGGCCTTCGCCGTGCGCGGCGCTACTGGTTTCCGACCGGCGTACGTGCCCTGCGGAACTCGGCGCGGGCCAGCAGGGAGAAGACGGCCGTGGCGCACAGGGCGACGACGGCGATGGCCCATTCGAGGGCGCCGCTGTGCTGGTCGGGATCGACCCCGAAGACCTCCTCGATCCAGTCGGGCCAGAACAGGGTGAGGAGGCACAGCAGGCCGCTCACGACGGCCAGGACGGCCTCGATCCGGCCGCGCATGCGCACGTTCCGCATCATCGTCGTCACCTTCGCCTTCGGTCGGCCGCGTCACACCGCGGACAGGTCGATCTGGAACATTCCGCGGCCGTGGGTGACACAGACCAGGGTCTCGTCCATCCAGAACAGGTCATCGACCGAGCAGTTGGTCGGGCCCTCGTTGGTCGGCGACCAGGCCGCCCCCTTATCCTCGCTGGCGAAGAGACCGACCTCGGTGCCGCAGTAGAGGAGAACGTCGCGCCGTGGATGCACGGTCACCGCGCGGATGGGGGCGTCGGGCAGCGTGCCGGAGAGGTCGGCCCACCGCGCGCCGCCGTCGTGGGTCACCCACAGGTTGTCCGGTTCGAAGCCGCCGAAGGAGACGTAGGCGGTGTCCACGTCGGTCGGGTGGGCGGTGATGCAGGCGCAATAGCGCTTAGGCCGCAGCGGGTTCGGGCCACCCACCCCGACGCGCCGCCAGGCCGGAGCGGCCGTGGTGCCGTCGGTGGAGCGGAAGACCTGGCCGTCGTCGTGGCCCACCCAGACCACATCGGAGTCGGCAGGCGAGATCGCCAGGGCGCTGATCGGGGCGCTGCCCTCGGCGTCGGGGCCGGTACTGGGTTTGATCGAGTGCCAGGCGGGCCCCGAGGTAGGGGTGTTGGGCGCCTTGGCGTTGTCGGTCCGCCACAGGTCCAGGCCGCCCGCGAGCAGCCGCTCGGGCTCGCCCGGGTCCAGCACGAACGGCGCGATGAAGAGCGCCGTGCCGTCCTTGGCGTCGGGGATACGGAACGGCTCCGGCTTCCAGTCCCACTGGTGCTTCTGCTCGTTGAAGAACATTCCGCTGATGTAGCGGTGCGGGTCGTCCTCGGTGGCGCCGCCGTCGGTGTTGCGGTGGATGTTCAGGTTGACGTACTCGCCGTAGAAGACGCCTGGGTCGGCGGGTTCGCAGGCGCACCAGCCGCCGTCCCCGCCGGAGAACTCCTGCCACCCCTCGGTGCCGGCCTCCGGGTCGAGGACGAGGGAGCCGTTGTCCTGGGCGCCCCCGATGATCCTTCCGGTGACGGGGTTCCCGGCGCCGCCGAAGAACTGGGTGACACCGTAGTTGTTGACCAGTTCGGTCCAGCCCCGCACGAACGGCGCCTTCGGCTCGGTCCCCACCTTGGCCAGGTCCGCCATGAACACCCCGCCGTCGGTGCCGAAGAACACGGTTCTGTGCTGCACCCCGTCGTAGGCGGGATGCGACACGATGACGTGCTGGTCCGCGTGCGCCGACTCCGGCGCGACCTCCCAGGTGCTGATCTCGGCCAGGTGGTCGCCGCCGTCCGTGCTGCGCCACAGGTTGATGCCGCCCACCACGAGCAGGTCCTCGTCCGTGGGGTCCCCGGCCCAGACGGCGTTGCCGTACCAGCCCTGGCCGCCCAGGTAGTCGGCCCGCTTGCCGTCCGGGCCGCGGCCGCGCCGGGGCTGGTAGGTTCGCCCGCCGTCGTCTGAGCGCCAGATGCCGCCGAGGCCGTCCAGTTCCACCGAGGCGTACACGACCGCCGGGTCCTTCGCCGCGTACGCCACCGACACCCGGCCCCGCCAGGCGCTGTGGGCCGCCTCCTGCCAGGTTTTGCCGCCGTCTTCGCTGAACCAGGCCTTGGCGCCGCGCAGCGCTCCGGCGACCGCCCGGCCGCTGTCCGCGGGGTCGAAGACGACCGTGCCGACGGGGAGGCCAAGGACCCGTGTCCAGTCGGCGTGCGCCGGGTCCGAGCTGCGGAAGAGGCCGGTGGAGGTGGCCGCGAGGACGACCTCGCCGGACGCGGACACCGCGATCCCGGACACGGCGCGGAAGTCGTTCGTCTGCGTGGCCAGCAGGGGTTTCCAGGTGGCGCCGTCGGTGGTGCGGAAGATTCCGTTGCCGCGCAGGGCGTCGATGTTGAGGAGCTCCCCGGTGCCGGCGTACAGGGTGTCCGGGTCGGAGGGGTCCATCGCGAGGGCCCCGCAGGCTAGGTTGGCGAGGAAGTCGTCCACGGGCCCCCAGGCCTTGCCTCCGTCCCCGGTGTGCCAGACCCCACCGCCCGCGCTCGCGGCCCACATCCGCTCCGGGTGGTCCGGGTGGATCACGATGCCGAGGGTGCGGCCTCCGATGTTCCCGGGGCCGAGCCACTTCCAGCGGTCGAGCGCCAGCCCCGCCGTGGGCGTCACGCCGTGCTCGCCGGAAGCGGGATGGGGGCCGGTCGGCACACCGGCCGTCTCCGGCTGCGCGGCGGCGTGGAGACGGGCCCGGGCCTGCTCGCGGGCCGTGCCCCAGGGGTGAGCGGGGACCCGCCCGTCGTCACCTCGTTCCTGTTGAAGTCTGAACAGCCCGCGCGCGTTGGGCATGTCGGGGAAGTCCAGCCGGCGCAGCGCTTTGCGTATCGCCCCGGTGGACAGGCCCTCGAGGGTCTCGTTGGTGGTTCCCCGCGTCTCGCGGAGCAATTTCACCTGCTCGACGCTGATGTTCTTGGCCCGGGCGACTTCTTCGTCGGAGATGCCCATGATGCGCCTCTGCGTGTGCGATGAGACTGTGTGGAGAGGGCCCACTGACCATCGTCTCCCGGTGCCGGGTGAGCGGCAACACCAGGACGCCGTCATCGACACGCCACAGCTCTACGTCGCGAAGCTCTGCTGCCCCGGCCGCGCTGCCGAGAGCCGTGCGGCGGCCGCGAGATGAGGTGAGTCCCAGGCGATGGTGACTCGCTCGGCCAGTGCGTAGTGGTCGGCCGCGGCCCGGGTCCTCACCGACGAGTTAATACAGGTCGTCAAGGGCGCGGGGGCGGCCCGCGCAGGCCGCGCCCGCCGAACCGGCGAGTTGTTCCCGAATGGGCAGCATGTGCTCGATCAGCACGGCCGCGGTCTCGGTGTCGCCGTGCAGGATCGCGAGTTGGCAGCGGTCGTCCAGCTCCAGGCCGTAGAGGTGGTCCGTTACCGGTCGCGGCGGGCAGGCCACGGCTCTCGACTCGTCCAGCCGCCCCAGGCGGGCCTGGACGAGGGCGTGCGCCACGCCGACGGGCGCGCCCCTCGCGGCAACCAGGTCGTCCCGGTCGGCCTGTAAGGCCAGTTCGCGCACCTCGGCGATCTGGAGCGCCTGCGGGCCGTCGCCGCTCCGGTGCTCGCCCGTATCCCGGACCGGACGGTGGTCGCCGACCGGCACGGCTGGGTGGCCGCCGTGACCGGGCTGGCCCCCGTCGACCGGGTGACCCTCCCGGTCACCGTGCAGGACGGCCAGGTCTGGCTGCCCACGCTGGGGCGGTGCGCCGTCGAATCGCTGCCCGGCGGCTGGCTGTTGCGCGTGATGGAGGAGGAGAGCACGGCAACACCGACGCGGATCGTCCTCGACGTACGGCAGCCGCGGCAGGCGTCTCTGACCGTGGAGGGCCCGAGCGGCACCTGGACGCACGAACTCAGCCCGCGCCACCCCGAAGTGCTGCTCGTCCTCGCCGAGCACCCCGCGGGCCGCACGGCGGCGCGACTGGCGGACGACCTCTTCGGCGGCCCCGGCCGCACGGTCACGGTGCGGGCCGAGGTGTCCCGGCTCCGGCGGCAGCTCGCCGGGCTGCTCCGGCACCGGCCCTACCGGTTCGCCGACGGGGCGCGGATCGAGGTCGTACGCCCGGACGACTCCAGCGGGCTCCTCCCCCACTCCACCGCCCCGGCGGTGTGCCGCCTCCGCCGCGCGGCGGAGGCCGAAAGGGCGGCGGCGCGGGACGGGAAGGCGGGCGAGGTGGCGGTCGTCCTGGACTCCGGGGAGCGCCTGGAGGCCGACGTCCTGCTGGTCGCGGTGAGGCGCAATCGCGTCGGTCGGCCTCACCGAGGAGGCGGCGGCGCAGGCGTACGGCGGTGTGGAGACCGTGACGTACGACCTGGCCGGCAACGGCAGGTCGCAGATCCTGGGAACCGCGGGCGGCGTCAAACTGGTCAGGGCTCCGGGCGGGCCGGTCGTCGGCGTGACGATGGTGGGCGAGCGCGTCGGTGAGCTCGTCGGCGAGGCCCCGGTCATCTGCGGCACGCGGGCGGACGTCGACGATCTGGCGGGGCTGGTGCACGCGCACCCGACGCAGAACGAGGCGCTCGGCGAGGCCCTGCTGGCGATGGCCGGCAAGCCGCTGCACGTGCACGACTGAAGGCCGGAAGAACCTCTTCATCGCCTGCCAGCAGCTCCTCGGGCCCTCCCTTGTGGACTCGGCTCTGCTGCCCGAAGTGTGGCTGCACCGGGACCACTGGACTTTCTCCTGCTGCTGCCTCACGGGCAGCGCGTCGTCCAAGGTGAGCACCTGACGCCCTTCGAGTCGGCGCAGGATGCTCCGCACAGGCCGGCGCTCCAGACCGATACCGCCGGGCCCCTCAGGCCAGAGGCAACTCGTCGGCAGCCCGAATCCGGAGCCTGGGCAGAACCCCGGCCGTCTCTGTGGTCGAGCTGCGGTATCACGCGGTGATGGAGGTTGCCGTGCGGCCTCGGCCATGTTTGTGAGAGGGGACACGAGGTTGGTGGGTGGTACTGCTGTGTCCGGGGTCCGAGGATGCTCGCATGAAGCTGCCTATCGCTCGTCCGAGTCTGCGACCCTACCTTCCTTACCGGCAGAGCAGTGCAATGCACCCTGACGGGCTGAGCGCTCACTTTTTGGGCACCAGTTCGGTGCTGCTGTCGGATGGGCAGACCTCGGTGCTCAGCGACGGGTTCGTCACCCGTCCGGGGATGCTGCGTGTGGGTATGGGCAAGATCGCTCCGAACTGCGCGTCGGTACGTGCCGCCATCGAACGGCTGCGGCTGGACAGCCTCGCCGCTGTGGTGTGCGCGCATTCCCACTACGACCACGCCCTCGACGCACCGGTGTGGGCGTTGGAGACCGGCGCCGACCTGATCGGGTCGGAGTCCACCGCCAACATCGGGCGCGGTTCGGGGGTCCCCGAGTCGTCCTTGCGAGTGGTCGGTAACGGCGACACCGCGACCTACGGCAGCTTCACGCTGACCTTCCTGGACTCCGTGCACAGCCCGGGCGACCACTACCCCGGTACCGTCGACGAGCCCCTGGTCCCGCCGGCCCGTGCCGGCGCCTGGAAGACCGGCACCGCCTACTCCGTGCTCGTCACCCACCCCAACGGCCGGATTCTCCTGCACGCCAGCGCCAACTACCGGCCCGGTGCGCTGCGCGGTCACCACACCGACGTCATCTACCTAGGCGTCGGCATGCTGGGTAAACAGCCCGCCGAATTCCTGCACGCCTACTGGGAGGAGGTCGTGGCAACGACCGGGGCCAGGCGGGTCGTCCTGGTGCACTGGGACGACTTCTTCCTGGGCCTGCACCGGCCGCTGCGGCCCATGCCCTACCTGCTCGACGACCTCGACACCACCATGAGCCGACTGCTGCCTCTGGCCCGCCGCGACGGCGTCGACGTCGTCCTGCCCGTCTCCTGGCAACCCAGCGCCCCGCTCGCCGGTCTTGTGTGAACTCGGCCACGGCCCGGGTGCAGAGGAGCGCTGTGAAAGCGGGGTTGTACAGGGCATGCTCTTCGCGGCGTGCCCCGGAGCGGCCGGCACCAGCTGCTCGGAGAACTGGCGCGTCGCGTCAGGGCGCAGCGGTGTGCTGGGCCCGACCGGATGGAGTCTGCCGGTGTCGTCGTGGCGGCCCAGGATGAGCGTCTGGGGGCGTTCCAGATGGCCGGTGACGGCTCCGACGAACGCATTGATGGTGTCCCGACGGCGGACCTTGTAGAACGACATCCCCTCCCCCGCCCACACAACCAGCTCGCCATCGAGGACCAGGCCGTTCGGCAGCATCGTGGCCCCGAGCGCTACCGGCATCCCGACGTAACGCCACGCCCTTGCGCCGGTTGGCTGCGTAGGTCAGAACGAGGAGCACTTGTCGGTGGGAGCTGGGAGCAGCTGGTGGCTTCTGAACCGCCGTATGTCAGTGAGACTCAGCAACGGTTTGCGGCCACGGAATCGTGTTGTCGTCAACGGGTCGACGCCCCCGGCGAGCCGTGATCACAGTCTCGGCATCCTCCGGTCAGCTCGTCAACCGGGTGCTGGCCTGTTCGTCGGTGCGGGCGACACGGGCGCCCGGCCGCCCTTGCTCGCCGACGAGCTGGGTGAACGGTCTTCCATGGGCCGACCTATCGGGCAGGTCATGCCACCGAGCGCCGGTTCGCACCCGGTGCAGAATTTCGTCGATCACCTGCCGGTGGTCCCGCCACCTGCCACAACGCCTGTTGCTGACCGGCGGGAACGGCCGCAGCCGTTCCCACTCGGCATCTGTCGGATCACCCGGCCCATGTCGACATCAACGACCCGAACATCGAGTAGTCACATGATCGGCCGGAAACTCCTAGTCGACGACGTCGATGTAGCTCATCATGCCGTTGTCTTCGTGGGCCGCGATGTGGCAGTGGAACATGACCTTCCCGGTGAAGTCGGAGAAGGGGACGCGGATGACCACCTTGCCGGGCACGCCGTTGACCGCGTGGGGCACCGGGATGGTGTCCTGACGGCCGACGAAGGACTGGGCTACACCGTTGATCGAGACGACCTGGAAGGAGTTGGTGTGAATGTGGAAGGGGTGGTCCTCGCCAGCCTCGTTGGTGATGGTCCACTCCTCCACGGTGTTCAGCTTCGCGGGGGTATTGAACACCGAGGAGTCCATGCGGAACTGCCGGCCGTTGATGAGGAATCCCTCGGAGTCGTTTCCGCTGAGTGTCACGCTGCGGCTCTGCGCGATGGAGGCGTTGGACAAGTCGGTGAGCGAGGAGGGCAGCGCGCCGGAGACGGTGGGGAGCTGGGCCTGTGAGCGACCGGCGACATTGACCTTGAACAGCGGGGTGTCGGGGTAATTGTCACCGTCCGGCCCATTGCTGAAAGCAAGGCTGCGCAGGGTGGTTTCGCCGGGCTGCCTGCCGGCGGTGACCAGCACGTCGTAGCGCTTGCCGGGGGGCAGCAACAGGGTGTCGGCCGTGGTCACCTTGGCGGCCGGAACGCCGTCCTGGCCGATGACCGTGAACCGGTATCCGTCGAGCTGGAGGTGGTACCAGATGTCAGCTCCGACGTTGCCCAGGCGCCATAGCTGAGTCTCACCGGGCTTGATGGTGAGCGTGGGCAGCAGCTGCCCATTGACCAGACGTACCGTCGGGGCGTCGGAGTCGATCGACGTGGTGGTGGTGTTCTGGACGATGTGACCCGTCTTGTCGAGCTGAACGTCCTTCAGGTTCACGGTGTGCGTGGTGATGTTCCGCAGGGCGGGCGGGAGCAGGGCCCGATCATCCCCGACGACCATGGCGCCAGAAAGGCCGGCGAAGATCTGGTTCTCCA
This sequence comes from Streptomyces sp. NPDC036813, assembly GCF_055609245.1. Classification (NCBI taxonomy): domain Bacteria; kingdom Bacillati; phylum Actinomycetota; class Actinomycetes; order Kitasatosporales; family Streptomycetaceae; genus Streptomyces; species Streptomyces sp. NPDC036813. The sequence continues at coordinate 662,299 of NZ_JBVJPV010000002.1, read as the reverse complement.
CGTCGCCAGGGGAGAAGCCGGTGCTGGGTGACGGCGTCATCGCCATGCCTGCCATGCTGGAGCTGTCCGAGGGGCAGGACGTGCCCATGGCGTGACTGTGGTACCAGTACGTGCCGACCGGGTGGTCGGTGGGCAGGTCCAGGCGGTAGTGGAACGTGGTGCCCGGGGCGATGCAAAGGAACGAATCGTCCGAGTCGTTCGACGGAGAGACGTGCAAGCCGTGGAAGTGCAGGTTGGTCGCTACCGAAAGGTTGTTGACCAGGGTGATCGTGGCGTGTTCGCCCGGCACGAGGTGCAGGGTGGGGGCAGTGAACGAGCCGTTGTAGGACTGGCCCCAGACCTGCTTTCCCCCCACCTCGAACCGCGTGTCGTGCGCGTTGAGGGTGATCGTCGTGTTCGGGCTGGTGGCGGTGTCGAGGACCGGCGGGTCGGCGAAGGGCTGTCCGGAGGTCATGCCCGCCTGCTGCTGGGCCGTCGACAACGGCTGCTCCGTCGTAGACGCCAAGGTCGGGGCGGCCGAAGCCCCTCGGGTGTACACGACCGCCGCGGCAATGACCAGGAGTGCGGCTGCCAGCGCCTGGACGGTTATGAGGTGCCGTCTTGGCTGGCGGCGGTTGGCATCCGGCACGTTGCCGGCTGAGTTGGCCATCGGTTCCCCTGTTGGTTTGGTCCTGCGGTGCGGTTGGTTTGTCGCCGAACGACGCACCCAGACATGAACGTTGGCTGTTGGGGCACAGCGCCCGCAGAGCGGTCGCGTTGGGTGGTTGTCGTCGGACGAGTCTGGACGTCATCAGCTGTCCGGCATCACTGTGGCAGTGGCTGGTATCACTGCCGTCTCGTCGGCGTCTTGCACTGCTCCGGCCGCCGACGCCGCCGTGCCGTGCTGCGCTGGATCGCTGGTTGTCGGCGTGTCCCGACGCCTGCCCAGAGCGGAGAGGCGTGGGCCTGCGTGAAGACGATTGTCTTCGACACGACGGCGGATCAAGTCGAGCACCCCCCTGGCGACTTCTACCCTCGCGTGGCGGAACTCGCCGACGCTACGCCGCAAAGACTCGAGACTCGTGACTTGCCGTGATCGGGCCTGTGAAACGGGGCGGCCGGTGCCGTGGTCAGCGTTCAAGCCGGATCGCGCACCGCAGCGCACTTGCTCCCTCTCGCGACGCGCAACAAGGCGGCGGGCTGCTGCCCCGTCCGCCAGGCAGGCGGCCGCGGCCCACTGTCCGGCCGGTGTCCTCGGGCGAGGACGGCGGCGCCGTGGCGTCATCAGCGTGAACGATGCGCCCCGAGGTAACGGCCCCGCCACGGACCGGGCCACCGCGGCGCTGTTCCTCTCGGAGCCTGGTCGATCACGGCGTCGGAACCCATGCCTCGTCGAGAACTTGGTCCTTGGCGGTGGCCCAGGCGGCGGCGATGCGGTCGCAGTGATGGACGCCGAGAGCGGGGTGGCTCGAAGACGATGATCTGCTCGTCGATGATCACGGTCATGAGCCGCCGACTCGCCAAGCGACCATTGCTGATTCAGGAAAGGGGTTCGCAGAACGGGCGGTCAGGCGCGAAGTTACGAGAACACACCGTCACGTCCTCACCTCTGAGACAGGCCAGCAACCATTCGCGAACGTCATCTCATGAAGAGTCCAGGCCGGACTGTCAAGCTCCTGAACCAGGACGCGCCAGGGCGAAGCGGGTCGCTCTGGACACGAAGGAAAACCCATTCTCCCTTCGTGGCCGACGCCACCGGCATCAACTCACCTGGGTTCGCCCGGCCGGCCCGAGCGTTCACCGCCGAGATGCAGCCGCGGGCGTCGAATGGCGCCTCGTGGTCTACGGCGGCGCCTTGCATGCCTTCCACCATCCGCCGGTCGACCGGACCGTGCTTCCTGCGGACTTCCGCGAGATCGTGAACGCCTGGCCAGTGCGTTGACCGTCCCGATCGCCCGCAGGTTGACGCCGGCGCGCCCGAGTTCCAGCCCGATGGCGCCCCCGGTGCCGTAGCCGACGGCGGCGATCCGGTCGGGGTCGGTCCGCGGTTCGGCGCGCACCACGTCGAGCGCCACGTGGCCGATGGCCCGCATCCGGTCGGGGTCGGCGAGCAGCGGCATGCAACGGGCCGGCATCTCGTCGGGGTCGCGCAAACAGCGCCCGCCGCAAATGTCGAAGGCCAGTGCCACGTACCCCAGCTCGGCGAGCGCATCGGCCCGGCCGCGCTCGACGTCGCTGAGCCCAGGGCCCTCCGGCCCCACCGATGAACGCCGTCGCGCAACCGGCTCTGTGACGGATGCTGTGAATCATCGCCGCATCCAGGGACACGCGCGTCGTCAGCACGTTGATCCGCAAGCGCCTGCCCAGGGTCTGTCCCTTCGGTCTTGCTGAATGTCACGGAAACCTGGTCGAGTTCGTTCCGGACGGGCCGTACTCTGGCCGGTATGGCCCACGCGAAGACCTCCTATGTCTGCCTGCCCTGTCGGGCCTCCTACAAGCAGCCGTACCTCGGTGACCACGACCGGCTCTGCCCGCGATGTGCCGAGCCGCTGATCCATGTGGGTTCCGCCTTCGCCCCGCCGCGGCGGCGCGACACCGCTGCATGGCGGACCCTGTCGGTGCTCTTGAATGCCGGTGTCCGCTTCCACAAGAGTTGCTGTGGCGGCCCTGGCTATCGTCCGCGCACACTCAGCGAGGTGCGCGAGCGAATGGCATACGCGCGAAAGACCGGTGAACCGCTCGCGCGTGCATTGGTGCGCCACGAGCTGCCGTAGCCCTTGGCGCAACAGAGGGACCATGGGGATCTTCGGCGACAACCCGACGGCAGGATCGGACACCGCGCTCCTCCGTTCCGGCTCGGCGGCCCGGACGGCCGGTTCCGGCACAGGCTGCGAGGTCTCCCCCACCGTGCCTAGGATGGAACGGCGGGACAAGCCGGCGGCGCCACCACGCCACCGCCTGCACCACTCAATCCGATCTCGTCATCACCGCATTCGGCACGTGCCGGGTCGGTGCTGAGCACGCCGGGCCACCCCAGGGCAGGCCCCGGCTCTGCAGCCGTTGATCCCGTGCCAGTCGGATTTCCCCGCTCCCTGTCGAGATACAGCAACGCGCTGGGGCATCGATCCGGAGTGGCTCGTCAATGAGAAATCCCGGCGTGCCGAGGCGGCCGGAGGAACCATGAAAGAGTCACTGCACAACCTCGCCGACAAGCTCTCGAAGAACCGCTCGTTGCGGCCGGGAAACATCGTGTTCCATCTGTCCGGAGACGGCGGCGGCACATACGTTCTCGAATGCGGGTCGAACGAGGTGAACGTTTCGGAGAACGTGGCGGCCGGCGTGGGCAGGCCCACCCTGGTCGAGGTGATCGGCGACGCGGCAGCCGTCCGTGCCGTTCTCGACGGACAGGTCGACGCACGGAAGCAGTTCCTTTCCGGCGGCATCCGGGTCCGCGGCGACCTGCGTTACGTCAGCGACAGCGCCCTCGAACTGGGGCTGCTGGACCAGCCGCTCTGACAGCCATTCCGCCATCCACCGAAGGGGTTTTCTGCCATGGCTACGACGACGGGGCAGGTACAACAACTGTCCATCCTTTCGCCGACCACGGCATGCGTCTGGATAGGTCCCACACCGGACAACGTCGAAGTGCTGGCTGTCAGTAACAACGGGTCGGCGGCCGACACCGCGTATGCGGCCAACCTCGTCCAGTCGCTCGCCGCCGCGGCGACCAACTATCGCACTGTCGCCGCCGGGCACGGCGACAGCGACGCAATAATCACCACGGTCCAGATCGACCCGGTGTGACGGTGAAGGGCGCGTGTTGTCATGGCTGTCACAGAAGGTTACGTTCAGCGGTTGTGGTCCGTGCAGGGGGGAGCCCCGATGGCGTGCCTGTGGGTGGGGCCCGACCCGGCGGCGAGCGAACTGCTGACCGTCCAGTCGAGCGCGGCAGAGTCCGAGGCCGCCCGCACCGCAAAGCGCCTGATGGTCCAGGTCATGGCGAACGCGCTCGTCACCGGACGCGCGGTCCAGGCCAACCACGCCGACGGCTCGGCCGAGGTGCTCGGGGTCGTTCTGACCGCCGGGAACATCAACACCCACCCCTTGCAGATGGACGCCCTGGAGGTCACCCAGGGCGTGCAGGACCTCGGCCATTCCGTACCGCTGGTGGCCGACAAGCGGACCGTGGTGCGAGCGTATCTGAGCTACTACGGCGGCGCGCCCGTCACGGTCACGGGCCAGTTGTCGGTGCGAAGGCCGTCGACCGCGCCGGTGGTCGTCACCTCCGCCAACACGGTGACCCTCAATCACGCTGACGCGGGTGACCTCACCCGCGCCCGTGACGACGCCAACCGCAGTCTCAACTTCGTGCTGCCGGCCGCCGCCACCGCTGCCGGCCAGCTCACGGTATGGCTGTCGGGCGTGACCGACAGCGTGACCGGAAACCCGATCGCGCTCGGCGGCGAACGCCGTCCCACGGTGACCTTCCAGCCCAGCCCTCCGCTGCGAGTGCGGATCGTCAGGTTCACCTACCAGCAGGGCACACCGCCGGTCACCCATGCTCCACGCAACATCGACTTCGACCTGCTGGTTTCCTGGCTCCGCCGGGCCTATCCGGTGCCCCAGGTGCTGCACTCGCAGGCCGTGGTGGCCGCCACGGCGCCGGTCCCGTTCGTCTCCAGCGACATCAACGCGCAGCTGGCCGCGATCCGCACCCAGGATGTCAGCGCCGGAACCGACGCGCGCACCCACTACTACGGCATGGTCAGCGACACGGGCTTCTTCATGCGAGGCGCTGCGGCGAGCGTCCCCGACACCAGCCCTGACCCGGCGGTCGTGGCCTGCGGTCCCACGGGAATACCCAGCGGAAGCTTCAGCTGGGACGTGGACGGGTCGTACGGAGACTGGTACGGGGGTCACGAACTGGGCCACACGTTGGGCAGGCGCCATCCGGGATTCTGCGGGGAGACCGCGGACGACCTCAACAACTACCCCTTCCCCGCCGGACAGCTGTCCAAGACCGATGCGGGGTTCGCGGGCTTCGACGTCGGCGATCCGGCCAACACCCGACCCATGACCGCCATGCCGGGCATCCAGTGGCACGACATCATGACCTACTGCGTTCGGGAGTGGCCGTCCGTCTACACCTACGAGGGGATCCGGAGCCGCCTGGTGGCCGAGAACGCCCTGCCGTCGTTCGCCAACGGTGGCGGCGGCCCTGCTCCCGGACAGACCGTGGTCAACGTCGTCGGCACCGTGAACCTGACGCAGGGCCGGGGAAGAATCGCCTTCGTCAATCCGGCTCCGAACGTGTCACCCACCGCCCCGGTACCGGACAGCCCCGTAACGCTGCGGTTCACCACCGCGGACGGCGTCGTGGTCGAAGAGCACGGCGCACCGGTCAAGCTCGACTCCGAGCTCGCCCCCGACGAGGACCGAGTCGGCATCGTCGACGCCACGGTCACCGCCGGCCCGGAGGTGTCCGCGGTCGAACTGGTCGTCGGCGGGGCCGTGGTGGACACCTTCCGTGCCGGGGCGGCACCACCGATCACGCGTGCCGTGCGTACCGAGCTGGTCGACGGCCGGAGGTTGAGGGTCGCAGCCGACCTGGTGCGGCCCGCCGAGGAGGGCCACACCTTCACCGTCCAGCTCAGCGATGACGAGGGCCGGACCTGGCAGACGGTCGGTGTGGGGCTCAAGACGCCGTCCGTCACCCTGGATCCGAGCCAGCTCGACTCCGGTCAAGAGCTGTTGGTACGCGTCATCGCGACCAACGGCTTCACCGCCGTGGTGGGACCCAGCGAGTCGTTCGTGATCTGATCCACGACACTCCGGGGCATGACGTCGGCCGATGGGCGACGTCATGCCCCGGCGAGCGTCACGGTGGCCGGGAGACGGGTCTCGTTCCGCACAAGTCCGACGCTGCCGAGACAACGCTGCCGGGACAATGCGGGACCGTTCCGGCACCCCCGCCCGCACCGCATCCGCACGGACATCGGCGTCATCGAGACGATCACCGCCGCGGTCGAGATGGAGGAGACTCTCTACGAGCTGCGGCGAGCACAGCGCCGGCGGGAAAGCGCCTGTGCGGCGGGCCTCCTGCCCCGTGGCCTGCGCGGTACGAACGTGATCCGCCTCACCGTGCAGATATTGAGCGTCCCGCTCTCTTCTCCCACGGTCACCCCCTAGGCTGGCCCGTGCAGCTGGTTCGCCCCGTCCGCCAGGCGGGATGCGTCGCAAGAGGGAACCCGGTGGGAATCCGGGACTGCCCCGCAGCGGTGAGCGGGAACGACCGCCGTCATACGCACTGGGCCCGGGGAGGGCCTGGGAAGCGACGGCCAGTAGGTGTCTCGTACGACTTCGTACGACGAGACGTGCCCGCGAGTCCGAAGACCTGCCAACTGCCCGTGTGCGAACCACTCGTGCGCGGACATCCCGGTGACCTCGAGGGCGGGTCGGCGAACACACCGAACGGACGGCCGTCGGCCGGCACCGTCCGGCATGTTGTTCCTTCGCGTCCTCACCCCGTTTCCGGGATCTCAGGGATTCATCTCGCGAAGGAGATCTCCGTGACCACCAAGCCCGCAGCCGCGGCAGCACGGGCCACCGTGTACGGCTACCCCCGCCAGGGACAGAGCCGGGAACTGAAGAAGGCGATCGAGGGTTACTGGAAGGGCCGCATCACCGCCGACGCCCTCCACGCCACGGCCGCCGACCTGCGCCGTACGAACTGGCAGCGGCTCGCCGAGGCCGGCATCGACGAGGTGCCCACCGGCGACTTCTCGTACTACGACCACGTCCTGGACACCACCGTCATGGTCGGCGCCGTCCCCGCCCGCCACCGGGACGCCGTGGCCGCCGATCCGCTCGACGGGTACTTCTCGATGGCCCGCGGCACGCAGGACGTCGCGCCGCTGGAGATGACCAAGTGGTTCGACACCAACTACCACTACCTGGTGCCCGAGCTGGGTCCGGACACGGTCTTCGCCGCCGACGCGAGCAAGCAGGTCGACGAGCTGAAGGAGGCGCTGGCACTGGGGCTCACCGCCCGGCCCGTGCTGGTCGGCCCGGTCACCTACCTTCTGCTGGCCAAGCCTGCACCCGGCACATCGCCCGACTTCGAGCCGCTCACCCTGCTGGACCGGCTGCTGCCGGTGTACGCCGAAGTCCTGGCCGACCTGCGCGCCGCAGGAGCCGAGTGGGTCCAGCTGGACGAACCCGCCCTCGTCCAGGACCGCACACCGGCCGAACTCGACGCCGCCACCCGCGCCTATCGAGACCTCGGCGCCCTCACCGACCGGTCCAGGCTGCTCGTCGCGTCCTACTTCGACCGGCTCGGCGAGGCCCTGCCGGTACTCGCCAAGGCCCCGGTGGAGGGCCTGGCCCTGGATTTCACCGAGGCCGCCGCCGCCAACCTGGACGACCTCGCCGCCGTCGGGGGTCTGCCCGGCAAGCGGCTGGTGGCCGGAGTCGTCAACGGCCGCAACATCTGGGTCGACGACCTGGCCAAGTCCCTGTCCATCCTGGGCACTCTGCTCGGACTGGCCGACCGGGTCGACGTCTCCGCCTCCTGCTCCCTGCTGCACGTCCCGCTCGACGCGACCGCTGAACGGGACATCGAGCCACAGATCCTGCGCTGGCTCGCCTTCGCCCAGCAGAAGACACGCGAGGTCGTCACGCTCGGCAGGGGCCTCGCCCAGGGCACCGGCACGATCACCGCCGAACTGGCCGCCAACCGGGCCGACCTCGCCTCACGAGCGGGCTCGCCCATCACCCACGACCCGGCCGTGCGGGCCCGCGCCGCCGCGGTCACCGACGCCGACACCCGCCGTTGCCGGCCCTACGCCGAACGCGCCGCGGCCCAGCGGGCCCACCTGCGCCTTCCCCTCCTTCCGACCACGACCATCGGGTCCTTCCCGCAGACCGGCGAACTGCGCACGGCACGCGCCGACCTGGGCGCCGGCCGCATCGACGCAGCAGGCTACGAGGAACGGATCAAGGCGGAGATCCAGGAGGTGATCGCCTTCCAGGAGAAGACCGGCCTGGACGTCCTCGTGCACGGCGAGCCCGAACGCAACGACATGGTCCAGTACTTCGCCGAGCAGCTCACCGGCTACCTCGCCACCCGACACGGCTGGGTCCAGTCCTACGGCACCCGCTACGTCCGCCCGCCCGTCCTCGTCGGCGACATCTCCCGCCCCGAGCCCATGACCGTGCGCTGGACGACGTATGCCCAGTCCCTCACCGACCGCCCGGTCAAAGGCATGCTCACCGGTCCGGTCACCATGCTCGCCTGGTCCTTCGTCCGCGACGACCAGCCCCTGGCCGACACCGCCCGTCAGGTCGCCCTCGCCCTGCGCGACGAGGTCAACGACTTGGAGGCGGCGGGCACTTCGGTGATCCAGGTGGACGAACCCGCGCTGCGCGAGACCCTGCCGTTGCGCGCGGCCGACCGTCCGGGCTACCTGGACTGGGCGACGGAAGCCTTCCGGCTGACCACCGGCGGGGTGCGCCAGGACACACAGATCCACACCCACATGTGCTACGCCGAGTTCGGCGACATCGTCCAGGCGATCGACGACCTCGACGCCGACGTCATCAGTCTGGAGGCCGCCCGCTCCCACATGCAGGCCGCCCGCGAGCTCGCCGCCCACGGCTACCCGCGCGAGGCCGGACCCGGAGTCCACGACATCCACTCCCCCCGCGTCCCGAGCGCCGAGGAGGCCGCCGACCTGCTCCGCACGGGCCTGAAGGCCATTCCCGCCGAACGGCTCTGGGTCAACCCCGACTGCGGCCTGAAGACCCGCGGCTGGCCCGAGACCCGCGCCTCCCTGGAAAACCTGGTCGCCGCAGCCCGCACCGTGCGAGGGGAGCTGTCCGCCTCGTGAACTGACCGGACGATGCTTGGGCCGGGGCGCCACGAGCGAGCACCCCGGCCCGGATGAGCCCGCCGGGTAGAAAGCCGACGGCCGCGTATCCCTCCTCGGTCGTCGGCACCCGGCTCCACTTCGGCGCGCCGGCCGCGACCGCGACGGGACCGAGCTTCTCGTACGGATTCAGCCCGTCCATGAGGCGGTGGAGCGAGCCGGGCCGCTGCCGCCGGGGCGCCGGTCCGGGCGGCAGCGACGGGCCCGGTCAGGCCGCGGCGGCCGCCGGTGTGCAGCGCTCGGCCTCGTCGAGCCACTCGATCACCGAGGTGCGCGCCCGGGCGACCCGTGAGCGCACTGTGCCGACGGGGCGGTCACTGACCCCTGCCGCCTCCGCGTAGGGCAGCCCCACCAGCTGGGAGAGGTCGAACGCCTCACGGCGGTCTGCAGGAAGGGCGTCCAGCAGGTCGGCGAGGGCGATGCCGTCGTCGAAGCGTCCAGCATCAGACCCCGCAGATAACACTCGCCCCACCGACGCTGATCCCGCCGCGGCAGCGAGGCGAAAGGAACGCCCAAGGGCTGTCACAGTTTTGGGCATGAACCACGTCCCACCCCTCGGCGGGTGCGCCCGGACCCCTGTCCGGACGCACCCGCCCATGCCTGTCCTGGCCCGTGTCGCCCGATTACGCCGAAGCCTCGGCTCCGCTGGGGGCGAACCCGCTCCCCTGTTCGGCGAACACCTTGATGGCAGCGCCCAGGAACTTCACCAACTCGGGGTGGTAGGAATCGTGGAACGCCCTCATGGCCTCGTCCTCGGCGTAGAAGAGCGACATGCCGACGTAAGCCTCCCTGGAGGGGGTGTAGAACCGGGAGACGATGTCGAAGTGCCTGCGGATGAGCTCCTGGATCTGCTGGTCCCCGGGCAGAAAGCCGCCGTCCAGGAAAGTCGTGATCTCGCGGTACAGGACGTCCCAGTCCTGGTGGACCCGCTCCCTGTCCACATGTTCCCAGTCGTTGGTCTCGGCAAGGCTCTTCGCCTGTTCCTCGGCCAACGATCGGCGACACTCGTCCTCGTAACTGTTCCCCACGGCACCGGTTCCCATCGTTTCGTCACCTCTGCGGTGGATCCCCGAGAGGCCGCCGACATGTCGACGTCGACCGGCCGCCGATGATCAACTTCCGGTTCAGGCCGACGGTGACACACAGCCCACTGGGTCGGCAAACCATTTCCTGGACCCTCCGGCGCTCCGCCCCGGTCGTCCGACGGTGGAAAAGCGCAGCTTGAACGGCGAGCGTCGGAGAGGGGACGTCCAGCCGCTCGACCGCGCGGCGGGGATCAACGCAGCGCCCTCGCGAAGCAGGACGAGCTCAGCTGGCACCGGGTCGGTTCCACGACGGCGCAACATTGCCCCGCAGCCCCACGCCGCCCACTGGACCCCCGGCACGGGAAGTCACTTCGGTTCCTCGACTGCTGCGCTTGACGAGCGGATGGCGCCGGACGACCTGTGGGCGTTGTTCCCAGCGGGTGGTGCCGTCGGCGCCGGTTCGCCCGCAGGGTGGAGGGCACCGTCGAGGTGTCACAGACATCGACGGCTTGCTCGCCCGTCTGGAACGCGACGAGTTCGACCTCGTGGCGGTCGGCCGGGCTCTCCTGGGTGATCCCGACTGGCTGACAAAGGTACTCAGCGGGCGATCCGAGGAACTCACCCCCTTCCACGCGGGCTTCGTCCGCACCCTCGACTGAGTACCGCCCCGGCCCGGAAGGCCGCCGGCCGGCCCACACCCCCACGCGAGTACGACCACTGCGGCTGGACGACAACTCCCGTGCGAGGTACGGCAATCGCCTTGCCTTCGGCGGCCGCAGGATTTAGGTTTTGACCACTCGATTAAATCGTACGGTCAGCGTCAGTGAGGGGTGCACGGTGGCGACTTCCGGTCCGGAGCGCGTTCTCGCCGGTCGGCGGGAGCCAGCAGCGCACAAGACCCGGCGGGCGCTGGTCACGGCCGCTGTCGAAGCTCTGCGCGATACGGGCTTCGCGGGTGCCAGCGCTCGTGAGATCGCCCGGCGAGCCGGGTGCAATTCAGCGCTGGTCTTCTATCACTTCGGAACGGTGACCAGCCTCCACCTGGCGGCACTCGACCAAGTGGCGGAGGAGCGGCGGGAGCGGTACCGGGCGGCACTTGACGGCGTCACCGACGCCCAGGGTCTGGTCCGCGCGTCTCAGGAGGTTTTCGCCGAGGATCTGCGCTGCGGCTACGTCGCCGTCTTGTCCACCATGGTCGCCGCTGCACACACCATGCCCGAACTCGGTCCCGAGATCGCCGCCAGGATTGCGCCCTGGCGGGAACTCGCGACGGACGCCGTCCGCGACACGGTCGGCCGCATCCCTCTCGCCCGGTCGACCCCGGCCGAGGAGATCGGACACGCCGTCGTGGCCCTGTACCTGGGACTCGAGATGCTGGCGAGCCTCGACGGCGACCACACCCCGGCACTTCGCCTGTTCGACAGGGCCGCCTCCATCGCGTCCCTGCTCGACAGACTCCCGCTGCCGTCCTACCGCCGCCGCAGCAGGACGGCGCAACGCCGCGGCTGAGCTTGCCTTGCCCCCTGGATCGGCAGGCGTCCCCGCACACGCCTGTTCCGCGTCCGCAGCCCCTTCAGCGTGGAGGTCACACTCTCATGGACAGCACCAGCGCACCTCAACAGCCCCTCCACACATCAGGTGTTGCGCGCTTGCCGGGAGGATGGTGGTTCTTGTGCTGGCTGCTCACAGGCGCAGCCTTCTGCCTCGCCCTCATCAGCCTGCTCTCGACAGGCCCACTCGTCCTTGCCGTGGCGACCGCAAGTGCGGTGGCACTCAGCCTCCGGCCGGCGTCCCGCCGTGGGCTCCCGGGTGTGACGGCCGGGCCGATCCTGCCTCTCCTGTACGTCGCCTACCTCAACCGCCAGGGACCGGGCACCGTCTGCACGACCACCGCGACGGAGCAGACCTGCACCGACCAGTGGTCCCCCTGGCCCTGGATGACCGCCGCAGCACTCATCGCGGTCGGGGTCGCCCTGCTGCTCCTGCGGCTGCGGCGCCGTCCCTGAGCCGGGGCAACGGCCGCAGGCCGTGCGTGGCAGTGAACCCGGTCCGCCCACGCAGATCCCCGAAGCAGGCGCTACGGCTGTGCTGCTGGGCCGTGCGCTCGAGACGCCGACTTGGCCGTTCCGGACGTTCGACGGGCCGCGCGGCTTTTGAACGGCTGTCAGTCCTTGAGCTTGTACTCGCAAGGCTTGGGCGACTTGCCGTCCTGGTTGTCAGCGACCCGTTTGCCGTCGACCTTGATCGTGCACGGGGCCGGCTTGAGCATCCCGTCCGAGCCCTTGACCGAGCCCGGCACCACCGACACCGTGACTCCGACCTTCAGTTCGGCACCCTCCAACTGCATGGACTCGGTCTTCGTCCAGGGCAGCGTCACCTGCTCGAAGTGGTTGCTGTTCCCGTTCCACATGACCTGGGCCGCGCCCGTGCCGCCCACCTCGAAGACCACCTGATGCGGAACACCTCTCGTCCTCGAGGCCGAGCCCTTCGCCTTGCCGCTCGCCGATGCCTCGCTCCCCTTGGCCGGGTCGGCGTCCTTCTTCTCACTGCCGCATCCGGCCACCAGGGCCGCCGCCGCGAGCAGGCTGATGGTGAGGGTTGCTGTCTTGCGCATGTACATATTTCCCCGTAGCTGAAAATCGGTGCTGGTGCGGTAGAAGATCGTATTCCGCGAACCGTACGGCGGGTCAGCGGTCCGGGTCGACGCCGTTCGAGACGGACTTTACGCGGGCGACCTGGATCTTCGCCGCGTGCTCCACGTCGACGAGTTCGGTGCCGCTCGCGTGGAGGTGCGCCACGACAGTGCCGATGCGCATGACGACCTCGAAGGAGTCGCCGTCCTGCATCGCCTCGGTCTCGTCTGCGTCGGCGTCCACCGTCACCGGCTTCGCCGGGGCGCCGTACTCCGCGCTCTCCTTGCGCTCGTGATCCGCCAAATCCTTCATCATCGTGGACGCGTCCTTCGCCGTGTCGAAGGCGAAGAGCGTGAACTCCACCCGTATCTCGTCCGCGGAGCCCCGGGCCTCCATGTCCCTGTTTCCGACCGCCTGGACGCCGGCGCACGGCGTCTTCGTCATCTCGGGGCAGCCCTTGGCCGCATCAGTCCCTTGGACCACGACGACCTCGCCGCCGACCATGACGTCGCCGATACTGCCGTCGGAGGGGAGCGCCTGATACAGGCCCGTGGGATCCACCGAGACCGGGGGGAAGTTCGGTGTCACGCCCTGGCCGTCGGTGGGTGCCGATGACCCTCCGCCTCCCTCGGCGGGCGACGGTGCCGTCGCCCCTCCCGTGGTCGCGCTGCCCTTCGCCGCGCCTTCCGCGGGGGTGCTCCCGTCCTTGCACCCGGTCAGGGCGAGCGCCATTGCCGCCGCCACAGCGGCCCCCCGTATTACGGCCTTCACCCGTACTCCTCGGATGCCCTGATCACGCCCGGAGATGACCGGACCATGATCGAAATGATCGACCTGCATACCCAACCCCATCGGCCGTCTCCCGGCCAAATCTGGCGGCAGCTTCACGCTGTCGCGGAACCGCGCAGCGGGGACCTTGTTCTCCCTCGTGCGGAGGTGCGATCCGGTCGGCGCGGGCGGCTTCGAGGTCGTTCATGTGGGGGTAACGGCGAACCGGGCCGGGTGACATGCCGGAACTCGCGGCTCTGTGGTCCGGATCGGCGGGAGAGGGGCCTGGCGGCGCGCAAGAACTTGGCGGCGAGGTGTTCGTGCCATTGGAGACCGGCCGGTGCCTTCGGCAGGGAAGTGGGTCGGCCGGGCTCGTCCGGTCGCTACCGCGTGCTGGTGAAGGCGCGGCGGTAGGAGCGGGGCGGGACACCTCGACGCCGTACGAACTGCTCGCGCAGCACGGCCGCGCTGCCGTATCCGACCCTGCGGGCGATCTCTTCGACGGGCAGGTCCGTGGCCTCCAGGAGTTCCTCGGCCCGGCTCAGCCGCAGGCTGCGCAGCCAGGCGTGCGGGGTGGTTCCGGTCGCGGCGGTGAAGCGGCGCGCGAAGGAGCGCTTGCTCATCAGGGCGCGGCGGGCCAGTTCGCCGACGGGCAGCGGCTCGTGGAGGTGCTCCCGGGCCCAGGCGAGTACGTCGGCGAGCCGCTCGTCCCGGCCGTTCTCGGGGACGGGCGCGGCCAGGTACTGGGCCTGTCCGCCTTCGCGGTGCGCGGGCAGCACCATGTCCCGGGCGACGGAATTGGCCGTCGCGGTACCGTGCTCCCGCCGGAGCAGGTGGAGGCAGAGATCGAAGCCCGCGGCGGCGCCCGCGCCGGTGACGATGCTCCCCTCGTCGATGTAGAGCGCGTCCGGCTCCACGCCGACCTCCGGATGGCGGTCGGCGAGCAGGTCGGCGAACCGCCAGTGAGTGGTCGCCCGGCGGCCGTCGAGCAGCCCGGCGGCGGCGAGCGTGAACGTACCGACGCAGTGGGCCGCGACCACCGCGCCGCGCCGATGCGCGGCCCTCAGCGCGTCGAGGGCGGCGGGGGCGGGCGGCGTGCGGAAGCCGGCGCCTGGCAGGGCGACGACCAGGTCGGCGGCGGCCAGCCGGTCCAGTCCATGCGCGACGAATAGCGGTACGCCGCAGTCCGTGGGGACCGGCCCGGTCCGGTCTGCGCACAGGGCGAAGTCGAAGCCGGGCAGCTCCGCCCCGTGCGGGCCGAACGCCTCGGCGACGATGCCGACGGCGAGCATGCCGACACCGGGAGGGACGTACGCGGCGACGGTCCTGAAGGGGGGCATGCCGCAGTGTGGCACACGCTGGCACGAAACCTGCGATCAGAGGCAGCGGTGCCACTCGTGAACGTCCGTGCTGCGCTTCAGGATTGAGGCCATGACAGACGCACCGCTCGGCCGCAGCGCCACCTTCAAGGTCCTGACCACCGGCTACGTGGGCTCCACCGGCCCCGGAGTCGCCGCCACCGTCTCCTACATCTCCGACGCGGGGCGACATGTGATCTTCGACCCGGGCATGGTGCCCAGCCGCGGCCACATCCTCGACCCGCTCGCGGAACTGGGCCTGAGCCCAGACGACATCACCGACGTGGTACTCAGCCACCACCACCCCGACAACACCTTGAATGCGGGCCTTTTCCCGTGCGCCCGGGTGCACGACCACAAGGTGGAGTATCTCGGCGACCACTGGACGAACCGGGAGGCGGAGGGCTACGAACTCACCGATTCGTTGAAGCTGATCCGCACCCCGGGCCACAGCCCGGAGGACATCACCCTGCTGGCGGGGACGGCCGCCGGCGTGGTGGCCTTCGCCGGCGACCTGTGGTGGCATGCCAACGGCCCAGCGGACGACCCCGTCGCCCCGGACCGCAACCTCCTGCGCGCCTCACGGCTACGGGTGCTGGCCACAGCGGACCTGATCGTCCCCGGCCACGGCGGCCCGTTCGAGGCCGACGACACCACACCGCGCTGACCGCTCCGTCGCTCAAGGATCGTCCTGCCCGGCTCGTCCCGTACGTCGGTGTCGGGCTGAGCGGGTACACCGGCGTCGACGGCAGGGACCACTGGCACGGCATCCGGCTGCCCGTCGAGCACATCGCCACGCTGATGGTCGTGGTCGGCTGCGCGCGAATGGCCGTGGACACGCGGCGGGCATGACGCTGTGCTGCCGGGGCTTCGGCGCGTCTGCGACCTCATGGGGCCCCGGCCTTCAGCACTCCAGTCGCGGCTTGGGTTGGGCCCTTTTTCAACCGTTCGCGGCAGGGCGTTCGTTGAACTGGACGTCGACCTGGTGGCCCTCGGCGGGACGAGCAGCAGCACGGCACTGTTTTCGTCTACTTGACGATATACATGAATCCTCGTTATCGTCGCACTGACGAAATGGAGGGGGTTCACCATGGCCGACATCACCCGGCGCTTCGGCTGGCGCCATCTGCGTTCCGCGCCCACCGCCCACATCCGCCACCACAAGCGCGGTCGGCTCGTCCACGACGGCCGGGGACTCAGCTTCTGGTACCGGTCGCTGTCGGCGGCGCTCTCCGAAGTGCCGGTCGACGACCGGGAACTCGCCATGGCCTTCCACGCCCGTACGGCCGACTTCCAGGACGTCACCGTGCAGGCCACCGTGACCTACCGGATCAGCGACCCGGCCGAGGCGGCGAACCGGCTCGACTTCTCCGTGGACCCGGACAGCGGGAACTGGCGCGGCACGCCTCTTGAGCAGATCGCCACTCTCCTCACCGAGACCGCGCAGCAGCACACTCTGGACGTACTGGCCCGGACCGCGCTGGCCGTCGCGCTGGTGGACGGCGTCGCTTCCGTCCGGGAACGGGTCGCCGCCGGTCTCGCCGCCGAGCCCCGCCTGCCGGCCACCGGCATCGACGTGGTAGCTGTACGCGTCGTCGCGATCCGTCCCGAGGCCGAGGTGGAGCGCGCCCTGCGCACCCCGGCCCGCGAGCAGATCCAGCAGGAGGCGGACCGGGCCACTTACGAGCGGCGGGCCGTCGCAGTCGAACGCGAGCGTGCCATCGCCGAGAACGAGCTGGCCAGCCAGATCGAACTGGCCCGGCGCGAGGAGCAGTTGGTCGACCAGCGTGGCACCAACGCGCGGCGCGAGGCCGAGGAGAAGGCCGCGGCCGACGGCGTCCGGACCGAGGCCGAGGCGGCTCGCAAGGTGCGCCTGGCCCACGCGGACGCCGAGGCCGCGCGGGCGACGGGCGCGGCGCGCGCCGAGGCCCAGGCCGCTTGGCTCCGGGTGCACGGCGAGGTCGACCCGGCCACGCTGCACGCGCTGGCGGCGACCCGGCTGGCGGAGAACCTGCCGCGGATCGAGAGCATCACGCTCTCCCCCGACGTCCTCACCGGGCTTCTCGCCAGGATCGGGCGTCCTGATGGAGGGGCGGACGCGTGAGTCTTGCACCGCGGGTGGTGCTCGTGCACCGCAGGACCGAGTACGAGGAACTCCTCGCCCGGCACGGTACGCACGGGCAGGCAGCGTTCTTCCTCTCCAGCCGCGGCCGTTCGATCGACGAGGTGGCCCGCCGCCACGAGGACACTCTGCGGGCGCTGCGCGATGTGGCGTCGGCGGTGCCGCTCACCTGGCGCAGTTCCAGGGTGGAGCGGGCGGACCTGGATCGCTTCCTGTTCGCCCCGGAGGATGTGGTGGTCGTGGTCGGACAGGACGGCCTGGTCGCCAACACCGCGAAGTACCTTTCCGGGCAGCCCGTGATCGGCATCGACACCGATCCGGGGCGCAACCCGGGCATCCTGGTCCGTCACCGCTGCGCCGACGCGGCCGGACTGCTACGTGCCGCGACCGCCGCCGGGGACCGGGTGGAGGAACTGACCATGGTGGAGGCGGTCGCCGACGACACCCAGCGCCTTCTCGCGCTGAACGAGATCTACCTGGGGCCGCCCAGTCATCAGACGGCCCGCTACCGCCTGTGCACCGGCGGCGCGGCGGACCCGGGCGAGGCCCAGGCCTCCTCTGGAGTACTGGTCGGCACCGGCACGGGCGCCACCGGGTGGCTCCGCTCCCTGTGGCTGGAGCGCGGCAGCACCGTCGCGATGCCCGCGCCGCGCGATCCCCGGCTGCTGTGGTTCGTGCGCGAGGCCTGGCCGTCACCCGCCACCGGGACGTCACGGGTCGCGGGTGAGGTCGGACAGGGCCAGGAACTGCGGCTGACGGTGGAGTCGGACCGGATGGTGGTCTTCGGGGACGGAATGGAGGCCGACGCCCTGGAAGTGACGTGGGGGCAGAGCGTACGGGTGGGTGTCGCCGCGTCATCGCTGCGCCTGGTGACGTGAACACCCCGCCGCCAGTAAATGGACGGGCCGGGCGCCGGCCAGTCGGGGGAAGCGGCTCAGCCAGGGCGTCCTGGCCCCCGAGGAGCTGAAGCGCACGCCCTGCCACGGGCGCCCCGCCCTGGCCGGAACCAGCGCCGCTGGGAAGGCGCGCGCGGTCCTCTCAGGGGTGGCCGGCGTCGATGAGAGCCCCACGCGCGAGGGGGCGGGGACACACGATCCCCCGGGGCGGACACGCCACGGTCCACGGAGCCCCGGGGCCCACCGTCTTCGACGCGTCCCGTCGAGCGGCCCCCACCTCCCCGCCAAGGGTTGCTCAAAATGCCGAAGCCTCCTTGACGGGTGCATCGCGGACTGCAACGATCCGCGACGGATTCAACATGTTCGCACGAGCTCCAACACATCCCCACAGCTCTGAACGGGCATCAGGTGATGCCTTCAGGGCGCAATGGAGGCGACGTTCATGCCAAGACTCGGTTCCCCACCACGCCGGCACCCTTCCCTGCACCACCCCGGAGTCACCTTCTGCTCAGTGTTGTTCCTGTGCCTGGCCCTGCTGAGCGGCGTCGGCATGTCCACCGCCCGGGCCGCGGCCCAGGCCACCACCGCCATCACCGTGGACGGGGCGAGCCCCGGCCGCACCTTCGACGGCGTCGGCGCGATCAGCGGCGGAGGCGGCAACACCCGGCTGCTGGTGGACTATCCGCAGACCCAGCGGGACCAGATCCTGGACTACCTGTTCAAGCCCGGATACGGCGCCGCGCTGCAGATACTCAAGGTGGAAGTCGGCGGCGACACCAACTCCACCGACGGCGCGGAGTCTTCCATCGAGCACGAGCGGGGCACGATCAACTGCGACAACGGCTACGAGTGGTGGCTGATGGAGCAGGCCAAGGCCCGCAACCCGAAGATCAAGCTCGCCGCCCTGTCCTGGGGCGCGCCCGGCTGGATCGGCAACGGCACCTTCTGGTCCCAGGACATGATCGACTATCTGGTGTCCTGGCTGGGCTGCGCCAAGCAGCACGGGCTCACGATCGACTACATCGGCGGCTGGAACGAGCGGGGCTACAACGCCGCCTGGTACGAGAAGCTCGACGCGGACCTCGCGGCCAAGGGGTACGGCTCGATCAAGATCGTCGGCGCGGACAGCGACTGGGGCATCGCCACCGCGATGCGCAACGACCCGGCGCTGAACTCCGCGGTGGACATCATCGGCACCCACTACCCCTGCGGTTACCTGTCGGCCATGACCACCTGTTCCAGCAGCAGTGACGCCCAGGCCACCGGCAAGCAGCTGTGGGCGAGCGAAAACGGATCCCAGGACCTGGAGACCGGCGCGGCACCGATGGCGCGGGCCATCAACCGCGGCTACCTCGACGGCAAGATGACCGCGTTCATCAACTGGCCGGTCGTCGCGGCCCTCTACCAGAACCAGTGGTTCAACACCGACGGCCTGGTCCGGGCCGACCAGCCCTGGTCCGGCGCCTACTCGGTGGGCACGAGCACCTGGGTGACCGCGCAGACCACGCAGTTCACCGAGCCGGGCTGGAAGTACCTCGACACCGCGAGCGGCTACCTCGGGGGCAACCGCGCGAACGGCAGCTACGTCAGCTACGCCTCCCCCGACAAGTCGGCGTGGAGCACGGTCTTCGAGACGGCGGGCACCACCACCGCGCAGACCGTGACCCTGGCGACGGCGGGCGGCCTGCCCGGCGGCACGCTCCATGTGTGGTCCACGGACCTCGGCGCGGCCTCCCCTCGGATGACGGCCGGCACCGACCTGACGGCCACATCCGGCACCTACACGCTCACCCTGCAGCCCAACCGCGTCTACACGGTCACCACGACGACCGGACAGGGAGCCGGTACCGCCACCGGCCCACAGCGCCAGGTTCTCCCCCTGCCGTACTCGGACACCTTCAGCTCCTACGGCAGCGGCCGGGAGGCGAAGTACTTCGCGTCGATGAACGGCGCCTTCGAGACGGCTGCGTGCGGCGGCGGACGCAGCGGCCAGTGCCTGCGGCAGATGGCTCCTGTCACGCCGATCCGCTGGACGAACGAGAGCGCGCCCCAGCCGTACACGGTGATGGGAGACCTGAGCTGGTCCAACTACACGGTCGCCTCGGACGTCCTGCTGGAGAAGGCCGGTTCGGTGGATCTGCTGGGCCGCGTCGGCATGCAGGGCCGCAACAACAACGGACTGAACGCCTACCGGCTGCGGCTGAGCGACACCGGCGCCTGGTCCCTGCTCAAGAGCGACACCGCCTGGAAGTTCACGACATTGGCAAACGGCACGGTCGCCGCGCCCGGCACCGGAACCTGGCACCGGCTTTCCCTCACCTTCGCCGGCGGCACCATCACCGCGAGCATCGACGGCAGGCAGGTCGGCCGGGTCACCGACACCAGCTACGGCGGCGGCCTGACCGGCCTCGCCACGGGCGGCTACTACCCGGCCCAGTTCGCCAACTTCTCCGTCACGCCCGGCACCACCGCCGACCTGTCCGGCACCTACCGACTGATCGACAAGAACAGCGGCAAGGTCCTGGACGCCTCCGGCGGCGGGACCGCCGACGGCACGCCGGTCGTCCAGTGGACGGCCAACGGCGGCACCAACCAGCAGTGGCGCCTGGCCACGACCGGGGACGGCTACTACACGATCACCGGCGTGGGCAGCGGCAAAGCCCTGGACGTGCCCAACCTGACCCGGTTCCCCGGGACCCAGCTGAACCTGTGGACCGTCAACGGCGGGGCGAACCAGCAGTGGCTCGTCGCCGCGTCCGACAACGGCATGTACACCCTGGAGTCCCGGCTCAGCGGCGACCTCGTGGACGTCAGCGGGGCGTCCACCGCTGACGGCGGCAAGGTCGTTCAATGGCCCCGCAACGGCGGCACCAACCAGCAGTGGCAACTGATCAAGGTCAACTGACGCACCCGGCGTGAACGGCCCCCGTCCGCCTTCCCGACGGGCGGGGGCGCCGCATGCAGCGGGCACCGGGCCGCCCCGACTCAGCAGCCCGGGGACGGACGCGGAACATCACCGTCTCGGGTTCTGCATCGGGGCTCGGAGGCTTTCGCAAGCCGCCACCCGACTCGCCGGACACGGTCCGACGCGACGAGTCCTTCCACGGTTGCGCCGCCCACACCCGCAGCCCGGAGTGCGTCGCCGCGATGGACGAGCTGATGCGACGGGCCGTGCAGGAGCGCACCGCGGCGATGTGCCGGAAGGCCGCGATCCGCGACGCCTATGCCCGTGGCGTGGCTGTCGGCTCGACCGACGACGCGCCCCTGATAGAGCGGCGACGCAAGGCCATGGCGCAGATGCGTCGCCGCATGCGTGAGGACCTGGGCATCGGACCCTCGGAGTCGAGTGAGGTGTGACCGGCCCTGAGTTCGTCCCAGCCGGTCTACGAAGCAGAACCCTCCCCGACCGCGCGGTCCCAGGGCGGAATGCTCGACATCCACGATTACAACGGGCAAGTCGCCCTACAGGCTGCCGACTTGATGGACGAGTTCTGCGGCCTGATCCTTGAGGGTCGACAGGCCATGCGTATCTTCGCCCCGAACGGCGAGCTGCTGGTCGACCAGGCCGACGACGGCACGGGCGGCCGGCCCGAGGTGCAACGCGGCGACCTGCGTCAGCTACTGCTCGACTCACTCCCGGACGGGACCGTCCGGTGGGGACACGAGGTCAACGCCGTATGAAGCCTCGGCTCCCGACGCCACGAAGTCACTTTCACCAACGGCAGCAGCATCACCACCGGTCTTCTGGTCGGCGCGGACGGGGCCTGGTCGAAGGTCCGGCCGCTGCTCTCCACCGACGTACCCGAGTACACCGGAAGGTCGGTCGTCGAGACGTACCTCTACGACGCCGGCACCCGGCACCCGCCTGTCGCGAAGACGGTCGGCGGCGGGTCGATGATGGCGGTTGAGCCGGGCCGGGAGATCTTCGCCCACCGCGAGAACGGCGACACCCTGTGTGCCTACGTGGGCCTGCACAAGCCCCGCGAGTGGTTCGACAACGTCGACTTCTCCGACGCCGCCGCGACTGCACACGGGATGCGGGAGTTCGCCCAATGGGCCCCGGAACTGACCGCCCTGCTCACCGAAGCCGACCTCCCCCCTACCCTCCGCCCCCTCTACGCTCTGCCGGCCGCCCACCGGTGGCCCCGCATCCCGGGCGTCACCCTGCCCGGCGACGCGCCCACCTCTCACCATCGAACGGCGAAGGCGCCAACCTCGCCATGCTCGACGCCGCCGAACTCGCCCTGGCCCTCGCCGCCCACCCGGACGCCCCCGGAACCGCCCTCACCGCCTACGAACAAGACCTGTTCCGCCGCAGCGCAGCCCCATGACTTCGACGCACCCGACCCCGATGACCCGGCCTACGACCTGATCGCCGAGCACCTCAGGAACCAGCCGTAGCGAGCACCTCAGGAACCAGCAGTAGGGCGGGGCCCGGCCGCAGGTGGGGGGCCCTTCCCACTTTCCGTCACCAGAACGGAGATCGAGGCTGCCGCGCCCACGGCAACCGTCTGGCGCATCACAGGAGACGCGCCAGCGCCAGCTCGGACGGGCTCCCGGCCTTCGCCTGGTACACGATGATCACTTGTTGCTCGGCGCCGCCGACGGTGAGTGCCTGCCTTCGCAGGGCGAGGCTGCCGACGACCGGGTGTGCGAAGTGCTTCAGTTCGTCACGGGCGGGCCGCGTCTCGTGCCGCGCCCACATACGGCGGAACTCCTCGTCCGTCTCCAACTCGGCGATCAGGCGGGCGGTCCTGGGGTCGTGCGGGTCCGCTTCGGCGCGCAGGGCCGCTGCGGTCTGCGCGGCCACCTCCGCCCAGTCGGGGAAGAGCCGGCGGGACGCCGGGTCGAGAAACACCGCCCGGACCAGGTTGCTCCCGGGCTCGTACATCGGGGCGAGCGCACGGGCCGGCTTGTTCGCCGCCAGCACGTCGAAGCACCGGTCGCGCACGTACGCAGGGCGGTCCGCCCACGCGTCGAGCAGCCGGTGCACGTCCGCGGAGACCTCGGTCCGCGACGGCGGCACGGGGGCGGGGCCGGCGAGGGCGTGCAGGTGAGCGGAGGCGTCGGCGTCCAGCTTCAGCGCCCTCGCGAGGGAGCGCAGTACCTGGGGCGATGGGTGTCGGTCTACGCCCTGTTCGAGCCGGACCAGGTACGGCTCGCTGATTCCGGCGAGCCGGGCCAGTTCCTCCCGGCGCAGTCCTGCCACCCGGCGACGTCCACTGGCGGGCACCGCCACGTCCGCCGGAGCGACCCGTCCGCGCCGGGCCTTGACGAAATCTCCCAGAAAGTTGTCGGCCGCCATGGTGCGAGGGTAACCCTGTGGGGGTGCTGGCTGCCGTGGTGTGAACGGCGCAGGCTCGATGCCATGAAGACCTGGTTCATCACCGGCGCGTCCCGCGGCTTCGGCCGTATCTGGGCCGAGGCCGCACTCGACCGCGGCGATCGCGTCGCCGCCACCGCCCGCGATCCCGAGACCCTGCGGCCCCTCGTGGACGCCCACGGGGACAACGTCCTCCCCCTCCGCCTCGACGTGACGGACCGCACCGCCGCGATCGCCGCGGTGCAGCGGGCCGCCGAGTTCTCCGGGCGCCTGGACGTGGTCGTCAACAACGCGGGCTACGGCCTGTTCGGCATGGTCGAGGAGACCACCGAGGAACAGGCTCGCGCGCAGCTCGACACCAACCTGTTCGGCCCGTTGTGGGTGACGCAGGCGGCCCTGCCGTACCTGCGGGCCCAGGGCAGCGGTCACATCCTGCAGGTATCCAGCCTCGGAGGCCTCGCCGCCTTTCCCACACTCGGGCTGTACAACGCCTCCAAGTGGGCCCTGGAGGGGATGAGCGAGGCCCTGGCCCAGGAGGTCGCCCCCTTCGGGATCCACGTGACTCTGCTCGAACCCGGCCCCTACGGCACCGACTGGTCGGGGGCCTCCGCAGTGCACACCGAGCCACTCCCCGCCTACGAACCCGTCCGCGCCGCGCGCCGGGCCGGTGCATCCGCCCGCACGCCCCAGGACGCGCGAGGCACCGCCGCCGTTGTCCTCGAACTCGTCGACACCGACGCACCGCCCCTGCGGCTCTTCCTCGGCACCTACCCCTATCCGGTGGTCGAGGCGGCCTATCGGAAGCGGCTCGACACGTGGAACGAATGGCGGCACCTCGCGGCCAGGGCGTGACCGGCACGGAGCACTCCGCGGCGCCCAGGCTCTGCGCGCATCACCTGCGGCATTTTCTGGCAGGTCTGGAATTCGGCCGGGCCAGAACCGAGGGGGGCCGCTTGCTGTACCTCGTGCAGGCCGGATGCCGCCGTCCACGACCCGAGGTGATGCTCGTCAGCCCGCGGGTGTGCCGATCTGGTTGCGTTCGAGCACGGAGCGCAGCTTGGAGAGGGCCTGTGCGGCGGCCGTCGCGGAGGAGTTGTCGAGAGTGCCTCCGATCAGCTCGGCCACTTCGGCGGTGAAGGTTTTCTCTGCTGCGTCGACGAGCTGAGTGCCGCTGTCGGTCAGGGCCACCAGCGAGGAGCGGCGGTCGGCTGGGTTCGGCTGTCGGGCGGCCCAGCCCTGCTTCTCCAGG
Organism: Streptomyces sp. NPDC036813; assembly: GCF_055609245.1. Classification (NCBI taxonomy): domain Bacteria; kingdom Bacillati; phylum Actinomycetota; class Actinomycetes; order Kitasatosporales; family Streptomycetaceae; genus Streptomyces; species Streptomyces sp. NPDC036813. The sequence continues at coordinate 638,019 of NZ_JBVJPV010000002.1, read as the reverse complement.
CGGTCGATGGTCTTGCTGGTCGCCCCGATACCGATGGCGAATTCGGCAGCGAGGTCCGCCACGCGGGACCCGGGGTGGTCGCGCAGGTAGCGCAGGGCCTCGTACTGCGAGGTGACGATCCCGTGCTGCTCGCGGAGACGGTCGTTGAGGGCGTTGTACAGACGCGTCTCGCATCGGACCAGGTCGGCGAAGAGGCCCGGGAGGTCGGCTGTCTCGCCGCTCGATGTGGATGCCATGGCATATAGTGTACGCTACATTCCGCAGCATATAATTCCATGGAAGTAACCTATGGCGGGAGCGTAAGTATGAGCAAGGAACAGCGCGCGAAGATCGACGCGATGCTGCGGCAGCCCCGACCTGAGGGTCCGCGGTCGGTCGAGGCGATCCGAGCCGGATTCCGGGAGCTGATGGCCCGGATGATCGTGCCCGACGGCATCCGCACCACGCGGACGACGCTCGGCGACCGACCCGCACTGTATGTCGAGCCCGACAACGGGCCGCGCGCCGGGACGATCCTGTACTTCCATGGCGGCGGCTGGGTGTTCGGTTCTCCCGAGACAGCCCTGTCGCTGACGGGACACCTGGTGGCCAAGACCGGCTTCGAGGCGTACTCGCTGGACTACCGGCTTGCCCCCGAGCACCCGTTCCCGGCCGCAATCGAAGACACGCTGAGCGCCTACCGCGCCCTCCTCGACAGCGGCAAAGACCCTTGGACCATCGTGTTCGCCGGCGACTCCGCCGGCGGCGGCCTCACCGTCACCACCTGCCTCGCCGCCCGCGACGCGGGCCTCCCACTGCCCGCCGCCATCGTCGCGTTCTCCCCGGGCCTGGACGCCACCCGAACCGGCGAGAGCATGGACACCAAAACGGGCATCGACCCGATCTTCACCCGCGAGGCCGTTGAACACACCGGAGCCATGTACCTCGCCGGAGCCGACCCGCGTCAGCCCCTGCTCAGCCCGGCCGTCCTCGCCGACCTGACCGGCTTCCCTCCGATGCTGATCCAGGTAGGCACCAACGAGATCCTGCTGGACGACTCCACGCGCCTGGCCGCGCGTGCGAGGGCAGCCGGAGTGGACATCATCCTGGATGTCACCGCCGACGTGCCGCACGTGTTCCAGTCGTTCGCCGGCGTCCTGGACGAGGCGGACGAGGCACTGGACCGCGCAGCACTCTTCCTCGGCCAGCGCATCCGCGCCGCGAGCGCAGCGCACACGTCAGCAGACTAGGGCCAGCCCCGGCCTCACCCGGGCCGCGACCTCCAGGTCGTGTCGGCAAAGTCAGGGCAGCCGGAGCAGTAAGCAGGCCAGGGTGACCATGGCTTCGTAGTGGTGGGCGCGTTTGTCGTAGCGGGTGGCCACGGCCTCGTTCACGCGGGTGCGCGGTCAGTGGTGTCCGGGGCGGTGGTGCCGGCGGCCCCAGGACTGGAGGAAGCGGCCACGCGGATGAGGAACTCCGGTCACCGAGGCGACGTCCGCGCCCGGCTCAAGGTGGACCGCGTCCCACACTGCCGTCCAGGACGTGCAGCCTGTCTCCAGCGCGGCCACGATGAGGACGGCGTGACCAAAACCTCGTGGCCGGGTTGCACACGGCGGCCCCGCCACTCCGGCAGTTCTGCCGGGACAGAAGGAGATGCCCGTGCCGTCCGCTGCCGCTCATGAGTACGCCGACGTGATCGTCGTCGGTGCCGGCCCCGCCGGATCGACCGCCGCCTACTACCTGGCCGCGGCGGGACACAGCGTCCTGCTGCTGGAGAAGGCAACGTTCCCCCGGGACAAGATCTGCGGAGACGGACTGACACCCCGCGCTGTGAAAGAGCTGACCGCGATGGGGGTCGGCATCGACGGTGACGGCTGGGTGCGCACCGCGGGCCTGCGCGTGCATGGAGTCGGAGCCACGGTGGAGATGTCCTGGCCCACGGTGTCCTCCTTCCCCGCCTTTGGACTCGTCAGGACCCGTGAGGACTTTGACCAGCTCCTGGCCCGCCACGCCGTGGCGGCCGGGGCCCGCCTCCTGGAGGCGACCAGGGTCACGGAACCTGTCTTCGACGCTGCGACCGGTCGCGTCGGCGGCGTGATCGCCCAGCATGGCGGCAGCAGGCGTACTTACCGGGCACCGGTGGTCGTCGCCGCAGACGGGGCTTCCAGCCGCCTGGCCGTCGCACTCGGCCTGCACCAACGCATCGACCGGCCCATGGGAGTGGCCGTGCGCCGCTACTACACCGCTGCCCGCCGCAACGACGATCACCTCGAGATCTGGCTCGACCTGAAGACTCGCAACCGGAACGGGCGCACGTACATGCCGTTCGGTTACGCGTGGATCTTCCCCGTCGGCGGCAGCACCTTCAACGTCGGTCTCGGCACCTTTCACGTGGGGCACAAACCGGACGTGGACCACCGTCGCATGCTCGAGGAGTGGACGCAGCGTCTGCCTCCGGCGTGGAACTTCGACGAGGCCCACGCCACCAGTCCGGTCCGGGGAGCTCCCCTGCCGGCCGGTTTCAACCGGCACCCGCAGTACACGCGGGGCGTGCTGTTGACCGGCGATGCCGGTGGGATGATCAACCCGCTCAGCGGTGAGGGCATCGACTACGCCATGGAATCCGGTCGTCTCAGCGCTGAAACCATCACCCTCGCCCTCACCCAGCCCACCGCCGTCCAGCGCGAGCAGATTCTCCAGTCCTACCCTCACCTCGTCCGCAGTTGCTACGGCAGCTACTTCACACTCGGACGCCTCATCGTGCAGGCTCTCAACCGCCCCGCGATCATGAAGGCCGTCGCCACCAACAGCATGCGTCTCCCGGCTGTGCGCAACCTCATGTTCAAGCTATGGACCAACCTCTCCGACCCGCACAGCAAGGACGCACTCGACCGTGTGATCACCGCGGTGCAACGCCTGACACCACCGGCGTGAGCATGCCGTCAGGACACACGGCGGTCATCGGCATTCCTACCGCAACCTGAACCTCCTCGGCCGCTACGGCTTCACCGCCGGCGTCTTGGCCGTCGACGCCCTGCGTCCGCTGCACCATGCGGGCGCACCGGACGGGGACGACGACGGGAGCGGACAGGACTGATCGTGGTGTGATCCGGGCCGTGATGAGCTTGCGAGCCGTCGCCTTGGTCAGCCGCTTCGCGGCCGTCGCGCAACGCTGCACTGGCTGCCCCCGGTACCGGAGACCGAGCGACCGAGCACAGCCCGGCCGGTTGACCGACCGTCCACTGGTCAGCAACGACAGGCACGCCGCGGTCATGCTCAGCGAGGACGACGGAGAACTCTGCGAGTGCCGCACGGCAGTCAAAGACCTCCAGAAGATGCTCCGCCGGAGCGAGTCCGGAAAGGCGCGGGCCGCTCCCTCGACCTCATGAAAGAACGGTGCGTACCAGGCTGCCGGCCCGACTGGCCGTATCAGATCTGTTTCGCGCGCAACGCCTGCGACAGGGCGTCCACGGTCACGCCCACGATGGTCAGCAACTGCGCCCGGCTCGCCCCGGCCCTGCTCATGACGGCGAGCGACTGGTTCACAGCCGCCGCGTGCAGAGCGAAGGCTTCGGCGTCCTGGTCGGTCAGTCGGCCGGCCTTCAGCGCGGTGCGCAGGCGCAGACGTTGGAAGCCGAGCGCCTGCTTGGCGTGCGCTGCGACGCTCGGACTCAGCACTGGGACAGCCATGGCTGACTGGGCAATCAGGCATCCATCAGGCAGTTCGGGGTCGGCGATGCGCTCGAGGGTGACGTCGAAGAACGCGCGAAGAGCGCCAACGGGTTCCGAAGCTGCACACGACAGGGCGGTGTCGTACTTCTCGCCATAGCGCGCGGCGTAGCGATCCAGGCAGCGCAGGAAGAGCGTGTCCTTGTCGCCGAGGGAGGCGTAGATGGAACTGCGGTTCAGGCCGGTTGCCCGAGACAAATCGTCCAATGAGGTGTCGGCGTAGCCGTCGCGCCAGAACTGGATCATCGCGGCGTCGAGCGCCGTGTCCATGTCGAACTGCTTCTTGCCTGCCACGCGGCACTTCCTTGCCGATGCGTCGATGGTGCGGACTGTGTTGCGCACCAGTCTATCTTGAACCGATCAGTTCAAGATGTGTAACCTTCGAGCGTGGTGATGGCCAGGCATACCGCGCACTTCGCGACCGGGCGAGCACACCGCGTGGTCCCAGCCACCGCCGTCAGCTACACCGGCCCAACCGCACACCTGACACCGACGGAGGATCCCCGTGACCGACCAGGCAACCGGCTCTCCGCATGTCTCCGAAAGCAACCCCATCCGCGACCTGCCCCTGCAGCATCTGGCCGGATTCACTCACCGCTGGGTCGACGCGGACGGCGTCCGCCTCCATGCCGTCGAAGGCGGACGGCCGAGCGGCCCGGCCGTCGTCCTGCTCGCCGGATTCCCGCAAACCTGGTGGGCCTGGCGAAAGGTGATGCCGGGCCTCGCCCACCGGTTCCACGTCATCGCGATCGACCTGCCGGGTCAGGGCCACTCCGAGCGTCCGGAGCGCAGCTACGACACGCACGCGGTCGCCGGGCACGTCCACACCGCCGTGAAGGCTCTCGGAGTGTCGACTTACTTTCTGGTCGCCCACGACATCGGCGCCTGGGTCGCTTTCTCCCTCGCCCTGAACTTCGAGAGCCACCTGCGCGGGGTCGCTCTGCTCGACGCCGGGATTCCCGGTATCACTCTCCCGGAGGCGATTCCCACCGACCCGGATCGAGCGTGGAAAACCTGGCATTTCGCGTTCCACATCGTGCCCGACCTGCCCGAGACGCTGCTTGCCGGCCGCGAACGTGAGTACGTCGGCTGGTTCCTGAAGATGAAGGCCCTGTCTCCCGACACGTTCGACGACGCCGAGCTCGACCACTACGCGGCGGCCGTCGCCGTCGACGGCGGCCTGCGCGCTTCCCTCGCGTACTACCGAGACGCCGCGGAGTCAGCGCGCAAGAACCGCGAGGCGCTCATGTGGCGGCACCTGACCGTGCCCATCCTCGGAATCTCCAGCAGCCACGGCTCCGTTCCGGACATGGCCGCCTCCATCAGCCCGTGGGCCGACAACACCACCGGGATCGTCGTGCCCGAAGCTGGACACTTCATCCCCGACGAGCAGCCCGAAGCCATCACTGCCGCGATAACAGACTTCATCGCCGACGACGACTGACACCCGTCGAACCTACCGACCGTGGTGCCCAAGGCCCACGAAATCTGACTGCCTCACGAGGCGAATTGCGGTTGAAGAATCTGGTTGAGTGGAGCAGCAGGTCATCAGTGACGAGTTCGTGAGACGGCCCCGACGAAGCCGGGCAGTTGACGGTACGCACGGTGGCGCCGTAGTCGTCGGTGGCTCGCAGGATTTTGCGTCCTGTGCGGCTGCCGGCCAGGCCCGCATCAGATACCACTCCGTGGGTCTCGTCGGAGGCGAGCTCGACTGCGGTGTCACGGCCGCGGGAACGGATGCGCAGCCGGTAGTCGCCGGGCCCTGCGAAGGAGACCGAGACCGCCCGCGACCAACTGCACCGCTTCACGGGTTTTACCGCCGTGCCCCTTCCGCGGGCCAGGTGAACGCCGGGGCAGGAGCGGCACGCGTTCCGGGCGACCGATCGTCACGTTGGCGGCACGGACCAGATGGCGGGCGGGCGGCTGATGAGCCCTGGGGTAACCGTCGTCCCCGCCCCACACGGTCAGGCCATTTCGACGTAGCGGTGGACCCGGTCGAAGCGCCGGGTCGCCAGGTCCCGGTGGCGGATCACCCAGTGGGCCGTGCCGGAGTCCAGTTCCGTTACGTCGTCGCCGCACCTCCAGGTGGCCAGGAGAACCCAATCGTCGGCGCCCTCTCCGTGACCCGCACCGCCTTGCCCGAAGGAGCCGGCCTCCCCGGGATCACGGGCGTAGTGGACGGGGTCGTTCTGGGGCGAGACCGGATGGCCGCCGATCTGCAAGGTCCAGGAAGGGCGGTAGCCACCCACGTCCGCCCAGGCGTCGCCGAGTTCATCGGCGAGGTCGAACTGCTCTTCCTCGGGGAAGTCGCCCCATCTGTCGACGGCGAAGCTCTCCGGCATCTGCGCACTCAACTGGTACCAGGCCGTCCGGAGTTCGCGCGGCCGGTACGGTTCGCGCCAGCTGTGTTCGAGGGGGCTCGGGGTCGTCGGGGTCCCGGCTGGTACGTACAGCACCGCGTCGGGCGCCTGCCCCTCGACGCCGTGCACATCGGTGCCGGAGAAGAAGAGCAGGTGGCCGTCGGCGGGCAGCGGGAGGTTGGTCGCGCCTGGCGGGAGGGCCGCGAGGTCGACGGAGGCCACGAAGGGATCGGACGGTTTCGGCACGCCGTGCGGCAGCATGGGGTCACCGCCGACCCGAGCTACGAGGGGCCCGTCACCGCCTTCCGTCATGTACACCGCCGGCAAGGTGACACGTATCCATTCCTCCACCTCCACCGGCGGCAGGCCCCGGGATGCCGCCTCGACTCGAAAGCGGCTCAGTCTGTCCACGGTCTCGTCGATCACCGGACCACCCTAACCGGCTCGTGAGCGGGCAGCGGCAGAGCCGAACTCGCCTGAGTGCACGGACATTTGCGTTACTGGACCATCGTTGCCACGCCGGGATGTTCTCCCGGTCTCAGTGCAGGGCTGTGGAGAAAACGCCTGCTCGCCCGCCTCCCGTTCCAGTGAAGTGGTATCTGGTGGCTTCCGAGAGCACCTCTTCGTGCAGAAGGGTCCACGTTGCCTACTGCGCCCGGACCGCGTTCGATTGCCTGGAAGCCGGGTCTGCACTCGGGGCCGACTCGCGGTGGCGGGCGACGGCCACCCGCGACAGAGCCAGCGTGAGGGCGGTGATCCCGGGCCACAGCACTCCCATGACGACGTGAAGGCCGCCGAGCCAGGCGATCTGCGCACGACTGTAGAGTGCGGCCTGCGCCGCCAGGCTCGCCACGCACACCAGGCCGATGAGCACCGTCATCCAACGATAGAAGCGGTGCAGGGGCTGGTGCGAACGCCAGTGTCGTGGGCCGCCCGCGACCCGGTTGGCCACCAGGCCGGCCAGCGGACGGCCTGCCAGCACCGACAGCAGGCAGGCCGCCGCTGACGCTGCGGGCAGCAGCATGGGCAGCGGGAAGAAGCCGCGCGCCTGCCCGGTACCGACCGCCACGGCCGCGCAGGTCACCGCCAGCAGCGCGCCTACCGCCGCGGGCCGGAGATACCGACGGATCCACAGACCACAGCCGAAAACGAGCGCCCCGGCCGCTGTGGCCGCCACAAGAGCGGTGCGCAGCCCGTCGGCACCGTAGGCGGTCACGAACGCCAGAGTGGGCGCGGCCGTGGCCGCGAGCGTGGGCAGGCGGGCTCTCATCGTGCCCCCGCGACCGCGTCCGGAGCGGGCTGTGCACCGGTGCGCTCCAGGGCGCGGAGTGCGAGCAGACCTCCGATGCCGGGAATGACGGCGCGCAGCGCGGCGCCGGTGCTGCGCTGCGAGTCGCGCCAGGCGGCCAGTACGCCGAAGAGCCATGCGATTCCGTGTACAGGACCGAACAGCGCCGCGATCTGCTGGGCGTCCCCGGTGGCGATGTTGAGCAACAACACGGTGAGGCTGACCAGTTCGATGGTTGCTGTAGCGCGCAGCGGCTTGCGTGCGAGCCGTGGCGCGGCTGCGGAGTCGGCGGTCATGGGTCACACTCCCGTGGTGGAGCCTGGGCGGAGGATCATCAGGACGGTCACCGTCGCCCAGAGCAGGTTGAAGGCGCCGGTCAGCATGGCCAGGCGTGCGGTCTGGGCACGCTCGACGACCCCCGTCCCAGGCGCGGATTCGGCCAGGCCGGCGAGGAGGCGTTCCTGGGCCGGAAGAACCAGCAGCGCCAGCACCAGTGCGGCTGCACCGGTCAGCGCGATCGACGTGACCAGCCAGGGACTGTCCAGCACATGCATCTGGCTCGCGGTGGCGAAGCCGAGGGCGGGAACGGCCAGACCGACTGCGGCGTAGACGCGGCAGATGCGGTGCAGCACCCGTACCGTGGCGACCGCCTCGTTCCGGTCGGGCGAGCCGGCGGCACGGCGGGCCGCGGCGGGAAACATGCTGCCCGCCACGGTCACCGGGCCGACGGCGACGATCGCCGCGAGCACGTGCAGGATGAGCAGGAGCTTGGTCATCGCGGGTGCCCCGCGCCGCCGGCGGCGGACACCGGCGCGGGCCCCTGGTCGCGCCAGACGACGCCGCGGCGCTCATAGGCGAACAGCTGCTCCACCGCGAGCGCGACCTTCGGCCCGATCTCCCGGTCCAGCAGATACAGGCCCAGGTCGAGGCCGGAGGTGACGCCGCCGGCGGTGACCAGGTCGCCGTCGTCGACGACCCGGCCCGGGGCGACGTGCACGCCGCCCGCGCCGAGCAGGTCCAGACCCTGATGATGGGTGGTGGCGTGGCGGCCGTGCACGAGTCCGGCCATCGACAGCACCAGTGACCCGCCGCAGACCGTGGCCACCGTGGTGCCCTCTGTGGCCAGTGCGGCGGCCAGCAACTTCGGGAGTTCGGTGGTCAGCGCACGGCCGAGGATCGCGGGAATCTGTTCCTCTGCGGAGCCGTCCGCGCCCGGCCCGGGGAGCCTGCCGGCCGCGCCCGGAACGACGACCAGGTCCGCGCGGTCCGGGGCCAGAGAAGCGGCGGCCGGCAGCGCGACGCCGGGGATTCCGCTCGGCACCTGCCTGCTTCCTTCAGCGGAGACCAGTTCGACGGTCACCCGATCGGTGAAGGTTCGGGCGGCGCTGAAGACTTCGAACGGGGCGATGACATCCAACGGGTCGAAACCATCGAAGAGGACGAACTGGGCCAGCATCGGCGACTCTCATTTCCCTGGATCCTTGACTGCCGCGCTCACGCTAGGCGGCACAACAGGCCCCGCCCATGGGCTTGAATGACACAAATCAACGAGTTCTCGCCACTTCGCTGACCAGTGCTTTCACGACACACAACCGTCTGGCCAGGGCGATGTGGTGCGGCTGGAAGTGGGCGTAGTCTGCGCGGATGCACACGGTTGCGATTCTTGCGCTGGATCGGACGGTGGCCTTCGACATGGCCATCCCGGTGGAGGTGTTCGGACGCGTGCGCCTGCCGGACGGGCGTCGCCCCTACCGGGTGCGCGTCTGCGGTACCCGACCGGAGGTGCCTACCGAGACGTTCACCATCCGTGCGCCCTGGGGGCTGGACGGCCTCGCCGACGCGGACACGATCATCGTGCCCGGCCGGGAGGAAGGTGCGGGCCCGCCCCCGGTGGAGGCTCTTCAGGCTCTGCGCGACGCCGCCGCCCACGGCGCACGCATCGCCTCGATCTGTGGCGGCGCCTTCACCTTGGCCGCCACCGGCCTGCTGGACGGCCTGGCCGCCACCACCCACTGGATCGCCGCTGATCAACTCGCCCGGCAGTACCCGGCAATCGAAGTGCGCCCGGACGTCCTCTACGTGGACAACGGTCAACTGCTCACCTCTGCCGGGGCCTCCGCCGGCATGGACCTGTGCCTGCATCTGGTGCGCAGCGATCTGGGCTCGGCCGTCGCGGCGGACGCGGCCCGACTGGCCGTCACCCCCTTGGAACGCGAGGGCGGCCAGGCCCAGTACATCGTCCAGCAACCCCCGGCGCTGCCTCGCGGCTCACTTCTGGAACCGACTCTGGCCTGGATCCAGGACCACCTCGGCGAGGACCTCACCCTGGAGGCCATGGCTGCCCGCTGCGCCATGAGTACCCGCACCTTCAGCCGCCGCTTCCGTGAACAGACCGGCACGACCCCGCTGCAATGGCTGCTGCGCGCACGCGTCCGGCACGCCCAGTACCTACTCGAGAACAGCGATCATTCCGTCGAACGCATCGCCGTCCAGGCCGGTTTCGGATCCGCCACCGCCTTCCGTGAACGGTTCAAGCGCGTCACCGGCACGACCCCGCAGACCTACCGGGCAACGTGGAAAGCCGCCGACTCGGATCGAACCCCTACCGCTCCCGACTGACGTGCGCAGCGTCGAGATGCCCACACTGTGCGCCGTGCTCCCGCGCCTGTTCCAGCTCGTCGGCAAAGAGCTTCCAGCACACGGCGACTGGACCTTCATCGCCCGGGCACTGCAAGCAGCCAAAGTCTACGAGTAGTCCATGGCCCGGCTTCCGTCGCCTTGCCCCGCGCCAACTTCACGCCTTCCCACCGGCGTCGAAAGAGGCACCCGATGTAGAGCTCGGCGTTCGGGCTCGGCGGCGGAGCCCACGTCTACCAGCGCACCGGCAGCTCTCGCAGGCTGCGCATGAGACTGGTGCGCCACTGCGGTGTGCCGTCACCGTCGAAGGCCAGGCGGGGAAAGCGGTCCAGCAGAATACGCAGGGCCACGGTCGCCTCCAGGCGGGCCAGCGGGGCGCCCAGGCAGTGGTGCAGGCCGTGCCCGAAGGCGAGGTGGGCGCGGGTCGGGGCCGGATCGCGGCGGATGTCGAAACGTTCGGGGGCGGGGAAGCGCGAGGGGTCGCGGTTCGCGGCGGCGATGGAGAGCACGACACGCGCGCCCGCCGGTATCCGGGCGCCGCCGAGGGTGATCGGTTCGGCGGTGTAGCGGTAGGTGCCCGCCGGTGCCGGCGACTCGAAGCGGAGCGTCTCCTCCACGGCTCCCTGCAGCAACTCAGGGTTGGCGCGGAGCGCGTCGAGCTGCCCGGGATGGCCGAGCAGCAGGTGGACGGCGTTGGCGATGAGGTTGACGGTGGTCTCGTGCCCTGCGACGAGCAGCAAGAAGGCCATGCCGAGCAGCTCTTCCGGGGTGAGCCGGTCGGTGCTGTCCCCGTCGTGGGTGCGCACCAGTGCGTGCAGCAGGTCGCTCTCCGCCCCGTCCCGAAGCCGCCGTTTCTCCTCCGCCAGCTCCGCGAGGTACGCGGCCATCTCCTGGCTGGCGCGGGCGGACTGCTCCGCATCGTCGAGGGCGACGACCCTCGTGGACCACGCCCGGAAGGCATCCCGGTCCCCGTCCGGCACGCCGAGCAGCTCGCAGATGATGGTGAGCGGCAACGGATAGGCGTATGCGGCCACAAGGTCGGTACGGCCGTCGGCGGCCACGGCGTCCAGCAGCGCACCGGCCGCCTCCTCGATGCGGGGCCGCAGCGCCTGAACGCGGCGGGCGGTGAACTCGCGGGCCACCAGTGTCCGCAGGCGGGTGTGATCGGGCGGATCGACCTGGAGCATGTTACGGCCCACGGCGTACAGCCCGTCGTCCTCGAAGTCGGCAGAGTGCCGCACGTCGTTGCGCAGCCTGGGGTCCGCGAACGCGGCGCGTACTTCCTCGTGCCCGATCACCAGCCATGACTCGTCCCCGGTGGGGAAACGCACGTGGTGGACAGACCCGCGGGAGCGCAGCGCGGTGAAGGCGGGGTAGGGGTCGGCGGTGAAGTCGTCGGTCAGGTCGGCGAGTCGGACGGTGGGGTGATGCGTGCGCATTGACGGCTCCCGACAGAAGTGGGGACTATTCCCCGTTTATAGGCCAGGTGCGACCGTACCATGAAACGGGGACTGGTCCTCGTTTCGGTCTTCTAGGGCAATGCCCGAGCTGGCCTCCGGCCCGGTCGCGCCAGCGATGACACGTATGGGGACCAGTTCCCACCGACGAGCACGGCCCAGGGCTCGGTTGTCTTGGGGTGGATGCCGAACGAGTAGTTGGCGGACGCGGTCAGAGTCTGGGGCCGGGAGGTGCGCGGCGACGGCGGCAGGAGCACTGATCCGGCTGTGAACGTGCACCCCGTCGGCACGCCGGATCACCTGCTTCCCCCTGTCGATGCGGTGGACAAGAACCGCTGCCGCGTTGTGGCAGTGGCCCCGGCTCTCGGGAAATGCCACGGCGGCCAGCGCCGCGTACGGCGCTCAGGCCCGGTGGCGGGAGGGCGGCGAAGACGATCAGGTGGGCGGGCAGTTCCTCCGCGAGGCGGGGTGTGCTGTGGTGGTCGGCGGCCGCGCGCCGCTGCAACGCCTCGAAGGACATCCGGTCGCCCGCCCACACGACCAGCTCGCCGTCGAGGACCAGGCCCTCGGGCAGGTCCGCGTTCTCTGGGGGTTCTCTGATCGTGTCGTGACGTCGTACGCCGTGCCCTCGTTGGGGGTGCGGCGGCGGTTCTCAGGGGGTGTGGCTCTGCGATGGATCGTTGCGGTCGACTCGTTGAGCAGAGGTACAAGTGCGTGCTTTTCCTATCCGGATGCCCTCAGGTGTTCGGTACTGGACTGTGGTGGATGGCGCGGTACGGGTGGTTGAGGCTCCCGATCGCTTCCTGAGAGAGACTCGGCTGGCGCGGGGGCGGGCGGAGACGACGACGAAGGCATACGCGGAGGGCCTGTCGTTGTTCTTGCGCTGGTGTGACAGGACCGGTCGCGACTGGCGGACTGCCGCCCGCGACATGGGGCTGTTCGTGCTGTGGCTGCGCTGGACGCCGGGGAACGGCGGCCAGCGGCGTACGGTCGTTCCGGGCCCAGGGGGCCGGCCGGAGCGGGGCGACGGCCGGATCAACAAGGTGCTTACGGCGATTCGGATGTTCCTGGTCCATGCCGTGGTCAACAAGGAGGCGCCGGCTTGGGTGCTGGAGCAGGTGTATGAGCTCGGCGACGACCGTGACCTGCCGGTGGAGGCCAGGGGTGAGAGCGACGGGCTGCGTTACCAGCTGCGTGCCCGTCATCGGCTGCAGGAGCCGGAGAGCGAAGTGGACCGGGCCAGCGACGAGGAGGTCGTCGCGATGTTCCGGTCATGCCGTTCAGCACGGGACCGGTTGACGCTGCTGCTGCTCGCCCGGGTGGGACTGCGGCCGGGGCAGACGGCGGGACTGCACCGCAGTGACCTGCACCTGATGGCGGACTCGCGGTCGCTGGGGTGCGACATCGAGGGCGCTCACGTCCATGTGGTGCGGAGGCAGAACGAGAACAACGCCTGGTCGAAGTCGAAGAAGTCGTGGGCGATGCCGGTGGACTTCCTCGTGGTGCGCGCCTTCGACCTCTATGCGGTTGAACGCCATCGCCTGCTGGGAGCGGGTGGCGGCGACTTCCTGCTGGTCAACCTGTTCCGTCCGCCGTTGGGTGCGCCGGTGAGTGCGGAGGCGATCGGGGAGCTGTGCGAGTCGCTGTCCATGCGGGCCGGTCTCGTGCGCCGGGTGACGCCGCGGATGTGTCGGCATGCGATGGCCAGCAACGTCGTGGACTCGGGCGGCACGCTGGATGAGGTGCAGGCCCTGCTGGGGCAGAAGCATCCGGAGTCGTCGCGGCCCTACCTTCACCCGGAACGGGAGCGTCTACGTAACGCCGTCGAGCGTGTCCCCTCACCTCGGCTGGCCTTCGGCGACGACAGCGCGCGATGAGCCTCCGGGTGGTGCCGCTTCAGGTCGAGGAGGGCCGCAGCCTGCGGTTGCGGCGGGTGCGGGAGGCCATCGAGCCGTCGTTCCTGCAGCTGATGCAGTGGGATCCGGCCGTGGGCCGGCTGATCTTCCCGAAGGATCATGTCCAGCTCGGTGGTGTGGCCTGCCGGGTGGAGGGCTGCCGCAAGACGTCGTTCAAGTTCGCGGTGTCTCACGGTCTGTGCGACACCTGTGACTTCCGCTGGCAAGCCGCCGGGGTGCCGGTCGAGGAGTTCTTGGCCACGGCGAGACGGACTTGGCGCTACGTCGGCAAGGATGCCTGCTGCGTGCGTGATTGTCCGCGGCCCTCCAAGAGCGCCAAGGAACCGTTTTGCTACGCGCATCTGCATCAGCAGCGAGTCAGTGGGCTGCCCATCGAGGACTTCGTACGACGGCCGGACGTGGTCGCTCTGCCGTCGTTCGGGATCTGTCAGGTGCTGGCGTGCGACCGGGAGAAGGATTACGAACGCACCCTGTACTGCATGGCCCACCGCAACCGGCTCAGCGTCGAGACGCGCAGCGGACGCGTGGCCGATGAGGAGACCTGGCGCAGGACTACGAGCCCCATCACGATCACCGGCGAGATCAACCTTCGCGGCCTGCCCGAGCTGCTGGTCGCAGAGATCATCTTCGGTCTGCAGGAGAGGACGCGATCCGGAGCCAAGACCAAGGACCACTCGCTCAGGCCCCTGTGTGACACGGGCCGTCGCCAACAGGTGCGATCGATCACCGAGATCGACCTCGTGAGCTTGACCCGGCTGCAGTGCCAGCTGGTGGCCGCCTTCACGACCAGTGTCGACCGGCTCGGCGCGACGCCGGAGACCGAACACCTAAAGGACGTATGGGACTTGATGGTCTTCGGGATGGTGGGGCACCTCCGGTTCGCTGATATCAGCCAGCCCTGGCTGCGTGAAGCGGCGAAGGCATGGGCGGTTGAAGAACTGCCACAGCGCCGCGGCAAGCGCGCACACATCACGGTCCAGCGCGGTATCAAGAGCCTGGCGAAGTTCTCGGAGAGCCTGCGGCTGCAGCGCGACGATCACGGGATGAACTACCGGCGCCTGGGCCGGTCGGACATCGTCGCCTTCCTCCACCGGCAGGCGTTCCTGCAGCAGGAGGGCGCCCTGTCCCCGGACGGCCGCTACAAGCTGATCACCAGATTCCGCCAGGTCCTGCGCCGCATGCGTTCCCTGGGGCTCACCGGCCCCGGCCAACCCCTGGACGGGCTGCCCGGTGACGTGATCCTCAGAGAGGAGGATATCCCCGATGAGGCAGAGGATTCCGAGGCCGGCAACAACCTCCCGCAGGAGGTCATGCGGCAACTCTGCTCCCAGCTTGACGCGCTGGGTGCCATCGCGCCCCCGCACATCAGGATCGCAGTGGAACTGATCATCGACACGGGACGCCGACCGCAGGAGATCAGCTATCTGCGATGGGACTGCCTCGATGCCGATGATGACGGCCAACCGGTCCTCATCTACGACAACTACAAGTCCCACCGCCTTCGCCGGCGCCTGCCCATCGGCGCGGCGACCGCCGCATTTCGTGGGAGTGTTCGGAAAGCGCCGACGCGCGCTCTCCTGCTGCCGGGTGATAAGGACTTGGCGCTGCTGCCCACGCAGATCAGCAATCCCCACGGCATCAAGACGATCTGCGAGGACCTGCTCGCCCAAAGGCACCGCACCTGGGTTAACGGACTGCCCGACCTCTACTTCAACGTCGTCGTGGAAACCGACGGGCGGCGCACAAACCAACAGATCCCTTTCGACAAGGCGCGCGTCTTCCTCTACGCCTACCGGCACAGCTACGCCCAGCGGCACGCCGACGCGGGCGTCGCACCCTACGTGCTCAAAGAGCTGATGGACCTCCGTCAGCTCAGCACGACACAGGGCTATTACCGGGTGAGCCACCAACGACGGCGGGAGGCCGTCGAGCGGGTCACGGCCATGCAGTTCGACCGGCACGGCCGCCGGATCTGGCGCCAGGCCCAGCTCGTCCTGGACTCCGAGCACGCGCGCCGCGCGGTCGGCGAGGTCGCCGTTCCCTACGGATTGTGCACCGAGCCGTCCAACGTCGCCGCCGGCGGCCACGACTGCCCCGTCCGTTTCCGCTGCGTGGGCTGCGGCCACTTCCGCACCGACGTCTCCTACCTGCCCGACCTGGAGTCCTACCTCGCCGACCTGCTGCGCAGCCGCGAACGCCTGGCCGCCTTCAGCGCGGATGACTGGGCCAAGGGCGAGGCCATGCCGTCCGACGAGGAGATCACCCGCGTCCGTCGCCTCATCAGCCGCGTCCGCGCCGACCTGGATGAGCTCACCGCCGAGGACCGCGCACAGATCCAGCAAGCCGTCCAGGTCGTCCGCCGCACCCGCCAGGTCGTCTCTCTCGGCCTGCCCAGAGTCCGACAACCCCTGCCCGACCTGCGTCCTGAAAGGCCCACCGCGTGACCAGCCCGATGATCGAGGGGAAACGAGCCGACTCCGCCCGCCGCCGCGAACGCGTCCTCCAGGCCCTGGATGCGGCCCTGCGCAGCGGTCAGGACATCACCGTGTCCGGGCTCGCCCGCACCGCCCGTGTCGACCGCACCTTCCTCTATCGCCACCGCGACCTGCTCGAACGCGTCCACGCAGCGGCAACCACCCCTGCCGAGGCAGGCAAAACAGCGGCCGTGAGCAGAGCCTCGCTCCAGGCCGACCTCGCCAACGCCCTTGAACGCAACACCCGGCTGACGGCGCGCGTCCGGCAGTTGGAGAAGCGTCTGTCCGAGGAGCTGGGCACAACCGTCTGGACCGAATCCGGCCTCGGTGCCCCGGCCGACCTCGACCAGCTCCAGCGCCGTATCACCGAACTGGAACAGCAACTCGCCGACCTTCAAGGACAGTTAGACGAACGAACCGAAGAGCTGGACGCAGCGCGCGCCGCCAACCGTGAACTGACCCGGGCTCTGAACCACACTCCGGAGGGAACAGGCCTTCGGGGAGGATCAGAACGGCCAGTAGCAGGAGCGGTCAGCTGCCAGTGAGCTGGTTCGGAACGCGGCCGGAGGCGCGGAGCTCCTGCAGGTCCGGGATGTGGTTGTAGAGGGCGCCGGGGCTGACCCCGAGGAGCTTGGCGATCGGAGGTGATCGAGTTCTCGGGGTTGGGCAGCATGTCGCGGACGGCGTGGATGATCTTGGGGGTGGCCACGGTGGGCCGACCGCTGACCCGGCCGCGGGCGCGTGCGGTGTCCAAGCCCTCGCGTGTGCCGGAAACGATCAGCTCGCGGATGAACTCGGCGAGCGCGGCGAAGACGTGGAAGATGAGCCGGCCGCCGGGGGTGGTGGTGTCCAGGCGCTCGTGCAGCGAGGTGTTGGGACGAGGACTTGATACCTCCTGGGCATCAACGCAAGCCAGCGGGGTCGACCTTGGACCACCAGCTTCCCGCATCCGATCTTGCACACGGGTTTCTTGCCATAACTAGTTTGTGATGCAAAGCTGACTGGGTGACAGACGCTTCGATGCCCTCGCAAGGCACGCCTCACGAAGTCCTCGCCGGTCTCGGTCAATTGACCCGCAAGGTCCGAGCCGCTCAGCGCGGCACCTGGTTTCCTCTCCTGCTGCTCGGCGTGCTCATGGTGGGGGGAATCCTGGTCAGCCGCTTCACGTTCCGGGTCCTGACCGTTCCCTGCCCTGCGACCGCCCCCGCCGCAGGCTTGGGCTGCACCGTCGTCAAGCAGGGGTCGCCGCTCTACTGGCCCATCGGGATTGCCCTCGCCTATGCGGCGACGGCGTTCTTCTACATCCGCCGCTCCCGCAACCGCGGCGTCGGCACCCCGGTCCGGCCCTACATCCTCATTGGCATCGCCCTGCTCGGTGTGGTGGCCGCCACCTCCTTCTGGAGCACCCGCCACGGGATCCCGCGGCCCGGTGAACCACTCGACTTCTGGGGCCTGCACCTCGACCCAAGCTCCGAGATGACGAGGTTCCTCGAGCGACTCGTGGGGAACGCCACGGCCGTTGGGCTGCCGCTGCTGGTGCTGTCCTGGGTGGAACGCAGCCGCGTCCTGCTGCTGCTCACCGTGGTGTATCTGGCCATCGAATTGGTGCCGCTGTCCACCGGTTGGTCGGGGATCCCCTTCACCTCGCCTTGGTTCTTCCTGCCCCGCTACGCCGTCCCCGGCGTGCTCCTCCTGCTCGGCGCCCTCGGCTTTGGCCTGGCCGAGCTGCCCCGCAGGCGCAACGCGTCATGACCGATCAGCCCGAACAGCACCCCGTCACCGGTCTGGACGACGTGGTCCACCAGCGCGTCCGCCTCGGCATCCTCACCGTCGCCCACCAGGCGCGCCGAGTCGAATTCGGCTTTCTGCGCACGGCACTCGGCCTCACCGCCGGAAACCTCAGCCAGCACCTCACCGTCCTGGAGAAGGCCGGACTGGTCGATATCGAGAAGGGCTACGAGGGCAAACGCGCCCGCACCTGGCTCTCCCTCACCCCCGCGGGCGACCGCGCCCTGCGAGACGAGGTCGCCCAGCTCAAGCGCCTCATTCACCAGATCGAGCACGGCATCTCAACCCCGGAGTCCTGATCCGGACCCTGGCGAACCGTGGTGAGCCGTGAGCGGCTCCCGCCGACGTCCGGCGGACCCGGACAACACACCGA
This sequence comes from Streptomyces sp. NPDC036813, assembly GCF_055609245.1. NCBI lineage: Bacteria > Bacillati > Actinomycetota > Actinomycetes > Kitasatosporales > Streptomycetaceae > Streptomyces > Streptomyces sp. NPDC036813. The sequence goes on along the minus strand of NZ_JBVJPV010000002.1, from coordinate 620,018 downwards.
ACACCGTCCAAGAATTCCAGGGAGGACACGTGACCATCACACCTGTCACCACGGCGTACGTGACGCGCCGTCGCTTGCTCGCAGCCGCACTGGTGACGGGGGTCGGGGCCGCCGTGCCGATCAGCGCAGCGCGCCAGGCGTGGGCGGCTTCGACCGCCCCCGTTCTGTCGCAGCTCACGCTACCCAGGCCCACCGGGCCGCACCCGGTGGGCACGGTGCCGCTCCACCTCGTCGACACCTCGCGTCCGGACCCTGTGACCGGCCCGGGGAATCACCGCGAGTTGATGGCCAGCGTCTGGTACCCCGCTTGCAAGACGAAGGACCTGCCGCGTGCTCCCTGGTTGACCCAGGGTGCGCTGCGGGCGTTTCTGGCGGACGTCGGCTTCCCCCTCGATCCCGCCCTCGGCCCACTCACCGCCGCACACCTCGGCGCACCCGTGCACCAAACGGGCCATCGCCTGCCCGTCCTCGTGTACTCGCACGGCGCGGGCAGCCATCACGGCGACCACACCATCATGGTCCAGGAACTCGCCAGCCACGGCTACGCCGTGGTCACCGTCGACCACACGTACGACGCGTTCAGCGAGTTCCCCGACGACCGACTCACCGTCCCGGCAGAAGTCCCGCCGTTCCTGGGGCCCCGGGACTTCGCCACGGACCTCCGGTTCGTGCTCGACGTCGTCGAGGACCTCGCCGGCGGGCACAACCCCGACGTCGACGGCAGGCCACTGCCCCAGGGCCTGCTCGGCGCCCTCGACCCGAGGTGCATCGGCGCGTTTGGCTGGTCGAAGGGTGGCACCGCCACCGTGCTCACCATGCTCGCCGACCAGCGCGTTGGTGCCGGGCTCAGTATCGACGGTCCGATGCAGCCGACCATCACGACCGACCTGGACCGGCCGTTCATGATGATGACCGCCTCGTTTACCCGGGCCGCCATGCCGGACGTCGCCGAGTTCTGGACACACCTTCGTGGTTGGCGGCTGAACATCCAGGCTGACGGGGCCATCCACAATACGTACGGCGACGACGCGACACTGATCCCGCAAGCGGGCAAGGTACTCGGCATGACCCACCAGCAGATCCAGGACATGATCGGCACCCTCGATCCGGCTCGGGCGGTCCGGATCCAGCAGGCCTACCCGCTCGCGTTCTTCGACCTACACCTGCGACACCGCCGGGGACATCTGCTCGACGGCCCAAGCGCGGCCTTCCCAGAGGTGAAGTTCATCCCGTGAGATGCGTCGGACCGCCAGGAATGCCGTCACCATCCGGGCACGGCCTTCGCAAGACCGGCTATCCGCGCAGCCCTTCCATCGCGCGATCGGCGCTCCTACCGCTCGTCGTCGTCCTCCCCGCCAGTCGAGGGTTCGCGTAGCGGCCTGCGGCCGACCTCCTGGTGCCGGACCGTGGCCAGCATCGTCGCGGTCTTCCGGGTCTCCTCCAGGTCCCGCAAGGTGGGAGCCTTCGAGCCCAGCCCGTACCGGGCCAGCGCCGCCATCCGCGCCGACGGCACCCCGCCCGTCTCCACCCGGCCGGCCCCGAGTGCCCGCACTTCCCGGGCGCGGTCCAGGGTTTCGCGCATTGCCGTGCCCGACACCCGCACCGGCTCCGTCTCGAATGTGAATGCCGGGCGACAGTACCCGGCGCATGGTCGCGCAGTGCCCCCGGGCTCCACTACAGCCTCGTCAACGAGATGGCCGCCCAACAGCCCCTTCAGGCCACAGCACCACACCTGTCGAAGTGGCTAGACTCCCGATCAACGGCGCTGAGCTGCACCAACGTGAACCAATCACTAACGCACAGCCCAGAACCCCAGAAGCGTACAGCCGGCCGCCGCCGGCCAACACCGCGAGCACGCCGACAACAGCCAGGATCCACCAGTGCGCCAGCAGCCAGTTGACGACGGTCACCACCAGAGCGACACCCAAGACAGCAGCCACCAGGAGGCCGATCAGCCGGTCGTCGGCGCGCTGCCGCCGCCTGCCCGGCCGGCGGGTGCGCCGTCGCACCGGCGGGCGCCTGGTCGTCGGCCGCCTCTTGCGCGCACGGGGGGTCACCGGCTGGCCTGCGTGACGCCGTCGGCGAGCTGCCCGAGGATGTTCAGGATTCCCTGGCCCGCCGGGGTAGGTGCGATCAGGACCCCGAGCGCCAGGACGATGGCGACGGTCAGCTTCTCGTCGAAGCGGCTGCGAGCCTCCGTACGCCGCCGCAGTCGCCAGATGACGATGACCGCGAGCAGCACTGCCACGTTGATGGTCAGCAACCGTCCAGACCTCCCCCACCGACCGGCCACCACTACGCCGGAACGGCAGCGCGCCGCTCCATTCTTCTTGTGTAGCGGCGCCCCCGCGATGTTGGAGACGGGTTGCGTACGAATGGCACAAAGCCATCGGAGCTGGCCGAATCACACGCGGTGTTTCCAGCACTACGGGTCCGCCGATTCTTCTGTCACGCGGCTTCGTTCGCACGGCGGACGTCTGCCGAGCAAGATGCCGGGGCTGCCCCGTAGGCACAGCAGGTGGACCGAGCGGTTGCGTTCGACTCTCGCCGCGATCGCTCTCGCTCTCGCAGGCCGGGCTGGTGCCGGATGGCACGGGTCTTCGGGGTGACCCTCAGTCACAGCGCGCTTGCTGCGGCTGCTCTGACACCTCACCCGGGCCGGAAGGGCCGGCCCCGCGGGTGGTCGGTGCCTCATCAACCCGGCGCGGAGCCATGCCGAGCACCAAGCTTTCGAGGGCCTGGGGCATCGGTCCGAAGCCGGCAACCCAGGTTTCGACGAGATAGATCTCGCCAACCTCGTCGATGGCCAGGAAGAACCGGCCGTGATCAAGCTCGCCGAGAGGGAAGAGACGACGTCCGATGGACTTGCCCCACTCCAAGAACCGGTCGCCCTCGCCCCGGGCCAGCTCCGGGTCCAGCTCAAACGGCGTGCGGGCGCAGGTGATCCCCGGCCCGCTGATGCTCACGGTCAGACCGCCGAACTCTTGCAGGAAGGCTTCCGCAGGGCCGTGCATGGCAAGGCCGACTGCTTCGAACATGGATCGCCAGCGACCGGTAGCCACCTTCCGTCCAGGCACCCATCCCGACGCCGCCAACACCTCATCCACCTCTGGCGACCAGCTGCTCATCCTGGACCCGGCTCCTCGACTACGCTGGTCTCAGCCTAGGACAGGAGCGCCCGAAGTCCGATGCCGTGGCGCTCAACCCTGATCTCCATGCTGCCCATATGACTGAAGTGACGTTGCGGAAGCCGCAGGGCACGGCAGTGGAACGCAGCGCGTATCTGCTGTTCACCCTGGCGGTGATGGTGGTCGGCTGGCTCATCGCAGCAGCCAACGCCGGGATCTCCTACCTGGCGTTGGGCACGGATGTGATTCCGATCATCACGGGCTTGGTGGGGTGCTTCACGTTCGCGATCCTGCTGTGCTTCCTGCACCAGGCATGGTGGCTGGGCTTGCTCTCCTTCCTGCCGGCTCTCTTCGTCCTGGTCGGTTCCGTGCAATACGCTCCCGAAGCCGCGCTCGACCACCGAGGCGTCCGCCAAAGCGTTCTCATCGCTGCCGACAGCGCCGCCGATGGGGGCGGTACGGCCCACCGCTTCACCCTCATCGGCCGGTCGGGCAAGCTGAAGGAGACGCTGAACTACGACGGCAACGACCCCGGACTGGAAGGTCGGCGACCGTGTCACGGTGGTCAGTGACCCAGAGGGCGTCGTTCCCCTCGAGGCGGCTTCCGACATTGACGCGAGCAACGAACTGGTCACCCTCGTGCTGGGCGTTGCCGGCTGGACGGGCATCACCTTGCTGGCCGGCCGACGCGGTTTCGTACGGCGCCGCGCCGGCCGACAAATCGCCTTCATGGACTAGTGCGGCAGCGGTCTTCTCGTGACGGTTCGGCAGGTGGTCGTTGCTCTGTTCCTGGGTGGGGAAGTGATCGATGCCCGGTCGTCGGCGAGTGAACTGCCGGCTGAGCGTCTGCCGTCACGGACGGGGCGTTCTCAGCGGCAGGACGGCCGCGAGCACGCTCAGCCCGGTCAGCGCCCACCACAGGGCCGTGGGCACCGTGCTCAGCAGGCCCGTCGCCAGCAGAGGGGCGAAAGCCGTGGCGACTCCGACGAGCAGTTGGTTGAACGCCAGGTAGGAACCCTGGTTCCGCTCCGGCGGGAGACCCGTCAGCATGACCAGGGCCGCCTGCGAGACCGCCATTTCCCCGAGCGTGTACACCACCATCCCCGCGATCAGGACGCCGAGTCGGATCCAGGAGGGTGCCGAGGCGGCGAGCAGCGCCGACGCGTAGAGCGCGACGTAGGCCAGGCCCCCGAGGGCCAGGACCGGTCCGGGGCGGAACCTGTCGAGGATCCGGCTCATGGGCAGCTGCAGGGCGGTGAGCAGCGCCGTGTTGACGGCGAACAGCACACCCACCGTCCAGGACGGCAGCGCGAGCTCCTCCAGGGCGAACACCGGCAGTGCGCTCTCCACCGCCAGCGCGGCGGTCCACAGCAGGGCGTTGGCGCCCGCGACGCGCAGATAGGTGACGTCCTGCCACGGGCGGGCGCGACGGTCCTCTGTCTGACGCCGGGCCGGTGCCGGGGCTGCGGGTGCCCCGGCGGGTATGCCGAGGTACAGCACGGCGGTCACCATGAAACTGGCGGCGTTCAGTGCGCCGAGCAGGACGAAGCCCGAGCCGGTGTCCGCGACGAACAGCCCCGCGAGGAGGGCACCCGTCCCCATCCCGGCGTTGAACGTCACCCTGGACAGGGCAAGCCATCGGCTGCGCTGCCCCTCCGGTGCGAGCCGCACCGCGAGCAGGGGGCCGGCGGCCTGTTCCGCGCGGTTTCCCAGAGCCAGGAGCACGCTGAACGCAGCCAGCGGAAACAGGCCCGGCACACAGACGAATCCGATGAAGCACACGGCGCGTACGACGGCTGCGCCGATCAGCACCGGCCGTGGTCCGAGACGATCCACGAGCCGGCCGACGGCGAAGAGCCCCGGCAGCGCCACGAGTGTCGTCACCGTCAGCACCAGGCCGACCGTGGGGAGGGACTGGCCGGACAGCTCGGTGAAGAAGAGAAGGGAGAAGGGGTAGAAGAAGCCCGTGCCCACGGCGTTGACGAATCCGGCCGTGCCGAATCTGACCGCACCGGGCCCTCGTGGCAGGACCCGGTCGGGCGTGTCCGCGTTCTTCGCGTGGGCCGAGGTCATGCGGTCCGGTCCAGTCGCAACAGGTGGCAGTGCTGGTCGGTCGCCGTGCACCCGCGGGATCTTTTGGTCTCCGTGCTGCCGAGGCCGTAGTGGATGGTCGAGACGCCCGCCGCCGCGGCCTCTTCGACGAGCCGGTAGTACAGGAGCTCGAAATAGAGCGGGAGCCCGGTGCGGCGCTGGTACGCGTAGTCGTATCCGGTCTGGCGCGCGTACCAGTGGTCGTCCCGGCGCAGGAGGAGTCCGAAGCCGCGCAGGGTCCCCTCGGCGCGGGCCACGACCGCGAAGGCGTCGTCCCCGAAGCAGTCGCGGACTTGCCGCAGTTGGGGCAGTGACTGGTCCGGCGTCCAGGTGATGCCGTACTTGCCGAGGAGCTCCGCCTCCAGCTCGGCGCAGCGCGCGAGGTCCACGTCGTCGAGGGACTCCACGGACACGTCGATGCCGGACTGCCGTATCCGGCGTCGTTCCGCCGCCACGGAGACACGGCGCTTGCGCGGCAGGGCGGCCAGATAGCCGTCGTATCCGTCCTGCGGCACCCGCAGGCGGCTGTGGCGCCCCGAGGTGTAGTTGTGGTAGCCGCGCTCGGCCAGGACGTCCGCCAGTCGGCGGTCGTCCTCCTGCACCGCGTCCAGGTAGAGGAAGCACACGCTGGCCGCACCGGATCGCCGTGCCAGGGTTTCGGCGGCGACGACAAGCCGGACCAGGTCGTCTCTGGTGGTCCGAGGGCCCTGGAGGATCCGTGTGTGTCCGACATGCCGGCCGCCGGCGAGCAGGGTGGGCATGAGCTCCGTCGTGGGATCGCCCGAGAGGTCTGCCAGGAACCCGGCCGCACCCGGCAGGCCCGACTCGACGCTGTTGCGCAGGACGGCATCGGGCCGGCCCAGGGCCCACGGCACCGCGGACGTGGCCAGGGCCGTGGCCAGGCAGGCGACCGGCTCGCCGTCCCGTTCGATCCACAGATAGGCCATGGGGACGCCCGCCGTCGCCTCCACCACGTCGAGCCAGCGGCAGGTGAGGAAGATGTCGGCGGGGCCCGCGAGCGCGTCCCACCCCGCGCGGGGCAGGTCGGCGGCCCGCTCCACCGCCTGGACCGAGTCCGGCAGCCGGTGGGTCGTGCTGTGCGTGAGCATCGTGAGTTCTCCCGGTTCAGTCCCGCCCGAGGATCGTGCGCATCCGCCGCTGCGGCAGGCCCGTGGCGAAACCGGCCCGGTTCGACATCCTGGCCTCGCGCTGCGCCTTGCGGAGACCCTGGATGTGGTCCTCGTTCAGAAAGTGCTTGGTGCTGCGGAAGGCGGGACCGCTGTAGGTGGCGAAGTCCTCGGCCCGCTTCAGGGCCGTGGCGGCGAGGTCCTTGTCCGGCACCACCTCGTGCAGCAGTCCGTCGGCCAGCGCGGCCTCGGGCGACCACGACTCACCCGTCATCAGCATCTGCTGCATCACGTGCCGGCCGGCGGTGCGCTCCAGGACGTATCCGCCGAGGATGCCGGCGATCCCGACCCGGAAGTGCGGCATGCGCAGCGAGCAGCTCTCGGAGCCGATGCGGTAGTCGCAGGTCAGTGCGATCAGCAGTCCGACACCGATGGCATGACCGTCGAGAGCCGCCACGGTCGGCTTGGTCACGGCGAGACCCGCGGCGCACACCTCCGCGATGTCGTCGGTCCAGTCGTCGACTTCGGTCCCGTCGGTGAAGTGACGTGTCTCGTTGAAGTCACAGCCCACCGTGAAGGACATCCCCTCCTCGGCGCGCAGCACCACCGCCAGGACGGAGGCGTCGGCGTCGAGCTCCCTCAGCAGGATCGTCAGCGCACGCATGCGCTCCCGGCTCAGCGCGTTCGCGTGGTGGAGGCCGGCGAAGACCACGACCGCGACTGCGCCGTGCCGTTCGCATCTGAAGGTTTCAGTGCCGGACACCGTCGCGTCGCTTCCAGTCCTCGAGGATCACGTCGAGGTCGCTGAGGGTGAACCCGGCAGCGGCCATCTCGCGCATCTTCTGCTCGCCCACGACGGCCCGCAGGGAGGCCATCGGGTCGGTGCCCGCGCGGACCCGGTCCCACAGATCGATGGGCAGGGACCGCAGGGACGGCAGGGCGAACGTCACACCCTTGAGCTCGTACTTGACCGGTCCGGAGAGGGCCTGTGCGCACTGCCGGGCGACTGCGTCCAGCGGAACGGTGCCGCCGTCGGCCACCGGCGGGCTTACGACGGCCGCCGCGTACGACGCGGTGGTCGGCGGTGCTATGGGATCAGTGGCGGGCATGCGAACTCCACGGAAGTCGTGAGGTGGGGCTGTGCTCTGCTGAACCGGTCAGTTCCAGGCGAGCAGCAGCACGCTGGCCACGGCCAGCGCGACGCCGATGTGCTGCACCGAGCGGATGCGTTCCTTGAGGACGAACCGCGCCAGCAGGACGGTGCTGATGGGATACAGAGAGGCCAGTAGTCCGACGATGGCGAGACTGCCGTTCTTGACGGCGATGAGAAACAGAACGCTCGACCCCATGTCGAGCACCCCGGAGAGCAGCGCGAGGCGCGCCGTGCGGACCGGCAGCCGAAGGGGCGTGCGGCGCACCAGACCCACTCCGAGGAGCAGCGTCAGGGAGGCGCAGCGAGCCCACACCAGCGGCCACAGACTGGTGTCGCTCGGCGTGCGGGCCAGGAACACGAAGAACAGGCCGAAGCCGGCACCGGCCAGCAGCGCGAGCCCCACGCTGCGGAGCATCTTGCCCCGGCGTTCGGAGCCGGCGTCGTCGCCGCCGGTCAGCGACACCAGGAGCACAGAGGCGAGGGCGCACAGGACACCGACCACGGCGAGCGCGGTGAGCCGGTCCCCCATCATCACCCCGGCGACCACGGGCAACGCGGCCGCGGCGGCCGCGGTGGTCGGCGCCACCAGGCTCATCACGCCGTTGGCCAGAGCGTGATACAGCAGGATGGCGCCGAGGCTTCCGCAGAGCCCGGCGATTCCGCCCCAGACGACCTCCGACCATCCTGTGCCACCGTGGGACAGGACGCCGGCGAACACGAGCGCGGTCAGCAGACCGGCGGTATTCGACCAGCAGACGACCACGACGGCACGGGCGTGCTTGGTCGCCAGGCCACCGACGAAGTCGGCGGAGCCGAGGACCATCGCCGAAGCGAGGGCCAGGAACAGATTCACCGGGAACTCCTTGTCGAAAAATGGCACGGACGGTCCGCCACCGAAACCGCCCCTGTGCGGGCCGACGGCGCCGCTACGGGTGACTCGTCACGTAACCACCCATGGTGCGGAAGAAGTCGATCCCCCGGTGTTCCTCACCGTCGTCGGTGCGGACCCGCTCGATGACCAGCCCCCGCTCCGTACCCCTGCGTGCATCGGGGCCGCAGACCACCGCCACACCCTCTCCCTCCGGGCGGAACACCCGGCCGACGGTGCCCCCGAGCCGGGACTGGGAGACCGAGGCGGACAGGATGCGGATGCGCTGCCCCTTGAAGTGGGCGAACGCGTTGGGATACGGGTCGACCTGCGCCCGGACCAGGTTCACGATGTCCTGGGCGGGCCAGGTCCAGTCGATCCTACTGTCCTCCACCGAGCGCTTGTGGAAGAAGGTCGCCTGCGCGGGGTCCTGCTTCGTCCAGTCGGTGCGCCCGGAGCCGATCAGCTCGATGGCTTCCAGGGTCGCGGGGGCGAACAGCTCCACGGTCTTGTGGAACAGGTCGGTGACGGTGTCCTTGTCCTCGACCGGGACGCGCTTTTGCACCACGATGTCACCGAGGTCGAAGTCCTCGTTCATGAAGTGGACCGTGACACCGACCTCGGACTCGCCGTTGACCAGCGCCCAGTTGAGGGGTGCGAAGCCGCCGTAGCGAGGCAGCAGCGCGTCGTGGACGTTGATCGCGCCGTGGGTGGCCAGGGCGTAGATGTGCGGGGCGACCCAGGTACGCCAGTCCGAGGAGACGAGGAGGTCGGGTGCGGCTTCCCGCAGCCGCTCGGCCACCTCGTCGTCATTGGCGTACTTGCGTTCGAGTACGGGTATGCCGTGCTGCTCCGCGAGCTGAACGACCGAGTCGTTCCAGATGGTCTCGTAGGCGTGATTGCTCGTCGGGTGGGTGATGACGAGCGGCACGTCGTGTTCCGACTGCAGCAGTGCCTCCAGGACCCGGTGTCCCCAGGTCTGGTAGCCCATGAAGACGATGCGCATGTGTTCCGCCTCTTCCTTCCGGGTCACGGCCGCGTGAGCGGCAGGGACCATACGTAGGCGAAGCCCGCGCCCGCCTTGTGGTTGAAGGTGTCTCCGGCCTCGTAGGTGGCCAGGGCACCGCTGTATCGGGAGTTCGGGGAGCGGCGGCTGACGACGGTGCACGACCCCTTGTACAGCTCCACGGTGATCTCGCCGGTGACCTGCTGCTGCACGCTCGAGACGAAGCCGTCGAGGCCACGGCGCAGGTCGGAGAACCAGTAGCCGTAGTAGGCGAGTTCTGCGTAGCGCAGGGCCAGGGCCTGCTTGTGGTGGAGCGTCTCACGGTCGAGGACGATCGCCTCGAGTTCCTCGTGGGCCAGCATCAGCACGGTCGCGGCGGGAGCCTCGTAGATGCCGCGGGTCTTGAAGCCCACGATGCGGCTCTCGACGATGTCGACGCGTCCCACGCCGTGCCGTGCGGCGGTGGCGGTGAGCCGGCTCACCAGATCGGTCAGTTCGAGCTTCTCGCCGTCGAGCGAGACCGGTACACCGCTGTCGAAGCCGATGGTCACCTGTTCCGCCCGCTCCGGGGCGGACTTGGGGTCGGCGGTGAGCTGCCAGGCGTGTGCCGGCGGGGGCTGGTTGATGTCGTCCAGCTCACCGCACTCGATGCTGGTGCCCCAGATGTTGGTGTCGATGCTGTACGGGTTCTCCTTGCTGACCGACACCTCGATGCCGTGCTCACGCGCGTAGGCGAGTTCGGACTCACGGGTCGTCAGCTCCCAGTCGATGACCGGCGCGAGCACCTGCAGCTTCGGGTCCAGCGCGGTGACGCTGGTGAAGAACCGCACCTGGTCGTTTCCCTTGCCGGTGGCACCGTGCGCCACGGCGTCCGCGCCTTCGGCGTGCGCGATCTCGACCATGCGCTGCGCGATCAGCGGCCGCGACAACGGGGCGGCCACCAGGTACTTGTTCTCATAGCGGGCGTGGGCCTGCAGGGCGGGCAGCGCGAAGTCCTTCAGGAACCGGTCGGCGAGCGGCTCCATGTAGACCTTCGACGCGCCGGTACGCAGCGCGCGCTCCTTGACGGCGTCCAGGGACTCGAGCTGCCCGATGTCCGCGCAGAACGCGATGACCTCGGCGTTGTAGCGTTCCTTGAGCCAGTGCAGTGCCACGGAGGTGTCGAGACCCCCGGAATAGGCAAGCACGATCTTCATGAGTTCTCCGGGATGTGGTGTCGGGAACGGGCGACCCCGCCGGGGTCAGCGCTGCTCCAGGGCGGGCAGGTCGGCTGAGACGGTGTCGAGCACCTTGCCGAAGTCGGCCCCGTCGGCGATTTCGCGAGCCGCGCGGAGGGTGGCCGCGTGCGCGGTGTCGAGCTTCTGCCGGGTGGACTCGAGCCACGCCGCGTGGCGTTCGACCGCCTGCCGCAGCTCGGCGCGGACGGCCTCGACGCTCTGCGGAGAGGTGCCACCGGGGCTGGTGTAGCTGGCGACCGCGGTGCGCGGGGCGAAGATGCGGGCGAGCACCGACTCCTCGACGGGGTGGCCGAGTTCGGTGAGGATCTGGGCGCTCGCCGCGGTGTCGCGCAGCGTCGCACCGCGCTTGAGCAGCGCGCCGACGAGCGAGCCCGTGACGTGGTGTGCCTCCCGGAACGGCAGGCCGTGGTCGGAGACCAGGTAGTTGGCCAGCTCGGTCGCCGTGGAGAAGTTGTCCCAGCACAGGTCCTCGCCGCGCTGGGTGTTGAACCGCAGCCCCTTGGTCTGGCCGGCGACGATGCGCAGCGTGGACAGATAGGTGTCGATGGCGTTCCACAGGTAGGGCTTGTCGTCCTGGAGATCACAGCTGTAGCCGAGGGTCACGCCCTTGGCCATGGTGAGGAGCTGGACCAGGGTGCCCGTGGTGCGGCCGGCCCGGCCGCGGGTCAGCTCCGCGACGACCGGGTTCTTCTTCTGCGGCATGATCGAGCTGCCCGTGGCGTACGCGTCCGAGACCTCGACGAGGCTGTACTCGTGCCCGCTCCACAGCACGACCTCCTCAGCCATGCGGGACAGGTTGTTGCCGCCGATCGCGAAGGCGGCCGCGCTCTCGATGAGGTAGTCGCGGGCGCTGGTGGCGTCCAGTGCGTGGCTCAGCACGCCGCTGAACCCGAGCAGCCGGGCGGTGAGTTCGCGGTCGAGCGGGAAGGAGGTGCCGGCCAGTGCGCAGGCGCCCAGCGCCGACTCGTCCGTGCGGTCGAAGGCGCCGCGGAGCCGGCGCACGTCGCGCAGCAGCATGCTGGCGTGCGCGCTCTTCCAGAAGCCTACGGACACCGGCTGGGCGGCCTGGCTGTGGGTGTAGCCCGGCAGGATCGCCAGCAGGTCGTCCTCCGGGAAGGAGAGCAGCTCGTCGACGAGCGCGAGGTTCGCGGCGACGGCGTCCAGCTGGACGCGGCGCAGATACATGCGGGCGTCCGTGGAGACCTGGTCGTTGCGGGACCGGGCGGTGTGCATGTGACCGCCGACCTCGCGGCCGAGGTCCTCGATGACCATCTGCTCGATGTTGAAGTGGACGTCCTCGAGCTCGGGGCGCAGGGTCAGCTCGCCGCGCTCGTGCCGTTCCCACAGCTTGAGCAGCGAACCGAGGATCGCCCGGGCGTTGTCGGCCGGGATGATGCCCCGGTGGCCGAGCATCAGCACGTGCGCGATGTCCTGCCACAGGTCCGCGAAGACGAGGCGCACGTCGACGTCCGTGGTGAGCGTGTAGTCGAGCACATCGGTGGTGATGTCCTCGTCGAACCGACCGCCCCACAACTTGTCAGTCACTGTTGGTTCCTTTGTGTACGGGATGTTCCGGCCGTTGCAGGCCGCGTTTTGGGGGTGTGATGCGGAGGCCTTCGGAGGCGCGGCCTCTCTGCCGACGGCTGTTCCGATCATCAAGGGCTCGGCCCAGGGGTGTCCACCGCCCTCGATGGCCGCGACATGACGTGTCCGGCGCCGGACAGGGAAGACTGTGAAGTGGCTTTTGCCTGACGCACCATGACACCGCGTCCAGCATTTGAGATTTCTCGCGAACACCGGCTGGGCATGTACAAGTGACCCTGAATGCGCGAGGCTTATCCAATTCCTTCGCCGGACAAGGCCGCTGCTCGGCAATTCGGCATCGTGCTTCACATGGCCGCCATGTGCCATGTCCCCTCCTGGACGCCGATTCGCCTTTTCTGAACGCCGGCGTGACGTCAGTATCGGATCCGACCGGGAGCCGCACACATAGGTAGTGAATAAACGAGGGGAACACCATGCACGCATGGAGCACTGGAGCCAGGAGGACTTGTCTCGCGGTGATGGTGGCCGGAGTCGCCGCCGCGCTCGCGGTGCTGATCGGCACCACCGGACAGCCGGCCGGCGAGACGCGGGCCGGTGCGCTCGGAGTCGTCACTCAGGACGACCTCGCCTGGGGCTGAGCCGACCACCTCGTCGCCCCACGGAGCGGGCCGTCGCCGCGAGCGACGGCCCGCTCCGCTGTGCCCGCTCACCTACCCCCCAGTGCGAACCGCTGATTGAATATGCGATAGCTTGCATGATCATCGACACTGGGGAGTCGAATCGTGTACCGCCCGCTGACCGACCAGTCCCACCGTCTGCTGCGGCTGCTCATCACTGATCCGTCCGTCGCCCTGACCGAGGCGAGAGAGATGCTCGGCATGTCCCCGGGCGAACTGGCGAGCGCCCTCGAACAGCTCCGGGACGTCGGGCTGGTGCGGGAGCTGGAGGGGCAGGCCGAGGTACTGACGCTCGCGCCCGACGCGATCCTCGCCCGGATGGTCTCCCTGCAGGAGGAGGCGGCCCAGGCGCGCCTCGGGGAACTGGAGAGGACGGGCGCGACCCTCTCGGTGCTCAGTGAGTCGTTGATGCGGCTCCAGGCCACGGGGGGAGGGCTTCCCCACACGTCCAAGCTGGTCGGTGGCCGGGAGATCTCGGCCGCGCTCGAGGGGATCGCCACCCGGGCCCGGCGAGAGGTGCTGAGCATGCATCCGGGTTCGCCGCTGCCGCCGGCCATGCTCAAGGACAGCATGAAACGCAACCGTGAGGTTCTCGATCGCGGTGTCACGATGCGGTCGATCCACCTCAGCGCGATGCTCAAGGTCCCGCACGGCCGCGCTCATCTGGAGGAGCTCCAGGAGGCGGGTGCCGAGGTGAGGCTGGCGTCGGTGCTGCCCTTCCGGTTGATCGTGGTCGATCGTGTCGTCGCTTACGCTCCGGCGGGCGCCGCCGACACGGACGCGGGGGCCGGCTCCGGCGACATGACGGCGCTGGAGATCCGTGACCGCAGCCTGATCGAGCTCTTCCGGTCGGTCTTCGAGTTCTGCTGGATCCATGGCGCGTCCGCTCCGCTGACCAGCGGTCAGGACGTGGAGGACGCGGACGAGGACCTGGACAGCCGTGAACTGTCCCTGCTCCGCATGCTCGGCCAGGGACTCAAGGACGACGCGATCGCCCGGTCGCTCGGCATCTCCTCGCGGACGCTGCGGCGCATGATGACCGATGTCATGCGCAAGTTGAACGCCGACTCCCGCTTTCAGGCAGGTGCCCAGGCCGCAGCCCGCGGCTGGCTGGACATGTGACGGAGGCCGGTCCGGCCCCCGTGGCCGGCCTCGTCCTCAGCCGGCCGTCGCGTCGACGTCCAGAGTGATCTGACCCAGCGCCGCATCGGCCATGCGAACGGCCTCGCCGGACGTCCGGGCACGTACGACGACGTGTCCCACGACGTCGACGTTGTCCGTGGGCACCCGCACGGTGTCACCGGCACCCACGTCGACGGCGGCGTCGACGACTCCGGGGATCCGCCGGACCAGGTCGAGCCCGTGGACCGCCCTGACCCGTCCGGCCATGGTCGTCGTCACATAACGCGAGACCGCCGCCCCGGTGGTGCGGAACGACAGGTCGGGCACGGCACCGGTGTGCATCCGGATCACCTCGCGCGGCATGTCCAGCCCGGTGCTCTCCCGTATCAGCCGCGTGATCTGGGCGCCGCCCATACGGGCGTTGACCTCGATGAGCCGGGGGCCGTCCTCGGTGATCTTGACCTCGACATGGGCCGCGCCGAAGTCGTGACCCACCGCCGCTAGTGCGGCCAGTGCCACCTCGGCGCACTCCTGGGTCAGCGTCGGCGGCAGCTGCGAGGGGAAGGTCTCGCCCAGCTCGACGAAGTACGGGTGCGGCCCCAGCATCTTGTCCGTCACGCCGAGCAGAACCGTCTCACCGCCCCAGGTGAGCGATTCCACGCTCACCTCCGGTCCGACGAGATACTCCTCCACCAGGGCGCCGGGCTCACGCGGCTGGCCACGGTAGTCCGTCGGCACCGTCGCGATGGCGCGATAGGCCGCCAGCAGGTCGGCCTCGTCACGGCACAGCCGCACGCCGAGACTGCCGGCCTCGGTCATCGGCTTCACCACACAGGGCCAGCCGAACTCCTCCGCGGCGTCGAGAGCCTGCTCCTCGGTCAGGGCTGCGGTCCACCGGGGGACGGGAACGCCCGCCTTGGCACACAGCTCCCGGGTGCGCCGCTTGTTGCGGGCGTTCAGGGCCGCCTCGGGGTCGAGCCCGGGCAGCCCCAGCGCGCGGGCCGCCTGGGCGGCCGCCGGCACGCTGTAGTCCGTCGACGAGTACACACCGCGCAGGTCCAGCGTCTCCCGCAGACGGCGCAGCTCGGTCACGACCCGGTCCGCGTCGGAGGTGTCCGTCACCACCGTCGCACGGCAGTTCCGCACGGCGGCGACGACCGCGGGAGCCTGCTCGTACAGGCTCATGGTCCTGGTCAGGAACACGACCTCCAGGCCGAGCGCACGGGCGGCTTCGAAGGGCACGGCGCCGAAGTGATGGAGTCCGCTCTCCACGATCGCGAGTACCCCTGCCGTGACATCACCTTGACGTCCCATGCGCCCACACCTCTTCTCACGCGTCCGTAGTCCCTACGCAGTCTCGCCGCCGGCCCCGGCCTTACGCACGCTTCTCGGCTGGCCACTCGGTACCAGGTCCGCACCCGGCCAGCGGTGCGTCAGGCGGCGTCGGACAGCGTCAGCTGGCCCCGGAACAGCACCCGGGTGCCGCCGGCGCTGATGGCGGTACGGCCGTGCAGCGTCCGCTGGTTGTCGATGATCAGGAGGTCGCCCACTTCCCAACGGTGCGTATATGCGTACCGCTCCGAGCGCAAGAACGCGTCCAGTTCGTCGAAGAACCGGTCGGACTTCTCACGGTCCATGCCCTTTACGCGGACTTCCCATGAACGGTTGGTGACATTCTCGGGAAAGGCGGTCGCGATGTTCAGGGACTTGACGCGGCCGTAGTCCCTCGTCGCCGGAATCGTGTACCAGTCCTCCGGGACCGTGGGAAAGTATCCGCGCTCCTTGACCAGGTACTCGATCTCGTATTCGTCCAGCACCCGCCGCAGATGCTCGGGCATTTCCGCCCAGGCGGTCAGCTGGTCGCTCACATAGGTCTCACCGGAGCCGGGAACGTCGGAGAACTCGGCCGCATAGAGAATGATCAGGTCGACCCTTTCGCCCACCAGAAGTCCGTCCGTGTGGATGGGCAGCGGGCCGCGTCCGGTGACGACCTTTCCTTCCTCGCGGGAGGCGTTGAGCTTGAGCAGATCGGACTGTCCCTCGCCGAATTTGTGGTCGACGGTGTCGCCGAGCGAACGCACCAGCAATTTGAACGCGTCCTCGTCCAGGGTCAGGCCGCGAACCAGCGCACAACCGCTGTGCAGTGCGGCCTGCTTGGTCAGCCGCGCCAGGTCCTCGACGGACGTACCGAGCTCGGTCGGGAGGACGGCGCCCATGCCGGAGGGGGTGAGCTGTGGATATACGACATCTGCAGACATGTGTTTCCCGTTTCTCTCTGCTCTGGTTCCGGTCACGGCCCGCCCCGAGGGCCCCACCGGTTGCTCCGATGGGGCCACCCGGCCGGGCCACCCTAGCGGCGCGGGCTGAACTCGACGACGTCACCGGCGCGTTCGCCACCCGACAGCTGTCCGTTGCGGTCGGTGCGGATGTAGACCCGGTGCAGCCAGCGGTCCTTGCCGTCCCAGCGCGGGCTGAACGGAGTACGCGCGTGCGTGGTGCGGAAGTTGTCCACGATCAGCAGGTCACCGGGGGTGAGGTAGACCGCTTCCGTCACCTCGTCCAGTGCCTTGGACAGAGCGGCGAACGCCTTCTGGTCCTCCGGCCGGTCCGGTGCGTGCAGCTCACGGTCGTAGCCGAGCAGGGGATCGTCACGGTCGCCGTACAGCGCCGCGACGTTGGCTATCGCGCCCGGATCCGCGACGCCCCCACGGAAGGCGACGTCGACGCAGCACGGCAGCTTGACCCCGTACAGGCTCTCCCTCGACGCGTCGTCGAGCAGCGGGAGCGCGTTGCGCACGGAGGCCACCAGGGTGGCCGCCTTGCGCTCGTGGTCCGCGCGGGAGCAGGCGAGCAGCACGTAGTTCGGCTGCAGTACGTGGTAGGCCATCTCGGTGTGGAACTCGAGCAGTGTCTCCGAGGTTTCCGACGACAGGTGGTGCGCACCCGGCGACGGATAGATGTCGTGGTAGACACTGCCGGCGCGCAGCTCCGCGTACCCGGTGTGCAGCCCCAGCTCACGACCGACCAGGGCGAGCATCGCCTCCATGGTGAGCAGGGGACGGTCGACCGGTGCGGGGGTGGACGTCGGCGTCGGGGGCAGCGCGTCGTCGGGCTCCACCGGCAGGCCCCGCAGCAGGAGGTAGCCGTGCTGGTTGCCGTCGGCGTCGAACTCGTCCAAGGCCGTGACGAGTTCCTCCGGCAGCCGGGATGTGAGCTGCTTCGCGGCGTCGAGGAACGCGTACAGATCCTGTCTCGGAACGCGCGGGAGTTCGGCCGCAAGTTCGAGGAGCCGGTCCCGGTACGGGCTGCAGTCGAGCACGGGTGACGTCATGGAGTGGTCTCCTGATTCTCCTGGTTCGTCGGGCTGTTGGCAGTGTGGTGGGCGCGCGCGTACTGGTAGAGGAGTTCCGCACCGATCTCCGTGGCGAGCACGGAGGTGATACCGGAGTGGTCGTAGAGCGGTGAGACCTCCATGACGTCGAAGCCCACGGGCATGAGATCCCCGACGCACCTCAGGAGCGCGAGGACCTCACGGGAGCTCAGGCCGCCCGGTGCGGGTGTCCCGGTGCCGGGCGCGAAGGCGGGGTCGACGACGTCGATGTCCACCGAGACGTAGACCGGACGCCGCCCGATCCGGTCCCTGATGAGGCCGGCGGTGCCCCGCACGCCCAGTTCGGCGAACTCGTCGGCGGTGACGATGCGCACGCCGTGGCTGCGCGGGTAGTCCAGCGAGTCCGGCCGCGGGTTGTGGCCCCGGATGCCGATCTGCACCATCGCCTCGGCATCGATGAGCTTTTCCTCGATGCCGTGCCGGAAGGGCGTGCCGTGGTGGTATTCGCCCCCGTAGAAGGCGGGGTTGGTGTCGGAGTGCGCGTCCAGGTGGACCACCGCCACCGGCCCGTGCCGCCCGGCGACGGCGCGCAGGCCGGCCAGGGTGAGCGAGTGGTCCCCGCCGAGCATGAGGAACGCGCCGTTCTTCTCGAGGAGGTACGCGAGGTGGTTCTGCGCGGTCTCCATCGCGATCTGCATGTTGAACGGGGTCAGGTCGATGTCGCCGCCGTCGACGCAGGAGATGAGGTCGAAGGTCCCCGGTCCCCGGTCGATGCCGACGCCGTGGATCAGTCCCGATTCGTTGCGGATGGCGCGCGGCCCGAAGCGGGCCCCGGGACGGTAGCTCGCGCCCCCGTCGTACGGTGCGCCGATGACGACGACGTCCTTGTTCTCCGGGCGGGTGTCGAGGGGGAGCCGCATGAACGTGGGAACCTGCGCGTAGCGCGGTGATATGTGCGAGTCGATGCGTTCCACTGGTTCAGGCCCCTTCCTGGGCTCGGTGGTGACGTGGGTCAGGGCTGCCTGAGCTCCTCATGCCGCGCCTTGTCGCTGCCGGTGCAGGACGGTGGCCACGACGTCCTCGACCGGGACGCCGTCCGGGTGCTCGCCCGCCGCCACGGTCCGGTCGAACAGCTCACGGACGACGAGGGTCTTGACCGCCGGGATGCCGTTCTCGGGCACGCCGTGGTCCGCGAGCAGGCGGGAGAAGGCGGTGGACACGCCGGAGCCCTCGTGCACGCCGAGCTTGGGCCGGAACAGGGTCTCTTCCGGCAGCAGGTCCGTCATGGCCGCTCTGAGGATCCATTTGTCCCGTCCGTACCGGCGTTTCAGCCCGGCTTCGAGCGCGACGAGGAGGTCGAGGACGTCCCGGTCCCAGTAGGGGTGGCTGGTCCAGTGCCCGCTGATCGCGGCGAGCACGGGTGACATTTCGTTGAGCCCGTCGAAGGTGGCCATGTCGTACGCCACGGCGCTGTCCAGGTTGGGCAGCCGGTCCTCGCGGTGCATGCCGGCCAGGGGGATGTCGGCGCCGTATCCGGTGAGGATCCGTCTCGCCGGGCCGTCCAGCCTGCGGTACAGGGAGGTGAGGGGCAGGAGATATTCGATGACCTCCGCGTCGGTCGTCTCCGCGGCCCAGACGGCGTGCGGGAGCTGCCCCAGTAGCTCGTCCATCGGAATGCTCTGTTCCGCGTGGCGGGCGGCCAGGTGTTCGGCCACCAGCCTGGCCTCCGGGAACTCGTCCGAGAGATCGGTGCCCATGGACACCGAGTCGATCGGTCCGGCGAGGGAGGCGAGGGCGGCCACCGAGGAGGAGTCGATTCCGCCGGAGAGGACGACGAGGGGCTCGCCGGACACCGGGAGCCGGCGCCGGACGGCCCGCTCCAGCGCCGCCCGCACCGCCTGGACGGCTTCGTCCTCGGGCAGGATCCTCCGGGCAAGAGGGGGTGCCCAGGTCCGGTGGACCTCACCCCCGCCCGTGGCCACGGTCAGCTCCAGCACCGCTCCGGCCGGCACCTGGTGGACACCGCGCAGACCCGGCACACGGCGTGCACCGGACAGGGGCGTGCCCTGCGGGGCCTGCACGGAGACCAGGGCCTTGGCCTCGGTGGCGACGCGGATGTCGCCGGGTGCGGGACGGATGTACAGGGGCACGGAACCGGCGTGGTCCGTGGCCGCATAGAGGCGGGGGCCGGCCGCTACCACCGCTGCGAACCGTCCGTTGACGAGGCGGAACGCATGCAGGCCGTAGCGTTCGAAGAGGGCCAGGAGCAGCCGGGCGTCGTCCTCGTGTACGGCGTCAGCGGGGAGTACCGAGTACAGGTCCTCCCGGTTGTAGAACTCCCCCGCCACCACGATGGCGACGTCGCCGTCGCACGCCCAGGCACGTGCCGGGTCCACGTCCGCGCCGTGGATCACGCTCGCCGAGAACTCCTGGGCCGACAGGTTCTGACTGAAGTCCGCGCCGAGGCCACGGGTCGCGACTGCGCCCCTGGGCTCCCGGCCGCCGCCGCGACGGGCGGCGGCCAGGAAACCGAAGGCCGGCGGGAGAATGCCGAAGGTCGTCATCAGATGCTGAGAGCTCCGAAGCCGCCGGGCTGGAAGTCGTAGTTGATCGGGACCTCGATGAGGTACGGGCGTCCCAGCTCGACGCCCTTGCGGAGGGCGGAGAGCAGTTCCTCGCGCGAGCTCGCCTTGACGGCCTCGACCCCGTTGGCCTCGGCGAGAGCGACGAAGTCCACACCGGTGAACTTCACCGCCGGGTCGTGGCTGCGGTGGTGCCCCATGTTCTGGTAAAGCTCGATCAGGCCGTTGGTGTCGTTGTTGACGACCACGGTGACGATCGGCAGGCCGAGGCGGGCGATGGTCTCCAGGTCGGAGCTGTTGGAGTGGAACCCGCCGTCGCCGGCGATGAGGAAGGTCGGCTGGTCCGGACGGGCCATCTGCGCCCCGATCGCCGCGGGGATGCCGTAGCCGAAACTGGAGCAGCCGGCCGAGGTCAGGAAGCCGAAGGGCTGGTCGGCACGGGCGAACAGCACGCCGTAGTGGCGGAAGAAGCCGATGTCGGAGACGATCGTGCCCTCGCCGGGGCGGGCCGTTTCGGCCATGACGGTGTTCATGGAGTCGATGACCTGGTGGACTCGCATGCCGTCGTCGTAGCTCTTCGGGTCCGAGAGGAACTCGGCGACGCGCTGCCGCAGCTGGGTGACGTCGTGGCGGTCCTTCGCCGGGGCGTCGGAGGTCGCCGCGTCGAGGTACTCGACGAAGGCCAGCACGTCGGTGACGACGTCGACGGTGGGACGGTAGACCCGCGGGACCGGGTTGGCCGTCGGGGACACACGGACGGTCTTCTTCTCGATGCCGTGCTGCCACATGGAGGGCCGCAGGTCCTCGGCGTAGTCGTAGCCGAGGGTGAGGATGACGTCCGCCGGGGCGAACAGGGTCTGCAGGGCCGGGAAGTCCAGGATGCCGTCCATGTACCCGGTGACGGCACCGTAGTTGAGTTCGTGGTCCTGCGGCAGCACACCCTTGGCGATGTACGTCGTGATGACGGGGATGTTGAGCCGCTCCGCGAGCATGCGGATGGCATGAACGGCACCGGACCTGATCGCGGCGGCGCCCACGACCAGCACCGGGTGCTCGGCCGAACGCAGCAGCTGGGCCGCCTCGTCCGCCCGCTGCTGCCAGCCCTCGGCCACGGCGCCGACGGGCTTGGACGGGGTCGACGCGGGCGGTACGGGCTGCTCCAGGTCGATACCGTCCGAAGAGCCGAGGAGGTCGACCGGCAGGGAGATGAAGGACGGACCGACCGGTTCGGTCATGGCGGCGGAGACCGCCGAGTCGACCAGGTCCGTGATGTCCCGGGGGCGCTGGAGCTCGACGGCGTACTTCGCCATCGGCTTGATGATGGACACGGAGTCCAGGCACTGGTGGGTGTCGTTGGGGAAGATGTCGTGCGACTCGGACTGGGCCGCCAGGGCGATGACCGGAGAGCGGTCGAGCATCGACGTGGCTATGCCGGTGGACAGGTTCGTCATGCCCGGTCCGAGAGTCGCCCAGCAGGCCTGGGGGCGGCCGGTGATGCGGGCGAGCACGTCGGCGGCGACGCCGGCCGTGAACTCGTGCCGCGTCAGGATGAATTCCACCCCCTCCGCCTCGTCGAACAGGATGGAGGCGGCTTCGCGGCCCACCACGCCGAACACCTTGTCAACTCCGTGTTCGCGCAGGCGCTTCAGCAGCGCGTGCGCGGTGGTCGGCTCGTTGCTCGGTCCGGTAGATACGCGGGACATGGCACTCCCATTCTCTTCTGCGTTGTCTGGGCTGGTCGAAGGGCGGTGAGCTGCTCTCTTCCGGACAGGAAGGAGAGACCGCCGGCACCGACGTGGTACAGCGTGGAAAAGCGCGCTGTTGCCGCAAGGGGAACGGAACGCCCGTGCTCCAGGGATTGCTGCGGAGCCGAGACGATCTGTGAGACGTGGCCGTCAAGCCGACACGGTGCCCGGCCGGCATCGGTCACGGGGAAACGGACAGGTCAGCGTGCGCAGTGGGGCGCACGGGGGTGCGACGGGTGAAGGGTGGACCCTGGGCTTCTCACACCGGTCCGAGACCGTCGAGGAGGACCGCAACAAGCGGTCGATACAGGGTGGGTCGGACAGGGCCGACAGGAAGTGGGCCCTGTGCAAAGAGCACATCATCCGGCGATTGCGGCTCCGCCGGAAACGGCACTGCGGGGGGTCGATACGAGGAAGGACGAACGTCCCGCGGCCTCAGCAGTGCGGACGTGCCGCCGGCCGGTGGATGTGGAGGGTGGTGGACGGTGGATCGCCGTGGTCTGCGGCGCTCTTGGACATGCAGTCTCCCCGTTGCGGCAGTGAGCATCGAGTTACGGCCCGATAAGGCATAACTATGCACTTCAGGATCATGAGCGGGGCGGTCGAGCCGACGCAAGAACCTGTCCGCATGCTGGACTTCCTGGCCGAAAAGGACCGTTGACAGATTGTCCTTGCCGATCACCCTGCTTACCTATACCTTCGATCGCATGATGCTTCACGGGGGTGGCGCTTCGTCCGAAACCGCGCGGCTGGTTCCTCACCGGGGGTGGACCAGCCACTAGGCCGGGCTCCGACGGCGCCCGCGCGCTTTCGCCACGATGACGCCGGCCCGGCAGCCGTGGCCGTCCCCTGCTGCCGCTTCGCGTTCTCCGGACTCCGGCAGCTCACCACTTCCTCAGACCTCAGCATGCGCGCATCGGCGTGCCCCGACCATGGAAGAAGTTCGCCGTGCCGAAGCGGGCTCTCACGAGCACACATCCGAACGAGTCGGAGGATGCGGACTGTCCGGCCGGCCTGTACGCCGGATTCCGCACCGTCGCCCTCGCCGCACCGAGCGCACCGGCGGTGATCGGTTACGACGGAGCCGCATCGTCGTACGCCACGCTGCTCGAGGCCGTCGACGCCGCGGCCGAGCAGCTGACAGCGCGGCTCGGCGACGGTGAGGTGCTGGGGCTCGCGGCCGACGATCCCTTCACCTTCGTCTCGGTCTACCTCGCCGCCGCGAAGCTCGGCATCGTCACGGTCCTGCTGGACAGCGCACTCTCCGCAGGGGAGTTGGAGCGCAGCGCGGTGAAGTACGACCTGGCCTGGCTGGCCGTCGACCGGCAGTCCGGACCCGTGCCGGGTGCCTTCGAGCTGCGTCCGACCGGTGACGCCGCCCGGCAGCAGCGCCCGGAAGCGGACACCGGCTACGCGGACGACGACTTCGTCGTGCACTGCACCTCCGGTTCGACGGGTGAGCCCAAGGGCATCGTCATGAGTCAGGCGGCCATCATGGCGCGGGTGCGGTTCTGGAGTGCCGAACTGGACTTGTCCCCCGCCGACGTGGTGCTGTGCGCGCTGCCGCTGGCGCACTGCCACGGCATAGATGTCCTGACTCTGCCGACGCTGCTGACCGGAGCGACGGTGGTGTTCGCCCGGGGCCGGCACCTCACGGCCCGAGGGCTGGCACGGACCATCGAGCAGCACGGTGTCACGCTGATGAGCGGGCTGCCGGTCATGTACCAGATGCTGACCGGGGCACGCGGGGTGCCGGCGGCGTCGCTGAGCACGCTGCGGACGGTCATATCAGGCAGCGCTCCCCTCGCGGTGAGCACACAACGGCAGTTCCTGGAGCGGTACGGGACTCCCCTGCGGCAGGTGTACGGCCTCTCGGAGATCGGTGTCATCTGCTTCGACAAGGCCTATGCCGGCGACGGCTCCATCGGAAAGCCCATCGCCGGCGTGGAGTTCCGACTGGAACCCGTACCGACCGGCCCGGGGAACGAGACCCTGTACGAGCTCTACGTCCGGGGTCCGGCCCTGGCCCGTGGCTACTACCGCGATCCCGGGGCCACCGCCGAGATGTTCGAGGACGGATGGCTGAGAACACGCGACTTCGTACAAGTGGAGCCGGACGGCTGGTTCGTGCGCGGCCGGCAGTCGAACTTCATCAACGTCGCCGGGAACAAGGTCGGTCCCCTCGAGGTCGAGGCCGCGCTCCGCGAGTGCCCCGGGGTGCGGGAGGGCGCGGTGGTCGGCATTCCCGACCCCGAGACCACCGAGCGGATCGCCGCACTGATCGTCACCGACCAGGACTTCGAGCTGGGCGCCGTCCGGCGGCATCTCGCCGAACGGCTGCTGTCGTACCAGCTGCCGCAGCGGTACGAGATCACGTCGGCACTCCCGCGAACTCCGCTCGGAAAGATCGACTACGCCGCCGTCAAGCGGCTCATGCACACCGACAAGGGGAAGTCACAGTGACCGGTAGCGTGATCGAGGACGTGCCCGTCGCCGACACCGCGACCAGGCTCGACTCCGTGGCCGGCGGCCTGCACGCGGCGCTCGGGGCCAGCTCGCCCGAGGAGTACGAACAGGATGCGGGCACCGCGTTCGCCGCCCTGAAGGACAGCGGCGCCACAAGCATGCTCGTCCCTGTGCGATGCGGAGGCACAGGGGCGTCGGCATCGGCGGCCGTACGCTTCCAGCTCGCACTCGGCTCGATGGCACCCTCGGCCGCCATCGCGACGACCATGCATCACTACAAGATCGCCGCACTCGGCCGCGTCGCGGAGTCCGGGGACGCGCACGCCCGGGCGATCCTCGAGGACATAGCCGCCGGCGCCAAGCTGATCGCGTCGGGCGGCGCGGAGTCCACCCCCGGCCGTGATCTGCGCACACTGGGCAGCTGGGCGACACGCGACGGGGAGGATTACCTCGTCACCGGGCTGAAGCGGCCCTGCAGCCTGTCCAGAAGCATGGACACGCTGTCGCTGATGGTGGAACTGCGAGCGCCGGACGGAACCCCGGAGGGATATGCGCAGGCCTTCGTACCGGCCGACGCCGCGGGGGTGGAGCGCGAGGCCTTCTGGCAGAGTCCGGTGTTCCTCTCCGCCGAGAGCCATGCCGTGCGCCTGTCCGACGTGCGTGTGCCGCACGACAGGATCTTCCCGCTCCGCGGGGAAGTCGGCCGCCGCTTCGCCGCCGACTGCTACCTCTGGTTCCAGCTGCTGATCAGCGCCTCGTACCTGGGCATCGCCTGCTGCCTGGCCGAAGCGACCGCCACGAACCGACGGGCCGGCTCCGGACGGTGGACCGCCGCGGTGGAGCGGATCCGCCGGCTGGAGGCCGAGGTGCTGGACGCGGCGCGTGCCGTCGACGACGGCAGACCTGTGGGTGAGCAGCTCAACCTGGCGGTCCGGGCGCGCGACCTGGTCGAGGACGACCTGGGCGACATCGGCGGCCGGCTGCTGCGGGCCGCCGGCGGCGCCACGTTCGCCCGTACGGGCTTTTACACGCTGCTCGCCGGTGCCCTGAACGCCATCGCGTTCCACCCGCCGCAGCGCGGTGCGCGTGAGGGCATCGGTCTGGAACTGCTGGACCCGAAGACGAGGAAGTACGTCTGAGATGTACACGAAAGACCAGTTCAGCGTTTCGCTGCCGATCATGTGCGACTTCCTGCGGGCCAAGTCCTTCGGCGTCCTCGCGACGTACCACGACGGCACCGTCCACACCTCTCCGCTGCCCATCGATCTGCGCACAGCGCAGGACGGCGAACTGTTCGTCGCGGGACATGTCGCCCGCGCCAACGACATGGCGGAGGCGTTCGCGGAACAGCCCCCCGCCACGATCACGGTGCTCGGTCCGGACACCTATGTGCCCGCCGAGTGGTTCGGCACCCGCAGCCGCATCCCCACCTGGCTGTACTGCGCCGTGGAGGTCTCGGGGCGGCTCGAACTCAGCGACGCGGCACGGACCCGCGCGGATGTCGAGCAACTGATCGACCGGCTGCAGAAGCGGACCGTCGACGGCTCGACCTGGTCGCTCGGTGAGATACCCGAGAAGCTGACCGAGGGCTACCTCAAGAACATCGTCGGCTTCCGGCTGCGCGACCTCACGTTCAAGTCGTGCTTCCGGCTGAACCAGCGCAAGGGTGAGACGGAGAGCCTGGCGGAGGCGCTGGGCGCCGGGGCCGACACCGCTCGTCGGGAGCTGGCCGGGCTGGTGCTGGATCCCCCGACCGCGCACGCCGAATGACCGCCGCCATGGAAGAAGGGGACCTGCTCGCGCGGTTGACGGACCTCACCCCGTCCGAGCGCACAGCCATCGAATGGTGCGGCCACGAGCGGTCGTACGCCGAACTCACGGCGGCCGTCGACGAGGTGGCGCGCACCCTGCTGGCCCTCGGCGCGGCGCGGACGAACGTCCTCGTCCACGGCCCGCTGTCGCCGGCCTACGTCGTGGGGCTGCTGGCCTGCCTGCGCAGCGGTGCCGTGCCCGTGCCCGTCGACGCCGGTTTGACGGCCGACCAGTACGCGTGGGTCGAGGGCATCGCGAGGCCCTCGGTCATCGTCACCAGCGATGTCTCTCCGGTGGCGCACTGGCAGGGCGTCGGCACGCCGCACGAGCTGGTCCTGGACGCCGCGACCGGCAGCACCGTCCTGACCACCGCGCCCGGGCCGGGCCCGAAAACCAGTTGGCGGTACACGGACCCCGACGCCGGCTATCTCATCCCCACGTCGGGATCAACGGGTGCTCCGAAGGCGATCGTGGGCAGCCGCAGCGGACTGCACGCCTTCTTGTCCTGGTTCACCGAGGAGTTCCGGTTCGGCGCCACGGACGTCTGCGCGGCCGTGACACGCGCCAACTTCGACCCGTCCCTGCGTGAGCTGCTGGGCGTGCTGACCGCCGGCGGCACGCTGTGTCTGCCCGAGGTCGACGCCCAGCTCGATCTGGAGGCGCTCGGCGGGCATCTCCTGCGGAGCAGGCCGACGACGGTCTTTCTGGTCCCGTCCCTCGCCCGCCGTGTGGCGGACGTGCTGCACGCCCGGCAGGCGAGCCTGGACGATCTGCGGCTGGCGTTCTTCGCGGGCGAGGTGCTCCCGGCGCGGCTGGTCGAGCAGTGGCGGAGGATCGCCCCGCGCGCCGAGTTCGTGAACCTGTACGGGATGACCGAGGGCACGCTGGCACAGCTCTACAAGCGTGACGTGCGGGCGGCCGACGCCGACGAGGCGCCCGGAGTGCCCGTCGGGCTGCCCCGGCCGACGGTGTCGGTGACGATCGACCGGCCCGACGCGGAGGGACGCGGTGAGGTGCTCATCTCCTCCGCGGCACCGGCCCGGGGCATCCTCGCCCAGCAACCCGACACCGCTCCGGGGACTTTCCACGTCGACCCCATGCCGCCCGTGCTGCGGACCGGCGACATCGGATTCCGCACGGAACACGGTGAGTTGGTCATCGTCGGCCGCAGTGGGAACGACCTCAAGGTGTCCGGCAAGCGCGTCTCCTACCACCGGTTCGTGGACCAGGTCGAGGATCTGGCCGACGTGACCCAGTGCGTGGTGATCGACCGGCACGGACCGCACGCCTTCGTCGCCGGTGCGGAGCAGGCGCGGCAGGAGCGTCAATCGCTGCGCCATCGCGTCCGCGAGGTGGCCAAGCGCCTCGGTCTGCCCGTGCCCGTGGTCCACCTGCGCCGGGAACTGCCGCTGCTGCGCAGCGGAAAGGTCGACCGGCTCGCTCTGGGCGCGTCCATCGACGACACGCCGGCCGACGGCCCCGTGCCGACGGCCCAGGACGCCTCCGTCACCGACGTCCTGCTCGGGCTGCTGGGGCTCGACGGGACGGTGACGGCCTCGACGCCGTTCGTCGACGCCGGTGTCTCCTCCCTGGACATGATGGGGTTCGCCCTGGAGGTCAACCGGCGCTTCGGCCTGAGCCTGTCGGTCAGGGACTGCTTCTGCCACCGCGACGCGGCCTCGCTGGCGCGGCTGATCGAGCGCACGGGTGCCACGCCGGCGCCGCCCGCAACCGTGGGCCACGGAGCCCGGCGGGAACCCGCCGACGGCACCCGCAACGTTCCGCTGTCGACCCGTCAGGTGGCCTACATGGCGATCTGCATGACGGACGGGAACGCCGACTGGTGCAACCTCTCCCGTGAGGTACGGCTCGACCGGACGGTCACCCCGGAAGAGCTGCGAGCGGCGGTCGATGTGCTGGTCGCGCGGCACGACGCGCTGCGGCTCTCGCTGAGCGCGGACTGGTCCCACCAGCTCTACGCCGAGGCCGCCGAGGTGTGCTGTCCGGTCACCGTGCACGAGAGCTCAGGGGCGGGGGCCGACGACGTCCGGCACCGGGCGCTCGTCCAGGAGGCGCGGGTCGAGGCTGTGTCTCGGCTGATCGACCCCACAGCCGCTCCCCCGATGCGGGCGGTCATGGTCCCCGGCACCAGCGGCACATCGGTCCTGCTGGTAGGCCACCACCTGTTCCTGGACGGTATGAGCATGGACCTGCTCGCCGACGAACTGCGCTCGACGCTGTCGGGGCGGCCGCTGGAGACATCGACCGAGGACGGCGGGGGTTTCCGCGCCTACTGCCGGACGACGCGGCGTTCGCCCGGGCCCACACCCGACGCCGCATACTGGCGCGCGCTCCTGAACGGCGCCGAACAGATCGAGCTGCCGGAGACGACCGGCGAGGAAGCACGGTCCGGGCAGCTGCTGTCGCGGCCGTTCGGCGTGGTGGGCTCGCGGGCCGCCCACCGCCTCGCGGCGGCCACGGGCGTCTCGGTCTTCTCGATCGTGCTGGCCGCGTTCGACCTGGCCGCCTCCAGAGCGTTCGAGCTGAAGCCGCTCTCGATCGTGGTTCCGGTGCAGGTGCGTTCCGGAGTGCCCACCGCGACCGCCGGAATGTTCACCAGCCAGCTCGTCGTCCGCGGCACCGGCTCGCCCTCACTGCGCGACAACGCCCAGGAATTCGCGCGGCAGTTGGACGCCGGCACCGCGGCGAGCGCATGGGAGTTCGACCAGCGCGTCGAGGAGCTCGGGCTCACCGGCTCCGACCGTTTCCCCCTGTCGACCGTGCTGTTCAACCAGCACCCGAGGAAGCGCGGCCTGCGCGCCCGCGACCTGGGCCAATGGCAGGCCAGGCCGCTGGGGCGAACGCTGCGCTACCAGTTGCAGGGCGAGCTGCAGATGTCGGCGGCGGAGCTGGTGTTGTCGTACTACTACCGGGCCGGCATCGCCAAGGACGCCACCGACCTGATCGACAAGGTCCACAGGGAAGTCCTCGCCGCGCTGCGCGAGGCGGAAGGGACACTGAGTGCGGACTGAAATCGCCACGGTCACCGCTCGCGAGGCCCGTCTCCTCATGCATCGTGCCGGGGGGACACCGGTGTACGCGTACAGTCGGGCTGCCCTGCGCGATGCCGTTCGGCGCGTGCGGCAGGCCTCGGTTCCGGGCGCGGACATCTACTACTCGCTGAAGGCCAATCCCCACCCGGGCGTGGTCAACGCCCTGGCGACGCTGGTGGACGGCTTCGACGTCTGCTCGCTGAGCGAGCTGGAGACCGCGCTGAACACCGGCGTGCCACCGGAGAAGGTACTGTTCACCGGCCCGGCCAAGACGCGCCCGGAGGCTGCGGCCGCGCTGGCGGCCGGGGTCGCCGTGACGGTCGAGTCCCCGGGACAGGCTCGTCTGTTCGCGGATGTCGCCCGCGAGCTCGGCGTGGAAGGCCGAGCGGTCGTGCGGGTGAACACGCCCTATCCCGGGCGGACATCCGGGGCGGCGGCACCGAACCAGTTCGGTGTGGCGGGCGAGGACCTCACCGAGGTCTTCGGCACTCTTCGGACGTCGTCGCTGTCGGTCAGCGGGCTCCATCTGTTCTGGGGCTCGCAGTACTCCGCAGCCGAGGTCATCCTGGCGGCCAGGAACGCGGCGCTGGAGCGGGCCCGTACGCTCGCGGAACGCTTCGGCCTGAAGCTCGACTTCGTGTCCGTCGGCGGAGGCATCGCCATGCCCTGGTGCACGGCGGACCCCGAGGTGGACTGGGAAGGACTCCAGGCCGCGGGCCCGGCCACGACACCGGCCGTCGAGCAGGGCCCGCCGACCGTCGTGTGCGAGTACGGCCGCTCCATCGTCGGCCCCGCCGGGATCCTGCTCACCACCGTGCTGGACACGAAGAACGTCGACGGGCGGCGGTACGTCCTCGTCGACGCCGGACTGAACCACGTGATGATCGCCAGCCGTCTCGTCGCCGGCGCGGGCCGAGGGGAGCCGCTCGTCCGGGCCGTGGACGCGAAGGACCCCGGCACCATGAGCCCCGCGCATGTGACGGGTCCTCTCTGCTCACAGCTGGACCTGCTCGCCGAGAACGTGCCGCTACCGGTGTTGGAGACGGGCGACACGTTGATGTTCCTGGGCGTGGGCGCCTATGGCCCGACCTTCAGTCCCGCCGGCTTCCTGAGCCGCGACAAGGCCAGAGAGATCATCTTCTGACATGCGAGGTACTGCATTGGACGAACCCGCAGGCTGTTCGCCTTCCGATTCACTGAGCCCGATCCAGCGCGCCTACCTCGTCGGCGGCCAGGACGGCCTGGAACTGCGTGGCCCCGCGCGCTACTACCTCGCGTGCGACCTGAACACCGGGCGTGTTCCCGGCATCGGGGACCGGCTCCGACGGCTGGTCCGCACCCACGACGTCCTGCGCGTCGGGGTCGCTGCCGACCTGTCGCTGACGACACTGCCCGAGGACGCGGCGACGAACGTCGTCGTCGACGTCCGGCACGTCGACGACGGCGACTTCGAAGCCGCCAACGACGCCGTGCGCCGTTCCTTCACGGCCGGCTCCTTCCAGTTCGGCAGCTGGCCGCAGCTCCAAGTCGTCGTCGTGCGCTCGCCGCGCCAGGCGCGGCTGCACCTCGTCTACGCCCTGTGGCTCATGGACGCCGCGTCGCTGAACCTGTTCCTCGCCGACCTGGTCGCGGGCCGGGGCGAGGGAGCCGGCCACGACGGGACCGCGACCCCGGGCGACGTCCGGCAGCCGGCCCGTGGCCGTGACCGTTCGGCGCGCGACCGGCGCTTCTGGCGTGAGCGGGCCGCGGCGCTGCCGGATCCGGCGGAGCTGCCGCTGCGGCCCGACTGGAGGCAGGCGTGCCCCGATGTGACGCACCGTATGGTCACCGTCGACGCCGCGGCCGGGGAGCGCATCGCCAAGACGGCCCGCGATCACGGCCTCACACCGGCGATGGTGTACCTCGCGGCGTACGGTGTCACGCTCGGCAGGATCGGCGGCGGGGCCACCCACACGCTCACCGTGCTGTACTCGCGGCGCGCGCAGCCCTCGGCGTACGACAGCCTCGGCAATCACGGCAACACGATGCCGCTGGAGGTCCCGGGTACCGCCGGGCAGAGCTTCGCCGAGGTGGCCCGGTCCGTGCAGAGCCGGTATCTCGCGCAGGCCATGCACGCGTCATTGAGCGGAGCGGAGATCGCGAGGCTCGGTGACCCGGGTGGCGATCCGCGCCGGCTTCCCCATCCCTTCGCCTTCACCGCACTGGACGTCGACAGCCTGACGGAGGCCGACCTCGGGTTCCGGCGACGGTGGGAGGAGGTCCAGCTGCGCGTGCCGCAGGTGCTGATCGACCACCAGGTCGTCCTCGACGCCGACGGCACGGTCCGGCTGGGCTTCGACTGGCGGACGGACGCCTTCGATCCCGGGTTCGCCGAGGACTTCGTCGACCAGCACGCGGCATTCGTCAGGGAGCTGGCCGACTCCGCGGAGAACTGGACGCGTACGGCCGCCCGGCCGGCCCCCGGCCCGTCTGCGCCGGCCGAGCGGCGCGCGAGGGTCGGCGAAACCCTCCAGGACCGGGTACTGCGCTGCGTGGCCGACACCCCCGACGCCCCGGCGGTGCACGACGCGTACGGAACCCTGTCCTACCGGGAGCTGGCCGACCACGCGTACGCGGTCGCGGACCTGTTGCTGGAGGCCGGCGCACGGTCCGGGGACCGGGTGGCGGTCCATCTGCCGCGGGGACGAGGACAGGTCGTCGCCGTGCTCGGCAGCCTCCTCGCCGGCTGCGTGTACATACCCCTGGGCCACGGGACACCGGACGGACGTCTGGACAGCATCGCGCGACGCGGCGAGGTCCGGTTCGCCCTCACCGACGGCGGGCAGGGCTGTGAGGACCGCTGGACGCGACGGGGGGTGCGGGCCCTGGCGCTGCCGGCCACGCCCTGCGCACCGTGCCCGCCCGCCCGCCGTGCGAGCGCCGACCCGAGCCCCACCGCGTACATCATCTTCACGTCCGGCTCCACCGGTGAGCCGAAGGGTGTGGTGATCTCGCACGCGGCCGTGCTCAACACGCTCGACGCGGTGAACGACGAACTCGGCCTGCGGAACACGGACAGCGTGCTGTCGGTCTCCTCGATCGGCTTCGACCTCTCCGTCTACGACATCTTCGGACCGCTGCTGCGCGGCGGCTCGGTCGTGATGCTGTCGGAGGAGACCGCGAAGAACCCCGCGGCGTGGGCGCGGCTCATCGACCACCACGGTGTGACGATCTGGAACTCCGCGCCCGCGCTGGCGGCCCTGCTGACGGAGGAGGGCGCGGCGGTCCCGTCGGTGCGGAGCTTCCTACTGAGCGGTGACTGGATCCCGCTGACGCTGCCGGGCGCCCTGAAGCGCCTGGCGCCCTCCGCGAACGTCATCAGCCTGGGCGGGGCCACCGAGTGCTCGATCTGGTCCATCCGGCACCCCGTCAGCGAGGCGGACTGCGCGGGCCGCTCCATCCCGTACGGCACGGCGCTGCCCGGGCAGGAGATCCTCGTCCTCGACGCCGGGCGCGAGCTGTGCCCCGACTGGCACATCGGCGAGATCCACATCGCCGGTGCGGGACTGGCCGACTGTTACGCGAACGACCCGGTCAAGACGGAGGCCGCGTTCGTCGACGACCCGGTTTTCGGACGGCTCTACCGGACCGGTGACCGCGGCCGCCGGCACCCGAACGGTGTGGTGGAGTTCCTGGGCCGCACGGACACCCAGGTCAAGCTCAACGGGCACCGGGTGGAGCTGGGAGAGATCGAGAACCTCCTGGAGGGCCTGGACGACATCCGCCGCTGCGCCGCGTCCGTGCGCGGACAGGGTCGCCGCAAGCGTGTCGTCGCCCATGTCACGATCGCAGCGGACGCGTCGGGCACCTGGCGGCAGGACGCCTATGCCGTGCTCAGGGATGCGCTGCCCCAGTACATGGTTCCGGACGCGCTGGTCGAGCTGGACGAGATTCCGCTGACCAGCAACGGAAAGGTGGACCGCCGGCGACTGGAGACGCTGCCGGTCGGCGACCCGGCGGAACCGGAGGGCCAGGCCCCGCGGCGGCTGGGGCTGCACGCTCACGAGGTGGCGCTGTGCTGGCAGGAGGTTCTGGGCGAGGCTCCGGGTGAGCGCACCTTCTTCGAGTCCGGAGGCGGCTCCTACGACGCGATCCGGCTGCTGTCGCTGCTGCGCAGCCGGTTGGGCCATGACGTGTCGTTCGGGGAGTTCATGGCGGACCCGACGGTGTCCGGACTGGCGTCGCTCTGCGGGCGGGCACGCACCGCCCAGGGCGGTGGGATCTGGACGTTCCGACCCCGGTCCGCGGCCGCACCACGGCTGCGGCTGATTCTGTTCCCACCGGTCGGCGGCGGTGTGTCCTGTTACTCGGGGCTGGTCCGGGACCTGGAAGGCGACGTGGACGTGCACGTCATCGGGTTCGACGAACCGGTGGCCGAGGGCCGCGGCAGCGGTTCGGGCCTCGGCGGGCTCGCCCGCCGATGTCTCGACCGACTGCCCGGCGAGGTCCTGTCCGGTGATGTCCCGCTGGTGTTCGCAGGATGGTCCTTCGGTGGCGCTCTGGCCTTCGAGGCCGCCAGGATCTGCGGCCTGCCCGTGGCCCGTGTCGTGGTCGTGGACACCCCCGTCTCCACCGTCTCGCGCGGCGGCGACCAGGTCGCCGAGCCGTCGCTCGACGGGTTCGTCAGGGACGTCGAGGAGACCAGTGGCGTGGTGCTCGACGCGGAGCACATGGCCGCGGACCCGACGTTCGGCCGCCGGTTCGATGTGTACCGGCAGAACCTGACGCTGCTGCGCGACTGGACGCCGCGACGTTCGAGCATCCCGCTGGTCGAGTTCCGTGCCGAGGACCGGCCGGCCGAACAGGACCCCGGCGCCTGGAGCCGGGTCGCGCAGGTGCAGTCGACACACACGCTGACCGGCGGACACTTCGACGTGTTCGAGGGGAACAACGCACGCCGGGTCGGCACGGCAATCGAGGAGGTGAAGGACGATGACCAGCACTGAGGTGCGCGCCGCGATCCTGCGGGAGCTGGAGGAACGCGGGTACGCCGTGCCGGAGTCCGGGCAGGACGCCGACCTGATCGGTCTCGGGGTCAATTCGGCGGCCCTGATCCAGATCCTGTCCGCGCTGGAGGACGTGTTCGACACCGACATCGACCTGGAGCGGCTGTTCCGCGGGCCGCTGACCGTCGCACGGGTGGAGGCCGAGATCACCCGGGCCACCGGGCTGCGGTCCCCCTCCTCGTAGGTACGCGGACCGTAACCACCCCCTTTTCCGTAACCACCCCTTTTCATTGCCTCTTGAGCGAAGGAACCCGACATGATCAAGCCTCGCCAGCCGGTCCCGGCTCTCGACGTCCCGCTCGTCGGTGGCGGCCGCTGGGTACTGTCCGAGCAGCGTCCCGAAACGTTCACGCTGGTGGTCTTCTACCGGGGTGTTCACTGCCCCCTGTGCCGTGCCCATGTGGGACAGCTCGACTCCCTCGTCGACAAGTTCGCCGAAGTCGGTGTGACCTCCGTCGTCGCGGTCAGCGGCGACGACGCGGAGCGGGCCCACCGGGCCGTCGACGAGTGGAGCATCAGCCGCGTGCCGATCGGCTACGGGCTGAGCCTGGAATCGATGCGGGAATGGGGGCTGTTCGTCTCCAAGGCGATCAAGGAAGGCCAGCCGAACGAGTTCAGTGAGCCGGGCCTGTTCCTGATCCGCCCGGACGGCACCCTGCACACCGCGGTGCTGAACACCATGCCGTTTCTGCGGCCGCACCTGGACGAGGTCGTCGAGACGGTGCGCTGGATCAACGAGAACGACTACCCGGCCCGGGGCGAGGTGTGAGCGCCGGCTGGGCGATCACCCCTCCCGAGCTGCGGGACATGCTCGAGCGGCAGGAACCGATCGACCTCATCGACATCCGCGAACCCGCCGAGTGGGAGATCGTCAGGATCTCCGGCGCGCGTCTGGTCCCCATGGGCGAATGGCTGGACGGGACCGCGCTGTCCAGCCTGCGTCCTGACCGCAGACCCGTCTTCTACTGCAGGACCGGCGTCCGCACGCTCGACGTACTGGCCGCGGTGAAGGCGGCCGGTTTCGCGGACGCCGTGCACCTGGAGGGCGGCGTCGTCGCCTGGGCGAACCAGATCGACCCCAGCCTGCCGGTGTACTGAACGCCCGCACACCCCCACGGAGAAAGCCTGATCATGACCCCCTCGACGTACAGCAGCGTCGTACTGAACGTCAATGGCCGCAAACATGAAGTGACCGTCGACCATCGCACCACCCTGCTCGACGCGTTGCGCGAGCACCTCGACCTGACCGGCACCAAGAAGGGCTGCGATCAAGGGCAGTGCGGTGCCTGCACCGTGCTGCTCGACGGTCGCCGCATCACCTCGTGCCTGCAGCTCGCGGTCGCCGCGGAGGGATGTGCGGTCACCACCATCGAAGGAATGCCGGACGGTGGGAGGCTGCATCCGGTGCAGCAGGCGTTCGTCGATCTCGACGGGTACCAGTGCGGCTACTGCACTCCGGGACAGATCTGTTCGGCGGTCGCGATGATCGAGGAGCACGCCGCGGGCTGGCCGAGCGCCGTGACACCGGATGTCCGGCCCGAGGCCGGACCTGCGCCCCTGAGCGATGACGAGATCCGGGAGCGCATGAGCGGCAATCTGTGCCGCTGCGGGGCGTACGTGTCGATCGTGAGGGCGGTCGCACAAGCGGCCGAGGCGACCGCCCGCACCCCTCCGGAAGAGCATCGTGGCAACGCTTCGGACGCCGCCCGTACGGCCGGTACGGGGTGGACCGCGTGAAGGAGTTCGGCTACCGACGCCCGAGCGAGGTGTCCGAGGCCCTCGCCCTGCTGAGCGCCGACCCCGCCGAGGCACGGTTTCTCGGTGGCGGCACCAATCTCGTCGACCTGATGAAGAGCGGTGTCGAGCGGCCCGGACTGCTGATCGACGTGCGAGGGCTGCCCCTCGACCGGATCGAGGTCACCGACGACGGCGGCCTCCACGTGGGCGCGACCGTCACCAACAGCGATCTCGCCGCCCATCCCGAAGTGCGGCGCCGCTACCCGGCATTGGCGCAGGCGGTGCTCGCCGGCGCGTCGGGGCAGCTGCGCAACATGGCCACGGTCGGCGGGAACCTGCTCCAGCGCACCCGTTGCGGCTACTTCACCGACCTCGGCAAGCCGTGCAACAAGCGCAGTCCCGGGAGCGGTTGCGCCGCGATCGCGGG
This sequence comes from Streptomyces sp. NPDC036813, assembly GCF_055609245.1. NCBI lineage: Bacteria > Bacillati > Actinomycetota > Actinomycetes > Kitasatosporales > Streptomycetaceae > Streptomyces > Streptomyces sp. NPDC036813. The sequence goes on along the minus strand of NZ_JBVJPV010000002.1, from coordinate 583,865 downwards.
TGAACACCTCAACCACGCGATCCTCGGCGGCTCCGCGCACTGCGTGGCCACGCACCCCTCGGACATGGCGGTGGCTCTCACCGCGTTCGAGGCCGTGGTGAGATACGAGACGCCCGAAGGGAGCGGCGAGGTGCCCCTGACGGAGTTCTATCCGCCAGTCGGCCACACCCCGCACCGGGAGACCGTGCTTCCGCCGGGCGCCCTCGTCACCACGGTCGTCCTGCCGCCCGCCCCGGTCGCCGCCGCCTCCCGTTACCGGAAGGTGCGCGGGCGGGCCTCGTTCGCCTTCGCGATCGGCTCGCTGGCCGCCGCCCTGGCGGTCCAGGACGGCATCGTGCGCGATGTCCGTCTGGCCTTCGGCGCGGTCGCCGCCCGCCCCTGGCGGGCCCTCGAGGCGGAGCGTGTGCTGACCGGCGGCCCGGCGACGGCGGAGGCGTTCGGCGCCGCCGCCGATGCCGAGCTGGGCGCCGCACAGCCCCTGCGGGACAACGGATACAAGGTGCCGCTGATGCGCAACCTCGTCGTCGCCGTGTTGAGCGAACTCAGCGAGGAGGCCACGCGATGACCACGGCAAGCGGACCCGCCGGCACGGTCGGCCTCGCGCACACCCGGGTGGAGGGCCACGCCAAGGTCACGGGAACGGCTCGTTACGCCGCCGACTTCCCCACCGACGACCTCGCCCACGGCTGGATCGTGCAGGCCGGCATCGCGCGTGGCCGGGTCGTGGACATCGAGACGGCTCCCGTCCTGGCGATGCCCGGCGTGCTCGCCGTCCTGCACCACTCCAACGCGCCCCGACTGCCCCACCTCGTCGGCGCGTTCGGACCCGAGCCGCCCATCCACATTCTGCAGAACGACCGTGTGCCGCACGTGGGCTGGCCTGTGGCCCTGGTCGTCGCCGAAACCCCGGAACAGGCCCGGGAAGCCGCTGAGGCTCTGGTCGTCCGGTACGAGGAGGAGCCGCACGACATCGCGTTCCACGCGGACCATCCCGGAACGTACACGCCGCAGGACTCCCCGTTCCTGGTGGCGCGCACGGAGCGAGGCGACGTCGAAGCCGAACTCGCCGCGTCCTCGGTCGTGGTCGACTCGGTGTACACCACTCCGGAGGAGCACCACAACGCGATGGAGCCGCACGCGGCCCTGGCACGCTGGTCCGGCGGACGCCTCGACGTCATCGACTCCACCCAGGGCGCGTACAACATCGCACAGGACCTGGCTCAGCTGTTCTCACTCGATCCCGCGTCCGTACGGGTACGGTCGGAACACGTGGGCGGGGGCTTCGGGTCCAAGGGCACGATCCGCCCGCCGGTGGTCCTCGCCGTGATGGCGGCGAACGCCGTCCGGCGCCCGGTCAGGGTCGTACTGACCCGCCGGCAGATGTTCTCACTCGTCGGCTACCGCAGCCCGACGGTCCAGCGGGTCCGGCTCGGCGCTCACGCGGAGGGACGTCTGCGGGCCCTGGACCACCAGGCGACCTGCCTCACGTCGCATGTGCACGAGTTCATCGAGCAGAGCGCCGCGATCGCGCGTGTCCTGTACGACGCCGACGCGCACCGCGCCGTCCACCGCGCCGTTCGGCTCGACGTGCCCACCCCGCGGTGGATGCGCGCTCCGGGGGAGGCCCCGGGTTCCTTCGCACTGGAGTCCGCGATGGACGAACTGGCCGAGAAGTGCGGCCTGGATCCCATCGCCCTGCGCGTCCGCAACGAACCCGAGGCCGGCCCGGTCTCCCGGCTGCCCTTCAGCGGTCGCAACCTGATCGCCTGCTTCGAGGAGGGGGCCAGGCGGTTCGGCTGGGCCGGCCGGGATCCGCGTCCCGGTGTGCGCCGGGACGGTCGCTGGCGGCTCGGGACCGGGGTGGCCGCCTCCACGTTCCCGGCGGATGCCGCTCCCTCGACGGCCGCCCTGACCGCCGAGGCGGACGGAACGTTCACCCTGCGGATGTCCGCGGCCGACATCGGGACGGGGGCACGGACCGTCCTGACCCAGCTCACCGCCGATGCCCTGGGCGTGGAGTTCGGACGTGTCCGCGTGGAGATCGCGGACAGCGACTTCGGCCCTGCGATGATCGCCGGTGGCTCGATGGGGACGCGTTCCTGGGCCATCGCCATCGACGCCGCGGCGAGCGACCTGCGGGCCCGGCTCGTCCTGGGCGGGGGCATTCCGCCGGAAGGGATCACCGTACGGTCGGACACCGAGAAGGCGCTCGGTGCCGCGGCCCAGCTCGAACGCCACTCGTTCGGCGCGCAGTTCGCCGAGGTGGCCGTCGACGTCACCACCGGCGAGGTGCGGGTGCGCCGACTGCTCGGGATCTTCGCGGTCGGCCGGGTGGTCAACCCGCTGACCGCGCGCAGCCAGCTCATCGGCGGCATGACCTGGGGGCTGTCGATGGCACTGCACGAGGAGGCGTTCCGGGACCAGGCTTCCGGCGGCCCCGTCAACGCCGACCTCGCCGGCTATCACCTCGCCACGAACGCGGACGTGCCGCTCATCGAGGCGGACTGGGTGGACGACCCGGACCCGCTCGACCCGACCGGTATCAAGGGGCTGGGAGAGATCGGCATCGTCGGGACCGCGGCGGCGATCGCCAACGCCGTCTGGCACGCGACGGGGGTGCGGCAGCGGGCCCTGCCGATGCGCAACGACCGTGTCCTGGCGGGCGGCCTCGGACCGGGCGTGGCCGGCTGAGCACGGGGGGGGGGGGATCACCCGACGGCGGTTCGGGTGATCCCCGGCTCGTGCGATGTCGCTCAGTTGCCGACGAGGGCCATGAGCGCGGGCGCGTATCGCTCGCCGTGCACACCGAAACGGGACGTCGCTTCGGTGATCGCCGCCAGCTCCTCGGCCGACAGGTCGAGGAAGGCCGCCTCGATGTTCTCGCGCAGGTGGTCGCGGCGGCTGGTGCCCGGAATGGGCACCACGTCGTCGCCCTGGTGATGCAGCCATGCGAGCGCGAGCTGCCCGACCGTGATCTCGCGCCGGCGGGCGACCTCGCGCACGGTGTCCAGGAGCTGCAGGTTCTTGCGCAGGTTGGGCTCGGTGAAGCGCGGGAGGTGGTGACGGAAGTCCTGGTCGTGGGTGAGATCGGCGACCGACCTCACCTGATCGGCCAGGAAGCCCCGCCCGAGGGGGCAGTTGGCGATGATGCCGATGCCGAGTTCCCGGCAGGTCGACACGACCGTGCCTTCGATGTCCCGGGTCCACAGCGACCACTCGCTCTGCAGTGCCGTGACCGGGTGCACGGCGTGGGCGCGGCGGATGGTGCCGGCGGAGACCTCGGAGAGCCCGATGTGGCGCACCTTGCCCTCGGCGACGAGTTCCGCCAGCGCGCCCATCGCCTCCTCGATGTCCTCGTCGGGGCGTACCCAGTGCTTGAAGAGGATGTCGATGTGGTCGACGCCCAGGCGTTTCAGGGATGCCTCACAGCTCTCGCGGATGAACCGGCGGTCGCTGCGGACACCCAGGAACGTCCCGTCGGGTGCCCGGTCCAGGCCGACCTTCGTGCAGATCAGTACCTCGTCCCGACGGCCGGCGACGGCACCGCCGACCAGTCGCTCCCCCTCCCCCATGCCGTGGATGGCGGCCGTGTCCAGCAGGGTGACCCCGCGGTCCATGGCTTCCCTGACGGTCGCCACGGCCTCGTCGCGGTCGGCGCGGCCGTAGAACGAGGTCACGCCGAGGCAGCCCAGCCCCTGGGCGGGAACGAGCAGCGTGCCGAGCCGCCTCGTGGGCAGTGGTGCGGAAGTCATCCGAACTCCCCCTTCATACGGAAGTCGCGGGCGCCCCACCGCGCGCCCGACTCGGCGCTGCGCGGTGGGGCGCCGAGGTCAGTTCCCGAGCTGCGCGAAGCTCTGCTCCAGGACGTCGAGGGCGTCGCCGAGCAGTTCCTCGGCGATGACCAGGGAAGGCAGGAACCGCAGGACGTTGCCGTACGTACCGACCGTCAGCAGGAACACGCCCTTCGCGTGACACGCCTCGACGACGCGCTGAGCCAGCTCGGGGGCGGGCTCCTTGGATCCGGGACGCACCAGTTCGACGCCGATCATCGCCCCCCGGCCGCGTACCTCCCCTATCGCGTCGTACCGGGTGGCCAGCTCGTTCAGTCGCGACATGAGGATCTTCTCGATCCTGCGCGCCGCCGCGGCGAGGTCCTGCCGGCGCATGACGTCGATCGCGGCGAGTGCCGCGGCGCATGCCACGGGGTTGCCGCCGTAGGTGCCGCCGAAGCCGCCGAGCTGAACCGCGTCCATCACCTCGGCGCGCCCCGTCACCGCCGCCAGGGGCAGCCCGCCGGCTATCCCCTTGGCGCTCACGACGATGTCGGGGACGACTCCCTCGTGCTCGGAGGCGAACCAGGCGCCGGTGCGGCAGAAGCCACTCTGGATCTCGTCGGCCACCAGCAGCGCGCCGTGCCGCGCGCACCATCGGGCGATCTCCGGAAGGTAGCCCGCCGCGGGCACGATGAACCCGCCCTCGCCCTGGATCGGTTCGACCACGACGGCTGCCACGTTCTCGCCGCCGACCTGCCGCTCCAGCACCTCCAGCGCGTCACGTGCCGCCTGCTCGCCGCTGAGCCCTTCCGGATCCCGGAACGGGTAGGAGGCGGGGATCCGGTAGATCTCCGGGGTGAAGGGACCGAACCCCTGCTTGTACGGCATGTTCCGCGCGCTCAGGCCCATCGTCAGGTTGGTACGGCCGTGATAGGCGTGGTCGAGCACGACGATCGCGGCACGGCCGGTCGCCGCCCTGGCGACCTTGACGGCGTTCTCCACGGCCTCGGCGCCAGTGCTGAAGAGGGCCGACCGCTTCTCGTGCGCGCCCGGTGTGAGTTCGGCGAGCTGCTCGCACACCGCGACGTATCCCTCGTAGGGCGTGGCGAGGAAACAGGTGTGGGTGAACCGCGCCACCTGCTCCTGTACGGCCGCCACCACGTCGGGCGCGGCATTGCCCACTCCGGTCACGCCGAGGCCGGAGCACAGATCGATGTAGGTGTTTCCGTCGATGTCACGCAGGAGCCCCGCCCCTGCCGCTTCCACATAGACCGGGAGTGCGCTGCCGACCCCTCGCGCGACGGCCTTCTGCCGTCGCGCGTGGATCTCCTGGGAGCGCGGACCGGGGATTTCGGTGGCGAGCTCCCGTCCCTGGGCAGGCGTCACCGAGCTGGATGCGGTCACAGGTCCTCTTTCGTCAAAGGGCGAATGAACAAGAAACGATCCACATGTGCGGACTGTCTCAGCGGACCGTTGACGCGCGGGTCAGGAACCGGCGCTCACGAGGTGTAGTCGGCGTTGATCCTCACGTATCCCTCGGTGAGGTCACATCCGTAGACGGTGAACGCCCCGTCGGCGATCCCCAGGTCGATCTTGATGATCACCTCGTCGCCCTTGAGGTACTGGGCGGCCTGTTCGAGGAGCGCGTCATCGGGTTCTTCGGGGTGCATCAGCAGGTCGTTGAACTGGATACGGACGCGGGGCGGCTCAATGTCGGTCTCCTCGTCGAGCTTGCCGATGGCCATCGCGATCCGGCCCCAGTTCGGGTCGCTGCCGTGGACCGCCGCCTTGACCAGCGGCGAGTTGACGACGGCCTTGCCCACCCGCTTGGCCTGCGCGTCGTCACGGGCACCGGTGACCTGGACCTCGATGAGCTTGGTCGCGCCTTCGCCGTCCGAGGCGATGTCACGGACGAGATGCAGGGCGACCTCGTACAGCGCCTGCTCGAAGGCCTCCAGGTCCACCGGTCCGGCCAGGCCGTTGGCGAAGATCGCCGCGGTGTCGCTCGTCGAGGTGTCGGTGTCGATGCTCAGCGCGTTGAACGTCTTGTCCATCACGCGCCGGAAGAGGGCGTCGAGTTCGCCGGCGGGAATGTCCGCGTCGGTGAAGAAGAACGTGAGCAGGGTGGCCATGTTCGGTTCGATCATGCCCACCCCCTTGGCGATCCCGGTGAGCACGGCGTCACCGCACCGCACGCTGAGGTACTTGGGCCGGGTGTCCGTCGTCATGATCGCCTTGGCCGCGGCGGCGTAGTCGGCCTCCGGGAACGGCCAGACCAGCGAGTCCAGGCCGGCCCGGATGCTCTCCATCGGATACGGGCGGCCGATGACCCCGGTCGAACCGATGACCAGCTCCTCCGGGGCGACACCCGCGATCTCGGCGACCCGGCGGCGCACCTCCTCGGCGTGTGCCGCACCGGCCCGGCCGGTCGCCACGTTGGCGTTGCGGGAGAGCACGACCATGCCGCGGCTGCGCTGCGCGGGGGCCGCCTCACGGCTGAGCAGGACACTGGGGCCGGCGAACCTCGATCGCGTGAACACCGCGGCCGAGCGGGCCGGCACCTCGGAGACGACGACCGCGAAGTCATCGTCGACGTCCTTGAGCCCCATGTTCATGGTCGCGCTGCGGAAACCTCGCGGCGTCACAGGCTTCATGGTTGGCACACCTCCTTGAGCGGCCCAGAGATCCCGCGTCGGCACAACGTCTCCGGACATTGAATGAAGTTGCTGTTCACCGTACACATCCACACTCAGCCGCAGCAACGACGAAGTGAATGGCTCCTCAATTTCCCGTTGTTGTCCGCATGTTGGACTCCCACCTGTTCCGATCATGTGATCCAAGTCACTCCAACAGCTGCATAGATATGCCGTACGGTGGACAAGCCAATGATCAAGGACGACCATGTGACGTAACGGGGAGAGCGCATGTCGGTGACCAACGCTGCGACAGCGAGCATGGATTGTGAGGTCCTGCCAGGCGGAGTCGCACTGGTGGAGTTCTCACAGGCGCACGAGCAGAACCCGTTCAGCAGGGCCCGCATGCGCGAGTTGACCCGCCTGATGTCCGACCTCGACGGCGACGACGAGGTCGGCTGTGTCGTCCTGTACGGCGGACCGGGCAGGTCGTTCGGCGCCGGCGGGGACTTCAACGAGGTCTCCGAGTTCTCCGGCGGCGACGAGGTCGACGCCTGGATCGACGACATCACGGACCTCTACAGCACCATCGCCGGGATATCGAAGCCCGTCGTCGCCGCCATCGACGGCTACGCCATCGGCGTGGGCCTGCAGATCGCTCTCTGCTGCGATCTGCGCATCGGCAGCACCGCGGCGAAGCTCGTGATGCCGGAGTTCCGCGTGGGCATCGCCTGCAACTTCGGCGGCTACATGCTCGAGACGGTGGTGGGGCGCAGCGTCATGCAGGAAATGCTCTACACCTGCGCCGAATGGCCGGCCGAGCGCGCGCTCGCAGACCGGCTGCTGCAGGAAGTGACGGCCCCCGGGGACCTGTTGGACTGTGCGCTCGAGCACGCCCGGCGCATCGCTTCGTACACCCGGGCGGCCGTCCAGTCGACCCGCTCCCGCGTCAACGGCCCGTACGTCGAGGGGCTGCGCCGGGTACGCGAAGAGGGCAAGCGCTCCCACCGCACCGCCTTCTCGGCCGGTGAGGCCCAGCAGCGAATGCGCCGCATCATCGGGAAGGGCTGACCATGGCTCCCGTCAGCAAATGGTGCGTCGTCGCCAACACGCCCCTGCCGGCACTGGACCGGTTGGCTCAGCACGCCGACCTCGGTGACCTGCACGTATACTTCCGGGGCCCGGAGGGCGTCGCCCTCCCGGCCGATCCCCCCGTGACCCTCGACGTACGCACCCTGACGGCGGTCCCGGAGGACGCGCCTGTGGACCCGGCGAAGTCCTCCATGGTCCGGATCGACCCGGACGCCGTCACCGTCACGGTCTCGGCACTCAACGAGGACCCGGTCTACTACGCGGTCAACCGCCTGCGCGGCCGGTTCGCCTACTTCACGGATCTCCTGCTCGCCCCGCTCGTGCTGCCCGCACTCGGGCTGCCCGTCGAACCCGCCGGCGGCTCCCCCGCCACCGAACACGGCACGCTCGTTCGCGGCGTCAGCAGGCTCGGCTACGGGACCGTCCGCCGGACCCGCCGCGGCACCGGCGACTGGCTGACGGACGTACGCGACGTGCGGGATCCGCTGGCCTCCTTCCGGGCTCCGCACCGCGACGACCCGCTGAGCGCCGGAGAGGCGCAACTCCAGGCCCTGTCCTCGGAGATCGCGCGCATCGACGCGGCCACCGCCCAGGGCACCGGCTACGCGACCCTGCTGTCCGGCGGCATCGACTCCGGCACCGTGACATACCTGGCGGCCACCGCCGGTGTGTCCGTCACCCCCTACAGCGTGGGAACCCCCTGGGGTGACGAGCTCGCCGACGCGGCCGAGCTCTGCACGGAACTGGGGATCGACCTCAATCCCGTGCACCTGACGGAGGAGCAGATCATCGCCTCCGTCCCGGAGGCCATCAGATGGCTGGGAGTCGCCGATCCGGAGGTCGTGGAGGTCGCCCTGACGGCGACGGCGGTCCAGCGTCTCGGTGCCGTGCCCCGGCACCGGGTACTGCTGACCGGTTACGGGAGCGACCTGATCAACGCCGGCCTCTACCGCCCCTTCGACCACCGTGACGACCTCATCGACCAGGTCCTCACGGCCGTCGACCGCACGCGGCGCAGCAATGAACTCTCCAACCGCATGCCGTTGGCGTACGGGACCGCCACCCACCACCCCTTCTGGTCCTGGCCCGTGATGCGCGTCGCCCTGGAGACCGCACCCGAGTGCAAGGTCCGGGACGGGCGCGAGAAATACCATCTGCGCACCGCGATGGGGACGCGCGTCCCCGAGGGGATCGCCTGGCGCAAGAAGATCGCCGTGCACCACGGAGGCGGCCTTCAGCAGGGGGTCATGCGCTACCTCGCGAAGGAGACGGGCACGGAGGATCGCGAGGCCCTGTACCGGGCCTGCTTCGCCGAGCTCCTGGACATGGCTGCGGCGGGACACCTGGAACCCACCGATCCATGGTCCCTCTTCGAACGAGCCGTCCGCCGGGCCCGCGCCGCCCGCTGACTGCGGACGTGGGTGAGAGCTCCGTCCGGGCGGCCTCAGGCCCGACGCGTGTGCTCCATCGGTTACGGGACGGCTGGCCGACAGCCGTCAAGCCTTCATGTGCGGGGCGCCTGATCAGGCACCCCGCACATGAAGGCTTGACGGCCGCGGGTCAGGCGGCGGTCACCGTGAAGCTCTGTGCGGCCGAGCCGTCGCAGGTGCGCTGGGTGAGTTGCGCACTGTTCGTGGCGGCGGTCGCCGCAGTCAGGCACTTGCCGCTGTGGCGGGCCGTGAAGTGGTAGCGTCCGGCGGCTTCCTTCACGGGGAGCCACTGCTGGTTCTGGCCGCCTCCGTACGCCCACAGCTGCAGCCGCGCGTTGTCGGCGCTCGATGCGTCGGTCACGTCGATGACCTGTTGCGGATCGGGGCGCACGCCGATGCGTCGGTGTCCGCTGTCGGTCGCGGCGAGCCGGAACTGTTGGGCCTGAGTGCCGTTGCAGGTGTACTGCTGGATCGCTGTTCCGGTGGCGGCGGCGCGGGCGTCGACGCAGGTGCCGTTGCCGACGTTCTTCAGGGAGTACCAGGACGTCTCGGAGAGTGTGTCGTCCGGTGGGGTGGTGGCGCCTGCGCCACCGAGCCATTTGAGCCCGTCCAGCAGGAAACGGTTCTGCGTCGCGCTGGCGAACGTCGACGACGTGCGGGTGTTCGTGTCGTAGTTCATCGCGTTGTGGCCGAAGTTCGCGTACAGCATCTTGTACTTCGTGTTGGTCCACAGGATCGGGTAGTAGCCGCTGTACCAGGACTGGCCGGGGTCGGTGCCCAGCGGGAAGCTGCTGGGGTCGACCGAGGCGAGGATCTTGATGTCAGGGTTCTGCCGCAGGTCGTTGGACCAGCTGTACCACTCGCTGACCGACGACGTGAACGTGGCGGGCAGGTTCACGGTGGAGGGGTGCGTTCGGTCCTCGACCTTGAGGGTCGCGGACGTCGGGCCCCAGGTGTTGGACCTGAAGTTGCCGCTGCCCAGGAACTGGTTGTGGTACCAGGACCAGCTCGCGGCGTCCGTGGTGAAGGCGGAGACGTGGAAGCCCAGCCAGGCGCCGCCGCCGCGCATGTACTGCTCGAATCCGGCGCGCTGGGCGGCGGTCTGCGGCAGGTCGTCGAGGAACAGGACGACCTGGTAGGCGTTGACGCCACCGTTGGCGAGGAGGTTCCAGTCGTTGCTGGCGGTGTAGGTGAAGCCGTTCGCGGCCGCTTGCTTGGGCAGCCAGTCGTTGGCCTCCTTCTCGAAGTCGATGTGTGCCGCGTCCCATGTGCCGCTGTAGAGGCCGAGCACGGTGAAGGGAGTCGCCGCGGTGCCGGCGTGTGCGGCGGGCGGTGCCGCGACCCCGATGAAGGCCGCGAGCAGGAGGAGGATCCGCAGGGTGGCGCGGGCGGATCCGGATCTGTTGGCGTGCGTCGGATGCATCTGCCGGTCGGTCCCTTCGCTCGGGCTACGGGTAGTCGGTGAGGTAGGCGACGTTGCTGCTGGAGTTGGAGGGTCCTGCCGCGTTGTTGATGACGTGGCTGATGGTGCCGGTGCCGCCCAGTGAGACGGTGACCATGTCGTGGAACCTGACCGCGGAGGTGTTCGGCACCTCGAAGGCACGATCGGCGACGACTGCCGGGTTGGTGCTGAAGTAGCAGTAGCTGCCGAGTCCCCACGCCTCGTGGCTGGCGACGGAGTCGGCGACCTTGTAGGCGGGGTAGCCCTTGTTGCTGCCGTTCATCCAGGCGAGCTGGTCGGGCGGGTCGTAGGGCATCTCGTTCTGGAAGAAGTACGTTCGGCCGCCGTTGCCGTTCCACAGCACCTGCGTCTTTTGGAAGTGCTCGACGAAGAGGCCGTAGGCGGTCACGTCGGCACCGTTGACGACGAGGCCGGTGTCGGCGGTGTTGGTGGTCCAGCCGACGGTGCCGCCGTTGCCGTGGTCGGCACGCCAGATCCAGGTGTGGTCGATGATCGTGTTCGCGCTGTTGACGACCAGGGAGTTGGTGGCCTTGCCGATGGTGGCGCCGCCGATCCGGACGAAGAAGTCCGAGAGCTGGATCGGGTCGGCCGCGTGGTTCGTGGACGCTCCGTTCGGGCCGATCCGCACCAGCGTCCGGGAGTTGGTGGTGCCCGCGTCGATGAGCAGGCCGGCCAGCTGGATGCCGTCGACGTCGCCGGTGCCGATGGCGGTGATCCCGCCGTCCGGTACGAGGGTGGCGAGGCCCATGCCGAGGACGACCGTGTCGGGACGCGTGATGTTCAGCGTCTGGTCGAGGTGGTAGACGCCCGGGGTGACCAGGAGGTTCTTGCCGGACGCGAGGGCCGCGTTCATGTCGGCGGCGGTGGCGCCGGGCTTGACGATGAAGAACTGGTCGAGCGGGAGTGACGTGCCCGCCGGCGTCCTTCCGCTCCACGTGGTGCCGGTGGCCTCGGTCCGCAGCGCCGGCACGAACACCTTGTAGGCACCCGCGCCGTCCACGTAGAGGAACGGCTTCTCGCGGATCGTCGGGGTGCTCGCGACATTGGTGTACGTGGGGAAGGACTGGGCGGGTGCGCCCTGGTCGCCGACGAAGACCATGTTCCAGTTCGCGCCCGACCAGCTGCCCATCTGGGAGTTGCGGGTGAGGAACTGCTGCTGTGAGCCGGAGCGGATCTGCCCGTCGACCTTGGTGTCGGAGATGAAGCCGCCGCTGGACCAGCCGCCGTCGTCGAGCGCGAGGTTGCCGCGCACGTGCATGCGCCGGTACGGGGCGGCCTGCGAGACAGCCCAGCGGTCGGTGCCGCCGGTCGGGTTGACCGACAGGTTCTCGGCCGCGCGCCAGAAGTTCTGCGTGGCGTTGCCCTGGAACCAGTCGGCCTCGGCGTGCACCGCGCCGTTGATGGTGACGTCGTCCGGAGAGAGGCCGAGGCCGGCGACCTGGGTGTAGAAGCCGACGTTGGCGTCGGCGCTGTAGGTTCCGGGCTTGAACAGCAGGGCATGGCGGGCCGAGCCGAACTGGTTGGTCTGCTGCTGTGCGAAGACCGCATCCAGCTTGTACTGGATGCTGGATGCGGACATCGACGGGTCGAAGACCGTGACGTTGGGGCCGAAGTCCGGGGTTCCGGGCGGGTTCGTCGTGCCGCCGCCGAGCGTGAAGGACTGTGCGGCGGTGCCGTTGCAGGTGTACTGCGCGAGCTGCACGCTGTCCGCGGTGGAGGCGGCGGGCACGTCCAGGCACTTGCCGCTGTTGCGGTTGACGAAGTGGTACGAGCCGTCGGCCTCGGCGACGGGGAGCCACTGCTGGTTTGCGCCGCTGGAGTACGACCACAGCTGGACGGGCGCGGAGTCGGCGGTGGAGACGTCGGTGACGTCCCACGCCTTTGTGGCATCGAGGTTGCTGTTGATGCGGTAGTAGCCGCCGCTGGTGGCCACCAGCTGCCACTTCTGGGCGGTGCTGCCGTTGCAGCCGTACTGCTGGACGGCGGTGCCGTTGGCGCTCGCGGCCGCACGGGCGTCGACGCACTTGCCGCTGCCCTTGTTGATCACGGTCGTGTAGCCGGTCGGGATCGCGGCGGCCGTGGCGGGCTGCGCGCTCGCCCGCGTCTGCCCGGCGAACCCGACGCCTGTCGCGGTCGTCGCCATGAGCGCGACCGCGGTGAGGGCTCTCGGTATCCGGTGTCTGAGCGCGGATCCGGGTGGGGATCTGAACACGGTGGTCTCCTGTGGGGGGTGGGCCGTCAGGGCCGTCAGCCGGTGTACTTGGCGAAGATGCCGGTGAACTGCCAGGCGCCCTGGGACACACCCGAGCAGGTGTCGTCGTTCGGGTAGGCGCCGGAGCAGGGCCGGTCGCGGTTGGCCGACCAGAACGTCAGGCGCGCGAGGTGGTGCTGCTGCGCGTAGCCCAGGATGGTCTGGAAGTCGGCTGTGGTGACGGTCTCGTTGACGTCGGTGATCCCGTTCATGGACGAGATGCCCATGCCCCGGTACGCCTGGTCGTCGCTGTAGCCGTAGGCGCTCTTGAGGGCGTTCTTGAGGCCCTCGGCCGCCTTGATCGTCAGCGTCCCCATGTTCTGGCCCGCGCCGCCGAAGTCGAACGGCATGATCGTCCAGCTGTCCACCGTGAGGCCGGAGTTCGCGGCCCGGTCGATCAGACTGGTGTCGGGCCCGGACTGGCCGGTGCCGATGGTGACGTACACCTTGAGGCCCGGGTTGTCGGCCTTGACCGTCTTGAGCGCGTCGACCGTGCGCTGTTGCACGGTCCCGTTGCTGTACGCGTCGGCCTCCAGGTCGATGTCGATGGCCTTGAGCCCGTAGGCGTCGATGACCTTCTGGTACGCGCCGGCGAGCGCGGCGGCGCTGGTGCAGGAGCTCTCCAGTTTGTTGCCGCTGTAGCCGCCGAACGAGGGGATGACGTCGCCGCCGTTCGCCCGGATGATGTTGACGGTCTGCTGGTCGACGCCGCCGGTGAGCGGACGGCCGCCGTCCCACTGTGGGGTGCAGGTGCCGTTGCTGAGGACGAAGGCGAGGGTGAACCACTTGACGCCGGTGGCGTTCATGATGGTGACCGGGTCGGGCGGGCTGCCCCAGCCGTGGTAGAGGTAGGGGGCTACGGCCATCGGCGCGGCGGGGGGCGTGCCGCCGCCGGCCGGCGCGGTCCATTTCTGGTTGGCGGCGCCCGCGCAGCTCCAGATCTGGATCGGGGTGCCGTTCACGGAGGCGTTGCCGGTGACGTCGGCGCACTTGCCGGACTGCTGGCCGACGAGGTCACGGGCGGCGGTGACGGTCCACTTCTGGTTGGCACTGCCGGCGCAGTCCCATATCTGGAGTCTGGCTCCGTCGGTGCTCGAATTGCCGGTGACGTCGAGGCACTTGCCGAGGGCGCGGATCGTGCCGTCGGTGGCGAGGGTCCACTGCTGGGCGGCGGTGCCGTTGCAGTCGTAGAGCTGGACGGCCGTGCCGTTGGCGGATTTGGCTCCCGCCACGTCGAGGCACTTGCCGCCGAGCCCGGTGATGGCGCCGGTGGCCGCGGCGGCGGGGGTCGCGGCGAGCGCGCTCGCCGATCCCGTGAGCAGCGCGGTGACGAGCACGGCCCGCAGAGCGTTCTGACGGGCGAGGACAGGTCTGGGCAGGGGGGACATGGGGGTTCACAGCCCTTCATGGGAGGCCGTCGAGGGGGGTTACGAGTGTTCATTTGTTCATGGATATGAACACTGGGTGCATTCATGAAGCTGTGGCGAACGGGAACCTAAAGGTCTACGCCAAAGCCGTCAAGAGATGAAACCAAGATGACCGTCAACGGTTCTGCGCCCGCGAGGACTTGAACACAGCAAAGCCCCCGGTGGGCCTCCGGGGGCTTCAACAGTACTTAATTCAAGGCGTGTTGCGAAGGGTGCTGCCGCAGCTCATCGGCAGCAGCCGGACGCCTCGACCGCCCAGCGGCGCGGCATCACCCCCCGTCGTGAGGCATGACCTTCGTCACCTTGCCTCTGTTGTCGGCCGTCAGGTAGCCGGTCTCGCTGTACTTGTTCGAGAGGTATGCGGACATACCCATCGGGTCACCGAACGTCGGGTCGGCTCCTCGCACCACGAGGTAGCGGGAGGTGGCGTCCTTGACGTTCAGTTCCTTGTCCGCCTGCCGGAAGAGGGCGGGGACGGCGTCCCAGTTGAAGGCGTCGACGCTGAACGGGCTCTCCATGGAGGTGACCGAACCGCTGGTGATGCCTTTCTGCGCGCCCTCCCCCGGCCGGTACGTCCAGGAGTCGTACCGGGTCTTGCTGCCGCCGGCCATCACGTTCGCGGAGATGTACCCGGGATAGACGACGAGACTGCACATCTGGTCCGTGCCTGTCCTGGCCTTCATCGCGGCCAGAGCGCTGCGGATGCCGCTCGGGGTGAGCAGGCTGCCCGCGGCCGTGTCAGGCGCGGCGCCCTTCGCTCCCCCGGCCCGGCCGGAACCCCCGGAGGTGTTCGCGGCAGGCGCGGGCGTGCCGCTCGTGCCCTGGCCCGATGACGTCGTACCTCCGGCGTTCGCCTGGCCGCCCGCGTCGGGGAGGAACGTCCACACCAGCACTCCGACCAGCGCCGTGACAGCGATCGAGGACCCGAGGGCGAGGCGGCGCACCCGCCGCCGCGCACGCTCGCCGTGGCCGCCGGGTGCCGCCACCGCGGTCGTTCCCGCGAACGGCCCCGCCGGGTACGCCGGGTACGGACTCGGCGGTGCCGGATACGCAGGCACGGGTGTGGCCGGAGCGGGATACGGCACCGCGTCGTTCGGCGGCACCGGCCCGGTGGCCGGCGTCATCGGTGTGTTCGGCGGCCCGAGGTGACAGGAGGTGGCGCCATGATCGGCAGTGGAGTCGGCGGGCACGGTCGGGGCGCTGACGTGCGCTGCCCTGGGAGGTCGCGGGTGCTGAGTGCCGGCGTCCGCCGCCTCGGCGAGCATCGCGGCGATGACGTCCGCGTCCGGCCGGCTGGCCGGGTCCTTCACAAGTACCGCGGTGAGCAGAGGGCCGAGTGCAGCCGCTCGTCGGGGCGGGGGCAACTCCTCGGTCAGCACGGCGGCCAGCGTCGCCAGCGTGGTCGCCCTGCGAAGCGGATGGTGGCCTTCGACGGCGACGTACAGCATCATCGCGAGCGACCAGATGTCAGCTTCCGCACCGCCCTCGCCACCGGAGACCCGCTCCGGGGCCATGTAGTCGGGCGTGCCGATGACCGACCCGGTGGCAGTCAGCGTGGTCGAATCCCGGATGGCGGCGATGCCGAAGTCGGTCAGCACAGGGCGCCCGTCGGGCCGCAGCAGGACGTTCGCGGGCTTCACGTCCCGGTGCTCGATGCCCGCAGCGTGCGCGGCGCGCAGCGCCGCCAAGACCTCACAGCCCAGCCGGGCGGCCTCGCGGGGCTCCATCGGTCCGTGGGCGAGCCGGTCGGCGAGCGAGCCTCCGGTGACCAGCTCCATGACCAGCCACGGGTAGGTGTGCTCGCCGCCGTCCACGACATGATGGATGATCACGACGTTGGGGTGCTGAACACGCGCGAGAGCGCGGGCCTCGCGCAGCACGCGGGCGCGCAGCAGCGTCGCGGCCTTCGGGTCGTGCTCGGCCAGCCGTGGATCGGATGGGCGCACCTCCTTCAGGGCGACCGCCCGATCGAGCACGAGGTCGCGTGCCCGCCACACCGTGCCCATGCCGCCACTGCCGAGCCGTGCGTGCAGCTCGAATCTGCCGTCGATCACCCGTCTGCCGGGCTCTGGCTCGCTCATGGCCCGGAGCATACGAGAACGCGCTGACAGCTGTCCGGTCCGGCCCACACGGTGACCAGAGCACCCTGCGACCTGGGAGCGGTGCTCGGCCAGGGGCATCACCTCCCGGTGCCACCACCGTGGGAGCGGAGCTCGCCGATACCGCCGCGGGTGGGCCGTCAGCTCCCTCTCACGGCCTTCCAGCCCCCTCCGGTTCATGAACTGGAGGGGGCTGGGGCAACCAGTGATCGAGGGGCCGGGGCGGAATGGGTGCTCCGCCCCGGCGCTCAGGCTGGTCAGCCCGAGGGGCAGTCGCGTTGTGCGTCTATCTGAGCAATCGTCTGCGGACCGGCGCTCGTCCAGAACTGGTCAGCCTTGAGGTCCGTTTTTTTCAGCTCGTCCAGATTCACAACGTCGCCGCTGAACGACTCGGAGCGTGACTTGAAGGCGATGTCGAGGCTGCGAGGTACCTTTTGCGGTTGCGCAGAGTGCCTTCGAAACCCCTCGCCCGACCAAAGGTGAACGGTTCCTTTCCGAGCGGACATGGTTGTCGGCTCGGACGCCCACCACAGGATCTGCGGAGTCGCCGCCTGATCATTCTCGGGGTCATAGACCTCGACGCGCCGAACCTCTTCGGCAGGGCACAGCGGGATCTTGACGGTGATCGTCTCCCCATCGATCCGTGCACCGAACACAGGAGTTTCGGGGTCGGACGGCGCAAGGCCGCAGCCGGCGCTGATGAGACCGATCACAGCGAGTGTGAGAGGTGTCGAGCGCCGCATCAGCAAGGGTATCCACCCCAGACAAGGTTGGCTTGTCGCTCGAAGCGGTTCCGACAAGGGTTGCTGCCGGCGCGTATGTAGCGAATGACGAATCCGAGCCCGTAGCGACGCCACTGCCTCACGTGGATCTTCTCGTGGCGGATTCGCCAGTAGTCAGTCTTGTTGTACGTGAAGTAGGTGTTCCCGATCGTTGTCCCTCCTCGTGCGTGAAGGCCCACGCCGCCGCTGCACACACGCAGACCATAGCGGTAGGAGCAGTGGTATCCGAGGTATCTGCTACCGACGTGGGAAAGACCCCAGCCCAGGGCGTTGGCCGACCAGCGTCGCAGCCGGTGGGAACGCCACGGGCGCCACCACCTGCCGTCGAGGTCGAACTGGTTGACCGGGTCAGCGCCGCAGTACTCGTAGGCGTTGGCGCTGCCTCCGGGAACCGGGTCGGTCGACAGGAAGCGTCCGGTGGTGGGGTTGTAGAGACGCACGCCCATGAGGGTGAGGCCGGTGAGTGTCTCGCTGGAGCGCTGCTTGCCGCCGAGCCAGCCGTAGCGCGTTGCGGGCTGGCCGGTGCGCGGGTTTCCGTACTCGTCGTAGTCGAGGACCGTCGGCGCGACGCTGGTGTCGGCGGGCAGTTGCAGGGCGCTGTCGCCGTGCAGGTCGGTGAGGCTGAGGACGCTGTCGCCCGTTTTTGTCGTGGTGGCGGCGAGGTTGCCGTCAAGGCCGTCGACGCTGCGGG
This sequence comes from Streptomyces sp. NPDC036813, assembly GCF_055609245.1. Classification (NCBI taxonomy): domain Bacteria; kingdom Bacillati; phylum Actinomycetota; class Actinomycetes; order Kitasatosporales; family Streptomycetaceae; genus Streptomyces; species Streptomyces sp. NPDC036813. The sequence goes on along the minus strand of NZ_JBVJPV010000002.1, from coordinate 566,225 downwards.
TCAGCGCTCCGGTGGCGGTGTCCTCGACGATCCAGCGGGGGTTGTCGCTGTCGGAATCGTAGTGGCTGAGCCTGGAAGCGGTCTGGGTCCAGGTGCCGGAGGTGTTGCTCTCGGTGGTGAACCCGCGGCGGCGCAGGGCCGAGTCCAGAGTCCAGGTCTGGCGCTGGTTGCCGGCGGTCTGCTGCTGGACGAGATCGTTGGTGTAGTACCCGATGGTCGAGCCGGGCAGGGCGGTCGTGCGGCCGAAGGCGTCGTAGGTGTAGCCGCTGTTCACCAGCCGGTCGGCGCTGTCGTAGCTGTAGCTGGTGGTGGTCGCTCCACTGGTGGTGCAGTCCAGGCCCACACCGGCGACGGCGGTGGCAAGGTTCGTGCGGTTGGTGTTCTTGTCGAAGGAGTAGGTACGGGTGGTGCAGACCGCGTCCGGGGTGCTGTCCTGCACCTGGGTCAGACGTCCGGCCTTGTCGTAGGCGTAGGACTGGGACGCGGCGACACCGGGGGTGCCGGCGTGGGTCGCCCACTGCCCCTGTGCGGTGGTGGTGATGCTGTCGGACAGCAGGACGGTGCCGTCGCTGTCACGGGTGTAGGTGCGGCTGGTGGCGGTTCCGGCCGGATCCTGCTCCTCGGCCATGGTGTAACCACCGGGCAGCGTCTGCTTGTTCAGATCGCCGTCGGCGTCGTAGCGGGCGGTGAAGGTACCGGCGACCGAGTCGGTCATCGACGTGGTCAGACCGCGCGGGTCGACGGTGGTGTCGTAGGTGTAGGTGGTGGTCGACGGCACGCTGTCGGTGACCTTGACGGGCCGGTCCAGCGCGTCGTACTGCGTGCTGGTGACCCCGCCGTCCGCGTCCGCGTAGGAGATGAGGCGGCCGAGCTGGTCGTACGCCTTGGTGATGGTGCCGCCGGCGGTGGAGGTCTGCTTGACCACCTGGCCGGTCGCGCTGTCGTAGCTGGTGGTCACCGCGGGGACGGCCGCTCCGAGGCCCCCGGTGATGGTGACGGTGGTCGGCCGGCCCGCGTTGTCGTAGGCCGTGGTGGTGGTGCGGGTGGTGCTGCCCGACGTTTCCGTGACGGTGGTGGGGTTGCCCCACCGGTCGTACTGGGTGGTCTTGGTGGGCAGCGTGGCCGGGTTGGAGCCGCCGCCGGTGATGGCCGCGGCCGGACCGGTCTGGCAGACCGCGTCCGCCCACTCCGGTCGCCCGCCACAGGCGCCGGTTCCGTCACCGGTGTAGTAGGTGGTGACCGTCGTGCCGGCGTCCGTCCCGCCGGAGGCGGGCTGGCTGCTCTTGATCACCCGGCCCTGGTCGTCGTAGCCGGTGGTGGTGGTGATCGCCAGGCCGCCCGGGTCCTGGGTGGTGGAGGTGGGCAGGCCCTTGACCCAGTCGTAGACGGTGGTGGTCACCCGCGCGTCGGCCGAGAGGTCCGGCCAGGAGCGCACCTGGGCGTCGGTGATCTGCTTGGTGACCTGGTTCCTGACGGTGGCGGTGCCGTCGGTCGGCCGGCCGGTGTCGTACTCCTTGACCGTGCGCTGGCGGGCCATCAGCTGGCTGCCGGTCGCGGCCACGGTCGTGGTGCCGTTGGTGAGAGCGGACGCCAGGGTGACCTGACGCAGGGGTGCGTAGGTCTCCAGTTGGCGGGTGCCGTCCGCGCTGTACACGGAGGTACTGGAGAGCAACTGGGCGCGCTCCGCGGAGGACAGCGCGTTGATGCCCAGATCGGTGAGCTGGTCCTGCTGCGCCGGGGTGGCGCCCAGGGCGAGTTCACGGTTGCCGGCGGTCAGGGTGCGGACCGTGTTGCCGAACCGGTCGTGCTCGGTCACCGAGATGTGGTGGCCGGGGGTCGCCTCGTCGACTTCCTGGCCGGAGGCGTTCAGGTAGTGGATGCCGGCACGGCTGTAGGAGCCGGCGGCGAGGTCCGTACCGTTGCTGGAGGCGGGTACCTGGTCGGTGGGGAAGACGGCGGTGGCGTCGGTGGGCAGGTCCTTCTGCCCCCAGCCGGCCACCGCGCTCGCGCCGAGGTTCTCCGGGGCCGCGGCGCCGGTCAGCGGAACACCGTAGACGACGGTGGTGGTGGCGGTGCCGTTGGTCTGGCTCGCGCTGCCCGGGGCGAGCGTGGGACGGGACGCCGTGAGCAGCATGCCGGCACCGGCCGCCGGGTTGGAGCCCGCCTGACCGTAGGTGAAGGTCCACGGCAGCTGACCGGCAGGGGTCAGCGTGGTGACGCGTCCGGCACTGTCGTACGCGTAGGCGCTCTTCAGCGCGGGGCTGATGCGCGGGTCCCACTGTTCGCGCAGCCGGCCGGCGTCGTCGTAGGCGTACTGGGCCACGGCGACGGCGGTGGCGGCGGAGGCACCGGGAGCGGTCGACCACAGCTTGATCTGCGAGACCTGGCCCGCCACATCACCGAACGCCGTCGCGGTGGCGGTGGTGGTCGTCGGGTAGACGAACTCCAGCACCCGGCAGCCCTTGACCGACGGGTCGGCCTCACATGCGGCGATCGTGGTGGCGGTGGTCGCGGCGATGATCCGCTTGGGACGGGCCAGGGTCTTGCCGCCGACCGTGACCGCCTCGCTGACCACCTTGGTGGTGGAGTTGGCCAGGCCGTCGGCCAGGGAACTGGTCACCGTCCACGTGGTCGCCGAGGAGTTCACCTTGGAGAAGGTGGTCACCGTGCCGTCGGTGTCGGACAGGGTGAAATCGCCGGAGGCGAAGGAACCCTTGAGTGTGAGGTCCTCCGAGCCGGGCTCGGGCACCCAGCCCGTCTTCGCCGCGTTGGCGGTGAACTTGATCGTGTCACCGTCCACGGTGACCACGTTCAGGGAAGTCGCCGAGGTCTTCACGACCTGCGTGTAGTCGGAGTCGACGTCCTCGGCCGTGGTGCCGGACAGCCACTCCTTGCCGAAGATCGCCGCCTGCCCCTCCTGTACGGCCCCGGCCTGCGGGGTGCGGGAGGATGCGGTGCGGGTCACTGCCATGCCGAAGAACGACGCGTCGGTGTCGGAGAGGGTGTAGTCACCGGTGAGCATGTTCACCGAGCCGGGACCGACGTCCTCGGACGCCGCGCCGTCGGCGGTGCGGTCGACCACGACGGTGATCGGGTCGGAGGAGGTGGCCGCGCTGCTGGGCCCGGTGAAGTCCGCCCTCAGCTGCACGGTTCCGTCGGGGCTGACCGTGGAGGTCGCGTTCCAGGTCAGGTCGGGGCTCTTGCCGCCGGTCAGGGCCAGCGGCCACGAGGTGATCGGCTGACCGGCGTTGGTGACGTCACCGGCCGGAATGGGCGTCCAGGTGTCGGCGTCGCCGCGGCGCCAGGAGAACGTGACGTGGTCGTACCTGGAGCCGTCGGCCTCCGCGGTCAGCGGGACGCGAGCGGCAGTGCGGGTACCGTCGTCGGGAGAGGTGACGCCGCCCGGGCCGACGTGGAAGGTGTAATTGACCGGCTCGGACTTGTTCTCCGCCTTGTCCGTCGCCCGCACCTGCAGGGTGTTCGTCCCCGCCTTGGCCGGGGTGACGGAGAAGGTGACCGGGGTCGTGGTGCCGCCGGTGGCGACCTTGGTCCAGGTGGAACCGTCCAGGGACCACTCGATGCCGTTCTGGTCACCGGCCGGCGGGGCGACGGTGAAGTTGCCCGCCTGGCCTGCACCCTTGACCCACTGGTCGCCAGGGTAGTCGGTGGAGGTCACCGAGGTCGGCGCGGACGGTGCGGTGGTGTCGACGGTGAAAACGGCATACGACGACCAGCCGAGGTTGTAGCTGGTGCCGTCATACGGCGTGGTGCGGAACTTGTACGTCTTGCCGTTCGCGAGCAGGCCGGTCGGGACCGTCACCGAGGCGGGCTGTCCCGCGGGGACGAACGCCGAGGACAGGTTCGAGCCGACCTGAGTGCCGGTCGCATTGTCGGCGATCTGGAAGAAGCCCTGCACCTTGTCGTTGTTCGGGTCCGCGAAGGTGTCCCGCAACGTCGGGGTCAGGGTGTTGACGTACCAGGTGCCGCTGGAGTCCTTGAAGAACGGCGGGCCGGCCTGCTGATCCGTGCCCGTGCGAGGCCGGTAGTTGTAAGTGACGACCAGCTTGGGCGGATTGGACGCCGCGTTCGCGGAGTTCACCCGCTTCCACGGCAGGCTCGTCGACTCGTCCGACGCCCGCAGGCCCATGTTCGAGGTGGCGTTCTTCGCCGACGCCCAGGTCTGGGCCAGGTTGGTGACGTCGGCGGTGATCCAGCCGTCCGGCTGCGCCGAGCAGCCCGGGTTGCCGGTGGTCGCCGTCGACGTGGCGAACTTCTGGTTCCACGTCGGCTGAGACGTCCAGCGCGAGGACGTGGTGGGCTTGGAGGTGTCCCACACCTCCCACGGATACGCCCTGCAGTCGGTGTTGCCCGAGTGGAAGTTCCACAGCGACAGCGTCGCCTTCGACACCAGCGCGTCCGCGAACGGCGCGGTGTTCCAGGTGACGAACGAACGCGCCGTGCGCGGCGTACCGTCGGCGTTCTTCGTGCCCGGGTTACCCAGGTCCAGCTCCGTGTCGGCCGACCAGTCGACCGTCTCACCCTGCTGCACATACGTGTCGAAGACATTCGACAGCGCGGCCGTCGACGGGTCCACGGTCACCGGGAAGGTCGTCTTCGGATCGGCCAGGAAACCGGCGTCCGGGGTGAAGACCAGGTCGACGTTCGAGCCGTGCTGGACGACCTTCAAGCCCACCTTGGCCCGGTGGGTGTGCTCACCCGAGACCTTGTCGACGCTCGCGTCCCACATCACCGGCGCTGGCATCACCGCACGCTGCTTGCCGGTCCTGGCGTCGGTGAACACCACACTGCCGTCGGCCTGCTGCCTGGCCTTCAGGCCCTTGGCCTTCAGCGGCATGGTGTATGCGTAACCCTCGGCAGCGGGGCGCTGCTTGATGGTGACGTACTGCTCGAAGCCGGTACGCGTGGCCTCCACGACCACGTCGGCACCAGGGACGGCGTCACGGTACGTGGCCTTCGGGCCATCCAGCACCGGGGCGGGCAGACCGCCCTTCCACTGCAGCTCCACCTGCTCCTGGCCCTGGCCGAGGGTGACCAGGGTGCGCGGCGTGCTCTTGCCTGCCGCTTGGAGCGACACGGGCTTGGAGCCGCCCTTGCCGCCCAGCACCAGACCCTGCGGGTGAGCCGCCGGCACGACCGAACCGTCGGCACGGGCCGCCAGGTCCAGGTTCACGTCGACCCATTTGCCGTCGCGCTTGAAGCGCACCGGGCCGGCCGCGAGCTCAGTGGTCAACGACCCGTTGGGGTTCACCCACGTCGTCGACGTCTCCGTACGCTCCGACAGTGCCTCGACCCGCTTGCCCGACAACCGGGCCGCCACCCGCGCCGACGGCAGGTCGGCCGCCTGAGTCGCCCAGCGCTTTTCCGCCTTGACCGTCGGCTGGGACCGGGGCGCAGCGAAGGCCGCGTCGCTTCCGTCGAGGATCGAGACGGACAGGACGAGAGCCAGTGAACCGGCTATGGGCGCGGCCACTCTCCGCAAAAGCCCCCGCCGCCCATGGGACGACGGGGGAAGGTGCTGACGCACGATCAACCTCCTTGTGAAGGCCCTGTGATGGGCCGGACAGGGAGCATATGCAGTGGACACGACAAATCAGCGCTACAGAAAAGGCGCACAGACGCGCTAACCGGTGCGCTGTCGCACATCGCCGCTCGCGCCTTGACTGAAGCTTTACTGTTCCGCGGGGGGCTCGCGGCAATTCTGAGCGGTTGGTCGGCGGAGAGGTCGTGACGACCAATGCCTCCGGTGCCGCAGGCGCAGCGTGCGCGTTGGGGATCACCGCACAGGGTGGGCGCACGGGCAGCGCTCGGAGTCCGCGCGTCCGCACCCCTCGTGTGGTACAGCGACACTGACCGAGCAGCCGACCGGCCAGATCGGGCACCAGGTATTCGGTTGGGCCCGCCCGCGGACGATACGTACCCTGTCGGACCATGTGTTACCACACGTTCAACGGCGCCTTCCGGCACTACGTGTGCGTCGCGTGCCGGCTCTCTTTCAAAGGCAGCGCGTGGCCGATCCGGAAGCGCATCTGTCCCGGCTGTCGTGAACAGCTCGTCTTCGCCGGCTACGACTTCGCCGCGCCCCGGCGACGCGACGCGAAGGCATGGTCCGTCGTTGCGACCGTGCTCGCGGAGGGGCTGACCTACGATCACCGCCCTGGCTGCGGCTGCACGCGGCTCCCCTCTTTCCGGCCCCGGACCCGAGCTCAAGTACGTGTCCGGCAACGCGCAGCCGAGCGGCTGGGGCTGCCTCTGTCGGTGACCCTCGCTCGCCGCGACGCCTTCACCTCGGAGAGCCGCGACGAGCAACCGCCCTCTCGGTAGGCCGCGAAGCGCCACACGACCGGAGCGTCGCGTCGACGCGGCCAGGTCGGATACCGCGCACACTGGCGTGTTGACTGCACCTTCTCTGGCTTCTTGCGCGAGGACAGGATTTCCGAAGCGCGCCGGCAGACGCCGCGGCGACCGAGCCACGCAGAGAGCGATCCGGCCGGCCTGCGGGCGTGGCCGGAATTTCGCTTACTTGTCATCTCCAGGCTGCCGTTGATGCCATGTCGCGCTTCCTGAGGATCCAGTTCACTGGGGCGCCCCCCTCAACCGGATCTGAAAGAGGGACGCATGTTGAGACGCACGCTGAAGCGCGGGCTTGTCACGCTCGTCGCCGTCGGTCTTGCCTTTTCCGTGGGGTCGGTGGCCACGGCGTCGGCTGCCGACAGTCCACTGACGCTCGCGGTCTTCGGCGACTCGCCGTACGGCAGGTCGGCGTACGTGCCTGCGGGCCAGACGGCCGACACCTCGCAGTTCCAGAAGACCCCGGCGTTCATCGGCACCATCAACAGCGACCCGGCCGTCAGTGATGTCCTCCACGTGGGTGACATCCACTCGGGCAAGGAGTTCTGCACCGAGGACTACGACGCCTCGATTGCGTCCGTGTGGCAGACCTTCACCAAGCCGCTCGTCTACACGCCGGGCGACAACGAGTGGGCCGACTGCCACAAGGCCTCGAGCCTCACTTCACCTGCTCAGGGCGGCGGCTTCTACGACTCGGCCTCCGCTGCGATCAACTACATCGGCACGAACGGCCTGTCGACCAACACAGCGGACTGCGTCAGCTACCACTGCGGCAACCCGCTCGACAACCTCGCCGAAGTCCGGCAGGACTTCTTCGCGCAGCCCGGGCACACCCTCGGCAGCGGGACACTGAACGTGGTGTCCCAGGCCACCGCCTACGACCCGAGCCACCCGGGCGACGCGCAGTACGTCGAGAACGTGATGTGGGCGCAGAACGACATCGTCTTCGTGACCATCAACGTGCCGGGCGGCTCGAACAACGACACCGACCCCTGGTACAAGGTGCCGACCGCGGGTCAGGCACAGATCGACGAGCGGACCAACCGGACAGCGGCCGACGTCCGCTGGCTCGACGCCGCCTTCGCCGACGCGCAGGCCAGGCATGCCAAGGCGGTGGTGATCACGGCACAGGCCGACATGTGGGACCTCGACGGCAAGACCAAGGACCACCTGACGAACTACGAGCCGATCATCAGCGAGGTCGCGGCGAAGACGACCGAGTTCGGCCGCCCGGTGCTGATGCTCAACGGTGACTCGCACCTCTACCGCTCGGACAACCCGCTGTCGCCGACGGCGACGTGCACCGGCGAGACGGACCCGGCCACCGGCGCCGGCGTGTGCACCCACGACCCGGGTAACAACGCGTGGAACGAGCACCCGTACTACAACGTCTCGAACTTCCACCGGATCGTGGTGCACGGCAGCACCACCCCCTTTGAATGGCTGAAACTGACCGCAGACCCCAACGCCAACCACCCCGTCACCGGCACGACCTACGGACCCTTCAGCTGGCAACGGATGCCGCAGCCACAGCTGTAAGCGGCTGAGCGCACACGACCGGCCACGGTGTCCCATGCGGACACCCGGCCGGTCGCGATCCCCCGGGGCGCGGGGTCGCTGCGCCGCAAACCAGGGATTCACAGGGCGGTACGGGCCGCACGCCCTGGTCGTGTGCCCGGCCTGCCTCGCCGCCGGCCAGGCTCCCGACCAGGCCGTCCCAGCGCCGTACGCCCCGCTGCTGCGGTCACCGGGATGTCACAGGCGGCCGGGCTGTCTCGTCCAAGGTCCCGAAGACAGACTTCGGGATCGGGAAGGTGATGGTCATGCGCGTGTTCGTGGCAGGCGGGAGCGGGGTTCTGGGGCGGCGGCTCGTGCCGCAGCTGGTGGCCCGGGGCCACCAGGTGACGGCCACGACGACGAGTAGGGCCAAGCTGGACCTGCTCACGCGGCTCGGCGCCGAAGGTGTCGTGATGGACGGGCTGGACGCGGCGGCGGTCGGCGAGGCGGTGGCCTCGGCCCGACCGGACGCGATCGTGAACCAGATGACGGGCCTGTCCGAGGCCCACGCCGGCAAACCCGACATGAGGAACGCCGACCGCTTCTTCGCGCTCACCAACCGGCTCCGCACCGAGGGGATCGACCATCTGCTGGCCGCCGCCGAAGCGGCCGGCGTCGCCCATGTTGTCGCGCAGAGTCACGCCAGCTTCAACGGGATCCGCGAGGGCGGATGGGTCAAGACCGAGGACGATCCGCTGCAGGTCGTGGAGGGGACGAAGGCGATCAGCCACCTGGAGGCCGCAGTCGTCAGAGCAGGTGGCGCCGCCCTGCGCTACGGCGGCTTCTACGGCCCCGGCGCCAACGACGACCAGGTCATGATGGTGCGCAAGCGGATGTTCCCGATCGTCGGGGGCGGCACCGGCTACACCTCGTGGGTGCACATCGACGACGCGGCGAGCGCCACCGTCCTGGCGGTGGAGCAGCGAGCGCGGGGCGTGTTCAACATCGTCGACGACGAACCCGCGCCGGTCAGCGAGTGGCTCCCCTATCTCGCCAAGTGCGCCAAGGCCAAGCCGCCGCGGCGCCTCCCGGCCTGGCTGGCCCGGCTGCTGGCCGGCGAGATGGTGGTGGGCATGATGACCGAGGGGCGCGGCTTCTCCAACACCAAAGCGAGGCGGGAGTTGGGCTGGGAACCGCGGTACCCGTCATGGCGTCAAGGCTTCCGCGAGGAACTGGCGTAGACGTCCGATGTGCCACCGCGGAACCATGGCCTGCAGCTCTGCCAGCGGTGGTTCGCCCTCTGCGCGCCCTGGATCTCTCCGGCCCCGAATGCGGCGCCGGGGCTCCAGGGCGGCGCGCCTGCCGTTCAGAAGGCGGAGTTGGCGAACCAGTGGGTCAGCAGGTCCTCGTCCCCCTCGTGAGCAAGGGGCTGCGCACGGTGAGGCAGGCGGCCGTAGACGAGCAGGAGCAGGTCGGCCGCGGTTCCCCGGACGGTCGCGTCAGCGGTCTCCGTGGCTGCGCCGGCCGCGTCCAGGCCGAAGCCGTCGGGGCGCAGGCGAACGAGCCAGGCGTCGTCGCCGTCGGTCGTGCGGAAGCGGATGGTCCTGTCGGGGCCGCGCAGGTCGGCCACCTTGGGGGCGAAGGACGTGGCGAACGGCAGGTTGACGAGGAACTCGTCGATCCCGTCGACGGCGAGGGAACGGTCGATCGCGGGCCGGAGGCCGAGGGCGAGCTCGGCGTCGGCCCGGTGCAGCAGCGTCTCGAAGAGCATGCGGCGGGCCCAGAAGCGGGCGTGCTGGTCGACGCCCCAGGCCCACATCGGCAGGTCCGGGTCCGTGGCGGCGAAGGCCTCGGCGGCCACGGTCGCGCTCTCGGCCAGCCAGTCGGGGTATCCGTCCTCCCGCTCCGGGAGCCGCAGGTCCACCTCTCGCGTGCGCGGGGTCTCCTGGACACGCGACCGCAGCAGGACCGAGAACCAACGCTGCACGCTGCCCGTGTGCTTGACCAGGTCGGCCAGTGTCCAGCCGGGGCAGCTGGGCACAGGGGCGGCCAGGTCGGCGTCGCTGATCGTGGCGACGAACCGTGCGGTCTCCGCCGCGACCGCCGCGCGATGATCGACCTGCGGGACGGAGGAAGCGTGGTGGGTGTCTTCGGACATGTTCATCGTGAGCTGCCTTTCCGGGAAGGTGCGGGTCAGCCGGTCGGCTGGTCGAGGACGGCCGGGGCAGGGCTTTCGGTGGCCTTCCTCAGGACGGGCGTGCGCGGTGCGTGCGCCGACTTGATGCCGACGAGCGAAACGGCGACCACCAGGCCGAAGGCCACGCCGGCGATCGCGAAGCCGATCGTGAACTGGCTCTCCTGCGGCAGTGCGGGCACGCCGTCCGGCACCGGGATGGTCTTCGACGCGAGCAGCGTAGTGATCACCGCGCTGGCGACGGCGCTGCCGACCGAGCGGGAGATGGAGTTGATGCCGTTGGCGATGCCGGACTGATGGGCGGGAACGCTCGCCACGATGAGGGCGGGCATGGCGGCGTAACCGAAGCTGATCGCGAGACCGATGACCATGCCCGCGCCGATCACCGAGGCAGACGTTTCGTGCGCCACGGTCAGCCACGTGAATCCGACCAGGCCGAAGCAGGCCCCGGCGGCCAGGGTGACGCGCGCGCCGAGCCGGCGCACCAGCACACCGCCGAACTGTGAGCCCACGAGCGAGACGAGGGTGGTCGGAAGCAGGTACACGACGGACGCTCCGAGCACGGAGGCGCCGAAGCCGTAGCCCGCGAGGTCCTCGGGCACCTGGACGAGGTAGGAGACGCCGATGAACTGGGCGAACATCGCGAAACCCAGCAGCAGACCGGCCAGGTTGGTGAACAGAACGGGCCGGTGGGTGAACATCTTCATGTCCACCATGGGTTCCTTGACCCGGCTCTCGGTCATGACCCACACGGCTGCCATCACGATCGCCCCGGCGAAGGAGCCGAGGGTACGGCCGGACGTCCATCCCCACTCGTGCCCCTGCGAGACCGGCAGGAGCAGCAGCACGAGCAGCGCTCCCAGGGTGACCGCGCCCAGCCAGTCCGTCCGCCCTCCCGTTGCCGCCCGGGAAGCGGGCACTGCGAACCAGACGCCTGCCAGTGCCACCAGCGCGAGCGCCACCGCGAGCCAGAAGACCCGGTGGTAGTCGGGGTCGGTACCCCGCGTCAGCAGTCCCGCGCCGACCAGGGCGAGCCCGCTGCCGAACGCGAGGGTGCCACTGACCAGGGCCATGGCACCGGGCAGCTTCACCGGCTCGATCTCCTCGCGCAGGACGGAGAGGGCGAGCGGAAAGATCGCGGTCGCCGCTCCCTGCATGACCCGGCCGACGATCAGCCAGGTCAGCGAGGTGGTCGTGGCGGCCAGCACCGAGCCGGCGACCATCACGACCAGAACCCCGATCAGGGTGCTCTTCTTGCCGTGCTGGTCGCCGAAGCGGCCGAGCAGCGGGGTGAAGACCGCGGCCGACAGAAGCGTGGCGGTGGTCACCCAGCTGACGTTCGCCGTGGTGGCCTGGAGATCGTTCTGGATGATGCCCAGGATCGGGACGACCAACGTCTGCATCATCGAGACGACCATCGCGGCGAGTCCCAGAGTGAGGATCAGCACGCTGTCCGGTGCGCGCCTCGGGCCCGCCGTGCGCGGTGCTTGTGACACGGAATCTCTTCCTTGGTGAGACCTCGGCCCTGGCAAACGCAGGGCACGCCGAAGCCGGAGCAGTGAAACTTGAGAACATGGAAGCTTGAGAACTTCAAGCAATTGCGATGACCGTAGCCAGCAATATTTGAGATCGTCAAGTTTCCCGGCGTAGGGTGACGCACATGACAGCACTCCCCCGCGTCGACTCCGCCCGGCTCATGGAGCTGCTCTCGGTGTCACTGGCCGCCTACTACGGCGACTTCACGGTGGCCGCCGCCGACGAGAACCTCACGGCCAGCCAGGGCAAGACACTCAATGTGCTGCGCCGGGGGCCGGCCTCGATGAGCACGTTGGCCACCACGCTGACCTGCGACGCCTCCAACATGACCGGGATCGTCGACCGGCTGGAGAAGCGTGGCCTGGTGCGCCGGGAACCGAGCGCCTCCGATCGGCGCGTCAAGAACGTCGTCCTCACGGCGGAAGGCGAGCGGGTCATCGACGTGATCCGCGGCAACATGCACCACACGCTCGCAGGTCTGGACAGACTGGACGAACAGGAGCAGCACACCCTGGGCACCCTGCTGGAGCGCGTCTTCACCAGGCAGCCCGCCCCCGCCGCCCGACCCTGAGGTCGCCGACGGGACCGGATTTCCCGCGCGCCCCTTCCGCGGATCGTCTGCCCTGCGCTCGAACCGCCGCTCCGGGATGAGCGGCCACGTAACTGATCAGCGCGTCCAGCATCAGGATGCGCGTGCATTCTCCTCGGCGCGATGCGTGGATGCCGGGCGATCCGGAGCGTCGGCCGGGGCGGCGGCACGTAGCGCCGCTTCGATCCGGCGGTTGCTGGTCATGGATGCCGTGACTGCCGTCATCGCCAGGAGGAGGACGGCGGCGGCGTAGAGCGGGGTGCGGATGTCGTAGGTGGTGGCCAGCCAGCCGCCGACGAAGGCCCCGAAAGGGGCCGCGCACATGGCCAGCATGCGCGAGGTGGAGGCGACCCGGCCCATGAGGTGGGCCGGGACCATCGTCTGTCTCAGGGAGGGCGCGAGCACCATCGTGGCGCCCATGCCGGCCCCGCAGACGGCGAGCGCCATCCCGGCCACGTACGGGTCGGGGGCGGCGGCAAGGCCCAGGACGGCAAGCCCCTCCACGGCGGCCGTACAGGTCAGTGCGGTGCCGGTGCCGAGTCGCCGGCCGAGGTGGGAGGCGATGCCTGCACCGAGCAGACCCCCGGTGGCCTCCGCAGTGAGGAGCAGACCGAAGCCGTAGGTGTCGATGCCGAGGCGGTCGTGCGCGAAGAGGGCGAGGACGGTCTCCACGGCGAGGAAGGCGACGTTCCCTACCGCCGGGCGGAGCGCGAGGCCGAGCAGCACCCGGTCCCGGAAGACGTACGAGGCCCCGGCCCGCGCCTGCCGGAGCAGGGACTCGCGTACCTCCGGCACGGGCCGGGGGGTGGCGGGCAGCGTACGTACGAGAAGCGCGGAGAGCAGGAACGACACCGCGTCGGTGAGCAGCGGAACCGCCCGCCCGAGCGCGAGCAGCGCACTGCCCGCAGGAGGCCCCGCGAAGCCGGACATGGCCGTCTGTGCTCCGCGCAACCGGGAGTTGGCGCGCTCCAGGAGTGCGGCGTCGCGACCGAGCAGATCCGGCAGATAGGCCGTGGCGGCCGTATCGAAGAAGAGCCCGCCGAGGCCGAGCAGGAAGGCGACGGCCGCGAGCAGCGCAATGCTCAGCACGTCGAGCGCGGCCGCTGCCGCCGGTGTCGCGAGCAGCACTGCACGCGCCGCGTCCATGACCCACATCGTGCGCCGGCGGTCCCAGCGGTCCACCAGCGCACCGCCGAGCACCCCGAAGAGCAGCCATGGCAGCGTCCCGGCGGCCGTGACGACGGCGAGTGCCATCGGATCCCGGGTCAGCGTCAACGCGAGCAGCGGCAGTGCGGCATGCGACACCCCGTCACCGAGCGAGGACACCGTCTGCGCGGCCCACAGACGTCCGAACCCGGCCGGCAACTTCCGAACGTCCGAAGTCACTTGACGCCCCCCTCGGACTGCTCGCGCGGTGCCGGGCGGAACAGTGCGAAGACGAGTGACGCGTCCGGCAGCGACGGATCGGACAGCTCCCGGTATTCGTCCGCCAGTGCCTGCAGCCGCGACCCGAGCTGCGCGAACTGCTCCTCGGTGAGTCGCAGATGCGCCATCCGTACGTGCCGCTCGCCGTCCGCCGGCGACGCCTCCAAGTCCGCCACCGCATGACGCATCAGCACATCCGGCCCTCCCTCCCCGGGATCGGGCAGCACGATCGCCCGCGCGGCCATCGCGTAGTACCGCTCGGTGACACCCCGCACCTTCCGTGTCCGTACCACCTTCACCAGGCCGGCCCGCTCCAGCAGCCGCACGTGATAGCTGGAACTTCCCTTCGCGAGGCCCACCCGCTCGGCGACCTGCGTGATCGTCGCCGGCTCGAAGCGGAGCACGGCCATGATCCGGTGGCGCGTGAGATTGGAGACGGCGCGCAGCTGTTCGTCAGTGGTGACGTGGAACGTCTCGGGGAGATCATCGGCAGGCATGCCAGCAATGGTCAACGACTCTTGACCATTGAGCAAGGGGATTTCGCGAATTTCGCGGGTGGACAGGTCCACTCCCAGCGGGCGACTCGTCTTCCACGTCTTCGCCGCGCCCGCGGAGGGCATTCGTCCGGTTCGACGGGGCTGTGCACGCGGTGGTGGGGCTGTGCAGGCGGTGGTGGGCGTCGACGAGGCGGCGCCGCCTGTCGCCGACGTGCGCGGTGGGGTCGGGCCGGTTGGGAAGCGGTGGGTAGTGACACGGGGGCGGCGTTGGAGGGCGGCTCGCTCGGTTTCCCCTTCGCGAGGCGGCGCGAGAGGAGAACCGCCACGCCGGAAATCAGGGGCGGCCGGCCCGTCGCCGCGCTCGGCACCCCCTGGGATCGGCGCTCAACCCCCGCCCCGGGTCGCGCGGTACCGGGCCGGAAGCCCAGCTGCTCCGGCTTTGCCCTGTCGTGCGGCGGGTGCAAGCTGGAGGGGAGGCCGTCTCACGATCCTGGGAGCGGGCTCGGGAAACGCGGTCTCGCCACTCCGAGTGGGCTCCTTCGAGCCCGGCGGGAGGTAAGCGAGATGACAGAGCAGGTCACCACCGGTACGCGCTGGCGCCTTGCCGGTGATTGGTTCGATGTGTGCAATTGCGCGATACCGTGCCCCTGCACCTTTGCGCAGCCCCCCACCTACGGTGAATGCGAAGGCGTGCTGGTGTGGCACATCCGCGAGGGCAGCTTCGGTGACGTGCGGCTCGACGGTCTCAACGTCCTGATGCTCGGCTCCTTCGTCGGAAACGTCTGGGCCGGCGAGCACACCGACGCGTATGCCGCGGTCTTCCTCGACGAGCGCGCCGACGAACAGCAGCGCGGTGCGCTCGGCGCCATTTTCGGCGGCGAGGCCGGCGGGTGGCCGGCGCGGTTCGGGGGGATGCTCCAGCCCGAGATGCGCGGTATGGACTTCGCTCCCATCCACGTGGAGATCGACGAGGACCTCGCCACCTGGCGGGCCGAGATTCCTGGCCGCGTCACGGCCACCGTCGAGGCCCTGGCCGGCCCGACGACTCCGGACGGCGCACGCGTCCAGGTCCACAACGCCCCGGGCGCCGAGGTCGGACCCGGCCAGGTCGCCACGTGGGGGCGGGCCACCACCGACCGCGCAGAGGCCTTCGGGTTCTCCTGGGAACGCTCGGGGAAGTCGAGCAAGCACTTCCCGTTCGACTGGAGCGGACCCGACTAGGGCGCTTCTTCCGGATCACCTCGCTGACCAGATGAAGATGGCGGCGATGTGGAGTCCGGCGAGGTAGATGGTGGCGGTCCTGTCGTATCGAGTGGCCAGGCCGCGCCACTGCTTGAGCTTGTTGATGCACCGCTCGACCGTGCTCCGCTCGACAAGCCGGGCCAAGGCGTCCCGATCCCGCTCAGCAGTCGGACGCGCTCGGACCTCATCCCTCCACGCCTGACCGCTCGCCTCGGCTTCGTCCATCTCGCCAATATATGTGCCGGCAACAGTGTGCGAAGTCCGGCCGAACCAAGATCCGGAAGAAGCACCCTAAAGGACCGCGGCCTGGGGGCCACTCTGCCCAGCCCCGTACGTTCTGGGTAACCACGGCACCCGGACCGAATCACCTCGAGCGGAGCCGCGTCCGGACGCCGGAACCGCCCGGTGGCCAAAGACCGCCACGTCTCCCGTCTCCATGTCCGCCCGCAGCCGCGCGAACCGTACGGGGTGCCGCCACACCCCGCGCTCCTGCGCCGTATCCGCGGCGATCTCAGCGACCAGGCTTCTAACGTGGAACAAGAGGTGTTTCCCTTGCTGCCGCCGTTTCCGGTGGATCGGGCGCTCAGCCATAACCGCGCCGGCCTTCGGGCCCACCGCCCACGGCGGAGAGGAGGCGATGGATGATGGGCACTGACTGGCAACTGCGCGAATCCGGCCCGGCAGACGCCGCCCACACGGTGCTGCTGCTTCCCGGGGGCATGTGCAGCGCCGACTCGTTCGCGGAGGTGATGGCGCAGCCCATGCTCGAAGGGCTGCGGCTGGTGGCCGCGACCTTGCCGGGACACGTGGGGACGGCACCTCTGGAGGACTGCAGCATGGCGTCGTACGCGCGGGTCTCGGCGGAGCTGGCGGCCGAGATTCGGGCGGACGTCGTGGCCGGGTTCAGCATGGGCTCGTGCATCGCGGTGGAGATGGTCACTTCCGGCACCTTCACCGGGCCGGTCGTGCTGTCGGGCGTCAGCCTCAGCTCCCCCGACGATCCGGCGTTCTTCCGCGTGCTCGTGGCGCTGGGCCGCGTACTCGGCGGCCTCCCGGTGAGGCTGCTGGGCAAGGCGACCGGGGTGATGCTCAAGCACATGCGGATGTCCCCGGAGCGTCAGGCCGAACTGCGCGCCGACTTCGACAGGAACGACCCGGCGGTCATGCGGTGGATCCTGCTGGAGTACACACGGTGGCTGCGCCAGGACGAGCAGCGGGCCGTCCGGCTGTGCCGGGCCGGCGTGCCGACCTGGACCATCCACGCCGAGAAGGGCGACGGCGGGCTCACTGATGCCGAGCGCAGGACCCTGGAAGCCTGCCCGAACGCCCGCGTGGTGACGATCCCGGGCTCGGTGTTCTTCCTGCCGGTGGAGGCCCCCGAACCGCTGGCTGCCGCCATCGCCGAGGCCGTGGCCGTGGCCCACGCTTCCCGCCCATAGTCGGCGGTAGTCCACCACCACGGTGCCATGTCCTGGCTCCTGAGTTTCGAGGAGCCAGGGCACAGCTATAGGAAGTCTCACCAGCGGACGCCCAGCGCGGTCGGCTCTTCGCTCTGGCGGCAGACCGCCCGCCTTCGACCGGTAGACGTACCAGCAGCGCAACGCCGTCGAGCGGTGCATCAACCGCCTGAAGCAGTGGCGCGGCATCGCCACCCGCTACGAGAAGACCGCGACCATCTACCTCGCTGGACTCCGCATCGCGGGCATCTTCCTCTGGCCGGCTCGGTGATCCAAACGAAACCCCCTAGACCTCTGGAGCGACTCGACCAGGCCCCGCCCCCAGAGAGTCCATCGCAAGCCCAGACAGCCCGTTGCCGGAGCACGGTGGGTCGCAGCTGCGTCACATGCCGCCCATCGACGGCATCCCGCCCCGCAGGCCCGGCAGCAGCCAGTCCTGGAACGGGGTCACCACGGCCAGGACGAGGAACGCGACACCCACGGCCCGGGCAAGCAGGGGACCGCGCGACCACAGCTTCTCCACGAAGATCACCACGGCCAGTCCGGCCATCGCCGCCACGTTCATCACGCCGAGCGGGACGAGGACGACCATCAGTCCCGCACAGCAGCCGGCACAGTAGGCGCCGTGATGGACGCCCACCCGGAGGTCGCGGGCCGGCTGCGGGAACCCGGCGTAGCGCACCAGGTGGCTCATGGGGTCCCGGCAGTGCCGCAGGCAGACGTGCTTGAGGGGGCCGAGCTGGTACAGGCCCGCGAGCAGGAAGGACACGGCTCCGATCCAGCGTCCGGCGGTCGGATGGTCGTCCACCAGGCCGCCGGTGAGGGCGAGCACCGCGTAGGCGAACAGCCCGCACGCGGTCCATACCAGTAGGTATCCTCCGACGAACTCCATGGTGCGCGCGGTCCGCGCCCAGCCCGAGGACTGCCGGCCGATGCCACGCGCCCAGGTGATGGCCACCGGCGCCATGGACGGCAGCATCATGGCCGCCATCATCGTCACCCACAGCAGCAGGAACAGCGGCAGCGCCATCCCCATCGTGCCGGGCTCGACGCCCATCTGCCGGGCCTGCCCGATGGTCAGCACCCAGGCGGGCACCGCGATCAGTACGACCAGGAGCCAGGCCGCCGCGAGTTCCCTGGCCGGCAGCAGGCCTCCGCCCGCCCCGGTCGGTGCGGGCGACCGGGCGGATACGAGGGCGGAAGTGCGGCTGCGACGCATCGGCGTGTGGCTCCTGAGGCTTCTTCCAGAACAGCACGCATCCCCGTGCCGTGCGAGCGCGCAGGACCTCGGTGCCGTACGCACAGCGCACCGACGGACGAGTACCCGGGTCGGCGAGGCCGCTGACCCGGCTGAGGCGATGGCCGCCGAGGGGCTGTTGCAGCGCAGGCCCACCGAGCAGGTGCTCATCTCCTCCCGGTCGGGCTCCTTCGACCCGGGCTCCTGCAGGAGGAAACCGGCAGTCACTCCACCAGTGCCCGGCGGGGGGGGGCGGCCGGCGGCGCAGCGACGACCTCTCCCCCAGCGCAGACCCGTCGCGAGTACGAGCGATGAGTTTGCTTGCTGCCCGAGGTCTTCCCCTTTGGCACTCCCGCCCGACGGGGCGAGAAGCGGAGCACCCCATGGCGTGGAGGAAAGATGGAAGCCAGGATGAGCAATCCGATTCGGCTGTACATGTCGATGTCGCTCGACGGCTTCGTCGCCGGTCCGGACGATCGCCCCGGCCAGGAGCTCGGTCGCGCCGGTGGACGTCTTTTCAACTGGCTCGACGACCGGGAGTTCGACGGTCCCAGCGGACAGGTCTATCGCGAGGCGCTGGCGACCGGCGCGGTGATCTCCGGCCGTCGGACCTTCGAACTTGCCGGGCGTTGGCAGGGAGACCATCACGACGGTGTGCCGATCTTCGTCCTCACCCATCGTGTGGATGACGGGGACGTGCCACCCGGCCACGCGCGATTCGTGACCGACGTCGAGGACTGCGCCCGTCAGGCTCGCGCGGCCGCCGGTGACCGGCCGGTCATGGTCCATGGGGCGGGCGCGGCCCAAGCACTCCTGCGAGCCGGGCACATCGACGAGATGGAGATCCACCTCGTTCCGGTTCTCCTCGGGGACGGCCGACGGCTGTTCGACCACCTGGGCAGTGATCACATCGAACTCGACCTCGTCCGACGGCTAGACGATCGAGACGTCACGCACCTGCGCTACCGGGTGCGCCGGTCCCAGGAGGCTGTGTGAAGACGCTCTTCGTCTCCTGCCGGGTCACCGACCTCGACCGCTCACTCGACTTCTACACCGCACTCGGCTACGTCGAGCTGGGCAGGGTCCAGGGCGGCGACGCGGGTCACCTCGTGATCCTCCGGTTCCCCGGCGAACCGGCCGCCTCACTCGAGCTGGTCCACCGCCCTGCCGGCGGACGCGTCGACGTGGGCACCGGTTTCGCCCACCTCGCGATCCAGGTGGACACACTGGCCGGCACCCTGGAGCGGCTGACCGACGCCGGTCTGGAGCCGGGACCTGTCCAGTACCCGGGCGGCCCTCGCGGCCCGAAGACGTCGTGGCTCACCGACCCGGACGGCTACCGGATCGAGTTGGTGGAGTGGCCGCCCGGACACCCCGCCGGCATCACGGCCGCAGACTTCACCTGAGCGGTCCGGTGAACTGAGTCAAGACGCCTCGTTTCGCGACGGGCCCAGTGTCCAGAGGGGCCCAGTGCCCAGGCGTGGCCCCGCGGACTTCGACGACGTATCAGGCCGCAGGCGTGGGACGGGTCAACCGGTGCGCAGCCAGGACTACCGCGTCGGTGGATATCCCTACCTGTTGGCTACCGCTGCCCGGCCTGCGCCTTGGCCTGCTGCCCCGATGGCCCGGAAGATCTTGAACACACAGGCTGGACACGTCCGCATCTCCGAGCAAAGGACCTCCATGTTCAGCGTGAAGTCGGTACGTGGCCGCGTGGCGCGTGTCACTGCCGTCGGTGCTCTCACGGCCGCGGTGTGCGGCACCGTGATGACGGGCAGCGCCGGAGCGATCGTCAACGGGGGCGATGCCACGGAGCGTTACCCGTTCATGGCGACGATCCCTGAGTCGGCCCCGACGCAGGGAGTGCTCGACGGGTCGTGCGGGGCCTCGCTGATTCATGCGCAGTGGGTACTGACGGCAGCCCACTGCGTGCAGGGTGAGTATCTCGTGCTTGACGGCATCGTCCGTGTCGGCAGCGACCACCGGAAGTCCGGGGGCACCGTCCGGGCCATCGACCGGATCGTCCGTCCACCCCCGCTACGTGAACAGCTACAAGGGAGGCGCCAACAAGGACGACATCGCGCTGGTCCGCCTCGACCGTCCCGTAGCCGAGAGGCCCATCCCGCTGGCCAAGCGGGCAGGTATGCCGGGTACTTCGACCAGGATCCTGGGCTTCGGCACCACCTCGGACACAGAGCTGAGGTTCGCGGACCGACTGCAGGAGCTTGAAACCCGCAGAGGTGCCGCGGCCGAGTGTGCCCCGAGTTACGCCGACCGCAGCCGGCTGTGCACCCCAGGCCATGGCGTGCTTCGGTGACTCCGAGAAGACCATCAAGCGCGACGAACGTCGTGAGGTTTCGGGTCCTCACCAGGGCCAGCCTGCCCGGCATTCTTTCGACCACGAGTCGGCGGCGGGCGCGGTCAGATCACTCGGACCGGCCCAGCGGGTACCCCGGCGTCCCGACGTGCCGCCGGGCGATCGGGCCGGCCTGCACAAGTGGGGCTGAGAAGATGCACAGCCCTGGACCGACGCGATGACCTGCGCCCTGGCAGGGCAGCCGGCCGGCGATGGGCGCACGACGAAGGGGACTTCGACGGGGGCCTGGTCGGCAGTTGGTGCTGTGCCCGGGACCTTCCATCGCGTCCGATCCGACCGGTGCCACCCTCCCCCTGTCGCGACGCCGCGACCCGCCTGCCGCGGGCGTGCGAGGCGGACCGGTCCGCCGCCCAGAAACGGCGTTCGGTCAACGACTGACGGCGCCTCAGGCGGACGGCCGGCAGGTCGCCAGGTGGTCGGGGTGTCCGTGCTGGCCGAGGTAGCCCTCCCCGACTGTGGAGACGGCACCCGGGGGAAGGGTGATGCAAGGGCCGGCTGCTCCGTCTTGGTAGGCGACGGAGATGCTGACGGCGTCCGCGCAGTTGTTGGCGGCGCTCGTATACCGCCAGCTCTCATACATCGCCACGCAGGCCGGGGCAGGCGCTGATGGCTCGTTCCCGGCGATGGCAGGTGTGGCCACACCGAGCGGGAGGATCAATGCTGTGAAGCCTGTCGTCGTCGCAATGGCCGCTTTCATCCAGGATTGCACCGCTCAACTCCTTTGTGGGTTAGGACGCATGCCTGGTGTCAGGCGCTCCCCCGTTCAAGAAATGAAGCTTGCAGTCACGGAGGAGCAGCGCAAAAGGCAGCCGCCCACTTTGGGACACCCCGGTGCTTGCAGGCGCGGAGGAGCGTCACCAGCACACATGGCTCAAGGACGGCCTGACCCATAAGATGACCCTTCAACCATTTCAGCCGCTTGGGGACCGTTCAGGGTGTCTGGCCAGGTCGACGACGCCCAGCCCGTCACCGGTAGGCCGCAACCTGCAAGGCGTCCACCCGTGGTGTGGCCCCACTACGGCCGGTACGCAACGGCTCCGGCCCAACCGGACGAAGCGATTGCCGGGCTCTTCCCCTTCGACGACCATGGGGCGGTTGCAGCGGACGTGCAGTGAGTCGCGTTCTGCGTACACACCGGGTACCCGACCCACGCGTCCAGAACAGCGCCCTGTTCGTCACCGAGCGCCGGCGCTGCGCGCACTCCCAGGACGACATCCGTCCCGCTCACCCGGCCCTGTGCGCGTCCGGCACATCGGGCCCCCTCTCGTGCTCGACCGGAACGCTGTGCGCCAAGCCCTCAGCATCTCGTCCTCAGTGACCATGTGCAGAAGCATGTCTGCGCATTGCCGGCAGGGCGTCGGCCCCGGGGAGGGTGCCTGGGGCCGACCTCGGTAGGAGACCGCGGGCTGTCGCCTCACCCGCCATGGGGACGGGTCCTCGTCCGAGGACTGTTCGCCTGATGCTGCGGCCGGTGATCGAGCGGGGTCAGGAGCCAGTCGGCGGCCCCGGGCAGCGGCGGACACTCCCCTCTAGGTCGCCGTAGGCGAAGAGCCTCGGCCAACTTCGGCCCGTTCTCCAGTGCTTTTGCGCTTGTTGGCGTTGAAGCGCGCCTTCTTCTGCCGGTTCCCGCAGGTGTTCATGTCACACCACTTACGCGTCCGACTTTGACTGGTGTCGAAGAAGGCGGCTTGGCAGGTCGGTGATGCGCACAGGGCGAGTTTTCCGTCTCGTTCGCCCGCGATGATGCTGATCGCGTCGGCGGCGATCACGCTGAGAGCGTCTTCCACACAAGAAGGCGCACTGAGCCGCCATTGCCGCTTGCCCTCGGGCGTCAGGACGGCCGCGGCCCGACCCCGAACGCTGCAGGCATTGATGACTTGGACAGCAGACGCAGGGAGTCCGTCCTGAGTCGCGGCCGCTGTCGCGGCGGCGTGAATCGCCTCCCTCAGTTCCCGAGCGAGCTCGAGCTGAGCAGGGGTGCAGGAATCCACGGCGAGGCCGTGCACGGCCAGCCAGTCGACGAGCCGCTGCGGCGTGGGAATGCGCTCCACAGCGTGGCCGTGACGCTCCGACAGAGTTCCCGTGAAGCTGGTCGCCAGCACGCTGCCGAGGCGGAAGTCGGGGAACGCAGCAGCCATGGAACCACCTTAGCCGGTTGCCTGACGGCATGAAAGCCTGCTAGAACCGGCTTAGCCGGTTCGCAGTCGTTCGTGGCCGGTTCCACGATGGCCAGGAGGTCTCATGCCCCGTCCAGCCAACGACGTACGAGCGTTTGAAGCCCACACACCTGACGCCGACCTCGACGATCTGCGCACGCGGCTGGCCGCGGCGCGGTTACCGGAGGCCGAGACGGTCTATCGCTCCGAGCCAGGCCCTCGCCGATGGGAACAGGGCGTTCCGCTCGCCGACCTCGTCGATGTGGTGAGCTACTGGCGCACCGGGTACGACTGGCGGTCGTTCGAAGCGCGCCTTAACCGCATTGGTCAATTCCGCACGACCGTCGATCGTCTGGGAATCCACTTCCTGCACTGCCGATCCGCGCGCGCGGATGCCACTCCCCTGGTCTTGACGCACGGGTGGCCAGGCAGCATTGCCGAGTTCGTCGATGTAGTGGACGAGCTGGCAGATCCGAAAGACGCGGACGCGCCGGCGTTCCACGTCGTGGTGCCGTCGCTGCCGGGTTTTGGCTACAGCGACAAGCCGGCCACCACCGGGTGGGGAACCGAAAAGATCGCGGCCGCATGGGTGGAACTGATGGGCAGGCTCGGCTACAGCAAGTTCGCAGCCCACGGCGGCGACTGGGGAGGCAACATCACCACGGTCCTCGGTGGCAGGTACCCGGAGCACGTTCTCGGCATCCACACCACGTTCGCGGAGGGGCCGCCCGGGTTGGCAACGGACAGGCTGACGGCGGTCGAGCGCAAGTGGGCCGAGGAAACCCGGGACTTCTGGCGCCGTCGCGCAGCGTACGCGAAGCAGCAGGCAACCCGACCTCAGACCATCGGCTACTCGCTCGTCGACTCACCGGTCGGGCTTCTCGCCTGGATCCTCGACAAGTTCGCCGAGTGGTCGGACACCGAAGACAGCCCGTTCGAGACGATTTCCATGGACCGCGTTCTCGACGACGTCACTCTGTACTGGCTGACGCGGAGCGGCGCATCGTCGGCCCGCATCTACTACGAAAGCCACAACTCGCTCGACCCGGAACTTCGGGTCGACGTCCCGTCGGCAATCACCATGTATCCCGGCGACATCGAGAAGTGCCCGCGCCCCTGGGCACAGGAGCGGTACCGGCAGATCGTCCGATGGAGGTCACCCGAAACCGGGGGCCATTTCCCGTCGCTGGAGGTCCCCGAGTATTTCGTCAAGGATCTGCGAGAGGGCCTCGCGGCAGTGCTGGCCGCCAATCGGTGAACACGGCTGGGTGCCGGCACTCGACAAATGCCGCGGCGGACTCACCACGGAGATCAAGAAGCGGCCTGGCTGCCCGTGACCGGCGTGCCTGTTTCCGCTGGGGCCGCGTTGTGTCCCGTCGTCGCCTCCCTGGCAGGGTCGAGGCCGCACGTGCCGCTCCTCGCGGCGCCGTCCTGGCCCTTGAGGTGCACGGTGACGGCGCCGTCGGCGTTCTTGCTGTAGGCGATCGTGCAGATCAGCTGGCGCAGCGCCGTCCGGTCCAGCCCGCTCAAAGCGATGGGCAGGCCGACCGTGACCGTCCCGCTGGCGGAGGCGTCCACCGTGACGGCCTTGCCGGGGCGGGCGGGCGGAAGCGAGGTGCGCAGGCCCACGGCCCGGTCCTGGGCGCTGGGACCGTCGAGGAGGGCGAGGACCACCTTCTCGGTGGTCACGGGTTGCGTCGGCTCGCTACGGCCCTGGCCTGCCGTGCCCGACCGGTGGTACTCGTCACCGAACCCGGCCGAGGACTCCGTCGACCGGATCACGGGGCTCAGACCTCCGTCGGGGGAGGCGAAGAAGAGCAGCATGCGGGTGTCCGGACCGAGGAAGGCCTGAACGGTTGCGGGGCTGCCCGCCCCGATCGCCTCGGTCTGCTGGATGCCGCAGCCTGCGAGGAGCGCCAGACCCGCGGCGACGGCGGCGGCCCTCGCGCGGCGGCGTGCCCCCGTACGACTCATCCCTCGGCCTCCCCCGTGTGCTGCGGTATGACGACGGTGAAGACGGCACCGCCTCCGGGCAGGTTCCCGGCGCGGATCGTTCCGCCGTGCAGGCACACGTTCTCCAGGGTGATGGCCAGCCCCAGGCCGCTGCCCGCCGAGCGGGTACGGGCCGCGTCAGCCTTGTAGAAGCGGTCGAAAATGTGCGGAAGCACCTCGGGCCGGATGCCGGGACCGCTGTCGAGGACCTCGACGACCAGGGCGGCAGGGTCCGAGGAGCATGCCTCGCCACGCAAGCGCACCGTGACGGGTGCGCGGCCGTGGCGCAGGGCGTTGCCGACCAGGTTGGCGATCACGACGTCGAAGCGGCGGGGGTCGAGCCGGGCACGGATGCCGTCGGCAAGCTCGGTACGGACCGTGTCCTCGGTCCAGTGCCGGTTCTGCAGCGTCTTGCGGATGGCCTCGGCGACGTCGACGTCGTCGGCGTGCAGCTCGGCCGCGCGGGCGTCGAAGCGGGAGATCTCCATGAGGTCCTCGACGAGTACCGCGAGTTTCCCGGTCTCGGCGCTGACCAGCCGGACCGCCCGGGCCGTGTCGGAGTCGAGCCGGCCGGCGTCCTCGTCGAGGACCTCCGTGACGGCGAGCATGCCTGCGAGGGGGGTGCGCAGTTCGTGGGACACGTCGGAGGCGAACCGGCGGGCGCGCGCCTCGGCCTCGCGCAGTTCGTGTACGGAGCGTTCGAGTTGGGCCGCGGACTGGTTGAAGGTGCGGGCGAGGTCGGCCAGTTCGTCGCTGCCGCGCACCGGGATGCGGGTGTCGAGACGTCCGCTGCCCATGCCCTGGGCGGCCTTGCGCAGTTCGCGCACCGGGCGCAGCACGCTGCGCGCGGCGATCAGGCCGGGGATGAGCGCGACGGCCAGTCCGGGCAGGGCGCCGTCCCGCGCGGCGGTGAGGAGCGCGTCGACGTTGATCTGCTCGTCGGTCATCCGCATGACGGCGTAGAGGACTATGCCGCTGGGCAGCACGCCGCTGGGTCCGGTCTTGAAGACGGTGGGCATGGCGATGGTCAGGTAGGGGACGCCGTCCTTGACGACCCGCTGGAAGCTGCCTCGGGGGTGGCTGCGGGCGGCGCGGCGCAGTTCGGGCGTGATGACGGTGGAGACGGGGTTCTCGCCGGAGGAGGCGCGCAAGGTGCCGTATTCGGCGAACACCACCCAGGGGCGTGGTTTGCCCTTGCGGGCTATTTCGCGCAGGAGTTCCTCCAGGCCCTCCTTCTGCACGGGCAGCGTCCAGCCGGTCTGCTGGACCTCGTCGCGGAAGGAGGAGACGGCGGTGTCCTGGGCGGTCTTCAGCAGCGCGTTGCGGGCCTCGCGGTAGGTCAGGGCGGCGGTGGTGCCCGCGCTCACCGCGGCGACCAGCAGGAAGGCGAGCACCAGACGGGTACGGAGGCCGAACGCCCTGGTCCGCGCGCGGGTGTCCGCAGCGGTCCCGGGCGCGCTGCCGTCGGCCGTTCGCGGCCGGTCGGCCGGCAGGCCGCGGCGCAGGCGTCGCAGGGCCGGGCCGGTGCTCACAGGGGTCCGAAGCGGTAGCCGAAGCCCCGCAGGGTCTGGACGTAGCGGGGGCTGCCCGCCTCGTCCTCGATCTTGGTGCGCAGGCGTGCGACGCACGCGTCGACCAGTCGCGCGTCGGCGTGGTAGCTGTGCTCCCACACGTGTTCCAGCAGCTGCTGTCTGCTGAACACCTGCTCGGGTGCGGCGGAGAGATGCAGCAGGAGTTTGAGTTCGGAAGGGGCGAGCGGGAGACGCCGGCCGGCCTTGGCGACGGTCAGCGCGGTCCGGTCGATGGCGAGTTCGCCGTGGACCTCGATGACCGGCCGGCCGGGGCCGGTGGTGTCGATGCGGCGCAGCACGGCCCGGATCCGGGCCTCGATCACCTCGGGGCGCGCGGGTTTGACGATGTAGTCGTCGGCTCCGGCCTCCAGGCCGATGACGATGTCGAAGTCGTCCCCGCGCGCGGTGAGCATGATGATGGGCAGCTGGCTGTCCTCGCGGACCCGCCGGCAGACCTGTACGCCGTTCATCCCGGGCAGCATCAGATCGAGCAGGAGCAGGTCGGGGCGGAACTCGGCCAGCGCGGCCAGTCCGGCCTCGCCCGTGGCGGCCGTACGGATCTCGTGGCCGCGGCGGCGCAGGCCGAGTTCGACTCCTTCGCGTACGGACGGGTCGTCCTCGATGAGGAGTACGCGGGGCATCGGTGGTTCTCCCTCGGGGTGATCAGGTGCGGGACATGCGCCGGCGTGCGCCGGACATCAGCGTGTGCAGTTCGGTCAGGTGCAGCGGGCGGGTGAGCAGGGCGAAGGTGAGCAGCACGGCGGCCGCTCCGGCGGCCGTGGCGGCCACGGCCCCGGCCCGGGCGGCGCCCACCGCGGCCATGTGGCCGAGCGCCGTGGCGGGCAGTGCGGCGGCGATCAGCCGTGCGTGTGCCGCGGCGGCTGACGAGCGCAGCGGGCGGGTCACGCCGAGGCGCCGGCTCAGTACCAGGGCGGTGACCGCCCATCCGGCGCCCAGAGCCAGCGAGTACGCCGCCGCCATGCCCGTCACGGTCCAGCGGGCGGGCAGGACGTGGGCGGCTGTCGTGGACAGGCCCGCGTTCAGGGCGACGATCACCAGGTTGAGCAGGAACGGCGTGCGGGTGTCGGAGAGGGCGTAGAAGGTGCGGGAGAGGACGTACTGGCCCGAGAAGGCGACGAGGCCGGGCGCCAGCGCCATCAGGATGACGCCCATGGCCGCGGTGTCGTCGGCACTGGTCCTGCCGTAGCCGAAGACGACGGCCATCAGCGGCTCGGCGACGGCGAACAGCAGGCAGGCGGCGGGTACGACGGCGGACGCGCAGGCGCGCAGGGCGCGGGAGACGTCGCGCCGTACGGCGCCGCTGTCGCCGTCGGCGGCGGCCGCACTCATGCGGGGCATCAGCGCGGTCACCAGGGAGACGGTGATGATGCCGTGCGGCACGGCCCACAGGACATAGGCGTTGTTGTACGCGCTGTATCCGGGGCCGCCGTCGAGGCCCGCGGTCGTGGCGAGGCGGGTGGTGACCCAGTAGGCGGCCTGGTTCGCCAGGACGAGGAGCACCAGCCAGCCGGCCGACCGCAGCGGCCGGGTCAGTCCGCTGCCACGCCAGTCGAAGCGGGGCCGCCAGCGGAACCGGGCCGAGCGCAGCGCGGGGACCAGGGCGAGTGCCTGGACGGCGATTCCGGCGGTCGTGCCCCATCCGAGGACGGCAGTTCCCGTCGCGCCGAGTGTGTCTGTGCCGCCGGTGGCAAGGGCGAGATACAGGCCGAAGACTGCGATGACGACGAGGTTGTTCAGCACCGGCGCCCACATCATCACGCCGAACCGGCCGCGCGCGTTGAGCACTTGTCCGAGCAGCGTGAACACGCCGAGGAAGAAGATCTGAGGCAGGCAGTAGCGGGCGAAGGCGATCGTCATGGCCGCCTGCCCGCCGGTGTAGTCGGTGTAGGCGTCGATGATGGCGGGGGCCGCCCACACCGCGGTCGCGGTGATCGCCAGCAGGGCCAGGACGCAGACCGTGACGAGACGGTCGGTGTACGCGGCGCCTTGGTCCTCGTGCTCCTTGGCGGCCTTGACCAGTTCGGGCACGAAGACGGCGTTGAGCGCGCCGCCGAGGAGCAGCATGTAGACGATCGTGGGCAACGCGTTGCCGACGGCGTATCCGTCGGCGGTCGGTCCGATGGTGCCCAGCGCTGCCGCCACCACGGCGGACCGGGCGAATCCGGTGGCCCTGGAGACGATGGAGCCGCACGCCATGACGGCGCTGCTGCGCGCCGTCGAGGCCGTCTTCCGAGGGTGCACGGATGACGTGTGGGGGCCGGGCGCCCCGTCGGGGCTCGCTGCGCGGGCAGCACTGTCCGCGCCGACCGGTGTCGTGGGCCTCACCGGCGGCTCAGGTAGGCCTGGAAGGCGCGGTAAAGCGTCTGGTTGGCTGTGCCGGCCAAGGGTCTCTCCCATTCCCCCAACGTCTCGACGACCTGTCCGCCGGTACCGAGCTTCCACCGCAGCAGTCCGTACGCACGTTCGTCGGGATCGAGAGTGGAGGGTACCCCGCGCATGTCGTAGACGTCAGCGCCGAGGGCGTGGGCGTCGCGCAGCATGCGCCACTGCAGGGCGTGGGAGGGGCGTACCTCGCGGCGGTGGTCGGCGGACGCGCCGGTCTGGTACCAGACGCGGCGGCCCACCCGGATCATCGTGTGGGCGGCGAGGATCTCGCCCCGGTGACGGGCGAGGTACAGCTTCATCCGGCCCGGTTCCTCCGCGTTGAGGGCCGCGTACTGACGCTGGTAGTAGACGAGCGAGCGGCCCAGCCGGAAGCCGTCGCGTCGCTCGGTGACGCACAACAGCCGGTGGAATTCGGGAAGTTCGGCCGCGCTGCCCACCTCCACCTCCACGCCCTCCTTCCCCGCGCGCCGCACGTTGCGCCGCCATTCCTGATTGAACCCGGACCAGAGGTCGTCGGTGGTGCGTCCGGCCAGCGGCACATGGAAGACATGGCGCGGCTGGGCGTCCCCGTCCTCCCCCGTCCCCTCACCACCGCAGCGGTGCCAGCCGCGGGCACGCAGCCGCTCGGCCACGGCGGTGCCCAGGGCGTCGACCTCGCTGGCGAGCACGTCCCCGAGCCGGCGGCCCGATCCGGTGCCCGACTTGAGCCGGGTGGCGTCCCAGCGCCGGTAGGCGGGCGAAGGGCCCATGCGCACCGCGAAGGCACCCACACGGCGCAGGTGTTCCAGCAGCGGGGTGAGCCAGCCGTCGATGTCCGGGTCCGTCCAGTCGGCGACGGGTCCTTCGGGCAGGTAGGCGAAGTATTTGCGAGTGCCGGGGAACTGGCGCAGCAGCACCAGGGCCACTCCTGTGAGCTCACCCGCCGCGGGATCCGGTCCCCAGCCGAGGAGTTGGGACTTCCAGCCGTCCTTGACGCCGGCCCAGGACGGGCATTGCAGGAATCCCGCGCTGAGCGCCGTGCCGGCTGGGGAGGCGAGGAAGTCGCGGTAGGCCTCCGCGGTGACAGGGGCCAAGGTGAGGGCCGCGTCGCGCCCTCGGGGGACGCGGCCGGGTGGCACGAGCAGGGACACGGGCTGAGCCTCTCCTTCTCCCCGGAACGATCCCGGGGGCGCCGAGGATGCTCACAGCGGCTCATGACCGTTCCGAGCGCCGAATGTGACGGGACCATGACCGTTCCTCACCAGTCGCCGTCACATCGCCCAGCAGTGGCTGACCTGGGCTTTTCCGGCTCTACAGTCACGACATCCGCCGACTCGTCACTTGTTCCGCTCGTCACGGAGGTCCTGGTGCACCGCACGCGTTCGCTCTCTCCCACTCACATTCGGGTCGCTGTTGCGGCGGCCCTGCTGGCGCCGCTCACCGCCTGTTCGTCGCACGCCTCTCCCACCGCCGCGGACACCGCGGCGGCCGGGAGCGGCCACGATCGTCCCGTCACCGTCACCGTGACCCCCAAGGGCCGACAGACCGCCCCCGGCAAGCCGGTGACGGTCACCGCGAAGGGCGGCACGCTCACCTCCGTGACCGTGACCGACACCGCCGGGCACCGGCTCGTCGGCAAGGCGTCCGCCGACGGCACTTCGTGGGTTTCGGACCGCGGTGCCGCTCCCGGTACGGCGTACACGGTCGCGGTGGCGACCCGCACCGGGCGTGGCACCGCCGCCGTCTCCCGGGCCTCCTTCACCACGGCGCCCGCCGCCAGGGTCAACAAGGTCGACTGGCGACCGGGCACCGGCACCACGGTCGGCGTCGCCCAGCCGGTCTCCCTCGTCTTCGACCACCCCGTCACCGACCGTGCCGCGGTCGAGAAGCGGCTGTCCATCACGACCTCGGAGGGCACCGAGGGCTCCTGGGGCTGGATCCGCGACTGGTCGGGCAGGGACCGCGTCGACTGGCGCCCCAAGAGCTACTGGAAGGCCGGAACGAAGGTCACGCTGAAGGCCGAACTGAACGGCACCGACTCGGGTGGTGCCGGTGGGTGGTTCGTCCGCGACTACACGACCACCTTCACGATCGGCGCCCGGCAGATCGTCAAGGTCGACCTCGACAGCCATCACCTCACCCTCGAACGCGACGGCAGAACCGTCCGGCGCATCCCCGTCTCCGGCGGCACTCCTGGTGGCGACAAACGCTCCTGGCGCGGTACCGCGGTGCTCATGGCGAAGGAGGGCACGGTCAACATGAACTCCGAGACGGTGGGCCTCGGGAAGGCCTACGACAAGATGGTCGCCTATTCGATGCGGCTGACCTGGTCGGGCATGTACGCGCACGCCGCCCCGTGGAACGCCCGGTTCTTCGGCAACGCCAACCACAGTTCGGGCTGCATAGGCATGAGCGACGCCGACGCGGCCTGGCTCTACGGGCAGCTACGGCCCGGAGACCCGTTCGAGATCACCGGCGAGGAGACCAAGGGCGTGGTCGAGCCGGGCAACGGCTTCGGGGAGTGGAACGTGCCGTGGGCCCAGTGGCAGGAGAAGAGCGCGCTGCGCTGACGGGCGCCACCGGACCGTGCTGCGCGGACGTCGTCCGGGCGCCAGCGGCTGTACCGCGTGACGGGCGGGCCGGCCTCCCCTACCCGGTGAGGCCGGTCCGCCCGTCGCGCAGGGGGCTACCGGGCCTGCACCGTGGTGGTCGCGGGGGTGATCGGCTCGATGCCGGTCAAAGTGGGGACGACCTTCTGGATGAGGCCGTCCGGGGTGTGGTGCAGCCGGTCGATGGTGACCTCACGGTGGGTGCCGTCGCCGCCCGGGATCGCGAAGCGGTGGTAGGCGATGTACCAGTCGTCCGTGCCGGGGATCTGGATCACCGAGTGGTGACCGGTGGCCAGGATGCCGCGCGTGGGGTCCTTGGAGAGGATCACGCCGTGGTTGCGCAGACCGTCCATGAGCGGGCTGGTGCCGGTGGCGTACCCGACGCGGTAGTCCTCGCTGCGGGTGTCGTCGATGGACCAGCTCAGGTAGTAGACGCCGTCGCGCTTGTGCATGAACAGGCCCTCGCGGAAGCCGTCCAGGCCCGTCAGGCGCTTGATCTTCGCCGGGTCGTAGGAGGTCATGTCGGGGTTGAGGGGTACGGCGTAGGCGTTGCCGTTGCCCCAATAGAGGTAGGACTGTCCGTCGTCGTCGGTGAAGACGGCGGGGTCGATGGCCTGGCCGCCGTCGGGGTTCGTGGCGACGAGGGGCTTGCCGGAGTCGGTGAAGGGCCCGGTCGGCTTGTCCGAGACGGCCACGCCGATCTTGGCGTCGGCGCAGAAGTAGAGGTAGTACTTGCCGTTCTTCTCGGTCGCGGCGGGGGCCCAGGCCCTGCTGTCCGCCCACGCGACGTCGGGCCCCAGGTCGAGGATCACCGGGTGCTCGCTCCAGTGGACGAGGTCCTTGCTGGACCAGGTCCTGAACGTGGAGCCGCTCCAGCCCGGGTAGCCGTCGCTGGTCGCGTAGATGTAGTAGGTGTCGCCGAACCGAGCGATGTTCGGGTCGGCGTTGTAGCCGGGCAGCTACGGGCTGCCCATCACCTCGGCGCGTACGGTCCAGGTGCGCACGGTGCGGTCGGCGGCGCGGACCCGGTAGGTCACGGGTGACGTGAAGTCGTGGACACCGCCGTTGGCCGGCTCCACCCGGCTGGTGCCCGCCACACCGAACCGCGGCGCGAGACGGCGCAGATCGGTCCCGGGCCCGACCGGCAGCAGCACCGTGGAGGCGGCCGAGTCGATCACGGCGGGGACCTTGAGGGCGGCCAGGTCGACCGAGGTGATCTCGGTGCGGTTGCCGGGCAGTTCGCGTACCTCGTCGGTGCTCAGGGCCCGGTTCCAGAGGGAGAAGCTGCGCATCGACCCCTTGAAGTACTTGTCGCTCGCGTACAGCGAGCGGCCGAGAAGGTTGGCCGTGGTCCGGCCGCCGCCGATGTCTCCGGGGCGCAGGGTGACGGCGTCGTTGTGCGCCACCTCGGTGCCGTCGAGGTAGAGGCGTGCCGTTGTGCCGCCGAGGGTGTAGGTGAGGGTGTGCCAGCTGCCGCGCGGCAGGTTCCGGGTGCCCGCGGTCTGTTCCGTGCTCCAGTTGCCGGCCGTCAGGGACGTTCGGTAGCCGTCGCCGGTCGTGAAGAGATAGCCGTTCCCGCTTCCGTCGGCGGAGTTGCCCAGCCCCCCCAGCCAGTAGGGCGTGGCCTGGTCGGGGTCGATCTTGACCTCGAGGGAGACCGTGAGGGCGTCCAGGCCGTTCATCAGGTTGTCCGGCAGGGCGACGTAGCCGTTGGTGCCGCCGAAGTCGGCGGCGTCCGCGGTGCGGGTGACGTCACCGTGCACGACGGCGTCGTAGCCGTGGCCGGTGTCGTCCGGCACGCGCGTGCCGCTGCCGCCGAGACGGTACGACGCGACGAGTCCGTGCTCGTCCGCGGTGAGGGGCTGCGGGACGCCGCGCAGCCGGTCCAGTTCGGCCTGGGTGACGGGCAGGACCGTGCCGTGGCGGGGGCTGGCGGGCAGCTGGTACCCGGTGGACATCGTCCACTTCCCGGAGGCCAGGTCGGTGGTCTCGAAGGGGACGTAGCCGCGGCCGCCGAACTCGTCGATGAACAGGTACCACTTGTTCTCGATGTTCGACTTGAAGACGGTGGGTCCCTCGCCCTGGTTGATGCCGGGGTGGGTGGCGTCGCCCTTGCCGATGCACTCCGAGACGAAGTCCCAGTCGGTGTTCAGCAGACGGGTGGACTTCTCCTCGATGATGAACTTGCTGCAGGGGGTGGAGGAGGTGTTGTTCCGCTCGTCCTTGGTCAGCCGGTAGTAGGTGTCGCCGTCCTTGATGACGGTGGAGTCGATCACCGAGTAGCCGGGGTCCTTCCACACGCGGGGCGCGGAGAAGCTGCGGAAGTCGCGTGTGGTGGCGTACATCATGCGGTTGTAGCTGCTGCCGGTGTGGGCGGTGTCCGCCGGGTCGTACAGCTTGGACGCCCAGAAGACGACGTAGGAACCGAGGCTGTCGTCCCAGTACGCCTCGGGCGCCCAGGTGTTGCCGGCGGTGTCGTCCGAGACCTTGACGTGGCGCTGGTCGGACCAGTGGACCAGGTCGGTGGACTCCCACACCTCCAGGTACTTGCTTCCGGTGCGCTGGGCGGCGTCCCAGTTGCCGTTGCCGTAGATCCTCAGGTCGGTGGCGATGAGGTAGAACCTGTCGCCCTCGGGGGAACGGATGACGAACGGGTCGCGGACGCCCTTGTCGCCGAGGGTGGAGGTGAGCACGGGCTTGCCGCCGTTGAGCTCGTCCCAGTGCAGGGGGTCGTTGCCGCGGCTGACCGCGGAATGGATCTGCTCGCCGTCAGAGCGGCCCTCGCCGGTGAAGTACTCGAAGAGATAGCCCTGGTACGGCTCTTTCCTCGGCAGGGGGCGCACGGTCAGGTCGAAGCGCCGCTTGGCCTGGGCCTCGCCGAGGCGCACGGTCGCGGTCAGCCGCACGGCGCGGGCGGGCTCCCCGTAGGCGGGGCGGTGGATCTCGCCCGTCGGGGTGACGGTCCTCGTGTCGGCCGACTTCCAGGCGATCCGGGCCCCGTAGCGTCCGGTGGTGGGCAGGGTGAGGTTGCCGCGGACGTCGTCGGCGTCCCAGACGGTGAGGGCGGCGGCGGCCTCCGAGACCTTCGCGCGGTCGCCGGCGCTCTCGTCGTCCTGCGCGGCCGCCGGCGGGCCGTCGGGGATCCCGGCCTTGGCCGGTGCGGCCGTGAGCAGAACGGCGAGCAGGCACATCAGCACCCCCGGGACCGCTCGCGCGGTCCAGGTGAGGCGGGGGCAGGGAGGGGGCATGGGCGGTTCCTTCCGGTGAGGGTCGTGGCACGCGTCCCGTCGCGGGGGCTGCGGCGGGTGCGGCTGGTGCTCCCCGCGGTGGCGGGTGAGGCCGGCGGCTCAGCGCGTGACGGGCTTGCCGCGGCCCCAGGCCCAGGCGAGCCGGTCGGCTCCGGACCGGTTGGTCGTGGCGAGCCAGGGCCGCTCGGGGTCCCCGACGAGCCTTTGCAGCGTGTACGTGTCGTCGGTGCGCAGGCCGGGCCAGTAGACGGCGCCCATGCCGAGCTCGCGGAAGGTGTCGGTGACGGCCTGTACGTAGTTGACGAAGTTGTCGGATGGGTCGGCCTCGTTGTAGTCCAGGCCGGTCGTCATGGGGGCGCCGAACTCGTCGGCGACGGTCCGGCCGGCGCAGTCGCCGATGCGTTCCTCGAGGTCGGTGACCCACTGGTCGTAGGTGGCGTAACTCTTCCAGAACCCGTAGTGGTGCAGTGACAGGTGGGTGCCGCGCAGACGCGGGTCGGCGCACACGGTGGTGACGTGGTCGTTGTAGCCCGCTCCGCTGACGAAGACGCGCTCGCGGGGGACGTCGGGGTAGGTCTCCAGCCAGTTCGCGGCGATGTCGGCCCATTCCGTGTCGGTGTAGCCGTGGGGCTCGTTCATCGGCTCGAAGTAGACGCGTGCGTTGTCGCCGTAGGTGTGGACGACGTTGTCCCACATGGTGCGGTAGGCCCGGGTGTCGTCGATCAGCCCGTCCTTGCGGACGCCGGTTCCCTCCCAGTAGGAGACGATGACCTTGAAGCCCTGCCGGGTGGCGGCGTCGATGACGCCTCGGTACACCTTCCAGTAGGGGCCGTTGACGGTGTACGGGTTGATCGGCAGCCGTACGGTGTTGGCCCCCAGGTTGGCGCGGAACGCCGTGATCACGCGGGTGGCCTTGGCGTAGGTGCGGGCGTAGTCGTCCGATGTCGACAGGCCGGAGAGGACGACGGGGTCGTCGGCGAAGTTGTCCCGGGGGTCGGCCCAGTTGACGCCCCGGAACCCGGCGGTGTTCTGCTGCGGCGCCGCGGCGGCGGGGCCGCCGGTCACGGTCGCGCCGACGGTGGCGGCGAGGGCGGCGGCCGTCACCAGGGGCGTCCATCGGCCGGCGGCACGGCGACGGATCTTGGTCAGGCGCATGTCAGTCCCTTTCGGTCGGTGTCGAGGCACCCCTCCCAGCAGATCGCGGGGAGGGTGGGCCCAGCCGCCGTGCGGCGGCACGGAGGGCCGGGCCTGTCGTGGCACACGTGCTAGCTGCCGGAGGCTGTCACGTCCGTGACCCTCCACCGCTGGTTGGAGCCGGAATTGGGGGGCCAGGTGGTGACCGCGGCGCCCTCGCCGGTCGCCTGTCCCCCGACTTCCAGCAGCCGTCCGCCGGCGGCGTTGACCAGCGTCCAGGAGCCGTCGCCGGTGGTCGAGGCGATCCATTCGGTCGCCGCGTCGCGCCGGCCGGTGTCGGGTTCGGCGACCGGGACGTCGTCGCGGACCGCGAGGCGCTTGCCGTCCACGGCGCTGGTGAGGACGTACCGGGCCTCGCTCGCGCTGCCGGGGCGTGCCTCGCTCAGCCGCCACTGCTGGGCGGCGGAGCCGCTGGGAGTGCCGATGACGAGACTGGTGCCGTTGCCCGCCACGGTGACCGCCTTGCCGCTCTGCACGCCGGTCAGGGTGTAGGTGTGGCCCTTGCGCAGCAGCGGCGCATCCTGCGCGACACCGGAGACGCCCTTGACGACGAAGGAGGTCACGGACTGGGCGGGCACGGTGACGGTGGCCCGGCCGTCCTCGACGCCGACCGCGTCCCGTACGGCGAGCTTGCCGTCGGCGCTGGTGACGACGGGCGTGACGGTGGCACCCCGGCTGATGCTGCGGAACTTCGTCAGATCGAGGGTGACACGGCGCGCACTGGTGGTGCTGTTGACGTGCACCAGTGAGGCGCCCCTGCCGTCCTTGGTCACGGCGGCCGCGCTGGAGGTGTCGTCGACCTTGATCAGACGGTCACCGGGCTTGATGAAGTGGGTGAAGTTGCGTGCCGTGTCGAACTTGGTGTTGGTGCGGATCGGGCAGGTGCCGAGGGTGTCCGCGGAGGTGCAGCTGAACCGGATCTGGATCTCGCCCCAGTTGCCGCCCTCGGCGGACTCGCCGCCGGGCTTCATGTTGTCGTAGTCCTCGACGGGCTGCCAGAACACCCAGGCCCGCGGCTCCAGTTCGCGCAGGTCGTCGACGATGTGCTGGGCGAGGCCGAGTCCGGGACGCATATCCGTGAAGCTCTGCCCGTCTCCCCAGTCGCCCTCGACCTCGCTCATCCAGAGCCTCTTGTCCGCCGCCTTGGCGAGGTCGCGGACGGTGGTGCGCTGCCCGGTGCCGTAGGTGTGGACGTTCATCTGGCCGACGAGGTCGCGGTCCTGGGCGGTGTAGGCGCTCCAGTTCTGCGCGAAGGTCGAGGGGTTGGTCTCGTCCATCGCGGAGATCCGCGCGTGGGTCTTCGCCGCGCGCAGGGCCGGTGCCAGCGCCTGCAGCACCTTGCGCTGCATCGCGGGACTCATGTGGGCGCCCTCCTGGCGGCCGCCGACGGGTCGGCCGTCCGCTCCGAGGCGGGTGCTCCAGTAAGGGGTGTTGGGTTCGTTGAAGGGGTCGACGGTCTTGACCTTGATGCCGTGCGCCTTCTCCAGCCGCTCGGTGGCGCCGGCCAGGTAGGCGGCGTAGTCGTCGACCGACTCGGTCCTGAGCTGCTCGGCGGTGGCGTCGAAGCCGCCGGAGACGTAACCGGAGACCGTCATGAACCAGGGCGGGGAGTTGCTGAAGGTCTCCCAGTGGGTGATGTCGTTCTTGATGCGGTCGACCCACCAGCGCTGGGTGGCGTCGGCGTCTGCGTTCCAGTCGGCCGGGTCGTCGGCGCTCCACCAGCCGGTGTCCGCGCGGGTGGTGCCGTCGGGGGCCTTCCACCAGCCCTGGACGGCGCCTCCGGCCCGCAGGTAGTCCTTGACGTCGGGGGCGTTGCCGCCGCCGATGTTGTAGCGGGCGATGTTCAGACCGAGGCCGTCGTCGTCGAAGAGGAGGCCGGCGAGCCTGTCCCGTATCTCCGGCGGGTAGCCGCCGGTGACGTTGGCGAACCAGGCGAGGCTGGTGCCCCAGCCCTCGAAGGGCTGCTGCTGGTAGGAGGGGTCGAGCCGGACGGTGACGGAGGGGATGTCCGCGGCCTGTGCGGGGCCCGGGGCGGAGACCAGGGCGGCCCCGGTGGCCAGGGCGGTGAGTCCGGCGGCGGTGAGCAGCCGTCTGCTGCGCGTGCGGCGTGCCATCGGTGTGCTCCCAACTGAAGGACAGTCGCGCTGATATGGGCCCTCCCGCCCGTATCGGGGCAGGAGGGAACGGCCCTTGAGGAAGGCGTGTGCGGCCGTCCTCGAGGGGATGGGCGAGAGTGGGTTCAGGCGAGCGGCTGGCGCAGTACGGCGACGGCCCGGGGCGCGAGCGTGAGGGTGCCGTCGGCGGCCAGGGTGCCGAGCAGGGCGTCACCGCCGAAACCGGGAACGGTGACCGTTTCGTCGGTGCGGTTGACCAGGAAACGGAAGCGGGCGTCGGGGCCGCGGCGCACGGTCGTCTCGACGCGTCCGCGTGCCGCGGGAGGCAGGTCGCTGTGCACGCCGGCCGGTTCCAGCAGGCGCGGAAGGAGCGAGGTGAGGCCGTCGGCACCGAGCCGGGTGGAGACGTAGGCGGCCGAGCCGCTGCCCGTCGGGCGCCGGGTGACGGCGGGGCGTCCCGCGTACGCGCCGGAGCGGTAGTGGGCCAGGACCTCGGTGTCAGGGGCGGTGACGGTGATCCGGTCGGTCCACAGCGTGCCGGTCGCAGGACCGTCGAGGGCGACGTCGTCCCCGGCGAGGAGGGGACCGAACTCCTCGATGCGGATGCCGAGCAGGTCGCGCAGCGCGCCGGGGTAGCCGCCGAGCCACACGTGGTCGTTCTCGTCGACGACGCCCGAGAAGTAGGTGGTGACGAGGTGGCCGCCCTGTTCGGTGTAGCGGGTGAGGGCCTTGGCGAGATCGGCCGGGACCACGTGCAGCACCGGGGCGATCAGCACCTGGTGCCGGTGCAGGTCGCCGCGCGGGGTGACGAGGTCGGCGCGGATGCCGAGGGCGAGGAGGGCGGAGTACCAGTCGAGTGCCTCCTGCCGGTAGTCGAGCAGGGAGGTGGGGTGGGAGTCCTGCTCGCTCGCCCACCACGACTCCCAGTCGTAGAGGATGCCGACGGGGGCGGGCTCGCGCTCGCTGCCGGCGATCGGCGCCAGCGCCTTCAGGGTGGCGCCGAGTTCGCGGACCGCGCGGAACAGGTCGCTGTCCTCGCCGGCGTGCGGCACCATCGCGGAGTGGTACTTCTCGGCGCCGGCCGCGGACTGGCGCCACTGGAAGAAGCACACCGCGTCGGCCCCGTGCGCGACGTGCAGCAGCGAGTCGCGGGCCAGGTCGCCGGGTCCTTTGGCCAGGTTGACGGGTTGCCAGTTGACGGCGCTGGTGGAGTGCTCCATCAGGAACCAGGGCCGGCCGCCGCTGATGCCGCTGGTGAGGTTGGCGGAGAAGGACAGCTCGTCGCGGTCCTGGGGTCCAGGGTGGACGTAGTGGTCGTTGGAGACGAAGTCGATCTCCCCGGCCCAGTCCGGGTAGTTCATGCCCTCCGTGCCGCCCATCACCATGAAGTTGGTGGTGACGGGGACGTCGGGGGTGATCTCGCGCAGGACCTCCCGCTCGGCGCGCAGATGGTCCTTGAGCGCATCGGAGGAGAAGCGCTTGAAGTCCAGCTGCTGGGTGGGGTTGGGGTGCGAGGCGGCCAGGCGGGGCGGGAGGATCTGCTCCCAGTCGGTGTAGCGCTGCGACCAGAAGGCGGTGCCCCAGGCGTGGTTGAGCGCGTCCAGGGTGCCGTAGCGGGCGCGCAGCCAGTCGCGGAAGGCGCGGGCGGCGTCATCGGAGTAGTCGTAGACGTTGTGGCAGCCCAGCTCGTTGCTGATGTGCCAGGCGGCCAGCGCCGGGTGGTCGGCGTACCGGGTTGCCAGCCGGCGCACCAGGTGCAGGGCGTGCCGGCGGAAGACGGGTGAGGTGGGGCGCCAGTGTTGGCGCGCTCCCGGCCACAGGGTCTCGCCGGTGGCCGTCACCGGAAGGACTTCGGGGTGTGCGGTGGTGAGCCAGGGCGGCGGAGAGGCGGTGGCTGTGGCCAGGTCGACCCCGATGCCGCCCTCGTGCAGGAGGTCCATGACCTCGTCGAGCCAGCCGAAGTCCCATGTATCCGCAGCCGGTTGGAGGCGGGCCCAGGAGAAGATCCCCACGGAGACGAGGTTGACGCCGGCCTCGCGCATGAGGCGTACGTCGTCCCGCCAGACCGAGCGGGGCCACTGTTCGGGGTTGTAGTCGGCGCCGTAGAGGAGGCGTGGGGTGCGGTCACCGTCCGTCCCGTGTGTTCGGGACAGGAGGGTGGAGATCATGATGGTCCTTCCGGGAGGGGGCCACGGGCGGCCCGGGAGGCCGGGCTCGCCGCGCCGGCGGTCACTTCTCGACGGTGAAGCCCTGCTCGCTGCCGTACTTGACGGACGCGTCCTGCCAGGCCTTCAGGCCGTCGGCCAGCTTGGTGTGCGACACATAGGCCTTGCCGACGGTGTCGTTGAAGATCGAGTTGGCGTACACCTGGTACGGCAGGTACGACCAGTCGGCGGCTGCGTGCGCGGCGGACTCGGCGAAGATCTTGTTGGCCTGCTGCCCGCCGAAGTACGGGAAGGCGGTGTTCTGGAAGGCCGGGGAGTTGAGCTGCGCGACGGTCGCCGGGAAGGCGCCGCCCTTCACGCGGGTGTCGACGCCCTTGCCGGCGTTGGCGTACTCGACGAACGCGTAGGCCAGCGCCTCGTTCTTGCCGAGCTCGGGCAGGGTGAGGGCGCTGCCGCCGTTCTCCGCGCCGGCGTGGGCGCCGGCCGTCCACTGCGGCAGCGGGGCGACGCGCCAGTCACCGGCGCCGTTCTTGACTCCGGAGGCCAGGTTGGCGGGCATCCAGGCGCCGGTGGCCAGGGTCGCGATGGTGCCGTCACCGAGGCCCTTGTACCACTCGTCGGACCAGCTGGTGACGGGCGCGAGGAGCTTGTCGTCGAGGAGCTGCTGCCAGATGCCGGTGTACTTCTCGGCACCCGCGTCCGCGAAGTCGATCTTCACCTTGGTGCCGTCGACCTTGTAGGGACGCGAACCGGCCTGCCACAGCATGCTGGTGGTGAAGCCCGCGTCACCGGCGTCGTTCGTGATGTACGCCTTCGGGTCCGCCTTGTGCAGAGCGCGCGCCGCCGCCACGTACTCGTCCCAGGTCGTGGGCACCTTGATCCGGTACTTGTCGAAGACCTTCTTGTTGTAGAACAGCGCCATCGGGCCGGAGTCCATCGGCAGGCCGTAGATGCCCTCGCCGCCGGCCTTCACCCCGTTCCAGGGGCCCGGGGAGAAGGAGGTGGCGAGCTTGTCGGCGCCGAAGCCCTTGAGGTCGGTGAGCTGCTTGGTCAGCGCGTACTGGCCCATGGCGTAGTACTCGACCTGGGCGACGTCGGGGACGCCCTTCTTGGCGGACATGGCGTTCTGCAACGCCTTGTACTGGTCGTTGCCGGTGCCCGCGTTGACCAGGTTGACCTTGACGCCGGGGTGCTCCTTCTCGAAGTCGCCGGCCACCTGCTCGAGGGTGGGCTCCCACGCCCAGACCGTGAGCGTGCCGCCCTTCTTCAGCGCGGCCTGGACATCGGCCTCGGAGAGGGACTTCTTCGCGTCCGAACCGCCGTCGCCGGAGCCACCGCACGCGGTGGCGCCGAGAGCGAGGGCGCAGAGGAGGCCGAGGCCGCGCAGCAGGCGGCGGGGGTGCTTGTGCATGGACGTACTTCCACTTCTTGCCGAAACACCGACGGGGTGAGGGTTGACAGACGGGAGCCGAGGTGACGAGCGTGCGACGGACACCGGGTCGCCGCCGCAAAGGACGTGAGGTGCGCCGGGTTGCTGCCGCAAGGAGCGGGAGGTGTGCCGTGTGCCGGCTCGCTGCGGTGAGGAGCAGGACGCGCGGCAAGTGCCGGCTCGCGGCGGGGAGCGGCGGGGCGGTCCGCCGGAGCGGGCGCGGCTCATTCCTTGACGCTTCCCGCGGCGAGCCCCGACTGCCAGTACTTCTGCAGCATCAGGAACGCGGCGATGAGCGGGACGATGGTGATCAGTGAGCCCGTGATGACCAGGTTGAACACGGGCTGGCCGCCGGCGGTCGCGGCCTGCGCCTTCCAGCTGTTGAGGCCGAGGGTCAGCGGATACCAGTCCGGATCCTTGATCATGATCAGCGGAAGGAAGTAGTTGTTCCAGGTGGCGACCATGGTGAACAGCGAGACGGTGACGATGCCCGGCGCCAGCAGCGGCAGGGCCACCTGGAAGAAGATGCGGATCTCGCTCGCGCCGTCCATGCGGGCCGCCTCCAGCAGCTCCGTCGGGATGGCCTCACCGGCGAACACCCACATCAGGTACAGGCCGAACGGAGAGATCAGCGAGGGGATGATCACCGCCCACGGGGTGTTGGTCAGTCCCATGTTGCTGAACATCAGGAAGGTCGGCACCGCCAGCGCGGTCCCCGGCACGGCGACGGCGCCGATGACGACGGCGAAGACGGCACGGCGCCCGGGGAAGGCGAACTTGGCCAGCGCGTACCCGCCGAGCACCGCGAGGAAGGTGGCGCCCCCCGCGCCCGCCACGACGTAGAGCACGGTGTTGAGCAGCCAGCGGGTGAAGACGCCGTCGTTGTAGGTGAACGTCTCCGTGATGTTGTCCCACAGGGCGAAGTCGCCGTCGAACCACAGGCCGGACGAACGGGACAGCCCCTCCTGCGTCTTGGTCGCGCTGATGACCAGCCAGAGCAGCGGGACCAGGCTGTACAGCAGCACCAGGGCGGTGAGCACGGTCAGCAGGACGCTGCGCCGGGGCCGGCCGGCGGCAGGACGGCGCCCGGCCGAGCGAAGGCGGGGTACGGCTCCGGCGGGGCGCGGCCGCTGGGTCGCGGAGCCGGACGAGGCGGCGGTGGTCGTGACAGTCATCGCTGCCTCACGCTCCCTTGCGCATGCCGCGCAGCTGCACGACATAGGCGACGACCATGGTGATCAGGCCCATGACGATGGCGACCGTCGCGGAGTAGTTCTGCTGCTGGCCCGAGAACGACAGCGAGTACGTGTAGAAGTTCGGGGTGTAGTCCGTGGTGATCGCGTTGGGCGCCAGCTTCTGCAGCACACTCGGCTCGTTGAAGAGCTGGAAGCTGCCGATGATGGAGAAGATCGTCGCGATGACGAGGGCTCCGCGGATCGCGGGCAGCTTGATGGCGGTGATGACACGGATCTGCCCGGCTCCGTCGATCTCGGCCGCCTCGTAGAGGGAGTGCGGGACGACGCGCAGCGCCGAGTAGAAGATCAGCATGTTGTAGCCGACGAACTCCCAGGTCACGATGTTGCCGATGGAGGCGAGGACCAGGTCCGGGGAGAGCGGATCGGGCAGCGTCAGGCCGAAGGCGTCGTCGATGTCGCCGACGAGACCGAAGCGGGTGCCGTACATGAAGCCCCACATGAGCGTGGCGACCACGGCCGGTACCGCGTAGGGCAGGAAGATCGAGATACGGAAGAAGTCCTTGCCGTAGAGGCGTCCGCTGTCGAGGGCGAGCGCCACCAGCAGGGCGATGCCGAGCATGACCGGGACCTGGACGCACAGGAAGAGGGAGACCCGGCCGAGCGCGGCCCAGAAGTTCTTGTCCTGCAGTGCCGCCGTGTAGTTGTCGAGGCCGACGAACGTGGTGCCGCCGATGAGCTGGTCACGGAAGAGGCTGAGGTAGAGCGAGTAGGCGATCGGCGCGAGGAACACGAGGGCGAAGACGACCACGAACGGGGCGATGAAGCCCCAGCCCGCCCAGGAGCGACGGTCCCGTCCGGTCGGGGGTGGTGCAAGCTGCGGCGCGGCAGCCGCCGGCGGTTGCAGCGTGGTCATGTCGTTCCTCGCGCTTTCGGGATGTGGAACAAACGGCGGTGAATCGGCCCGGTCCGGGGGCACCGGGGGCCGGCGTGGTGTACGTGAACATCCCGTCGCGGCGTGACCCCGCACTGTTATGTTTACGTAAACATCCGACGGCGGAATGTCTACCGTGCCGGGTGGTGGCGGTCAATAGTCCCGTCGCGAGGAGAGGCGGGGGGCACTCCCCGGTCGCGGAGTCCGGCGGCCCCCGACGCCGCCAACTCCCTTGGTGCGGCGGGTCGTACGGGCGGGGCCCCTCGCGCCAGGCTTGCCCCGACGGGCCACTGGAATGTTATGTTTACGTAAACACCCCTGATGGCCTGAGAGACTGCGGCGTCAGTGGCGGTCGAGTGGTCCGCCACGGTGAACCGTCACTCGAACCACGACGGGAAGGCGGCTGACGGCCAGTGGACATGGGTACGACAGGTTCGGCGCGTTCGGCGCGTTCGGCGAACACGGGCGGCTCCGAGGGCGCGGGAGCATCCGGCGGCGCGGATGGGACGGCTGCGGCCACGGGCGCTGCGGGCGGGGAGGCGGAGGGCACCGCTGCGGCCGAGGGCCGTAGGCGCGCGCGCCGTGGTCCCCGGACCGCCTCCATGGCGGATGTCGCCCGTCTCGCCGGCGTCTCCTCCCAGACGGTCTCCCGGGTGTCCAACGGCTTTGCCGGAGTCAACGAAGAGACCCGCCGCGCGGTGCTCGCCGCGATGAAGGAGCTCGGATATCGCCCCAACAGTGCGGCTCGCGCGCTCAAGCGGGGCGAGTTCCGCACCATCGGCGTCATCACGTTCACGCTCGCCACCACCGGCAATGTGCGCACGCTCGAGGCAATCGCCACCTCCGCGGCGCAGGAAGGGTACGCGGTCACGCTGCTGCCGGTCGCCGTGCCCACCCAGGACGAGGTGCGCGGGGCGTTCTCCCGGTTGGAGGAACTCGCCGTCGACGCGGTGATCGTCATCATGGAGGTCCACCTGCTGGACGCCGCGACGATCACCCTGCCCCCGCACGTGCAAGTGGTGGTCGTCGACTCCGACGCCGGTGACCGCTACACCGTGGTCGACACCGACCAGGCCGGCGGCACCCGCGCGGCGGTGCGGCACCTCCTCGACCTCGGGCACGAAACCGTCTGGCACCTCGCCGGCCCCGAGGGCTCCTTCGCGGCCCAGCGCCGCACCGACGCCTGGCGCGCGGTCCTCACCGAGGCCGGGCGCGTCCCGCCGCCACTGGTGCAGGGCGACTGGTCGACGGAGTCCGGCTACCGTGCGGGACTCGAACTCGCGCGGCGGGACGACTGCACGGCGGTCTTCGTGGCCAACGACCAGATGGCTCTCGGCCTGCAGCGCGCCCTGCACGAACACGGCCGGCGTGTCCCCG
Organism: Streptomyces sp. NPDC036813; assembly: GCF_055609245.1. NCBI lineage: Bacteria > Bacillati > Actinomycetota > Actinomycetes > Kitasatosporales > Streptomycetaceae > Streptomyces > Streptomyces sp. NPDC036813. Next base: position 521,438 of record NZ_JBVJPV010000002.1, on the reverse strand, counting down.
GGGACGTCAGCGTGGTCGGTTTCGACGACATCCCCGAGGCCGCGCACTTCCTGCCGCCGCTGACGACCGTCCATCAGGACTTCGCGGAGGTGGGACGGCTCTGCGTCGAGGCCGCTTTGCGCAAGGTGCGCGGCGAGGGCGCGGACCGCGGCACCACGCTGGTGCCGACCCGGCTCGTGGTCCGCGACAGCACGGCGCCGCCGCCGCTGCGGGAGACGGGGGCGGGGGGCGGGCCCAGGACCGAGAAGTAGCTGCGCAGCGAGCAGCCTGGCCTGTTCTGTACGGACAGGGTCACTCTGCCTGCCCAAGAGCTGTCCCGTAGGGATCACGCAAGTCGGGACCATCCCTGCTCGGGCCATCCCGCCCCAGGCCCTCCGCATCCGGTTGGCGACCAGGTGCTGAATCAGTCAAGGCCGGTTGCCCATGCCGTCAGCGCCGCGAAGTCGTCAATGGTCAGACCGTGTCGTGGGTCGACCTGATGCAGTAGGGCGAGACCGTCGTGGTGGTCCTTGACCCAGATCCGGTCCGCCTCTGTGATTTCGTCGTCGACCCAGGCGAACGCACGGCCTTTCGCCCACGCGACGATCTCAGGTGTCTTCCAGAACACGCCGCCCCCTGGTTCGGGCCGAGGCGAGGGCCAGCAGATGTAGGGCAACTCGGGCAATCCCAGCACTGGCGCGATGAAGGCATTGGCTTCTTCCTCCCAAGTCGTCGCCCATACGAGGTCGAAGGGAAGCGCGTGCAGCGCCGGGCCGTGATTCGGGTTGAGCCACACCCGCAGCGGCTTGGCGCGCTTGTCCGGCAGTCCCCACTCGGCCAGCCGACGCCGCTCGGAAGCCTCCCAGCGAGGAGTCAGCAGGCGATGCGTCTGATAGCCCTCGGGCCGACGCTGCGGCTTCGCGGCGTACGGGTTCAGTGGTCCGTCGACATCCACCAACAGCATTGGGCGCACCGGCTCATCCTCCCCTCGGTCCCGTGTCGCACGGTACCGACCGGCTACGAGGCCGCCCAACGAAATAGGAATAGCATCACTGCATGCCTTCCCCCATGGCCCGCCGCCGCTTGCTGACCACCCTGCTGGTCGTGGCACTGGTCGCATTCGGCTACTACGCTCTGCAGCCCGTGCGGGAGGCTTGCGCGCTCACCTCCGGACCGTATGGCTCCACCTTCGCCCGGAACAGCGTCCACGCCTCCGGCAGCGCCCGGTGCGGCGCAGAGCGCACGCGCTTCATGACCTGGCTCGAGGAATAGGCGCACCCAAGCGGCTGAGACCGACAACTTCGGGGTGCCGGTGGTCAGATGCTGCCGCCCTGGCAGCCGCTGCGTGGCACCCATTGGGCGACTCCTCACCAGTCGCCCTGGGGCGGTTGAGAGAGACCTGGTCTGATCCGACGGTCCTGGAAACTTCATCGCTCGGTCGAACGCCCGAACCGCCTACCGTGTGAACCTTCGGCTCCGCGTCAGTCACTTCGGCAAATCGGCGGAGAGGAAGGGAGCAAGGAGTGCGAACAACTCGTCGGGCCGGTCGAGGGGGATGATGTGGCCGCAGTCCTGGAGATGATGTCCGACCAGGTCATCGGCGATGGGGCGGAGTTGGTGTTCGAGGCCGGTGCCGACGGGGTGGGAGCCGACGGCCATCGTGGGCATGGTCAGCCGAGCCGTCGCTACGGCGTCCTGGATCTGCTGCGCGCTGGTGGGCAGTGCCCGGTAATAGGAGAACGCGCAGCGCAGGGCCTCACCCCCGGTGTACGCGTGGATGAATGCCGCACGGATGTCGTCGGGCACTCCTCGCCCGAGCGTCCCCGAGTCGAGGAACCAGTCGATGTACGGGGCCTCGTGACCGGCCAGGACGGTCTCGGCGAGGCCGGGGACGGAGTGGAAGCCGAACCACCACGGGGCACCGCCCGCGACGAGGTGCTCTGCTCCGGGCAGGCGGCCGAGCAGTGCCTCCATCACGACCAGGCGCCGGACGAGGCCGGGTCGGCGCAGCGCGAGCAGGACGGCGGGGGCGGTACCCGCGTCTATGCCCACCACCGCTGCCGAGGGCTCGCCGAGTGCGTCGAGCAGCCCTTCGGCGTCGGCGGCGAGGGTGCCCGCGTCGTAACCCTCGAGGGCACGTGTACTGGCACCGAAGCCTCGAAGGTCCGGGGCGATGACCCGGTACTGCCCGGCCAGCCGGCCCATGATGCCGCTCCAGAGTTGCCAGGTGTGCGGGAAGCCGTGGAGCAGGAGAACCGCGGGTCCGTCGCCGGCGATGGCGACATTGAGTTGCACGCCGTTCGTCGCGATGCGGCGTAGGTGGTGTGCGGTGGTGACGGGCATGACGGCTCCTCCGGCTGGTTACCATTGGTGACCACAGAACGATAGGTAACTGACCGACCGCTTCCTAGACGGCACTTTCAGGGAAGGTGGTGAGCCACAGGTGACCACCCGAGGGGCCCGGGCCACGGGCCGCGGGCCACGCGGAGACCTGTTCGATCCCCATTGCCCGACGCGGCAGTTGCTGGACCGCATCGGCACGAAGTGGACGTCCATGGCGGTCAGGACGCTCGCCGATGCCGCACCGGACGAGGTGCGCTTCGCGGAGCTGAAACGCCGGATGCCTGGCGTCTCGCAGAAGATGCTGTCCGTGACACTGCGAAGCCTGACGCGCGACGGGCTGGTGTCGCGCCGGGTCGAACCGACCGTTCCGCCTCGCGTCTTCTACCGGCTCACCGGACTCGGGCTGTCCCTGGAAGCCGCGCTTGCGGGGCTGCGGACCTGGGCGGAGGAGCACATGGCCGAGATCGAACGCGCCAACGAAGCCGCCGACCAGGAGGCCGATCAGGGGTAGACAGGCTGACCGGAGATGACACGCATCCGCCACCGGCCTCCCAGGAGGCACTCCCCCCGCCCGACTGCCCCTCCTCGGAAAGCCGTCTGGTGAACCGGGTGGATTGTCGGGGCGCACTGGTGGGGTGTGGTCAGCCGGTAGGGGTGTCGAGGGCAGGCTTGCGCTTGACCTGGGTCAAGTCGATGTCCTCGTTCTCGGGTGCGCCGAACGCTTCCACCACGGCCGTGGACCGGGTGGCGGTGATCTCCAGGGCGAGGCGGCTGCCCATGGCACGCAGGTCGAGGCGTGCACGGGGGCTGCCGGACTGGTCGGGCATGCGGTGGATGCGTGCGGCGGGGTAGCCCAGGCTCGTGAGCTTGTCGCTGAGCTGGGTGTACTCGTGCGTGCCGGCATCTCTGAACGCGTCGGCGATCCGCTGGGCGTGGGCCTGGCCGGTGCAGGTCTCCAGGGTGTTCAGGGGCACCTCGGCCACCCCTGCGGCCTGGGTGGAGTCGGGGGTGGGCCGGGCATTGTCGCCTGTGTCGATGGGGATGTTGCCTTCGGCGTCGGGTGTGCCGGGCGGCGTGGAGCCTGCCGGGTAGCGGGGGCTCGGGGTGCTACCGCCCGGGACGTCTTCGGGGCGGGGTACATCGCTGCTGCCCGGGGTGGCGGTGCTGGGAGCGTCGGGGGTGCACTGCTGGGCGATGCGTGTGGCCAGTTCCATGAACTTCAGTTCGGCGTCATCGTCGGTGGGGCCGGCCGATACGGCGCTGCCGGCCGGGGCGGTGTCAGCGGATTCGAGGGCGCCGCAGGCGGTGAGGGTGAGGCAGGCCATGGCCAGGGCGGCTGCGGATCGGGGCAGGGTGAAGGTGCGCATGGGGTGCAGTGTGCGGCACGCCGTCGGAGCGTACATGAGTACCTGTACCTAGATCGCTGGTGGCGCAACTCGCCTTGAAATGTGGAGGAGTTGACTCCATTTTCTACATCTTGTGTAAGAGCTTGGTAAATGCTTAGAGTCCCGTTTGCCCCGCCTGTCAGTTCGACCGGCGGGATCCACCGAAGGGACCCTTGTGCGCAGAACCGCGCTCCCTGTCGTGGCTGTTCTGTCGATGGCCCTGCTGCTTCCGCAGCAGGCTCACGCCGAAGAGCCGCCCACACCCACCCTGGCCTCCGGGGCGATAACCCCCGTCGGACCTGGCATATACGACGCCAACACCGGCAGCTTCCAGATATCCGAGAACGACGTTCCGGCCGGCCTGATGGGCCGCTCGCACACCGTCACCAACCAGTCGTCCGGTGCCGCCCAGGCGCAGGACGCGCCGTCTACGCGCGCCGATCTGGGCGTGTTCGGTCCCAGTTGGCAGACCGAGTTCGTCGGCGGGCAGCTCAACCGCAAGCTGGTGCAGGGCTCGGGCAAGGTGACGATCAACGACCTGGACTCGGCCGAGGCAACCGTCTACGACCAGACCGACACCATCTCCGGTACCAACGGCGGCTACACCACCACCTACAAGGCGGCCGACGGGTCGACACTGGTCGACAACACGGTCTTCGATGATCTGTCCGGCAGCCTGAAGACGACCATCACCGAGACTCTGAACATCGACCTGACCAGCGCGCAGGCCGCGTCCGGCGATGATGCCCCCACCAATGCCACGGGGGCCGCGTACAGCAAGCAGGACCTGAAGCCGTCGTACACGTGGAAGCAGGTATCCGGCGGAGGGGACACCTGGCGCGTGACCGCCGTGGGCAACACGGCGTTCAAGGCGACCACCATCAGCTACGACAGCACGGGCCGTGTATCCACGGTGAAGGACCCCGCCCGGGCCGACACCCCGGCGCAGACGCTGAAGGTGAACTACGCCGCCACCACCACCGCCACCAGTACGGCGCTGGGTGATGTGGCCGGGCAGGTGAAGAACATCACCGTCACCTCCGGCGCGGACGTGACCACCCAGGCCCACTACGCGTACGACGCGTCCGGCCTGCTGAAGAAGGTCGACAATCCGGCCTCCGGGCAGGAGCTGAACACCTACGCCTACGACAGCGCCGACCGTGTCACGCAGGTGACCACGGACGAGGGCGCCAAGTGGAACCTGACGTTCTCGGGTGACGCGGCGCAACCCGCCGCCAGTGAGACCACCGGCACCGTGCCCGCCCCCGGTTCGGCCATGTCGGGTGCGCCGTCGATCACTCAGCCGGACGGGGTGACTCCGGCCGCGTCGGACTTCCAGGACCCGGACACCGCAACCGCCAGCGCCTACCCGTCGTACTGCTCCAGCGGCGCGACGTGGATGTACTACATCTACAGCGGGTGTGCGACGAAGGTGGCGCACTACGGCTGGCACAACCCGTACTGGTTCCAGACGCCGACGGGCGCCTGGGTGGTGGGTATCTACCACGACTACTGCACCAACGCGCTGGACCAGCCGGGCGGATGGAACTTCAAGCCCGCCTGCGCGAGCCACGACTACGGGTACGGCACCATCGGCAACAGCTGGAAGGGCTACAGGTACTACCTCGACCGGAACAAGGGCTTCAATGTGGATGCCACGTTCTACGGCGAGCTGTACTACTACACCTGCCCCGCGTACAGCCGCAGCACGTCCTGCCGGGCCACGGCCTACACCTACTACACGGCGGTCTTCTACTTCGGGCACCCGAAGAACGGCGCCAACGCCACCTGAGCAGACGGGTGAGCCAACGCAAGCTGACACAACCTGCCTGATCTGAAGGGGGGCTGTGCGGCGGAAACCTCTTCCCCGCACAGCCCCCTTCCGCATGCCTGGAGACGATGAATGAGAACAACCCTGTGGGGCGTAGCGTGCGCCTCGGCGGCGGCCCTGGTGCTGACCGCGATACCCGGCGGGGCGAACCCCCTGGGTCCGGCTGCCGCGCATGCTGCCGACGCCGGGCCGGTCGACCCGCCTCTGTTCGACGCCACCACCGACGGCGGCACCGTCCGCGTGAATGTGATCACCGACCAGCGCAACGACATAGCCGGTGCCGCGTCCGAGGGCACCACGCTGGTCTCCTACGACAGGCTGCCGATGGTCACCCTGCGCGTGGACCGTGCGGGGCTGACCGACTTGCAGACCAAGCCCGGTGTGCTGTCGGTGACCGAAGACGCGCCGGTGAAGCCGCTTCTGAACGAGTCGACGGTGAAGATCGGCGCGGACAGGACGACCGCGGCCGGCAAGACCGGCTCCGGTGCGATGGTCGCCGTGCTGGACACCGGCGTGCAGACCAACCATCCGTTCCTCGGCGGCAGGGTGAAGAAGGAAGCCTGCTACTCCGTCAACGACGAGGACTACGGCGCCAGTTCACTGTGCTCCGACGGCACCCAGGCGCAGGAAGCCGCCGGAGCCGCCAACAGCGGCAGTGGCCCGTGCGCCACGCTGGGCAGCGCCTGCGACCACGGCACCCACGTGGCCGGGATTGTTGCCGGTAACGGCACGAGTATCGGCGGGGCTCCCAAGCAGGGCGTCGCCCCCGGGGCGGACCTGGCAGCGGTGCAGGTGTTCTCGAAGTTCGACAATGACACCTACTGCGGTGCCGGGAACAGCCCGTGTGTGCTGTCGTTCACCAGCTCTCAGGTGAAGGGCCTGGAGAAGGTGCTGGCCTGGAAGCAGGCCGGCGCGCCGATCGTGGCGGCGAACATGAGCCTGGGCGGCGGCAGGTGGACCACCGCCTGCGGAGCGGATCCGCGTAAGCCGATCATCGACTCGCTGAAGACGGCGAACGTCGCCACCGTGGTGGCGGCCGGGAACAACGGATACACCGACGCCGTGTCCGCTCCCGGGTGCGTCGACTCGGCCGTGACGGTGGGTGCGACCACCGATGACGACCAGGTGGCGACGTTCTCCAACCGGGGCCCGCTGCTGGACGTGTTCGCGCCGGGCACCTCGATCGTGTCGTCGGTGCTGGGCGGCGGCTACGGGTCGAAGAACGGCACCAGCATGGCGGCGCCTCATGTGGCCGGGGCGCTGGCCGTGCTCAAGCAGGCGTACCCCACCGAGGGTATCGACAGCCTTGTCTCCCTGCTCGCCACCACCGGTACCCCGGTCCCCTACACGGGTGGGCCGACGCCACGTATCGACGTCGGCAAGGCCGCCACGGCCGTCGAGTCCAAGCCGGAAGAGACGGCCAAGCCGCGCGCGTTCCACGTCGACAACGACAAGGACTACGACATCCCCGACGGAGTCGGATCCCCCGCTCCGGGGTCGGCGGTGAACTCTCCTATCACCGTGGCGAATTACCCGGGCAACGCGTCGAAGAAGACCGCCGCCTACGTGAGCATCACGCACACCTACCGGGGCGATCTGAAGATCGAGGCGGTCTCCCCCACTGGCAAGGCGTACCTGCTGAAGCCGTCGTCCGGGTCGGACAGTGCGGACGACGTACTGGCCACCTACACGTTCGACGCCTCGGATCAGCCTGCGAACGGTACCTGGAATCTGCGGGTGACCGATGTCGACGACAAGGACATCGGGAAGATCACCACCTGGTCGCTGATCTTCCCCACTCCGTTCGAGTCGACGGCCACGCAGGCCATCCCCGACACCGGCACCCTGTCCTCGACCATCACGGTGGACCATGTGGGCGGTAACGCGGCCGGGCCGTTGCAGGTGTGGGCGAACATCACGCACACCAACCTCGGGCACCTGCGACTCACGCTGTCCAGCCCGGACGGCAAGAACTACGTGCTGAAGAACTTCGACGCCACACCCGGCGGCACCCTGGCCACCACCTACGGGGTGGACGCCACCGACGCCACGGCCGACGGCACCTGGACGCTGAAGGTGACGGACTCCACCGGAGGGTCGACCGGCAATCTGAACGGCTGGAACCTGGGCTTCCCCGCGTATGAGAACCAGACCGTGAAGCCGATCCCGGATCTCAACTACGACGAGATCTGGACCAAGGTCGACGGGCTGTCCGGCGTGGCCGGCGCGAAGTTGCAGGTGTACGTGCATGTGGAACATCCGCGCCTGGCCGATCTGAAGCTGGACGTGGTCGCCCCCGACGGGAGCATTCACCTGCTGAAGGCGTCCGGCGCCCCGGCCGGGGGCGGCACCCTGAAGAAGGTGTACACGGTGAACGTCGACGGGCTGCCGGCGAACGGCTGGTGGAAGCTCCGCGTGGACGACGTCACCAGCGGCAGCACCGGCACGGTCAACAACTTCGTCGTCAGGTTCTGACCCCCTGTCGCCTGACGGCGACCCAGCGCCCCCGTTGCCCGTGCGGCGGGGGCGCGCCCCTACAGCGAGAAGGGACGCACCCCCTTGATGGGTATACGAACGGGCCTCGTGCCGGCCGCTGCGGCAGCCGGGGCCATGCTGCTGGGCGCGGCCGGGCAGGCCGGCGCGGCCGAGTACAAGACCACCGGCAACTGTGACGTGCCATGGATCAACTGCACCGAGGGTGATCTGTGGCTGCTCTACAACTCCAAGGAGTACTCGCTGTCGTCGGACGGCAGCAGGTACGTGACCAGCTGGTCGACGTTCTACGGCAACGTCTCCGCTACTGGGGCACCAGCCAGTACCAGGGCTCCACCCTCACCAGCTACCGCTACGTGTTCAACGGCAACGGCGCGTGGCAGTACATGAAGAACAAAGCAGCGAGCGTGCAGAACTGCGACGTGGACAACTACCGCGTGTACTACAACTCCGGATACGGCGGCACCAGCCAGTACTTCACGCACCGGGAGCCGTACGGCGCATGTCCGTGGTCGGACCTGATCTCCGCGTTGTCGCCACCTGCCACCGGGCACAAGCTGACCAGCGCGGAACAGGCCCGGCTCGGACAGGTGGTGGCCCGCCTGGACACACCGCGGGTGCGGGTGCACGCTGCGGTGTGGACCGATCGGGGTATGCGGCTGGTACGGCTGCCGGTGGTGCTGTCCAACCCCGGCGGCCGCCCCGAGGCAGTGCGCGCCGAAGCCACCGTGTACGCGGGTGAGGCGCGAGTGTGGAGCGGCACGGTGGATTCGGTGCTGCCGGTCAGGGCCGACGCGTCGGTGGTGCAGGATCTGGACGTGGGCAGCGTGCAGGACCTGGCAGAGGTGCGTGTGGAGCTGGCCGCCCCGACCGGCGGACAGAGCGCCCTGCCACCAGGAGGGTCGTGGGAGCGCGGAGGCGGCCGGGGCCGTGCCCGCACGCGGTCAGCGAGCAGGCCACGACAGCGGCGGGAGAGAATCGTCCGCTCCCCCTCCGGCCGGCCGGGATGGGGCGGCCCGCAGGCGAATACCGGCACGCGCTCACGTGGCGTCATGCGGACTGCGGGGCGGTCCTTGCCGGGGCGGCTGCGACGTTGCGGGTCTCGCGCATGATCAGCAGGCCGGTGGCCACCATCAGTGTCGCGGTCAGGCCGTGGACGCCGAGCGCGGTGGACACGGAGCCGTGGTGGGCCAGCACGGTGGCCATGTCGCCGTACGCTGCGAGGGCCTCCACCAGCAGCGCCCAGCCCAGTGCCCGGCGGTGGCCCGTCGCCAGCAGGATGCCCAGGACCAGGGCCAGGACGACGTCGCGGATTCCCTTGATGATCAGGAAGCCGTCGCCGTCGCCGGAGGGCCAGCTCGGCAGGCCGAAGCCCGGCGCCGTCGTCTCCGGGCTCAGGATGAACTCCGTCCCGAACCAGAGGATGAAGAGGACGAAGGCGGCGGCCAGGACGGTGTTGATCTTCTTCAGCGACATTGTGCTTCTCCTTACGAGTTTTCGCCGGCTTGGTGAGCTTCGTGGAGCTTGCTGAGTCGTGCGGGGTCTGATCAGGCCGCACGGCCGCGGCTGATCGAGGGGCGGGGCTTGTCGGCCTCGCAGTGGTGGGATCCGGCGGCAGCCGCACTCCCGAATACGGGGATTCCGCGGCCATCTGCCGCCCAGGGAGCGCGGATTGCGGGCCGCCGGTGCGGTGTCGGCCTCGGGGTCGGAAAGGGGAAGCCCTGTCGGGGGGCTCACCCCGACAGGGCGAAAGCTGTCGGCACACAGGGGCCGACCAGTGCATGCCCAGGCGCGTCTGGTGTCAGGCGAGGGCGGCGACCAGCAGGGCGAAGGCGGCGATGAGGACGGCGACGCGGACGTAGTGGAAGCGGTCCCAGCGGTTCATCTGCTCCTTCCAGTCGGCGGGCCGGTTGTCAGGGGTCCACGTCTTGCCCCGGTTGTTGATCGGGACGAGCAGCAGGATCGACATGATCACGCTGAGCATCAGCAGCGCGCCGGCGGTGACGACGAGGCCGGCGCCGGGGTGGTGCCATCCGATGACAGCCCAGACCGCGACGAGGACGAGCGAGGTGATGTACCAGACCGGCATCACGGCGCCGAGCATCCGGCCTCCGTGGGCGCGGCCGAGCTGGCCGCTGTCCTCGGGGAGGGCGTTGAGGATCGGATTGATGACGAAGGCGACGGAGAACTCCACCCCGACCATCACTCCGACGCTCACGGTGGTGACGACCTCGAGCACGTTGAGCATGATGCCCCCCTGACATCTAGCATTGCTAGGCGATGAGGCGACGCTAGCACTGCTGTCGCTCGATTGTCTAGCAGTGCTAGAATCAGCTCATGTCGGTACAGGAACGCAAGCAGCGCGAACGGGCGAGCCGCGAGCGCCTCATCGTGGCCACGGCCCGCGAGCTCGCCGAGCAGCAGGGCTGGGACGCGGTCACCACGCGCCGGCTCGCCGAGCGCATCGAATACAGCCAGCCCGTCCTCTACAGCCACTTCCGCGGCAAGCGCGAGATCATCGGCGCCGTCGCCCTCGAGGGTGCCGCCGAGATGGCCGTTGCGGTGCGGGCCGCGGCGTCCGCCGCGAACACCCCGCGCGAGCGGGTCGTCGCCCTCGCCGGTGCCTACCTCGACTTCGCCGAAAACAACCCGGCGGTGTACGACGCCTTGTTCCAGCTCGACGGCGGCCTGGCGTACGCGCAGGAGGACACCCCGGAGCCGCTGAAGGACGCCTTCGCCGCGCTGCTGGAGACCCTGGGCGAGGTCGCCGGGGACGGCGTCGACCCGGGGCTGTTCACCGAGTTGTTCTGGGCGTCCCTGCATGGACTGGCGACCCTGACCCGGGCGGGACGGCTGCCGCCGGAGCACACCGAGCGAAGGGTGGAACTGCTGGTGGACCGGCTCGCCGTGCTCTGACACACCTCTTCCCCGCAGGCACGCGGCCGGGCCGGTGGACCCCGCCGCTGCCTGCCTACGGCAACGCTCCGGGGCATTCGGTCCGCGCGGCGCAGCCGCAGATTGCCGGGCCCTGAACCCAGGGGTTGCAGTTCATCATCCGGGCTCGGCCGGCCTCACTCAGAAGCCTTTCGGGGCAGGTGCGTGACCCGCTGCCTTGCGGAGGGCCGGGACGAGTTCCGCGAACCGTTCGAGCTGGTCGTGTTGAGAGCGCAGATCCAGGGCGCCGAGGCGGCCGACGATGTGCCGGGCACCTGCGGCCACGTACTCCTGCAGACGCTCGGCCACGCGGGCGGTCGAACCGGTGACCACGGCCTGGATGCTCTCCAGTTCCTGAAGCGGCATGCCGTACACGGCCCGTGCGTAGGCGTCCATCGCCTGACGGCCGCAGTCGGTGTCGTCGTCGATCCGTACCGAGACGAACAACGCCGGGGTGATGTCCTCCGCAGCGCGTCCGGCATCGGCCGCCGATGTGTGGACAGCGCGGAGACCGGACGCGTAGTCGGCGGGGCAGGGCGGGTAGGGCAGCCAGCCGTCGTACGTGTGACCGGCGCGGGCCAGCGCCGCGGGTGTCGCGCCGCCGAGCCAGATGGGCGGGCCTCCGGCCCGGAACGGCCTGGTCATGGGCGGTATCTCGGCGAACCGGAGGATCTCGCCATGGAAGGAGGCGGCGCCGCCCCAGACGGCCCGCCACAGCGCGATGGTCTCGTCCAGGCGCGCGGAGCGCCGTTCCCACGGCAGCTCGGACAGCGTGTAGAGGGGCCGTCCGAAGCGGCCGGGGAACCCGGCGCCGACGGTCACGGCGAGCCTGCCACCTGAGAGCAGGTCGATCGACGCGAGTGACTGCGCGGCCTGGAGCGGCCGTCGCAGAAACGGCAGCAGCGCCCCCGTGCCGAGCGTCACGGCCTCGGTCGCCGGGGCGAGCGCGGCCAGCATCGTGAGCGCTTCGATGCGCGGGCTGATCAGGGAGTCGTTGACGAACAGCGAGGAGAGTCCCAGGTGCTCGGCCCGGCGAGCGAAGGCGATCAGGTCACGTGGGTCGTCGGCCGGGCCCCACTGGGTGGTGCCGGTCGGAAGCAGTACACCGATGTCCATGCCGACGATGCTCCCGACCTGGTGGAGCCGCGCCAATTCCCTGCGGGGAATGGCCAGGCACGCTCTGCCGCCGCTACAACAGGGCCGTGGACTTCCCTGGTGCCCTTCGCGAACGCCGTATCCGTCGCCGGCTCAGCCAGCTCGACCTCGCGCTGCGGGCCGGCACCACCCAGCGCCATCTCAGTTTCATCGAGTCCGGCAGGTCCGTCCCAGGCCGCGACATGGTGGTGCGCCTGGCCGAATCGCTGGAACTGCCGCTGCGGGAACGCAACGAGCTGCTGCTGGCCGCGGGGTACGCGCCCGCCTACTCGGAGAGCTCACTCGACGACCCGGTGCTGGCGCCCGTACGTTCTGCCATCGACCACATCCTGCGCGGGCATCTGCCATATCCGGCGATCGTGGTGGACCGCGGCGGTGACCTGATCGCGGCGAACACTGCCTTCGACCTGATGACCGAGGGGGCGGCCCCCGAGCTGACGGGCCCGGGAACGAACGTCTACCGCCTTGCGCTGCATCCCGACGGCCTGGCGCCCCGCATCCGCAACCTGGCCGAATGGGCGCGTCACATCCTGGCCCGCCTCGATCACCTGGCGGAGCTGCGCGACGAGCTCACCGAGTATGTGCCCGAGGTGGAGCCGGCCGCCGGGCTGCTCGGTTTCGCCGTTCCCCTCGAGCTGTGCTCCTCGCAGGGTGAGCTGCGCCTGATGACGACCGTGACGACCTTCGCCACCGCCGTCGACGTGACGCTCGCCGAGCTGAAGCTGGAGGCGTTCCTGCCCGCCGACCCGGCGACCGCCGAGGCCCTGACGAGAGCCGCCGGGCCCATGGCCTGCACTGCTGCGGGTCGGGCGCCGGGGAAGACATAGCACTCGGTACGGCCTGGCGTCAGCTGGTCGCGCTGCCCGCGACCCACTCGCTCCACGGCATGTTCCAGTCGCTGAGGCCGTTGTCCGGGGCCAGCGTCGTCTTGTCCTGGGAGTTCTTGACGATCACGACGTCACCGATCATCGAGTGGTCGAAGAACCACGCGGCGGGCTGCTTGGTGTCGCCGCCGCCTCTGGCGTCCTTCAGGCCCACGCAACCGTGGCTGGTGTTGACCTTGCCGAAGACCGAGTCGGCGCCCCAGAAGTTGCCGTGGATGAACGTGCCCGAGTCGGTCAGGCGCATGGCGTGCGGTACGGCCGCGATGTTGTACGCGGGCTTGCCGTCCTTCTCCGTGAGGCCGACGCTCGCGCCATCCATACGGATGTGCCGGAACTTCTCGGAGATGACCATCTGACCGTTGTACGTCGGGTGCTCGAGGCTGCCGGACGAGATCGGGATGGTCTTGATCGTCTTGCCGTTCCGCACGACAGCCATCTGCTTCGTTCTGGCGTCGACCGTGCTGATCTGGCTCCGGCCGATCTTGAACGTGACCGTTTTACTGGCGCCGTGAAGGTTGAGCTTGACGGTGACGGTGGAGCCGGGCTTCCAGTAGTTCTCGGGGCGGAAGTCCAGGCGGCTGTCGTTGAACCAGTGGCCGACGGCCTGCTGGCCGCTGCTGGAGTCGATCTGGATCTTCGACTCCATGGCGGCCTTGTCGCTGATGGCCGTGTCGAAGTTGATCGTCACCGGCATGCCCACACCAACGGTCGAGCCGTTCTCCGGGGAAAGGTGTCCGATGAAGTCATTGGCCGGGGAGACCGTGGTGATCGTCGCGTTCTCGGTGGCGGGGCGCCTCTTGGCGTCCTCGGCCTCTGCGGCGATCTGGTACTTGGTGGCCCGCTCCAGCCGGCCGTCCGGCTGCCAGGACGTGCCGTCCGCGGACAGGGTGCCCGGGATCTCGTCACCGGTCGCGACGGCGGTCATGGTCACCTCGGTAAGCTTTCCGTTACCGACGGTGACCTTGACGGGGTGGCTTGGCGCGACATCGTGGGCGCCCTGCCCGGGAGTGATCTTTATCCGGGCGTCGGAAGCGTGCTGGTCGACCGGCGGCTTCACCGTGGTGTGCGGTTTCGGGGGGCTGCCGGCGCCATTGCCGCCGGTGGCAGCACTGCTGGTACCGCTGAGGGCGGCAACCGCGACCACGCCGCCGATTACGCCGACCGCAGCCGTCAGCCTGGTCCGTCGTTTACGTGCGGTAATCAAACGCTTTCCCTGCCGTTGGTGCCACAAGCTTCGGAACTGGTTACCCCAGGAGAGCAACCATCCCTTCCATCACTTATACGCATTCGTCCGACCTTTTTGGGCACATTGTGGCGAAGGCCACCCGCTGTGCGACCCGTCGCCGGGGCTCTGCCCGCGGTCGGACGGCGCCCAACCGCTGACGCTCGTTCCCTGATCCCGGTCGTGCCTGGCGGTGAAGGCACCGGGCGAGTTTCCCCTGCCCCGGACGGGGCGTACCTGCCGACCGGCGTAAGCGGTCCCCGCAACTTGGGTTCTTATTAAGAGAGTTGCGCAATCCTCCCGTTGCCTCGACACCGAGCCGTGCCGGGGATGTCATGTCCTTGGCATTCCACCCCTCACGCAACGAGAAGGCCCACGTGAAATCAACGCGCCCGGCCCGGTGGCCCAGATGGCTGCTGGTGCTCTCGACCTTGATGGCCGTCCTCGGATCACTCACCCTTGGTTCCGCGCCCCGTGCACAGGCGGCCTGGCCCGACCCGGATCCCGGAGACCCGGTCTGCGGCCCCAGTTGGGTGGTGATCTCCGCCTACGGCACCGAGGAGGACACCACCCACACCGGCCCCGGCATGCAATGGGGATCCAGCGGAGTCAACAGCTGGTTCATCACCGGCCTGCTGAACGCCCTGCACGGCAAGGGCGTTCAGGACTCCACCATCGCGGTCCGCAATCTGAAGTACCCCGCTTCGTTCATCACCCCCTTGCTGCCGGACTACTGGACCGGGCTCGGCATCGGACGTGACCGGCTCGCGAGCGAGGTCAACTTCTACGCCGGCTGCCCCAACCATCCGCACCTCATCCTGCTTGGCTACTCGATGGGCGCGCATGTCGTGAAGTCCGCGCTCCAGGTGCCGTCCGTACAGGCGCACGCGGACACGATCGGCGCGGTCGTGACCGTCGCCGATCCCAGCCGCAACAACGGCCAGATCGGCATGGCCCAGTCCGGAGCCATGCTCACCATCAACCCGGACTTCAGCACCGGATCCGCGGCGGCCGGCGACGGCGGCCTGCTCGGCCGTATCGCGGTGCCCGGGGTGTTCGCCGGGTTCCTCTCCGACGGCCGGTACTTCGACGTGTGCCGTACCGACGACCATGTGTGCAACCGTCCCGGTGCGCCCAGCACCGATGACCTCGCCGGGCAGTTCGCGTACAGCCTGCCCGCGCACACCCAGTACGGTGCCGGTGACCGCGGCGCGACCGCGAACCGGGTCACCGCCAGAGCCGTCGCCGCCGCAGTCGACGCCACCGGAGGCGACCCCAACCCGGGCACCGCCTGCGCGCCGCACACCGATGCCGACCCCATGGGCGTAGCCGCCGTCACCGCCGCCTGCAACGTCATCGCCGCCTCCACCTGGTACACCTGGGGCGGCGGCCACGGCGTGTCCCCGCCCCAGGCCACCTACGGCACGGTCGACCGCAGCGATCCGGTGCGCAGCGCCAACGACCCCTACCGCAAGGGCTTCGACTGCTCCGGCTTCGTCCGTTACGTCTACTACCGGGCGGCGCACTACGACATCATCGGTGACCGCACGGCCGACTCCGCCTACCGTGCGCCCTGGACGGTCCGGTTCGGCGCGGCGCAGGGGTCGGGAGTGCTGCGGGCCGGGGACATCGTCTACTTCGGTACCTCTGCGCATATCCACCACACCGCGCTGTATCTGGGCAAGGGCATGATCGCGGAGGCGCCGCAGTCCGACGAGAAGATCCGTGTCTCCCCGATGTCCGCGCACTCGGACTACATGGGGGCGGTGCGTCCCTCCGGATACGGCAGCGGAGGTGGCGGAGGCGTCGGCGGAGCCAACTCGACCTGGGGCACCGACGTTCGCGTCCATACCTCTCCCTCCGTGCCCTCCCAGGTCGTCACGACTCTGGCCGGACCGACACCAGTCCGTATCGACTGCCAGAAGCACGCCTCGTCGGTGACCGCCGAGGGCTACACCAACGACGCCTGGTCGCATCTGCCGGACCTGGGCGGCTGGGTCTCCAACATCTACGTCAAGGGCCAGGCCTGGCTGGCGGGCATTCCGCCGTGCGACGGCTCGGCATCGGCCGGTGGCAGTCACTCGACCTGGGGAACCAACGTCAATATCCGTTCCGTTCCGTCTGTCTCGGCGCGCCTCGTCACCACCCTGGCCGCACCGACCGACGTCGACATCTCCTGCCAGAAGCACGCGGAGTCCGTCACCGCGGCGGGCTACACCAACGACGCCTGGAGTTACCTGCCGAACTACAACGGCTGGGTGTCCAACATCTTCCTGAAGGGCGACGCCTGGCTCACCGACGTCCCGACCTGTGGTGGCGGAAGCGACGCGGCCGTCGGCGGTGACCATATGACGTGGGGCACCGACGTCTACCTGCACACGGCTCCGTCAAGCAGCAGCGAGCGCGCCGACCTGCTCCCCGGTCCGACCGCCGTCAAGATCGACTGCCAGGTGCACGGGGAGTCGGTGACCGCCGAGGGCCTCACCAATGACGCCTGGAGCCACCTCGCCGACCGAAACGCCTGGATCTCCAACATCTACGTCAAGGGCGAAGCCTGGCTGGCGGGCGTGCCGGCCTGCGCGAGCGTTCCCGGCACGGGCGGCGAGACGCACGACACCACCCGCAGCACCTGGGGCACCAACGTCCGCGTCCACCAGAGCGCCGCCGGCGGCTCTCCCGTGGTGACCACGCTTGCGGGCCCGACCACGGTGGCAGTCGTGTGTCAGAAGCACGCCGAGTCCGTGACGGCGGACGGCTACACCAACGACGCCTGGACTCTGCTGGGTGACCAGCAGGGCTGGATCAGCAACATCTATCTGGTCGGACCCGACTGGGACCCCGCCCTGCCCGCCTGCTGACGGGCATCATCCGACCGCCGACAGCGGTGCTGCGAACGGCCGGGTCAGCCTCGGCTGACCCGGATCGTCTGCCTTCCGGGGCCGGGTGACGTGGTGGGCGCGGATCCGCCACCTCACCCGGCCCATCCCCACATGGAGCGGGCAACGCGTCTGCGAGGGCCGGCGGTCAGCGCAGCCCGATGGGTGCCGCTCTCAGCGGCTGACCGTTCAGCTCCTCACAGCCTGCTTCGTCCCACCAGAGCCCACCTCGTGTGGTGAGGTAGGGATGCAGCCCGTCCAAAATCCTGTGTGTGGAGGGAGCGACGCCCGTTGTCGGGGCGCCGCCCCCGTGCCTGACCGGGTCGGTCAGTTCGTCAGCGACAGGAGGGGAAAGGCGTCGATACCGGGACGGTGCCGGGTCAGCAGGTGGCGGGCGTGTTCCGTCAGGCGCCAGTCGTAGCCCAGGGACTCGACGGCGCAGCGGACGCTCGCGTACCGGGCGCCGGGGTGTCCGGCGCGCTGGAGGTGGAGCCAGGCGTCCAGTTCGCCCAGGAAGGTTTCGTCGTCGATGACGTCGCGTGCGCAGGCGAGGCGGGTGGCCCGGCCGCGCTCACGCTCGTACTCGCTGAATCCGCACAGCTTCAGGCTGACGGTTTCCGCGTCGGCCAGGGTGACGGGGCGGGTGTCCAGCAGGCCCTGCGCGAGGCGGTTGTGGTCGAGGGCCTGCTCGAGTGGCAGGTCCCAGACGCGGCCGCTGCGGTCGGTGAGCGGGATCGGGCCGGCGTCCTGCCTGGTGAGGCAGGGGCCGCGCAGGCCCGCGGCGGCAGCGGTGATCAGGGCACTTGCCTCGGACGGGTTCCAGCGGAGAACGTCCGCGGCCCACACGGGAATGTCGGAGTTCAGCGCGGTGCCGTTGCCGGTGAGTCGGGCGAGAAGGGTCGCTTCGGGTATCTCCCCGTCGAGGCCGGGGCCGGCGACGTGGACGGTGGTGCGGATCCCCGCCAGGTGGCAGGCCGCGAGCGCGAGCGCGTCGAGCAGGGGGCTGGCGAGCGTGGGTTCGTCGCCGTGGGCGAGGATGTCGCCGCCCACGTCGACGACGCTGATGTGGTCGACGGCGAGTACCCGGGCGGTTCGCCCGATCTGATCGGCGAGGCCTGCGATGCCGGCGTAGGGGTCGAGGAGCGCGAGCCTGGTCGGCAGGTGACCCGCGAGTCGCGGCAGGGTGGATCCGCGCCGTGCGATGGGTTCGGTGCCGGCGGTGACGAGCGGCACCGGGAGGGTGTCGTGGTCGAGGCCGGTGAAGTCGTGCGGGGCTGCGGGGCCGGGAACCGGGTCCACGGTGAGGCGCTCCCAGCCGTAGGTGAGGACGACGGCATCGGCCCCACTGCCGAGGCCGGCGTGGACGAGGGCGGCGCCGACCGGGTCACCGCCACCACCGGCCGCGATGAGCAGTTCGGTCACGAAGCGGCCCGCGCGGTGCGGATGCCCGAGATGCCGATCGGCGTGCCCATGTGCTTGCGGGCTCGCTTGTTCTGTTCGTGCAGACGCTCGTAGTACTCGCGGTCCAGCTGGACCACGGTGTCGGAGAAGAACATCCAGGACAGGATGTCGCGGTACTTGAAGCCCTCGGGAGTGAGCTGGACCCGGCGGCCGAGGCGGCGCAGGAGGCCGGTCTCCTCGGCGGCGTCCAGGATCGGCTCGAAGAGGTGGGCCTTGTCCTGGTAGCCGAACCGGTCCAGTTCGGTGAGGTCCAGGTCGAAGGTGTCCAGGACGAGGCGCTTGCGGATGATCTCCTCGTCGTCGAGGGCGAAGCCGGTGACGGGCCGCAGCGTGTGGGCGTGGGCCTTGGTGATGTAGTCGGCGACTTCGGACATGGACGGTTTGACGGAGCCCACCATGTAGTCGAGGACGCCCGTGTAGGAGCGGGCGCCGACGCCGAGTCCGAGCAGCGGCACACCGTGGAAGGTGAGCACCTTCTGCTTGTAGCCGCCGCGACCGAGCTTCTTGTAGCGGACGGAGCCTTCCTGGACGTAGCCGTGGTCGGTGAAAACCTGACGGGCGTAGTCGTAGCGCTCGTAGAGGTTCGGCGACTGTGCGTACTGGTAGGCGCCGGTCTTGGAGAACCAGGCATCGGGTCGCACGGTGAGGAAGTACGTGCTGATCGTGGACGGGTCGAGTTTCGCGAGTTCGTCGACGGAGGTGCGCCAGGTGTCGTCGGTCTGGCCGGCGAAGCCCATGATGAGGTCGGTCGACAGGTCCGGCAGGCCCTTGTCGTGGGCGATCTCGATGGCCTTGCGGATGACCTGCTCACCCGCCTGGCCGCGGCCGGCCTCACGGATCTCCTTCGGCACCAGGGACTGGATCCCTATGTTGGCGCGGGTCAGGCCGAGTTGCAGCAGGCCTTCGAGGGTGGCGGGCTCGTTGACGATCGAGTCCGGTGTGGCCTCGATGGCCACTTCCTCCACGGTGGAGCGCCAGTTGGGGTACACCTCGTCCAGCGTGCTGAACAACTGCTCGAAGTGGCGCAGCGACAGCAGGCTCGGGGTGCCGCCGCCGATGTAGACGGTGCGCAGCCGGCGGGCGCGGATGATGTCGGCGTGGTCGCGCAGCTGGGTGCACAGGGCGTTCATGTACGCCGTGTAGACGTCCGCGTCCTCGCTGATGATCGTGTACAGGTTGCAGAAGCCGCACTTGTAACGACAGAACGGCACGTGCAGATACAGGTTGAGCTCGGGCACCTGATACAGGCTCAGGTCCTGCTTCCAGGCGTCCTCGACGGCCCAGGAACCGTCCAGGGGCCGGTAGGTGGAGCGTGAGGGGTAGGAGTAGTTGTACGGCGGGATGACGCCCTGGCGGATGTAGTCGGTGATCTGTGCGGCGTAGCCGGTCACTCGGAGTTGCCCCTCTCGTGCAGGTATGACGGGTGGTCGTCCGAGAGTCAATCCGCGTATCGCTGCGGGGACCCAGGTCCGGTACCGACGAAACCCCGGCACGCTGAGAGCGCTCTGTGATGTGTGATGGTCCGAACTTCTGCGGAAGGGTCCCGTCCGTGAAGCCGGATCTTTAGGATCAGGGTCGCGGGCGAAGTGCTGGAGCTTCCTACAACCGTTGTCGTGAAATCGCCGTTCTGCTCTGGTTGTTACGTTCATGGCACCGGCCCGGCCGCGGCGTGTCTACTGCGCGGCGTGAAGAGGATCCTGCTGATCGAAGCGCTCGCGAACTCCGGCCCCTATCTGCTGGACGCCGCCCGTACACTCGGCGCGCACGTCTTCGTCGCCACCCATGAAGACGTCTACGAGAGCTACCCCGCCGCTCTGCGTGACCGGATCGACGGCACCGTGTTCACCGATCTCACCGACCCGGACCGGGCGCTGGCGGACCTGGCCGCGTTCGCCGAGACGACGGGGATCGATGCGGTGGCCGGATGCTGGGAGTTCTTCACCCCGCTCGTCGCCCATCTGGCCCGGCGTCTGGGGCTGCCCGGCAACGACCCCGGGCGCGCTCAGGCGTGCCGGAACAAGGCGGAGATGGCGGAGGCGTTCGCTGCGGGCCACGTGCCGGCGCCCAGAACGATCGTCGCGGACACGGCCGAACAGGCGGAACATGCCCTCGCCAGGGCCGACATCGGATTTCCGGTCGTCGTCAAACCCGCCGAGCAGGGCGGTTCCTGGGGTGTCAGCGTCGTCGGGAGCCCCGGACAGCTCGACGCCGCCGTACGGCATGCCCAGTCCTGGCCGGTCGCCGCGCCGCACGGCCTGCCCATGGATCAGCGTGTCGTCGTCCAGGAGTACGTCGGCGGGCCCGAGTTCAGCATCGACACCGTGGTCAGGCGCGACGAGTACTTCCACCTGCCGCTGGTCGAGAAACACACCACCGGCGGCGCCTTCCGTGCCGAGACCGGCCACACGTGCCCCGCCGCCGTACGGCACGCCGACCTCGTGGCGGTGCGGACAGCCGCCGAACAGGCCCTGAACGCACTCGGCATCCGCAACGGCGTCGCCCACACCGAGGTCAAGTTCTCAACCGAGACGGGCCCCGTCGTCATCGAGGTGGGCGCCCGCCTGCCCGGTGACCACCTGGTGGACGTCGTACGCCGAGCCTCCGGCATCGACGAGGCCCGGGCCTATCTGCAAGCCGTCCTCGACGCGAAGCCGGACGTACCAGCACCGCGCGAGGGGGCGTGCGCGATCCGGTTCCTCACTCCGCCGCGCGCGGGCACCTTCCGAGGGGTGACCATCCTCGGCCGGCACGACGGCCTGGTCGACCAGCACCTCACGACCCCGCCCGGCGCCGCCGTCGGCGGCGCCCACGACAACTCGGCCCGCATCGGTCACCTGGTGTTCACGGCCCCCACTCCCGGCCAGGTCAACGCCGACGCCGCTCGCGTACTCGCCCACACCCGCGTAGAAGTGAGCTGACATGCAGCGCATCGCCTTCCTCCGGTCCGCCGACATCCGGCGCGCCGACCCCTACATCCACGGCATCGCGCCGGTCCTGGCACACCTCGGCGCCGAGGCTCGCCTCTTCCACACCAATCGCCATGACTGCGGCCCCGATCTGTTCCCGGGTACGAGCGAGCGGCTCGACCCCGCCGCGACCCCGGACGACTTCGTGGAGCGGGTGCGCGCCTGGGGCGCCGACGCCGCCGTGGCGATCTCCCTGCCCGACGAGAACGCCCTGCGTGACGCCGTGGTCAAGACCAAGCTGGAAGCCGTCGGCGTCCGCACCGTCATGACTCCCCTCGCCGCCACGCGAATCCTGTGCGACAAGTGGGAGACCAAGCGGGTCCTGCACGCGCACGGCCTCACCACCCCGCCCGCCGTCCTGGTGGACAGTGACCTCCTCAACCACCGGGCGCTGCCCGTCCCGGCGTATCCGGACGCCGTCCGCCTCGCCGCCGAGAGCCTCGGCTATCCCCTCATGGCGAAGCCGCTGTGGGACTCCACCAGCATGGGCATCGAGTTCCTCCCCGATCCCGCCGCCCTCGACGGCTACCTGGCCGCCCGGCCGAGAGCGCACGCGGTCCTGGAGAAGTGCGTCGGCGGACGGCTCTGTTCGGTCGACATCGTCGGCGCCGGGGGCCACTACACCGTCATGCCGCTCCTCTGGACCGGCACCGCGGGAGGAGGCCCTCCCACCTTCACCTTCGACGATCTGCGGTACGTCGAACCCTCCCAGAACGACGACTTCCGACCCACCGCGCGGCGCCTGGTCGAGCTGTGCACGGAACTCGGCGTCGAGGGGTCCGTCAACGTCGACATGATCCACGCCGACGGCGTCTACCACGTCCTGGAGATCAACCCCAGGATCGGCGGCGCCACCACCCTGTCCATCGCAGGCAGCGGACTCAACACCTTCGTCGCCCTCCTCGACATCCTGCGCGGCACCTGGCCGACCCGCACCGACGCTCCGGCCGAACGGTTCGCGATCGAGTGCCTCACGGCGAACCCCACCCCCACGCTGCTCGCCGAACTCCGCGCCTGTGTCGACCTCGTCACCTGCCACGATCTCGTCATCGACGGGCACGACCACGGCGGCATCCTCACCTTCACAGTGGACCCCGGCGACGAGCAGCGCGCGGTGAAGAGTCTCGGCGAGCTGTCAGCGCGGACCGGCTTCATCGCGGCGCCCATGCTCGACAAGATCCGCCGCCTCCTCACCCCCGCTGCCCAGTGAGCGTCCCCACCGGCAGGCGATCGGCACGAGGTCGCGGCGACGGCCGACGGCGCGCCGGACGGCACGGCACCCCGCCCGGCGGCGGAGGTCCTCGCGGGCTGCGGGCCCGGGCAGGACTGCCGGTGCTCACCGGAGCGGGCCGCTTCGTGGCCGCGCACGCGGTCGACAGCCTGGGCACCGGGCTCATGTTCGCCTTCACCGTCGTCTACCTCACCCACGCCACCCGCCTCTCCCTCGCGGAGATCGGCGCGGCGCTCACCGTGGGCAACCTCTTCGCCCTGCCCACCCCCGCACTCGGCGGGGTCCTGCTGGACTGCTTCGGTGCGAAAGCGGTCGTCGCGCTCGCCAACCTCGTCTCCGCCGCCGGGTTCGTGGTGTTCCTCGTGGTCGGCTCCGCCTGGCAGATCAGCCTCGCCTGCCTCGTCGTCCAGACCGGAATCAACCTGTACTGGACGGCCGCGCGCAACCTGGTTCCCCTGGCCTGTGTGCCCGGCGAGGAGCGCCTGTGGTTCGGGTTCGTCTCGTCCCTGCGCAATCTCGGCATCGGTGCCGGCGCCGCCGTTTCCGCAGTCGCCCTGGCCGTGTTCGGTCCGGACAGCCTGTACGTGCTCATCGCCGCGAACGGCGGCACCTTCCTGTGCGCCGCGCTGCTGTTCATCACCTGGAAGCCGGTACGAGGCATCCACCCGCCCGGCTCGCACAAGGGGGGTGACCAGCCGACCCGACAGGGGAACTGGGGTGCCCTCCTGCGGGACGGCCGCTACCTCCTGCTCGTCACGGCCAACCTGGCCTTCGTGCTCGCGCAGATGGTGCCGCCGGTCCTGCTCGCCGTGTACGTCACCGACACCCTGCACGCCGGCACGTGGATTCCCGGCACCCTCCTGGTCGTCAACACCGCCGCCGTCGCCGTCCTCACCCCCGCCGTCACCAGCCGCTCGGCGCGTCACCGCCCGCAGCGTGCGATCGCGGGCGGGTTCCTCGTCGCCTCCGTCTCCTTCGCCCTCTTCGCCGCGCCCCTCGCCTGGCAGGGCGCGCCCGGCTGGGCCGTGGCCGCTGTTCTGACGGCGGCGATGCTGCTGTTCACCCTGTCGGAGATCCTCAGCTCTCCCGCGCTCAACGAACTCTCCGTGGCCATGGCCCCCGGCGAGGCCAACGGACGACACCAGGCCGCCTTCCAGCTGTCCTGGTCCCTCGGCGGCGCCGCGGCACCCGTCGTCCTCACCACGCTCCTGAGCCGGCAGCCCGTCCTTCCCTGGCTGCTCCTCGCCTCGCTCAGCGTGCTCGCCGTCCCCGCAGCCCACGCCCTCGCCCCACCCGACCGGGAGGAACCGCTGCCGTGATCCTCACGCACGTACACGACATCACGGACGTTCCCGCCGACCGGTGGGACGCCCTGGCCGCGCAGGCGGGCCTGTACCTGTCCCACCGGTGGCTCGCGGCCCAGCAGCACGATCCGACCGTCGAGGTCCGCTACGCACTGGTCCACGACAACGACCGTCTGATCGCCGCCGCACCGCTGTACCTGGTCGGCGCCGAACCCAACGCCCTCTACCGCGTGCACGAGCTCCTCCCCGACCGCACACCGGTCAGGACAGTGCTCGCGGGAGCCCGCCGCGGCTACGTCAACGCCCCGCTCCTCCACCCGGGCCTGACCCCCGACCGTCGACGCGAGGCACTGAAACTGCTCGTCGCGGCCGCCGGAACTCTCGCCTCGGCCCATGACGCACAGCCGTGGTGGCTGTACGTCACCGACGCGGCAGCCTCCGAACTGGCTGAAGCCTGCGGCACCAAGCCCACGCAGCTCGGCCAGGACGCTCACATCGCTCTGCCGGGCAGCACCTTCGACGACTACCTCGCCGGCCTGCCCTCCAAGCGGCGCGTCACCATCAGGCGCGAACGCCGGGCATTCGCCGAAGCCGGATACGAGCTGCGAACCCTGCGGCTCTCCGAGTGCGCCGACGCCGCCGGCGCACTGCTCGCCCAGTTGCAGGAGCGCCACGGCCACCCGGCCTCGCCCGACGACATGGCCCGGCTGCTGCGCGCACAGGCCGACGGCATGGCCGACAGCGGAGTGGTCCGTGCCGCGTATGCGGAAGGGCACATGGTCGGCTTCAGCCTCTTCTACCGCCATGCCGGCACCCACTGGCTGCGCGCCACGGGCTACGACTACCCACGACTGCGAGGCGCCCACGAGTACTTCAACCTCGTCTACTACCTCCCCATCGAGGACGCCTACGCCCACGGCTCCGGCGTCCTCCATCTCGGTATGGAGTCCCTCCGTGCCAAGACTCTTCGGGGTGCCGTCACTTCACCGCTGTGGGCGATCGAGGGGGCATGAGCGAGCGGACTCCGCAGGTTCACGACCCGCATACGGCGCACGCCAGCCTTCGCAGTGCCGGAGCGGGCCTCGCGGGGCCGCTGGTGAGGACAGCGGCCCCGCGAGGCGGGGTTCACACGCGGTCGGCCGCGATCAGGACGTACTGGAAGGAGCCGTCCCGGTAGGACTCGATGAACGCCTTCTCGATTCCGGTGACCAGTGAGGACGTGGCCCGCAGCTCCCAGTAGGGCAGTGTGTCCGGGGTGAGGTCGACGATGGTCTGCGGCACGAGCCGGTTGTCCGCCATGGCGCGCAGGTACTCGCGGCGGGAGTGGATGTTGCACTCGAAGTGGGCGTTGATCTGGGAGACCCACTTCGACGGCTGGCCGTAGCGGGGGTTCCAGCAGCCGGTGATCGTCACATACCGGCCGCCCACCTTCAGGAAGCGGGAGTGCTCGGCGAACAGGTCGTGCAGGTCCACGTACATCGTCGACTCGTTGTTCCACGAGGCCGTGACGCTGCCCTTTTCGAAGGGTGTGTCGAGCATGTTGCACACGCGGGAGCGGACATGGTCCTCGATGTGCAGTTCTCGCGCGCGCCTGTTGCCGAATTCGGCCTGGGTGGCGGACAGGGTGACGCCCTCGACCTTGCAGCCGAAGCGGCGGTGGGCCATGACCATGGATCCGCCGCGCCCGCAGCCGGCGTCGACGAGGGTGTCGTCGGGGCCGACGGGGCCGAGGTGGTCCATGAGGAACTCGGCTTGTGCGGATTCCAGCCGGTGCAGCTCCGCGATGAGCTTCTTCTCGTACTCGCTGTGGGCCGGGTCCCCGAGCGCGGCGTGGTCCACGGCGCCGATACCGTAGTGGTGGTGGTACAGCCCGTCCACGTCACCGAGGCGGAGGTTGACCGGCCGCGCCTCGTTGTTCCAGTAGCGGGCGATGTCCCCCTGGTACGGCGTCGCCGGGGCCGGGATCTTCGCGGTGGCGGTGGGGGTCGTTTCAGTGGTCACAGAAATGTCCGTTCCTTACCAGAAGTCGGGCAGGCTGTAGCGGTAGGTGTTGGTCCGGTGCCAGTCGTGGTTGCCGTCGACCCAGGCGGCCACGCCCTTGAGGAAGCGCAGCACGGCGGGGACGGGGCAGGACTGCGCGAGGTCGGCCGCGGCGGCCTCGAAGGCGTGCTGGAGTTCGTTGTGGACCTCGACGGCCTTCAGATAGGCGTCGCGCTCGGAGAGCTGCTCGCGTTCCGCGATCACCACCGGCAGGTTCAGGTGGCGGCCCGGGCTGTCGAGTTCCTTGGTGTACGAGTACAGGTCGTTGACGATGGTGGTCGCGTTGCCGGCGAGGGCGATGACCCGTTGCATGTCCGGCCGGGCATGCAGGTCGGCGGGCAGTTCGTAGCCGCCGACGCTGTCGGTGATCGTGGGACAGGGGCGGAAGTTGTTGAACTGGCGCATCGCCAGGTACTCCCACACCTCCGGTACGTAGCCGGTCTGTGCCCAGGCGGCCTCGGCGAGGTACCCCATGTGCAGCCGGGCCATGTCGTGCCGGTAGCGGTCGGCCTGCGAGGGGGTGGCCGCGTGGACGAAGTAGTCCATCGCGCTGCGGTACGCCCGGCGCGGGGCGTCCGAGGTGAGGGATTCCTGCCACGCCGGCGCGTACTCCCCGGTGGTGTGGAAGTGGTCGAGCGCGGTGTGCGCGAGGAGGAGGCGTCCGCCGAGACCGACGGGTGACCCGCCATGGTCCTCGCAGTAGCAGTCGTCCACCGCGTTCTCCGCGACCATCAGCCGCGTGGCGAGCATCAGGTGGTCGACCGTCGGAGCGTCGGGATGGCAGGCGACCATGTAGCGGCCCACCGAGAAGCCGTCGAACTGTCCCTCCCACTCCTCGGGGTAGAGCTGGACCTCCTCCTCGGCCCAGCACTTGATCCGGCGGCTCACCTCCTCGACGCGCGCGGGGTCGGGCTCCGGAATGGGGTGGTAGTAGAGGCCGGGTACGGCTCGCCCCTCGGCGGCCGGAGCCGACGCCGGGGACACCGGGTCCGGAAGCGGGGGCTTGTACCGGTCGGCCAGGGCGAGCGAGGCCGTGCCCAGTCCGGTCGGTCCGCGCAGGAGCTCCTGGAGGGCGGAGCCGGCGGCGCTCGTGTCGGGCGTTTCCCGCACGGCGGCGGCGCTCGTGTCCGGCGTTTCCCGCGCGGCGGCGGCGCTCGTGTCCGGTGTTTCCCGCACGGCGGCGGCGCTCGTGTCCGGCGTTTCCCGCACGGCGGCGGCTGGTGGCGATGCCGGTGGCGGCGGCTGGGTGATGATCGTGACCGGCGGATGCAGTGCTGCCAGAAAGTCGGAGGCGGTCGGCGTGGCCGGCAGGTGCGGGATCACCGGCGCGGGCGCGTCCGGCACGGCTGTGGGCGGCGTCGGCCGTTGCTCGGGGGATGCTGATCCGAGGGGCCCGGAGTCGGGCATCGGCGGCTCCTTGCTGCGGTGGGGTGGGTGCTCCGTTGCGCGTGGGGCGGGTCACGCGGGGATCCGCCGGGTGGGCCTCGGCGGGACCTGCCGTGGACCTGCCGCCTGGTCAGGGCTTCAGCGGGGCCTGGGGGCGATCTGCACGTTCTCCATCACGCCGAGGGCGTCAGGCAGGAGCACCGCGGCGGAGTAGTAGGTACTGACGAGGTAGGAGATGATCGCCTGTTCGTTGATGCCCATGAACCGCACGGAGAGCCCGGGTTCGTACTCGTCCACCAGTCCTGTCTGCCGCAGGCCGATGACACCCTGGCTCTTCTCGCCGGTGCGCATCGCGATGATGGAGCTGGTCTGCTCCTTGCTGATCGGGATCTTGTTGCAGGGAAGAATGGGGACCCCGCGCCAGGCCGGGACGGATTGCCCGCCGAGGTCGACATGGTCGGGATAAAGACCGTAGGCATTGAAGCCACGTCCGATGGCGGCGATGGTCCTGGGATGGGCGAGAAACAGTTTGGTGCCGCGCCTGCGGCAGAGCAGATCGTCCATCTCGTCCGGGGTCGGCAGGCCGGAGTGGGGCTGAATGCGCTGCTTGTAGTCGGCGTTGTGCAGCAGCCCGAACTCACGGTTGTTGATCAGCTCGTGTTCCTGACGCTCACGCAAGGCCTCGACAGTGAGCCTGAGTTGCTCCTCGGTCTGGTTCATCGGACCGTTGTAGAGGTCGGCGACCCGGGTGTGGATCCTCAGTACGGTCTGGGCGACGGAGAGCTCGTACTCGCGCGGCCGCAGTTCGTAGTCGACGAAGGTGCCCGGCAGTTCGGCCTCGCCGACGTGACCGGCCGACACGGCGATCTCGGCCTCACCGTGTTTGTTCTGCCGCTTCCGCCTGCGGGCGCTGAACTCGTCGACGTGGGCCCGAAGGTGGGGCTCGGAGTCCCGAACGGCGGCGAAGTCGGCACGGGAGAGGGCCAGGAGGGTGCCGGCGGTCTCGGCGGTGACCGTGCAGTCGTGGCGGGAGTCTTCGTCCGTCAGGGCGTTCGCACCGAAGTGGTCGCCGTCCGCGAGTACCGCGACGGCGACCTCTTCGCCGTACTGGCCCTCGGAGGTCTGGCTGACGCGGCCGTGGGCGATGAGGTGCACCCGGTCTGCGGGGCTGCCGCGCTCGACGAGGACTTCGCCCGCCGCGAAGTCACGCTGCGTGCAGCGGTCGGCGAGGGCCGTGAGGACGTCCGTGTCCTCGAAGCCGCGCAGAAGGGCCAGTT
Source organism: Streptomyces sp. NPDC036813 (assembly GCF_055609245.1). Classification (NCBI taxonomy): domain Bacteria; kingdom Bacillati; phylum Actinomycetota; class Actinomycetes; order Kitasatosporales; family Streptomycetaceae; genus Streptomyces; species Streptomyces sp. NPDC036813. The sequence goes on along the minus strand of NZ_JBVJPV010000002.1, from coordinate 492,671 downwards.
CACCGAGTTCCCGGGGGATCACCCGGACCGTGGCGCCCTCCTGGACGAACTCGATACGCCCGTCGCCGAGGGTGTGGCGCAACCTCCGGTTGACCCGGTAGGCGCCGCCCTCGGCCTCGACCCACGGCAGCATCCGCAGCAACCAGCGGGAGGTGATCTCCTGCATCTGCGGGGCGGACTTGGTGGTCGTGGCGAGGTTGCGGGCGGCGGCGGTGCTCAGGGACTGCTGCGGCGCTTCGGCGGTGGTCCGGGCTTCCGGGATGCTGTCGACGGACATCGGGGGGCTTTCTCCTTGCACGACGGGGCGTCCGGCGCACACGCGTGCGTCGACCGGGAGACAGGGAGGAGTGGGCAACGAGCGGGAGGGATCTTGGGAACCCGTCCAAAAGGTAGCCGCTGAACTGGCCGCATCCACCAGGGAGACGAGATGCTTACCTCGAAACAGTGACAATCGGTTGCAGGCGGTTTAACAGCCCGTTGTGCGTGATCGCGCCATCCTCGCGGGCCCGCACGGGCCGGCGCGCCACGACCGGCACCTGCCCAACAACGGGCAGTACCCGGCGACACAGCGCCGGCTTCCGGGGAGCAGCTGGAGCAGCTGCGTCAGTTCGTGCCCGAGACCTCAGGCTGCACGACGTGGTGTCCGGATCGGGTCACTGGTCGGAGACCTTGTGGACGGTGGTGTCGTCGGGGGTCAGCCGCCGGCCGTCCGCAGCCAGCACCTCCAGCGGGCGGAGGCGTTGCCCCTGCCGCCGGTCGACCAACTGAGAGTGGGGTTCGCCGGGGGCGAAGAAGCTCTGTTCGCCCCACTGCCTCAGGGCCACGATGACGGGGAAGAGCGCCTTGCCCTTGGGAGTCAGCACGTACTCGCGGTAGGCGCTGCCGTCCGATGCGGGGACGGATTCGAGGACACCGCCGGCGACCAGGGTGCGCAGGCGCGCGGTGAGGATGTTCTTCGCCACTCCGAGGCTGCGCTGGAACTCCCCGAAGCGCCGGCTTCCGTCGAAGGCGTCCCGCACGATCAGCAGGGACCACCAGTCCCCGATGGCGTCCACCGACCGGGCGACGGGACAGTCGCTGTCGTCGAAGCGCGTCCGGGTCACCATGACTTACCTCCCTCACGACGGTTGCAACATGCTACCAAGGTGGTTACCGTCTTCGCTGGTAGCAAGTTGAAACCAGATGTGCGGAGGGGTGCTGATGCCCGGCAACGGTGAGGCTGTGACACGACGGACCGGGACTCGAAGCGGGGAGGGTGCCGTATCCGTCCTCTCCCACGGCGTCGTCATACTGTTCGCCGTCGCCTGCGGGGCCGCCGTGGCCAACGTCTACTTCTCGCAGCCGCTCCTGGTGACCATGGGCCGCGACCTCGCCATGAGGCCCTCGCTCGTCGGCAGCGTGGTCACCCTCACCCAGGTCGGATACGGGCTGGGACTCTTCTTCCTCGTGCCGCTGGGCGACGTGGCCGACCGCAGACGGCTCGTCGTCGTCCAGTTGCTGCTCCTGGCGGCGGCACTGGCCGTGGCGGCCGCCGCGCACACGGCAGCGATCCTGCTCGCGAGCATGGCCGCGATCGGGCTTCTCGCGGTCGTCACGCAGACGCTGCTGGCCTTCGCCGCCGCCCTGGCCTCCCCCTCCGAGCGCGGCCGGGTCGTCGGTCTGGTGACCAGCGGCGTGGTCATCGGCATCCTGCTCGCTCGCACCGCCTCCGGCCTCCTGGCCGACATCGCGGGCTGGCGCTGCGTCTACCTCGCCTCGGCGTCGCTCACCGCTGTGCTCGCCCTGGTCCTGTACCGAGTGCTGCCACGCCGCGGTGCCGACGAACCGACCGGCCTGCGCTACGGACAGCTCCTGCGCTCCATGATCACCCTGTTCGCGCGAGAGCGACTGCTGCGGATCCGGGCCCTGTTCGGACTGCTGATCTTCGCCGCCTTCAGCACCCTGTGGAGCAGTGTCGCGCTGCCGCTCAGCGAGGCCCCGTACGTCCTGTCCCACAGCGCGATCGGGGCGTTCGGGCTGATCGGTGTCGCCGGCGCCCTGGCCGCGACCGTGGCGGGCCGCCTGAACGACCGCGGACTCTCCCGGAGGACCACCGGCATCGCCCTGGCGCTGCTCGCCGCCTCGTGGTTGCCCTTGGCCTTCCTCCGCAGCTCACTGTGGGCACTGGTCGTCGGGGTGATCCTTCTCGACCTCGCCGTTCAAGCGGTCCATGTCACCAACCAGACCCTGATCTACGCACTGGATCCGGACGCGGGCAGCCGGCTGATCGGCGGGTACATGGTCTTCTACTCCATCGGCAGCGCCACCGGCGCCATCGCAGCAACCTCCGTGTACACGCTGGCCGGCTGGGGCGCGGTGTGCGCGGTGGGTGCCGCGTTCAGCTGCCTCGGGCTCGCGCTGTGGGCTGTTACTCGACATGCCGGTGCGTCTGTCGGACGTGCCGTCAGGTAAAGATGGGGTCAGTGATGCAAGAGGGGGCCTCGTACACGCACCCTTACCCATGCCGTCCGGCAGCGCAGCCAGACCCAGCTGATCCTGCGCCGCTTCCTGCGCCACCGGGCTGCCGTGGCGAGCCTGGTGGTGTTCGTCCTGATCGTGCTGTGGGCGTTCATCGGCCCCCACCTGTGGCACTACTCGTACCAGAAGTACACTCCCGACAACTCCCAACCACCTTCCTGGAAGCACCCGTTCGGCACCGACTCCTCCCGGTACGACGCCTACGCGCAGGTCATGCGCGGCACCCAGACGTCGGTGAAGATCGCCCTCATGATCGCCTTGGGGTCCACCCTGGTCGGCGCGATCTGGGGCGCCATCGCGGGCTTCTACCGCGGCCTCGTCGACTCCGTCATGATGCGCATCGCCGATCTCGTCCTGACCCTGCCGCTGTTCGCCATCGCCCTGGTCATCGCCTCGCACAGCGGCGGCTCCTGGTACCGGATCGCGGTTGTCGTCGCGGGCCTGACCTGGGCCTACGTGTCCCGAGTCGTGCGCTCCGCCGTGCTGTCGCTGCGGGAGAAGGAGTTCGTGGAGGCCGCGAAGGCGCTCGGGGCCTCCGACGCGTGGATCATCTTCCGCCATCTGCTGCCCAACGCCCTCGGCCCGATCATCGTCAACGCGACCGTGCTGGTGGCCACCGGCATCCTGACCGAGACCGCCCTGTCCTTCCTCGGCTTCGGCGTCCAGCCGCCCGACACCTCCCTCGGGTTGCTGGTGTCCCAGGCCCGCACCGCGGTCGACACCCGGCCCTGGCTCTTCTACATCCCCGGCGCCTTCATCATCGCCGTCGCCCTGACCATCAACTTCATCGGCGACGGTCTGCGGGACGCCTTCGACCCCCGGCAGCAAAGGGTGCGACAGTGACCGCCGTCAACGTCGGGGACGAGACCGGCGCGGTCCTCGCGGTGGACGACCTCACGGTGGAGTTCCCCACCGAGGACGGCATCGTCCGGGCCGTCCGGGGCGTCAGTTACCGCCTCGGGCGCGGGGGGTCGCTGGGCATCGTCGGCGAGTCCGGCTCCGGCAAGTCCGTCACCGCTCTCGCCGTGATGGGGCTGCTGCCGGCCACCGCGCGGGTGCACGGATCGGTGCGGTTCGAAGACACCGAGTTGCTCGCACTGTCCGACGCGCGGCTGTCCGACATCCGCGGCAGCGGCATCGCGATGATCTTCCAGGATCCGATGACCTCCCTCAACCCGGTCTACTCCGCCGGGTACCAGCTCTCCGAGACGCTGCGGCGCCATCAGCCGGACATGACCGCGCGGGCCGCCCGCGAGCGGGCCGTCGAACTGCTCGGCGCGGTCGGCATCCCCAGCCCCGAGCGGCGCGTCGACGCCTATCCGCACGAACTGTCGGGCGGCATGCGCCAACGCGTCGTCATCGCCATCGCCATGGCCAACGCCCCGGACGTGATCAGCGCCGACGAGCCGACCACCGCCCTGGACGTCACCGTCCAGGCGCAGATCCTCGACGCCCTGGAGACCGCACGTGCCGACAGCGGCGCCGCCCTCGTCCTCATCACACACGACCTGGGCGTGGTCGCCGGCCACGCCGACCGGGTCGCGGTGATGTATGCGGGACGGATCGTCGGGACCGGCTCGGTCGAGGACATCTTCTACACCCCGCGCATGCCCTACACCCTCGGCCTCCTCGGCTCCCTGCCCCGCCTGGACCGCGAGGAAGAACGCCTCACCCCCATCACCGGCGCACCGCCCTCCCTGCTGAACCTGCCGCCCGGCTGTCCCTTCGCCCCGCGCTGCCCCATGCGCCGGAACGTGTGCGACGAGACCGAACCGCTCCTGCGCCCCGCGGGCCGTTCCACCCACCTCAGCGCCTGCCACTTCGCCGGCGAACTCGTCGACGCCGGCGCGGGCGAGATCTTCGAAACGGCGGGCGCCGACATCGACGCCCTGGCCCGGTTCGCCGACACCGCCCGGGGACCGGAGGAGGGCACCTCATGAGCGCACCCTCACCTGTCTCGGCCGTCCTGCCTCCGCTCCCCGGTCACGGCGGCAGCGGCGAGCCGATCCTGCAGGTCCGGGACCGGGGCGGCGGAAACCCGGTCGCCTGCCACTACGCGCAGAGCGTGGAACTGCTGTGACCTGCTCAGGCTGCTCTCCCCGTGGGGAGACCACGGCCGGCGGGACGGCGCCCAGGGCGATCGGGGCGGCACGGCTGCCTGCCTCAGCAGCTTCCCTGGGCTCCCGCCCTGAAATCGGGGTCGTTCTCCAGCGCCAGGACTTCGCCCTGCCACGACGCGTTGCCGTCCTTCCCGTCGGCCTCCTGTTCGGTGTAGTTGTTCCACGTCCTCACCGGATCCATCTCGATGGGCACGGGTTGGTCCGCCGTCGTGGGCGGACAGGCGCCCGCAACCGAGCAGAGGCTGCACGGGTTGCGGTCGACGACTGGTCCGTTGGCCGCCTTGTCGTCATCCGGGCTGCAAGCGGCAAGAGCACTCACAAGGACGACTGCAACGCTCGCGGCGGCACGCCTCATTCTCAACCCTCATCCTGCCGTCGCGCTGAGCCGGTGGCGGGATCGGCAACCGCACTGCCCTACCGGCGGCCGAGTGGACTCGCCCGGCCGCCGGTGCCCGCCCTTTCACCGGTGTTCCGCGGCCGCTTGTCTCGCGGTCGGCCGCTTTCACGGGGTCCGTGTCCGGTGTTCGGCCGCGGGGGTGCTGGTCAGTGGGTGGCGGGGATCTGCTGCGTGATGCAGTGGACTCCGCCGCCGCCCCAGGCCAGCGTGGTCGCGGGGACGCCCACCACCGTCTTGGCCGGGAACAACGACTGGATCACGGCCAGCGCCGGAGTGTCGGAGGACGGGATGTTCGCGGTGGGCACCACGACCCCGGTGGCCGTCGGGTAGTAGTTCGTGTAGCTGAAGGTGATCACCCGGTCGGTGCCCACGGTGAACTTCGGCAGGAACGGCATCTCCGTCAGCTGGAACCGGCGCCCGCGGGCATCCGTGGCCGATTGGAGGATCCGCTTGTTGCGCAGCAGCCGCGGGTAGTTGGCGTCGTTGGTGTCCGACGGCAGGTTGATGAGCAGGGAGGCCGGGCCCGCGTACGCCGCGACCAGGTCGACGTGGCCGTCGGTGATGGTGTCGCCGTACATGCCGTACGGCAGCCAGATCATCTTGCGGGCGCCGTAGGCGTCCAGCAGCGCCGCCTCGATCTGGGCCTTGGTCAGGTTCGGGTTTCGGTTGGGGTTGAGCAGGCATTCCTCGGTGCCGATGATCGTGCCCTCGCCGTCCTGGAGCAGGGCACCGCCCTCGAAGACCAGGTCGACCGGGAGCCGGGGCACGCCGAGGTAGTCGCAGACGCCGACCGGGAGCAGGTCGTCCTTGTCGTGCGGGAACTTGTTGCCCCAGCCGTTGAAGGCGAAGTCGAGGCCCAGGACGTGGGCGCCGGTGGAATCGACGCCGAAGATCGGGCCGTTGTCCCGGGGCCAGCAGTCGTTGATCGGGTACTCGATGACGGTGATGCCGGGGCCGACCTTGGAGCGTACGAAGTCGCCCATCCCCGTGTTGGCCACCATGGTCACCGGCTCGAACCGGGCCACAGCGCGGGCCACGGCCGCGACCTCGTCCTGGACCGCCGGGAGCTTGTCCCCCCAGTTGTCGGTGGCGTCCCACGGGAAGGCCATGAGACACCCGGCGTGCGGCGCCCACTCGCCGGGGACGGTGTACGTCGTGCCGTTGTAGGTGGCCGCTTCGGCACGACCCACTCCGACGGCGAGGCCGGCCCCCGTCGCGGCGGCCAGGGCGGCGGATCTGTTCAAGAAGCGACGACGGGACATGGCAGAAACCTGCATGGGGAGACCTTTCCGGTGGTGTCGAGGGGGGTGGCGGCTGCGGTGCGCGGGCGTGCGCGCATGTGGTCAGGACGCCGGCGCGGACGGAGACGGGGACAAAGACGCGGGCGGCTCGGTCGCGGCCGGCTCGGCGGACGTGTCGTCGGCGACGGCGATGCGGTCATGTGGCCTGCGGATGAGCAGGTAGAGCACGCCGGTGCCGAGCACGACGGCGACGCCGAGCGGCGCGGCCCAGATCTGGTACCAGGGCGCGCCGGGCGGTGCGAGCAGGGCGCGCGGCCAGCAGACGTTGACGACTTCGAAGCCGGCCCAGAGCGCGGCGAGGACGTTGAGCGCCGTCCCCCAGCGGCCCAGCCGGATCGCACCGGCCGGGACCCACGTCCCGCGCACCCGGGCGACGAGCGCGGCGGCGGACACCAGGAAGAAGGGCACGAAGGTGGCCGCCGTACCGAAGGAGATCAGTGATCCGATGGCGGTGGCGTTCAGACCGAGCAGCAGCGCGGAGGCGGAGACCAGCGTGGAGGCGACCAGGCCCCCGATCGGCGCGGCCCGCCGGTTGACCTTGCGGACCTGGGCGGAGAAGGGGAACACGCCGTCCCGGGCCAGCGAGTACAGTCCCCGGGCGGCACCGCCCTGCGAGGCCATGGCACAGGCCAGGAAGCTGACCAGCACGATCGCCACGAACGGCTTGTCGGACCAGGAGCCGAACGAGGTGACCACGGCCGTGGTCACCGGGTCGATGTCCTTGCCCGCAACAGCCGCCGCCGGGTCCGGGTAGGAGATCGCGACGGCCACGGCGTTGAGCATGACCACCGCGCCCACCGAGAGCAGCGCCCACCACATCGCCCTGGGCACCTGCCGGGCCGCGTCCTTGGTCTCCTCGGCGGTCGACACGCAGGCGTCGAAGCCGATGAACGCCCACCCGGCCACGGCGACGACCGCCATGAAGGCCATGGGCAGCGAGCCGCCCGACAACTGCTCGGCGCCGAAGGTGCTGGTGAACATCGAGAACGAGTGCTTGCGGAAGAACAGCAGCAGACACAGGCCGACCAGGACGGAGGCGATCGCCTCCCCCGCGATGCCGGCCGACACGAACCAGCGCAGTATGCCGATGCCGTAGGCGTTGACCAGGGAACAGGCCAGCACGATCGCCATCGCGACCGCGACCAGAGCCCCTGGAGACGGTACGACGCCGAAGAGGGCGAAGACCCACGGCGCGGCCAGGTAGGCGACGGTGGTGTTGCCGAACATCACGGCGAACTGCCACACCCAGCCGCCCAGCCAGCCGAACCGCGGGCCGATGAGCCGCCGGCCCCACTGATAGGGGCCGCCGGCCAGCGGCCACTGGGAGGTGAGTTCGGAGTACAGGTTGACGACCAGGCACTGGCCGGCCAGGACGATCGGGAGCGCCCAGACCCAGGCGGGTCCGGCGATCATCGTCGCGATCATCGAGACGGCGTAGAGGGCGACGACCGGGGACACCACCGCGAACCCCATCGAGATGTTGCCCAGGATGTTCAGGCTGCGGCGGAGTTCTTGCCGGTAGCCGAGCGCTTCCAGGCGGACGGCGTCGCTGTCGTCGGGGGGCAGGGGATGGGGCATGGGCGTACCTCGCCTTGTCGCACGAGCTAAAACTAACTTTGTTAGGCCGCGAACGTAGAGGTGTGACCGGCGTTTGGAAAGACCTTCCGGGTGAGTAACCTTGCGGAGTTGCCGAGATCGTGAGGGGGCGGGTCGTGGGCCGGCCACATCAGGCGGTACTGAACCGGACCGCCATCGCGCGCGCCGCGCTGGGCTTCATCGACGACCACGGTTACGAGGCGCTCACCATGCGCGCCCTCGCCGACCGGCTGGGCGTGCGCGGCGCCTCGCTCTACCACCACGTCCGCTCCAAGGACGACATCCTGGACGCGGTCGGGGAGCTGCTCGACGCCGAGATCGACGTCAGCCCGCTGCGGGACCGGCCCTGGCAGGAGGGCATCGCCGCCTATGCGCGCGGATACCGCCGCGTCTTCCTGCGACACCCCAACGCCATCTCGCTCGTCGCCCGGCGCGGGGTGCGCGGCACGGACGCGCTGCGCGAGTACGACACCTTGCTGGGCACCCTGGTCCGGGCCGGCTGTGAGCCGGGGCAGGCCCTGGAGGTCGGTGCGGCCATCGACTTCCTGGTGCTCGGCTCGGCCCTGGAGACCTACACCGCCGGCTTCACCCGCCCGCCCGGGGAATACCGGCCCACGTATCCGGCGCTCGCCGACTCCCTCGAGGCCGCGACCCGGCTGGACCCGGATCCGGCCGCCCTGGACGACCGCGGCTTCGAACGGGGCCTCACCCTGCTCCTCACCGGCCTGGCCCAGGAGCTGTCGTCCCACTGAACGACCGGGCGGGCGCCTCTCCCCACGGGGCCCGGGGCGTGTGGGGTGGCCTCCCCCGGGGGAGAGTGCCGGGCTGCCGATCCCGATCCTCCCCCGAAGCGCCGGGCCCTCATCGCTCCCATACAAGCCGGGGGCGCCGCACATGGATGCGGCGCCCCCGGTTCAGGCGGATCTCACTCGCTGTGCCTCCGGACTCGCGGTCAGCCGAGCCCTGGCATGGGTGACCGCACGCTGCCTCAGAGGACTGCGGTGGCGGTCTCCTCCTGGGTGCGGAAGGCCCCGTTCTCGTCCCAGTAGAAGACGGTGACCTTCACCTTGTCGCCCTTGACGAAGCCGGCGCCGGCCGGGCGAAGCTGCATCTGCACCGTGCGGCTGACGTAGTCGCAGGTGACCTTGGAGGCGTCGATGGTCCCTGTCGCGTTCCGCTTCCCGGCAGCCGACTGGGTGACCTTGGAGGCGTAACCGGCCATCTGCAGGTCCACGCCGGTGTCGCAGGAGTACGTGATGTCCAGCCGCAGACCGGGCTTGTCGAGCGAGACCTTGGTGATGTCCAGCAGATTGGCCTTGGCGGCGGCGGTCGGCGCCGTGGCGACAGTACCGGCAACGGCCAGCGCGGCGACGGCGGCGGCGACGGCGGCGCTGCGCCGGACTCGGGATGCCTTCATGCGTTGTTCCTTCCCCCTGGGCAGTCACATCACGGCGACTGCGACAGTTGTTCGTTTTTGGTCAGGAAGAACCTTACGCGATCTTTCAGGAGTGCCCCGGGTCACCGGATCGCGCGGGGTAGCCGTGGCGACGGGGGGAACTGCCTACGGGTCGGGGGCAGTCGACGCTCCTCGTCCTGCGGTTGGGTATCGCGTAGATCAGGAAGGACCAGACCGGTTCACACCGCGGCAAGTCCCGCTGCTGCCCGGCCTGCCAGCGCGCTGTCGCGTCAACATCCCACCCGAGTCGCCCAAAGCCCCTGACGGACCGGCCGTTGTCCCATGCCGGTGAGGAACCGTCACGCACACGGCAGCGTCGGTTACCGGTGTGACTGAAGTGACGCCCACCCTGCCCGCCGACCACAGCGAACTGATCTCCGACCTTACCGGGATCGTCAGCGACTATCCCTATGTCGCCCCGGAGCCGACCCTCGCTGTCCTTGCCGATGACGCGGCTCAGGCGCTCGGCCGCATCGGCAGCCCGCGAGGCCGCCGGGAGCGGACCGGGTACACGATCCTGCTGTATGCCACCTGCTGGCACGTCGCCTCGCGCATCTTCAGCAAGTCCCTGTTCACGTCGTACACGGAGGCCCTGGACGGCTTCCGTGGCACGCTTGATCCCGCGTCCTGCACCTGGCCGGCCGGGACCCACCCCACGGATCTGGACTCGGAGTACGGTGTCGAGGCCGGGGTGAGCATGCTGACCGAGGCCGGCCGCGCCGTATTCGCCGAGGACTACGGTCTCGAGCGCGAGGAGCTGACGGCTTTCGACTGCGAGGCGTTCCTCGCAGGGCTCGCCGACCGGGCCACCGCCCGCATACGCGAGGCGCACCAGGCGATCTTCGGAGGCATCGATGTCTCCCCTCTCGACGCGCAGTTCGTCCGGGAGGACGGCGGCATCGACGTCATAGCCATGCAGGAGGCGATCCGGCGCTCCTGGGAGGACAACACCGGCCCCGTCGCGTTGTGGTCCGCCCGTCGCTGGCTGTCCGCAGAGGTGCGGGACGAGGACCGGCTCGGCCTGTTCCTGTGCATGTGGATGGGCATTGCGCAGACGTACGAGGGATTGCCGCCCTCGTACGCCCGCGACTTGACCGCGGCGCTCAACACCATCGACCTGGACGTCACCTGCGAACACCCCCGACACCCCTGGTCCACTGCGGCGGCCACCGTGCAGTCCCGGTATCGCGCGGTGGTCCACCTGTACGCGCCCGAGGACCACCCGGACACACCTGTACCCACCGAGCTGTCCTCCCGCGAGCTGTGGGAATGCCCCACCCAGTACGCCGAGTTGGCACGCAGCGCAAGGGAAAACGTCGAGGGATGGCGCCACATGCGCGGCGGCGAGGACGAGGACTGGGAAGACTGAGCGCGTGAGGTGTCCGCGTGGCCCTGCGGACCGGGTTACTCGTTCCCGCGCTGGCGCCGGATGCGTACGGCCACGTCGTTCTGCTCCGTCTCCCACCAGGGGCGTACTCGCTCAGGGACCGGACCCTCGGCCGAAGCCGGGGCGCCGGTGCGGGGGCCCCGGTCCAGAGCGTCGGCAGGGGCCGGCACGACGGTGAGGTCCGCGTCCAGGCGGCGGTCCAGGGCCGCGGCCTGGACGCGTTCGGCGCGCGCCCACTGGTACAGGATCGCCAGGATGAAGGGCAGCGCGACCAGTTCGGCGATGCTGAGCATCGCACCGCCGCCGACCTGCTGGTCGTGGTGGAGGTCCGGCGACCAGGACGGCGTATGGTGCAGATACCAGGCCCCCGCGATCAGCGTGCCGTGCGTCATGACCACGACGCCGGGCACCGCGTCCACGATGCCGTCAAGGAAGACCAGCGCGGCCCGCACCGGATGCGTGCACCAGGCCGGCAGCGCCTCCTCGTGCGTCAGCACCGGTACGACGACCAGGCTGCCGGCCACCAGCAGGTGCAGGTACATGAGCTCGTGCAGCCACCCCACCCGCAGGGCGGTGTCGAAGTACGGCGTGAAGTAGATCGTCAGCTCGGTGCCCAGCACGAGGGCCGTACTCACCATGGGGAACGTCAGGGTGCGCACCACCCGGCCCGTCATCAGCCGCCGCGCCCGGACCGCGGACCTTTCCGGCAGCGCCGCGACGGTGAGCCGCAGCGGATCGCCGAGGGCCAGACCCAGCGGGACGACCAGGTCGAGCAGGATGTTCTGCACGGCGGCGGGCCAGAACAGCTCGTGGTCGTACACGGCGAGCGCGGACATCGTGGCCACGACCAGGCCGCCGAGCCCGAGCAGCGCGAAGGCGGCAGCACGCCCGGGCGGCCAGGGCTCACCGCGCCGGCGCAGCCGGGCCATGCCCCAGCCGTAGAGCACGCCCAGCAGGACCACCAGCAGCAGCGCGGGGACATCCGGCTGCCACGAGGACAGCAGCCGCCCGATGGTCAGCTCAGGCAGTTGCGCCGCCGCCAGGGGCACCTCGTTTCCGGCCATGCCGTTTTGTCCTCCTCAGGGAATCATGAGGTGAGTCGCCGCACCTTGACAGCGGCACGCTAGTCCCCCGCGGGGTGACACCGAGCAGCGGGCCACCCGAAGGGCGCCGCGGACCACGGCAAAAGGAAACCGGGGCTTGCCGCGGCCGCACGGCACGGTGACGGCAGATCGTCATGCCGCCTGCGGGGGAAGGACCCTCAGGTTTCCGGCAGGCCCAGAAGGGACTCGAGGGTGGTGGACGGCAGTCCGGGCGGGCGCCCCTGTCCCTGCGCGCGCGGCGCGGTGAGGTCGACCGTGTCCATGGCCAGCGCCGAGCGCAGTTGCCGCCCGACGGCGGGGACTGCCCGGCCGGCGGTGGCCGCGCAGATGCGCAGCACGCTTCGCGGGATGTGGCGCGGTGGTGCGGTGCGGCCCGCGGCCCGCTGCACCTGGCCGGCGAGTTGGTTGAACGTCATGTCGCGGGGGCCGCTGATCTCCAGGTCTTGGCCGCGCAGGGACCGGTCGAGGACGGCGCGCTCGACCGCCGCCGCGACATCGCGCACGGAGACGAAGTTGATCGGGTTGTCACCCCTGCCGAAGACGAGAGGGCGTCCGGAGCGTCGAGCGGTCTGCCGGAGGATCTCGATCCACAGTTCCATGAAGGCCCCGGCCCGCACGACCGTGCCCGGAACGCCGCTTGCCCGCAAGTAGCGCTCGGCCTCGCACTTCATCCGGAACAGTTCCATCGGACTGTCCGACGAAGCGCCGATCACCGACATCAGCACCACATCCGCTCCCGCGTCGGATGCGGCGTCCACAAGGTTGGCGTTGCCGTCCCGGTCGACGGTGGCCGGTGATTCTCCACGGCGGCCCAAGAAGCCATGCATCGCGGACACCACGGTCTCCGCGCCCCGGACCGCCTGCCGGACGGCCTCCCGGTCGCGGACGTCGGCCTGCGCCACCTCGCACCCCCAGGCCCCCGGCTCGCCCGCCTTCTCCCGTGAGCGGGTCAGTACCCGGACCCGCAGGCCCCGTCCCGTCAGGGCCGGCACCAGGACGTGGCCGAGGCGTCCGGTGCCGCCCGCGACGACGATCATCGCGGCGTCCGCACGGAGAGCTGGGCCCCGATGGCCTCCTCTGCTCGCAGCCGCTCGACCAGCTCCGCGGGGCAGGTTGCTGCCGGGGAACCGCTCATTCGCACCCACCGCCTCACATGAAACGGGCCCACTCCTCCAGTTTGCGCCCGCGGAATCCGGCGCGCGCGGGCAGCCCGGAACGCCTGCACGGGTCAGTGATCTTCATCCCGATGCGTGACTTTCCCGCCCCCGATCAGCCAGTAACGGCTGTGGCTGCTCGAGCGCCAGGTTTCACCGGCGGTGAGAGCCCAGTCGATCCATTCGGCGAGTTGAGGCAGCGCATGTGCCTTCAAGGCGATGCGGGCATTGGCTGGGTCGGAATATGTCATGTCCCCGGCGAGTATAGGGGTCGGATTTCGGAGTACTCGTTCCATTTACGCGTCCGCATATGTCCCTGCAGGTATGTGCCGGGAAATGGCGGAGCCGCTCGCGCCCGGCCTCAGCGGGCAGGTGCGAGCGGCTCCTCGTTCACCGAGAGCGCGCCCTACGGTGCGACCAGGGCCCAGCCCGATCGCGCCATGGTGGCGGCCGCTCCGAAGGAGACCGGGTCGTCGGCGACTCCCGCGCCACCGGTCGCCACGTCCTCGGCGAGGGTGGCGACGACCAGGGCGCCCGCGCCGAGCACGAGCACGGCTCCGCCCGCCCATCGCGCCGCCGTCTGCCAGCGCGAGCGCTGCTCCGGGGCAGGGGCGGTCACGGGGACAGGGACCGTCTGCGGTTGACGCTGGGTGGCGGAGTAGGTGATGACTCCCTTCCCTGGATGCTTCGTCGACGACTCGACCTGGAGCGTGGTGTTGGGCTGGGTCGCGGACGGAGCCTGCATGGGAAGGATGTCGAACCCGGCCGTGACCCGGCGCATGTCGCCCTGGGCCCTGAGCTGCGCCGTGATGCCGGCGACGTACCACTCCACGTCACCGACGCCGGAGTCCTCGGCCCGGCCGCCCTTGTTCTTGGCGTCCCAGACGTAGACCGTGGTGTCCGTCCACAGCAGCAGGTCGGCCCTGCCTCCGGTCGCGATCACCCTGTTGCGCGGATCGCCGCCGCCCTTGACCGACTGGAGGTCCATGGTCACCTGCCAGGTGCCGCCGGGACTCGCCGCGCCCATCGCCTGGAGCTGGGTCGCGGCCATCACGATCGCCTGGTCGTGGTGGACCGTGTACTTCTCCTGCAGGTGCCGGCCCAGGTTGAACGGCTCCCCCGGTTCCCGGCCGTCGGCATCGGTGTAGCGCAGCGGGTTCTGGTAGCCGTAGCCGTACAGTTGCAGGTTCGACGGCTGGTGGACGCCCTCGTTGGACCCGCCGTCCAGGTACTCGGTCAGTGCGGGGTCGGTGGACTCCCACATGCCGCCGCGCGGATCGTAGTAGCGGGCGCCGTGGTACGAGTACCCCGTCTCCTTGTCGAGTTCCTTGCCGGTGAACCCGTACGGGTCCTTCTCGCCGGGGTGTTCCTCGACCCAGGTCTCCCCGGACGGGAAGTAGTCCAGGTGCTCGGCCAGGCGGCCGGAGGCGTCCGTGCCGAAGTTCGCCGACCCCAAGTGATCGCCGTGGAAGAAGAACTGGTCCTTCTCGTAGGCATTGCCCGGCCTCGAGGTCTGGGTGGCGACCCGGATGCCGCCCGCGTACACGTGCTTGAACTCGGTCTCGTTGCGGGCCGTGTAGAACTGGTTCGGGTAGAGGGTGGTCTGGGCGCCGTCCTTGACGATCCGGGTGCCCTGGTCGTCGTAGGTGAAGCGGACCGACGGGGGCTTGCCGGGCTGGTTGCAGGAGGACGGATCCTGCGCCTGGTCCTTGTTCTTGGACGTGTCGTGGACGCAGGCGAGGCGGTTCTCCTCGTCCCAGATCTGCTGGCGGCGCGGACTGCCGGGCGCCGACGACACGCTGTCGATCAGGTTGCCGTCGGCGTCGTAGGTGAGGGTCTGCCGGCCCATGACGGACGGGGCGTGCGGACGGCCGGCGCCGTACGTGTAGGTCTGCTGGTACGTCGTGTTCTTCTGGACCTGCTCGTGGCCGCCGCCCACGACGATGCCGTGCTGCTGGTCCTTGGCGGTGATGTTGCCGATCGTGTCGTACGACGTGGCGTAGGTGTATCGGTCGGTCTTGTTCGCCATGAACTGGAAGGAACCGGTGGCGCCGGTCAGCCGGTTGAGGTTGTCGTACGTGTAGCTCTGCTCCGTGGGGCCGCCCAGCTTGGGCGTCTCGGCCGGGAGCTGGGTGTTGTTCTTCTGGCCGGTGAGGTTGCCGTTGGCGTCGTAGGAGTAGCCGATGTTCTGGAAGGCGGAACCGGTCGGCAGGGTGGAGGTGAGGGTGGCCAGGCGGCGGTCCTCGGCGCCGTAACTGAACGTCGTGCGGGTGCCGTTGCCGAGTTCCAGCGCCGCGCGGTCGCCGAACTTGTCGTACGTGAGCGACCGGACGTAGGTGTAGTCGAAGCCGTTCTTGGTGCCGGCCGCGGCGCTGACCTGGCCACCGCTGTCGTAGGTGTAGGACAGCCGCTCACCGTCGGGGTAGGTCAGGGACAGCATGCGGTTGAAGCTGTCGTAGGTGTAGGCGGTGGTGAAGGTGCGCACATGCGGGCCGGGGCCGGGCAGGGTGCGGGTCTCCTCGGTGACCTCGCCGAGCGGGCCGTACTTCCGTGTCACCTCACCGCCGGCGTCCTCGATCTTCGTGACCCGGCCGGCCGCGTTGTTCTCCGCGCCCGGAGCGCCGTAGGTGTAGCGGACGTCGTTGCCGGTGAAGACGGGGTGGTCGATGGCCGTCACTCGGTCGAAGTCGTAGGTGTAGGTGATGGCCTGGTTCCTGGCGGCCAGGTTGGCGGTCTGCTGCCGGATCACGTTGCCGGCCGGGTCGTAGCCGGTGACGGTGCGTCCGGCGTCCGGCGAGTCGACGACGGTGCGGCGGCCCAGGTTGTCGTAGGCGGAGGCGGTGACGTTGCCGTGGTCGTCGGTGACCTTGAGGACCTCGCCCAGCGGGTCGTAGACGTAGCTCGTCCAGATCGGGGCGTCGCCGGTCTTCGCGCCGGGCTCACGGATGGCGGTCTGCTGTTCCCGCACATCGCTGTAGGCGGTGGTGCGGTTGCCCTTGGCGTCGGTGGACACGGTCGCGAACTCCGTCGTGCCCGCGCGGTCCTCGCCGAAGCCGTACGCCACCGACGTGGACGTGCCGTCCGGCAGCGCGGTGCGCAGCCCGCGGTCGAGCACGTCGTAGGTGTGCGTGGTGGGCCGGACGCTGTCGAAGGCGGTGTTGAGGACGGTGCCGGCGTCACCCTTGGGCTCGGTGACGGGGTAGTACTGCTCGACCGTGCGGCCCAGCGCGTCGAAGACGAGACGGCCGGAAACCGTCATCACGTCCTTGCCGCCGACGGTGGCGTCCTTCTTGGTCTGGACGACGCGGCCCACTCCGTCGGTGAAGGTGACGGTGTCGATCGTGTCGTCCTTCACCGCTCCCGCGGCGTCCCGGTCCAGGTGGCGGGTGACCGCGTACGGGACGGGCGCCTCCGGGTGGTAGTCGAAGGCGATCGTGGGTCGTCCGGCGCCCTGGTCGTGCGGGCCGGTCACCGCGGTGAGGCGGCCCCGCGCGTCGTACTCCGACACCGTCTTCCGGCCGTTGATGTCCGTGGACTCGGTCTGCAGGCCGAAACGCAGGTCGTAGGAGGCGGTGGAGCGGTAGCCGAAGCTGTCCTCGATCGACGTGGCGTGGGTACCGGTCGGCTCGTCGTAGGTGTAGGTGCGCTGGTAGCGCTGACCCCGGTGGTTCTCGGGCGAGGTGATCGACTTCAGGGTGCCGTCGGGGTTGTAGGCGAGGTCGGTGACGGCGTCGGTGCCGCCCTCCAGGTGCGCGGTGTGGCGGGTGACGTCGCCCGTGGCGCAGTCGACCTCGGCGTCGCGCGAGCGCATGAGCTTGCCGGCGCCGCGGACCTCCACCGTCCGGCCGATACCCACGATGTGGGTGTCGGTGCAGTCGGTGTAGACGGTCTTGGTCTCGACGTCGTCGGCGGCGCCGGGTTCGCCGTAGTCGACCTTGCGCACGAGGTTGCCCAGGTCGTCGTAGCTCATCTCCGTGGACGTGGTCTTGCGCGGGGTGTCACCGCCCTCGCCGTCGTACCAGCGGGCCTCGGTGCGCTGCAGCTGCGGGAAGACCGAGCCGGTGAACACCGGCCGCAGCGCGTAGGTGTTGACGGTCTCGGTGAACAGGGCGCCCTTGGCGTCGGTGACCGCTTCGCGGGTGAGCAGGCCGCGGGCGGCGTGGCTGCGGGTGTCGTACTCGCGGACGGTGTTGCGGTACGGCTTGTCGCCCTCGGCCAGCTGGGTGCTGGTGACGCTGCCGTAGCCGAGGAACTCGCGCTCCAGGCGGTCGTACTTGCCGTCCTTGTAGGAGAAGGAGTACGCCTGGGTGTCGGGGCCGTCGCCGGGCAGGTTGTCGTGGACCCGGGTGCCGGTGAGCAGCCAGCGGGAGCCGGGCTGGTCGTAGGTGTTGCCGTCGCGCGTGTAGCTCAGGTCGATGCGCGAACCGAGCGGTCGTGTCACGTTCTTGAGCAGGTTGGTGCGACCGGTGCGGTTGGCGGCGACGACCAGCTCGTTGTCCTTGCCGGAGGAGAGGTGGTCGGCGAGTCCGTCACCGTCGATGTCGCGGATCATCTGCTCGGCGCGCGAGGCCCCGGTGGACACGTTGACGCCCGGGTTGATGATCAGGCAGCCCACGACGAAGCAGATGGGGACGGTGACGTAGACACCCCCGCCGAGCTGGGCGTTGGAGTCGGCGTTGATCCCGTCCAGGGAGCCGAGGAAGGGAACGGGCTCGGCGAAGCCGGAGCCGGTGTTGAGCGCGACCCGCACCGGGTTCCCGGCGAAGACGCGGTCGACGCGGCCGTCACCGTTGACGTCGGCGAGGGAGCTCTTCGTCGACGACGACTGCTGCTGGAAGGAGGCGCCGCCGCCGAAGCCGTAGAAGTCCGTGTTGAAGCCGATGTTCAGGCCGGCGGTGGAGCCCTGGCCCTCGTTGATCTTCCCGCCGGGCCAGGCTTCGGGCGCGGCGAAGCGGTAGCCGAGATTGAGGGCGACGCGGCCGTCCTCGTAGGCCCGGTCGGGCAGGCTGTCGCCGTTGATGTCGATCAGGTCGTACGAGGTGTCGGCGGTATTGGCGCCGAGGTTGCCGCCGATCCCTAGCGGGGGCATGTCGTTGCCGGCGGAGGAGGTGTCGGCGGTGCCCCAGCCGGGCGGGGCGGCCTGGCCGCGGCCGGTGGCGATGGTGCGGGCCGCGCTGCCCGCGCTGGCGTTGCCGCTCTTGGTGTCGGAGGCGCGGACCGCCCCGCCGGGCACGGATCCGCGGGTGGTGCCGAGGACGCCGGTCGGGTCGGTGTACTGGACGCCGCCCGCGCCGACGACGTCCGGGAAGCCGTCGCCGTTCATGTCGAGGTAGTCGAGCTCGCCGCGCGCGGTGCCCAGGGCGACGCTGCCGCCGACGCTGCCGATGCCGCCGCCGACCGAGCCGGTCAGCGAGATCTGGTTCGAGTGGGACATGCGGGGCACGGCCTGCGCGGAAGCCAGGGACGTGGCGGTGGGCAGGCCGATGCTCTGACCGCCGAACCGTGAGCTGGAGGCCGTCGAGGCCGCCGCCCAGGTGTACTCCCCCGATCCCCAGCGGCCGTGCTCGGCGTCCGGGGCGAAGGGCACGGCGGTGGGCGGGGTGATCGTCGGGTTCTTCTCGAAGGCCGCGCGGTCCCGGTCCGGGTCCACGTCGGAGGGCAGGTTCTCCTTGATCTTCTCCTCGGTGAGGTCGTCCTGCTTGATCGGCTGGGTGGCGCGGTCGCGGTTGCCGTTGTAGCCGGCGTACGACCAGCCGCGGTACAGGCGTCCGAAGACGCCCTCGGCGGTGGGGGCGTGCACGGTGGCGGGCGCGAGCGGGCCGCCGTTCAGGGCGACTTCGGCGCTCTGGATCTTCGCGGCGAGGTCGGGCGAGGCCGCGGTGATGTCGACGTACAGGGCTTCGCCGGCCGGGGCCGTCACCTCGACGGAGGGCTTGTCGCCGACGTCGAACGCCCGCTTGGCGAGGAGCGCCCCGTGCTTCTTGACGGTGAGCACCAGCCGGCCCGTGGTGTTCGCGGCCGCCGTCACGTACGCGGTGGCGGTGAAGGTGCCACCGGGAGAGGTGATGGGCTGCTGGACTCCGGAAGGCCCGGAGGGGACGTAGGTGTCGATGTCGTACGGGGGCCGGAACTGGAGTGGCTGGGCGTCGTCGCCGGCCGGCGCGGGCGTGCCGGCGGTCTCGGTGTAGCGGGCGAGCGGTGCCCAGTCCAGGGTGGTCACGTCGACGGGTGAGTCGGAGCGGATGCGCCACTGGAGCTTCTGGCCCTTGGTGACGTGGATCGTGGTGCCTGCCGGGAAGGTGCCGGTCTCGGCGGCGCCGATGGTCTTCTCGACCACGGGAGCGCCGTTCTGGAGGATCTGCACGGTGACGTCGTCGGTGGTCGAGGCGTTCTTCGTCACGTCGCCGGTCAGCTGGAGGGTGCCGTCGACCGGGGCTTCGACGCTGCCGGCACGGCCGGCCAGGGTGAAGTCCTTCGAGGCGGTGTAGGAGTGCAGCGGGAGGCCGTTGGCGTCGGTGGCCTCGAAGCCCGTGTAGGTGACCGTCGGGTCCCAGGCGACCTTGTCAGCAGCGCCGTCGAAGACGGAGCCGACGCGGAAGTAGAGCCGGTCGCCGCGCTTGACCTCGACGGCGTCGACGCCCTCGGGCGTGTACGCGGTCTCGTCGCCGGCCTCGATGTGCCGGGACCACAGCTCGCGGCCCTCGTGCTGCACGGCGACGCGAACGCCGTCGGGCTGGGAGAACTCCGGCTGCTCGCCCGCCTTCTGTAGCGCGACGGTGCCGGTGACGCGGACGGTGCCGTCGTAGGGCGCGGTCCACCGGCGCAGCGTGTCCACGAGCGGGGAGGAGTCGATGCGCCGCTCGCGCTCGGCCGCGTAGTCGGGCAGCAGTCCGTCGGTGTCGACCTGACCGGCGCCGATGGGCACCGGCGTCTGCGAGGCGGGCCCGTACTCGACGCCGCCGTCGCTGTCGACGCGGCCGAAGCGCACGGACGAGCCGTCGACGAGGTCGACGACACCGTCGGAGTTGACGTCGCTGAAGTAGCGCTTGGTGGTGGACACGGTGTCGACGTAGTCGAGTTGTGCCGCCACGCCGAGGTAGCCCTCGATGCCGACGGTGAGGGAGTCGGCGGACTCGCTGAGGATGCCAGGCAGGTTGCGCAGCGGTGTGGTGGTGGAGGCGAACCTCGGCTCGCCGCCCGGCCGGGAGAGGTTCTTGCGGAAGACGAAGCCGCCGCCGTGCTTGAACACCTTGTCCGGCAGGTTGTCTCCGTCCACGTCGACCAGGGACAGGAGCCCTTCGTCGCCGGACCGGCTGTAGCCGGCCTTGACTCCGACGGAGCCGTTCTTGGAGGGGCTGGTGCCGTAGCCGACGTACAGGTGGCCGCCGACGCTCGTGGAGGTGTTGCCGTGCAGGGCGCCCGCCTCGCCGGCCCCCGGCTTGACGGCGTTCACCGCGCCGTTGCGGACGTTGTCGTCCGGCGACGTCCAGGCGACCTTGGCGAACGCCTCGTACGCGCCCTTGGCGTCGCGGATGTCGTCGAAGTACTCGAACCGGTGGCGGGTGAACTCCTTGCCGTCCGCGCCGAGCTGGGCGATGGACCTGAGGAGGGTCTTGTCGAACGCGCCGGTGGTGTAGGCGAGTTCGTAGGAGCGGACGGGCTTGTCCTGGAAGCGGACGTCGATCCGGCGCAGCAGGTCGGCGGTTACCCGCTTGAACCCGCCGCGGGCGTCGATCGACACGTCGGGCCGCCGGGTTTCACCGAGGTCCCGGTCGCGGACGAAGGTCACCGTGTAGGGCCCGTCGCTGGCTCCGTGCCCGGTGTACGCGATCTTCTGGACGTACAGATTGCGGCCGACGACGCTGCCGCCCGTCACGCCCGCGTCCCGGACCAGGGCGTAGCTGTAGCGCACGGTGTTGCCGTGCGGGTCGCGGACCTCGCGCAGGGCCCAGGAGAAGATGTTGCCGGCGTCGTCGGCGAGCGTGGCGCCCTCGCCTCCGTACAGGTAGCGCACACCGGACTTGTCGGTGACCTCCCAGCCGTAGGTGGCCGGCGAGGTCCCGGTGCGCACGATGCGGTCGAAGCCGCCCTCGATGCGCGCGTGGAAGACCTTGTCGCCGGTGCTCCGGGGTCCGGGCGCCGCGCGGTGGGCCAGGGGTGTCAGCTGGTCGCCGCCCATGAGGTACGTCTCGGTCTCGCGGGACGCGTCGTAGCGCGGCACGCCCCAGCGGGTCTCGACGGAGATCGACGGGACGGACAGGTCCCAGCCGGTGCCGAGCCAGCTCTCGGCTGCTGACGAGGTGTACTCCACCGCCAGCGACGGCGCCAGACCGGCGCGTCCGTCGGGGAGTTCGAGCGGGTACGAAAGCCGGGCGTCCCCCTGGTTGTTGGCGGCCGGGGCCGCCATCTGGTTCACGCCGGTGACCGGGGAGGCGGCCTGGATGTTCTTGATCTGGTTGGGGTCGGAGGAGATCTGTTCGGGGCCCTCGGGGGCGGTGACCACGGCGTTCACCATGTCGGTGAAGTGGTCCGTGCGCGAGACGACGAGGTGCTTGTCCTCGTCGACGGAGAGCCGCTCCAGCGCCCGCCAGCAGGTGCCGGCCTCGTCGAAGAAGAAGGTCCGGATGTCGCCCGGGGTGTGCCCGGAGCTCTTCAGCGCGTCGGGGTCGTACGGCAGGGAGACGGTGATGCCCGCCTGGAAGGTATGGGGGGTGGGGGTGAATCGGTAGCCCTGCGGCCCCTTGGTGACGTTCTCCATGCCGGCGCCGAGTTCCGGCAGGGTGGTCGCGTCGAGCGGCTCGATGCCGACCTCGGTGGGCTCGGACACCGCCTCGGGCGTGAGCGTCGCCTTGGCGCCGTCACGGGTGACACTCTTGGTGACCCCGGTGTCCGGGGTGACCCACGTCGTCGACGGCCGTGCGGCCGCCACCTTGGTACTGGCCGCCTTGCCCGGCACGCAGCCGCCGAGCGCCGGTACGACGGCAGCCACCGGCGCCGTGTGCGGCGAACCGTTCAGCGAACTGGCCGAGACCAGGGTGACCGGCAGTGCGAGGGCCAACAGCAGCGCCGGCCCCCGACTGCGGGCCCATGGAGCCCGTCGAAATCTGTACGCCCAGCGATGTCTTCGTACCCCACCGGTCATCGGTCTCGCCCCCGACCCTTCACACGGCAAACGGCCTGTACTGCAACGGCTCACAGAGGAGCCACATCCTCCCCGTGACGCTGCACACAGCACAGCCACAAATCAGCCAGGACGTGAAGGAGTTGTGGACACTCGCAGAGCCATCGGCGGCCACTCGTTCGTGTGGTTTGACGGGCTCCCATGAGGGAAGCACGCGTGCTCCTGTGAGGATCACCCGGCGAACGGTCGACAAGTTGCGGAGCGACCGGATGGGGCAACCGAGTGGCGTCGTGGGGAGTGGCGGCCGGAAGCCATCAATGCAGACGGTGAGGGTAAGCGGTAGTGACCGACCCCCCGCAAGGAAAGCAGGTGCCCCGCCATGTCCCAGACACAGGACGTCGTCGAGCTCATCCTTCAGGACCACCGGCGCATGGAGGACCTGTTCCGCCTGATGCGCAGCGTCGAAGCCGACCGCGCCGCCGCGCTCGAGGAGTTCGCCGACCTGCTGATCGCCCATGCGCTGGCCGAGGAGGCCAAGGTCTATCCCGCCCTGAAGAGGTACAAGAACATCGACGACGAAGAGGTCGAACACGGCGAGCACGAGCACGACGAGGGCAACGAGGCCCTTCTGGCCCTCCTGGAGGTGGAGGAAGTCGGCTCCGACGAATGGGACTCCAAGCTGGAGGCCCTGGTGGAGGCCGTCACCCATCACGCCGACGAGGAGGAACGCACCATCCTCAACGGTGCGCGTGAGAATGTGGCCATGGAGCGGCGTGAGGAACTGGGAGCGGCGTTCCTGGAGGAACGCGAGCGTCAACTGAAGGCCGGGTGCGGCTCCCTCGACAACGTGCGCCGCATCGTCAAGTCCTGACCGCATCCCGACGCGGGCGGCCCGGCCGGACTCAGGACACCGGGCGCGAGCTCACCGGGCCCGAGCTCAGGACACCGGGCCCGAGCCCGGCCGGGACGGCCCGGACACGCCGTTGGCGGCCGGCGCGGCGGACGCGATGTGCCGCACCTCGCGCCGAAGCGCCGCGACGGCGGTGTTCTGGCTGAGCACGCGACTGGCGCACCACATCGTGCGCCCTTGGACGCGCCGCGGGAGGCTGGCTCCATGCTCACGGTGATCATCTATCCGCCGGACAACCAGGGCGGCCGACGCGTGCGGGCGGACGGCACGATCCTCGGCCGCGCGTACCGGCTCCGGGACGTCGTCGCGTTCCTGCAGGAGGCCGGCATGGAGGGGATCGATGACCTCGACGTCATCCGGTCCGACGACATCGAGTGGCGCGGCGGCGGGCCGGAGGTGTGGGCGCACTGAACGCCTGAGCAACCCGGTCAGGGATCTGCTCTTCCTGCCCGCCGCCTCGCCCGTTCCCGCTGCGGTACGGTCGCCGACCGGACGGCCGAGCAGCGGGGCACCGGCTCGGTCGGCGGCACCGAGCACCCATTGCCGGCCGACCTGACACCCCTCCGGGCCTTTGCCCGGCGCTCCACCCCCTGCCGACCTTCCGACGCAGCCCACGAGCGTGGCCGTCGCCCGCGCCACCACACCGGCATGCTCTTCCGCGGCGGCTCCGTCCAGAGCGTTTCCCCGGCAGCGGCCGTGGCGCTCTGCTCGGGGCGCGTGGGAACCCGTCACGACATCAGCGGCCTCACTGCGGTGCCTGCCGGGCATTTCCCCCCCGGCGCTCCTACGGGCGCCGCCCAGCCACTCGCGCGCTGCCCGCGACCTCATAGCCCTGTCCGGCGTTCTGGCCGGTCCGGAGCTCCTGACGATCGGCGACGACGGACGCGACGTCTCGGCGCGTGTCCGTTTCGGCCGCCGGTACCGTGACGCGTTCGCTCTCGTCCTGCACGAGCAAGGACAGCAAGGAGGCCACCGGCAGCCCTGCTTCGGCCGGGTGACGCAGCACCTTGTCGGGCTCGATGCGGTAGGTGTTCGTGCGCCCCTCGCGGGTGTGGGAGAGGTAACCGTCCCGCTCGAGATCGGAGATGATCCGCGCGACGGCCCGCTCGGTGAGCCGGCAATGGGCGGCGAGGTCACGGATGCGGACGTTCGGATTGTCGGCGATGGCCGCCAGGACACGCGCGTGGCTGGTGATGAACGTCCATCCGGTGTGCGACTCAGGTACTCCAACCATGCCCGGCATTTTAGAGGACGGTTGTTGCAGGAACCCACTTACATGACATAGTTTTCATGCAATAGCTGACGTAGGCTCCCGTCGGGGAGCCACAGAGAGGAGCCCGAAGGTGGTGTGGGACGAGGCCGTGAGGCCGGCCCTCATGAGCGACACCGGCGGAACGCCACTGCCGGAACAGGCCACCGGGCGCGCCTCGCACGGCGGTGGCGTGCAGCAGTACGAACGGCGTGGAGCCTGGGTGATCGCCGCTCGCGGGGCCTACGACATGCAGTCGATCACGCCCTTGGCGGATGCGCTGGCGTCCGCGGTCAAGGAGTATCCCAAGGTGGTCCTGGACGCCTCCGGAGTCACCTTCGCGGACTCGACCTTCTTGAATCAGCTGATCCTCACCCATCAGGCGGCCACCCTGCGCCTGGTCGCGCCGTCCGCACCGGTACGGCGGCTCTGCGAAATCACCGGAGTGGACAAGCTCCTGGAGATCCGGGACACGCTCGACGAGGCTGCCGCGACGTGACGGCCTACGATCCACTGACGGGCACGTCTCCTTGTGGGAGCCCTGAACACAGGTAGCCCCCTGGCCCTCGTCGGACCAGGGGCTGCGTGTGACCCCGGGCGACGCGTGACCCCGGGCGGCGCGTGCCCCCGGCGGCGTGTCTTTACAGGGGCGAGCGTCCGGAGACCGCACCGCCGGGGTCGTCGGCAAGGGCGAGGCGGGCGGTGACGCGTTTGCCGACCGGTTCCCGCTGGGCCTCGAAACCCTGGGCGACGGCCATCACGATCTCCAGGCCGTGCTGACCGACCCGGCCGACGTCCGCGGCCCGCGCGACCGGCAGCACCGGATCGGAGTCCCACACCGCGACCTCGACCAGGTCGCCACGGATACGCAGGTCCAGCAGCACCGGTCCCGGGGCGTACTTGCGGGCGTTGGTGACCAGCTCGCTCACCACGAGTTGCGTGAGGTCCATGGCTCGCTGCGAGACGGGCAAGCCATGGTCGGCCTGCACACGGGTGAGGAAGTCCACGGCCAGGCGACGGGCATGGGCAATGTCCGTGCCGTCGCCGTCCAGGGCTACCGTGGTCTGCATGCCCCGTTTGTCGGGCATGGTGCTGTCCTCACCCACAGGTGCTGTATCCGT
Organism: Streptomyces sp. NPDC036813; assembly: GCF_055609245.1. Classification (NCBI taxonomy): domain Bacteria; kingdom Bacillati; phylum Actinomycetota; class Actinomycetes; order Kitasatosporales; family Streptomycetaceae; genus Streptomyces; species Streptomyces sp. NPDC036813. The sequence goes on along the minus strand of NZ_JBVJPV010000002.1, from coordinate 467,239 downwards.
CCAAGCCGCGTTCACTGACCCGTTCACGGCCCGCGCATACCCGTTTCCATGGGATTGACTCCTGAGATCTTCTGCTGGCTGCGCCACGGCCGGCTCTGCTGGCACCCGGCCGGACCCGGTGCCGAAGTGGCGCAGAGCCGGCGGGCGTCCTACGGGGCGATGAAACGGGTGGTCATCGGGCGGTCCTGCGGTAGCGGGTCAGGACGGCCGCGCCGACCTGCTCGGCGGCCAGGAACTCCAGCTCCGTGTGGGGGCCCTCGGCCGGGAAGAGCCGCCGGCCGGTGCCGAGGACGGTGGGGAAGGTCAGCAGCCGGTACTCGTCGACCAGGTCGGCTGCCCTCAGCCGGTCCACGACGCTCAGGCTCCCGGTGACGACCACGTCCCGCCGTTCACGTTTGACGGCATCGACCAGGTCGCCGTCGAGGACCCGGGAGTTCGCCCACGCCGAGGTGTCGGTGTCGGTCAGGGTGCGGGAGGCGACCAGCTTCGGCACGGCGTTCATCCGCGTAGCGAACGGATCGTCGCGGCCCGGCCACAGCCGCGAGAACAGCTGCCAGGTGGCGCGCCCGAGCAGCAGCACCCCGTCGTCCAGCGTGCGGCCGAGCCGGAACTTGTCCCCGCCGACCGCCTCCGGGCCGTACCGGAAGGCCCAGCCGCCCAGCGGCGTGCCGGCGGATCCGTCCGGGTCGGCCACGACCCCGTCCAGGGTGATGAACTCGATGACGATGACACTCACGATGAGATTCCCTTCGGTTCGGTGCTCACCGGTACGTACCGGCCGCGCCGCCCGGACTCATCGCTCCCGGCGGAACTCTTCTGAGGAAATCTCCCGCGGCAGCTCGAAGGCGTCGAAGACGCGCGGATCGGCGAACACGACGTTGTGCGCGACGCGGCCGTCGGTGACGGCGAAGACCTGCAGCGTGTGCAGGCGGTGTCCGCCGCCGGGCTCCGGCGCGTACGCCGCGAGCGCGGCCTGCCCGTTCGCGGTGAGCTCCCGCAGGCGCCAGCCCGTGCCGCGCATCGCGAACACTCGCTCCATGAACCGTCCGTAGTCCCGGCTGCCCCGGTACCACAGCGGCACGGGCGGCATCTCCAGCACCGCGTCGTCGGCGAGCAGCCTCACCAGCGCGGGGACATCCGCCGCCTCGAACGCCTGCACGTACCGCTGGACGACAGCCCGTGCCTCGGGATCCTCCGGCTCGGTGACCGTCCCGGCATCGCGCACGTCGGCCAGGGCGGCACGGGCGCGCTGCAGCGCGCTGTTGACCGCCGCGACCGTGGTCCCCAACTGCTCGGCGACCTCGGCGGCGCTGAACGCCAGCACCTCGCGCAGCACCAGCACCGCCCGCTGCCGCGCGGGCAGGACCTGCACCGCGGCCACCCACGCGAGCCGCAGATCGGCGCGGGCGTCGATGTCGTACCGCTTGTCAGGGAACGGCTCGAGCCAGGGCACCTCGAGCGCCGGCACCAGCGGCGCCCCGGGATCGTCGCTCGGCGCCCCCAACCCGGACGGCAGCGGCCGCCGTGCCCGTCCCTCCAGCGCGGTCAGACACACGTTGGCTGCGATCCGGTACAGCCAGGTCCGCACCGACGCACGAGCCGGGTCGTACCGGTCACGGGCCTTCCAGGCACGCAGCAAGGTCTCCTGCACCAGGTCCTCGGCCTCGTGGTACGAACCCGTCATCCGGTAGCAGAACGCCACCAGCTCGCCCCGATACGGCTCGAAATCCACGGGCCCATCATGCACCACCGCGAGCTCGGGAGCTGCGGGGCGGCACCGTCACAGCACGGGGAAACCTCCGCTCCCCCGTCCTCCATCCGTTGCCTGCCGGACGGATGTGACCTTCCCATCGGGCTGACCCAATGCCGTCTTAGGCCGGCCCGTGCGGCTCCGGCACTGTCGGGTGCACATGCGGCTCCGGCGCTGTCGGGAGACGGCGCCTCCCCACCCCGATGACCGACCACCATCGGAGTAGCTCCCCTACCCCGTCGAGCGCGAACTCCGGCTCGACGGACGGGGTTTGTTGCTCCAGCCGTCCCTGTTCTGCCTCCACAGACCGGTCACGCTCGCCGCCCCCGACCTGCCGCCCGTCCTCGTCATCAGGGCTGCCTACCCCTCGGCATGTGCCGCTGAGTCCACAGCTCGCCGCTGTCGCACACCCGCGCGCCCATGTTCCGCTCCATCATGCGCAGCGCGGCGTCGGCGAGGTCGGCGTGAATGTGGGCCACCGCGTCACGGGGAATCACGACATGGAATCCGCGGATATGGGCGTCCAGCGCGGAGTAGAGCACGCACTGCTCCGTCACCTGGCCGCACAGCACCAGCTGGTCGAGTTCCTGTTCCCGAAGCAGGTACTCCAGCGGAGTCTCGTAAAAGGCCGAGTGGCGGGCCTTCAGTACGAAAAGGGAGGAGTCATCGGGCCGCAGTGGCCGCACCAGGCCTGCGTGCGGCCCGGAGAGCGCTTCTTCGAGGAGTTCGCCGTGGTGGGAGCGCCATTCTCCGAAGTTGTCGTTCACGTAGATCACGGTGATGCCGTTGCGTCGCGCCCGGTCCAGCAGGTCGGTGAGCACCGGCACCACTGACTCGACCGAGGGAATCAGCAGCTCGGCGTCGGCGTGGTCATACGTGTTGATCATGTCGATGACGATCAGTGCGGTCTTGCCCATGGCGCCAAGATTCCCACCGCTCGGCATGCGAGGCCCGCAACCGGGCCGCGGCGCCCGACGGCCCGGTTGCGGCCGGCGTCTCGGCCCTGCGCCTGCCCCCTCCGCTCCCCCGGGCCGGCCTATCGCATGAGGACGTCACGGATCGAGAGGCCGTAGTGGACGCGGAGCCGGTGCAGTTCCCACAAGCCGACGGCGGTGACCGACACGGGGGCGCCCAGCTCCAGCAGCACGCGCAGCGGACCGGGCACACCCGCGTACGCACCCGTGAACAGGTCGATGACCGTCATCTCCCACACCACGATCATCGCCAGCAGAGGCGGGACGGTCTCGTGAATGTCAGCCGTGCGGAAGACATGGACCAGGGCCAGTCCGACGCCCCAGACGATGAACGGCAGGACCCAGACCAAGGTGAACAGGATCCCGGCAAAGGTGACCACGGTCATCGCCGGACCGGTCGCGAAGCGTCCCTCCACGAAGCCGGTGAGGACGGAGGCGGGGAACACCGCGACGGCCGCCACGATGGCGACGATCGCACCGAAGGACCTGGCGGCCCGGCGCAGCAGTTCCCCTCGGGCGGACGGCGCGGCGACGACGAGCAGGACACCCACGACGACCGGGAAGGTGACCGACAGCACCAGCATGCTGATCCATGACTGGTTGACACGGTCCCAGGCCATGTCTCCCATCGACTGGGCCAGTTTGTACGACACCGACACCCACACCACGGCGCCCAGGCCGACCGCGGTGCGGATCTTCTGCATGCGGGCGACGGCGGCGTCCTCGACGATGCCCGGACGTGACGGTTTGAAGACTCTGCGCGCGGTGTGGATGGGGCCGACCCGTCGACGCAGCCGTTGCAACGGGCCGGGCGGGGGCGGGGGAACCGGAAAGCCGGGGTGGGGCGGCTGGGGATGCGGGAAGTACGGCGGATGGCCGCCGTTGGCCGGAGGCGGCGGATACGGGCCGGGCGTATAGGGCGACCCTGATGGCGGCTGCCCGCCTGGGTTCCAGTTGCTCACGAGTCTCTCCCCCGAGGTGGGCACAGGAAGCGGAACGCACTCAGCATAGGGGCGCCGAGGGCTGCCGGTAGCCCTTCAGTTACGCGTCCACACGTCCGGGTTCCACCCTCATCTGCGCGGCGCTGGCGGCCAGTTCCTTCGTCACCGTGCCGTGGACGCAACACGCCTCGTACGCGCCGGCGGTCCAGCTTCTCCTGGCGGCCCTCGCCGTCCTGGCCGGCGGTGCCTGCCTGGTCGGCACCCGCGCGCCTGCCAGGGCCGGCCGGAGCGCCGTACTTCTGGTCCTCGTCGGCCCGGCGTACCGCCGGCGGCTGCGCGGCGACTGCCCGGGATGCGGACGCAGGCGCGCCGGCCCCGGTGACGGCCCGCTCGCCTACGTGACCGTGCCGACCGCGCCGGTGGGGGTGCCGACGCGTCGGCGCCGGCGCGCCGGTCAGTCGTCAGTCGTCAGTCGTCAGTCGAGGATCTCGGCGATCCCGCGGCGGCGGAGGTCGGCCAGCCCCTCCACCATGGCCTTGATCTGCTCGGGAGAATGGCCGACCCAGTCCTTGAGCTCCGACACGATGCGCACGGGCTCGCTCGTGCGATAGGAGCGCGTGGGGTTGCCCGGGAACTTCTTGTCGGTGACGTTGGGATCGTCCTCCAGAGCGCCGGTCGGCTCCACCACGTAGATGCGCCCGGGCCCGTCACCGGTTGCGAGCTCGGCGCCCCAGGCGGCGGCGTCCAGGGTCTCGGAGACATAGACGTGGCGCGAGGTACGCCCTTCCTCGTAGTTGGATGCGTAGCCGGGGACCAGCAGATCACCCGGAACGAGATGCGCCTTCGTGCCGTGCAGGTACGTGCCCGCCTCGTACACCTGGAAAGGGACAGGGGCGCTGGTCATGGGCTGCTCCTTCGGCGCCTGGGCACTGGGTGGGTCAACAGGGAATCACAAAGCCACTCGTGAACGCGCGGCGAAGCCGGCAACGGCTCGATCGACACCCATACCTGACCCGGTGTCATTCGTCCTGGCCGCGGCGGGCGGTGGCGAACCGGCGCTGGTAGGCGGCGGGACTGATGGACACCTCCCGCGCGAATACGCGGCGCAGACTCTCGTAACTCGGGAACCCGGCCAAGGACGCCGCCTGCGTCGCGGTGTATCCCTGGACGAGCAGTGACTTCGCGATGTCGAACCGGATGGACTCGACGTACCGGGCCGGCGTCGTGCCCAGCTCCTCCCGGAACAGCCTGGTGAGGTGACGCGTGCTGACGTTGAGACGCCCGGCGAGTGCGGCGAGGGAGTGGTCGCCGGCGGGATCCGCCGTGACCAGGTCGACGACCGTGCGCAGCGCGGGCGACCGGGGCGGCGGTCCCTGAAGGGGCGCGGAGAACTGTGACTGGCCGCCGGCGCGTTGCAGGTAGACGACGAGGGAGCGGGCCACCTCCCGGCTGACGTCGGGACCGTGGTCCTCCTCGACGAGAGCGAGCGCGAGGTCGATGCCGGCCGTGACACCCGCCGAGGTGTACGTCGTGCCGTCGCGGACGTGGAGGGCGTCGGGTTCGACGCGGGTCTTGGGATGCCGGGCGGCGAGTTCACTCGCGATCTTCCAGTGCGTGGTCGCCCGCTTGCCGTCCAGGAGGCCCGCCGCGCCGAGGACGAAGGCACCGGAGCACACCGACGCGACCCGGCCGGCCCGGGTCGCAAGATTCCTGGCCGCTTCGGTCAGGTCGCGCGTGACGGGGACCCGGGGGTAGACGTCTCCGCCCGGCATCAGGAACGTGTCGGGGTCCGGCTCCGTGGCCGCGCTGCCGTCGACGGCGATCCGCATGCCGATCGAGGAGGCGACGTCGGCGCCGGTGGTCGACACCAGGTCGATCCGGTAATCGGCGCCGAGCAGGTTCGCCTCCCCGAAAACTTCGGCCGGTCCGGCGACGTCCAGCAGTTTGACGCCGTCGTACACGAGGATCGCGACCCGATGCGTGCCGGAGGTCACGGAGCCGTCCTGCGGTGACTGGATTCGAGTGATTCATGGCCGGACCGAGGCGGCGCCGGGAGCCGCAGGGGCGGCACCGTGGACATTGGACGCACGGTCCACTCGTAGCGCATCGCATCGGAAAGCACGGACATCATGACCGACATCATCGCAGGGGTGGAAGTACCCGAGAGCCCGGCTGTGGCGGAGGCCACCGCTTTTCTTCGGGAGAGGACGACGCCCCTGATCTTCCACCACTCCCGGCGTGTCTTTCTCTTCGGTTCCCTCCATGCGCGAAAGCTGGGCCTCCGGCCCGATCCCGAGTTGCTGTACATCTCGGCGATGTTCCATGACGCGGGCCTTCTGATCCCGTTCTCCGACACGCCGCAGCGTTTCGAGCTGGACGGCGCCGACCACGCTCGGAAATTCCTGCGCGACCGCGGGTTCTCCACGACCGCCACCGAGGTGGTCTGGTTGGCGATCGCCCTGCACACGACGCCCGGAATTCCCGGCCGGATGGGTCCCGAGATCGCCGCGATGAACCACGGCGTGCTGACCGACGCCGTCGGCTGGGGGCTGGACGGACTCGAAAGCGACCAGCTGGACGAGATCGTCGCCGCTCACCCGCGCGGGGATTTCAAGAGGGAATTCCTGCAGACGTTCGTCGAGGGCCTCAAGGACCGCCCCGACACCACTTACGGGACCGTCAACGCGGACGTCCTGGAACACTTCGTTCCCGGATTCCGCCGTACGTCGATGGTGGAGCGCATCAACGACGCTCCCTGGCCGCGGTGACCCGGCGGCCGCGCTCAGAACCGGGCGTGTGCGGTGATGTCGGCGGTGAACTCCTCGATCATGCTGCGGGTCACCGTGGGGCGGCACTGGTCGATGGCCGTGAGGTAGTCCGATGTGGTCGCTCCGGCCCGGTCGTCGGCGAGTGTCGTGTCGCCCGCGGACAGGTCTCGTTCGAACGCGGCCTGGGCGGCGGCCCGTGCCGCCTGCTCTATGTCCGCCGGGGTGAACAGATCACTCGCCTTCACCAACGTGTCGAGGTCGACGTCGGTGCGGTCCTCGGTGTAGCGGGACCAGATCGCTCGGCGCGCCTCCGGGTCCGGGGTGCCGATCGGGATCACGTAGTCGAAGCGGCCCGGGCGCAGGAAGGCGGGGTCGAGCGAGCGGACCGAGTTGGTGGCACAGACCAGCAGCCGCTCGTCACGTTCCCGGAAACCGGGGATGAGCTTGAGCAGCTCGTTGGTGACCGCGTGCATGCCCGCCGGTGTCCCCCCACCGCGCACCGGGGCGATTTCCTCCACCTCGTCGATGAAGACGAGTACCCGCTCCAGTTGCGCGATCCGGGTGAACGCGGCGCGCAGCGCGGCGGCGAGGTTGCCACCGTCCGCCAGGCGGGAGGGAAGCAGCTCGACGAACGGCCAGCCCAGGCGCGAAGCCACGGCCCGCGCGAAGGTGGTCTTGCCCGTGCCGGGCGGCCCGAAGAGGGTGATCGCCCGCGGCGGCCGCACCCCGTGCCGGGCCGCGCGCTCCGGCTGCGCGAGCGGCATCACCACGCGTCGCTCGATCAGCTCTTTCTCGGCCCTCATCCCGGCCACCCCGTCCCAGAGGTGACTCGGCAGCCACTGTCCGCCCAGCTCGTCGAGGGAGTGGGCCATCGGGCCGGTCGGCGGCTCGACGCGCTCGTAGTACGCGACAGCGGGCCTTCTCGTGTAACCCGCGTTGGTCAGCCCCTCGCCGAGCAGCTCCTCCGTGGGCAGGACATACGCGACGCGCTGCACCCGGGCTGCCACCAGACGCCGTTCCAGCTCCCGCAGCAGCGCGCTGGCCAGCCCCCGCCCGCGCCAGACGGGCTCGATAGCGATACGCATCACCCAGGCACGCTCCCCCGCCAGGCAGGCGAGCGCCGAACCGATCACCGCGCCGCCGTGAACGGCGACGACAGCCGGCTCCCTGGCCGTCAGTGCGGCGATGCACTCGGCGAAGGAGAAGACGGACTCCTGGCCGAGTTCAGCTGTGGTGTCGATCAAGTGCACAACCGCCGCCAGGTCGTCCTCGCGGTAGTCGCGGACAAACCAGTCCATGGGGTGCCGCCCTTCGCCTATGGCCGTGAAGCACTGAGAGTAGGGAGCCCGTGACAGCACCGGCGTGCTCCATCATGGACAAGACGAAGCCGGTGAACCGACCAAGAAGTCGTTGACTGCTCCCTGACGCGTCTTACGCTCGGTCGGCACGACAGGCAGCGTCACCAGACGGGCAGAGAGCCCCGCCACACCCCGCATGCCGGCCTGTACGCACCAGTGCTCGATTTCTCCAAATGGTGTGGCTACGCTGCCGCTTCATGATCACAGCGGCAGACACGCGTACTGGCGGCTCGTCCGTCCGGATCGGCGCTCTCGCACCATTGACCCGGCCGGGCTGGGTCGAGGCAGGTCAACACCTGCTGGCGGGCATGAAGTTGGCGGTGCGCGACGCCAATGACGCCGGCGGTGTGGGCGGCAGGCCGCTCGAACTGGTGGTAAGGGACACCGCGGCTGATCCGCAGCGGGCCGCGGCGGCCGTGGACGAATTGGCGCAGCTGGGCGTGGCCGCGCTGGCCGGGGAGTATCACAGCGTCGTGGCGCGCGCGGCTGCCGCCAGGGCCGACGCCCTCGGCCTGCCGTACCTGTGCTCGTCGGCGGTTCTCGATGCGCTGACCGATGAGCCGACGGAGCGGGTCGCGCGCCTGTGCCCGGCGCAGTCGCACGGCTGGCGGATCTACGCGGACTTCCTCCTCGGCGCGGGCCGCAGGCGCATCGCCGTGGCAACTCAGCCCAGTGTCTACTGGGCGACCGGTACCCGCCTGCTGCGGGAGTACCTCGCTCCCCACGGCGGTACCGTCACCGAACTCGACCTGAGCGAGCTGACTCCCTCGGCCGTCTGCGACGAACTGGCCGCCCATCGGCCGGCGGCCCTCCTCCTTCTGGTCGGTCACCCCGAACCGGCCGTACCGATCGTCACGTCCGTCCGCCGCGACCAGCGGCTCGCCGAGATCATGATCGGTGCACCGGCCGGGCAGCCGGAGTTCGCCGAATGGGCGGCCCTGCTGGGCGACGACGGCACCGCAGTCCCCTTCCTGCGCTACCTGCCCGAACACCTCACTCCCCTCGGCGCACGAGTGGAGAAGACGCTGCGCGAACGGCTCGGCCAGGCGCCCTCGTTCGTCGCCTTCGAGGGCTACGACACGATCACCGTCCTCGCCGACGCCCTGCGCACCCATGGCACGGGCCGGGCCCGCCTGGCCGAAGCCTGGCCGCGCGTCGCCGTCGACGGCACCCGTGGGCGGATCGAGTTCTCTCGCGTTCCGGGCATCAGCGTGTGGCAATGGGCATGGCCGCCCGTCCAGGTCGTCGACCGGGACCCCTCGGACCCCGGCCGCTTCCGGGTCCTGCACGCCGGCTGAGAGCGCCCGGACCGTTCTCCCACGGCACGCCACCGCGGGGTGCCCCGCGCCTCACCGCCAGCCTGATCGGAACGACGGACCCTAGCGGTTCACGGATCGCATGCCCGCCTCGTCGTACCGCTCCCCCGCCGCCTCGGGCAGCTCCGCGTCGATGCGGGCCAGGTCGTCGTGGGTCAGCACGATGTCGACCGCGGCGGCGTTCTGCTCCAGGTAGGTGCGGCGCTTGGTGCCCGGGATCGGAACCAGGTCCTCGCCCTGGGCCAGCACCCAGGCGATGGCCAGCTGGGCCGGCGTCACGTCCTTCTCCGCCGCGATCTCCTTCACCTTGGCCGCGAGCCGCTGGTTCGCCTCCAGGTTGTCGTCCTGGAAGCGCGGGTTCTGGCGGCGCCAGTCGTTCGCGTCCAGATCGTCCGGCGAGGTGAACCGGCCGGCGAGGAAACCGCGGCCGAGCGGCGAGTACGGCACGAAGCCGATCCCGAGCTCACGGCAGGTGGGCAGCACCTCGGCCTCCACATCCCGTGACCACAGCGAGTACTCGCTCTGCACCGCGGTGACCGGGTGCACGGCGTGGGCGCGCCGGATGGTCTGCGCGCTCGCCTCGCTCAGCCCGATGTAGCGCACCTTGCCCTCGGCGACCAGTTCCCCGAGCGCGCCGACGGTCTCCTCGATGGGCACGTTCGGGTCGACCCGGTGCTGGTAGTACAGGTCGATGTGATCGGTTCCCAGGCGCTGCAGCGAGCCGTGGACCGAGCTGCGGACGTGCTCGGCGGAGCCGTCCTGCGGGCCGACCGTGCTGATGTCGCCGGGTACGGCGTCATCCATCCGGTAGTTGAACTTCGTCGCGATCACGTACTGATCACGGCGCCCCTTGATCGCCTCGCCGACGAGCGACTCGTTGGTGAGCGGTCCGTACATCTGGGCGGTGTCGAGAAAATTCACCCCGAGGTCGAGGGCGCGCCGGATGGTCGCGCTCCCCTCCTCCTGGTCGGCCGATCCGTAGAAGGCGGACATGCCCATACACCCCAGGCCGATCGCCGATACCCGAAGCTCCCGCAGACTGCGCTCTTGCATGTCGTGTCCCAGCCTTTCCGTGCACACTCGTTCATCGTTCGGACGACGCGAAGTCCCTCATCCATGCAGCGACGGATTACACCGCCCGGCATCCCGGAAGAGACACCGGGCGGCACGGGCCTCGCGCCCCGGTGTCTGCGACGCTACGACTTGGAGCGCACTCCAGCGCAAGCTGACCGCTGAAGCTGCCGTTCCCTTTCCATGCGAGGGGGTGCGTTAGGGTGCTGATCTTCGGAAAGGGCTAGTGCGGCACGCTCGGATGTCCGCCCTGCGGATCACGGCGCAGGGTCGCGGTGGCGATGTCCAGGAAGTCGCGCAGCAGCTTTTCCCGGCGGTCCGCGCAGACAGCCAGGCACGTCTCCAGGTCCGGGGCGTCCGTGACCGGGAGATGGACGAGACCCTCACGTGAGTAGGATCGCGCGACGCTCAGCGGGACGAGCGCGATGCCGCGTCCCAGGGCGATGAGCTCGAACTTCTCCTCCAGTGAGGAGGTCCGCCGGGTCGGCGCGTCCAGCATCCGCTCTCCGCCGAGATCGCCGAGCGTGACCTCAGGGCGGGATGCCAGGGGATGCGCCGCCGGTACGCAGGCGACCCTCGGCTCCCTGCCGATGGGGATCGTGCGCAGCCCGGTGTCGTCGAACGGCCGCCGCAGGTACCCGACCTGGGCCCGGCCGTCCCGGAGCGGAGCGTCCTGCTCCCACCAGCGCGCCGGCACGACGTCGGTCTCCACCTCGGGGTGGCGTTCGCCGAACGCCCGGATCGCGTCCGAGACGTGCAGCCCGGGAGAGAAGGCGATCACCAGCCGCTGGACACCCCGGTCCGCGTCGTGAACGCGCCGCACCGCCGCGGTGACCGCCGCGAGGATTTCTTGCGCCTCCTGGTGAAGCTGCCGGCCGGCCGCGGTCAGCTCCACGCTGCGGGTGGTCCTCACCAGCAGCGCGCATCCCAGCTCCTGCTCGAGCGCCTTGATCTGCCGGCTGAGCACCGGCTGGGCGATGTAGAGCTGTTCCGCCGCCCGGCCGAAGTGCCGGTGCTCGGCCACCGCGGCGAAGTAGCGGAGCTTGCGCAGATCCAGATCCATACCTTCACGGTATCAATCGTCGGGGAAGGTATTGGACCGCCGCAGGGGACGGCACGGAGACTCGACACATGATCGTCATCACCGCTCCCACCGGACAGATCGGCGCCCGGCTGCTGGACATCCTGCTCGACCGGGCCCCCGCTCACGGGGAAGAACTGCGCGTCGTCGTGCGCGATCCCGCACGGCTCCCCGACGACGTCAGGTCGCGCGTGGACGTCGTCACCGGCTCGCACGGCGACACCGACGTCGTGGACCGGGCCTTCGCCGGCGCGCACGCCGTCTTCTGGCTCGCCCCGCCGAACCTGCGGGCGTCAAGCCTGGACGAGGTGTACGTCGACTTCACCCGGCCCGCCGCGAAGGCGTTCGCGGCCCACGGGGTCGGACACGTCGTCGGCGTCTCGGCGCTCGGGCGCGGCACCCCCGTCGCCGACCGCGCCGGACAGGTGACGGCCTCCCTCGCCATGGACGACCTCATCGCGGGTACGGGCGTGGCCCACCGCGCGCTGGCCAACCCCACCTTCATGGACAACCTGCTGTGGCAGGCGGCGTCGATCCGCGACGACGGCGTGTTCACCGGCCCCCTCGCCGCCGACCGCAAGGCGCCCCTCGCCGCCACCCGGGACATCGCCGAGGCCGCCGCCGGCCTTCTCCTCGACCGCTCGTGGACCGGCACGGGCGAGGTCCCCGTGCTCGGCCCCGAGGACCTGTCGGCCGACGACATGGCGCGTGTCATGTCCGAGGTGCTCGGCCGTCCGGTCCGCTACGAACGGCAGTCGCTCGAGGTCGTACGCGCCGGGCTCCTCGCCCGCGGGACGGCTCCCGAGATCGCCGAGGCGTTCGTCGACATGGTGCGCGCCAAGGGCGACGGCCTGGACGACGGCGTGCGACGCACTCCGGCGAACGCGGGTCGCACGACGTTCCGGGAATGGTGCGAGGAGGTTCTCAAGCCGGCGGTCCACGGGTGAGCGCCGCCCTCACCGTCAGCGGCTAGCGGTCGGTCCCCGGGCGAGCGCCGCCCTCACCGTCAGCCGGCAGCGGTCGGTCCACGTGTGAGCGCCGCCGACGCCGTCAGCTGGTGGCGGTGGCGGTGGCGGTCTCAGGGGTGAGCGCCGCCGTCGCCATCAGCTGGAAGGAGTCCTCGCCGACCGTCACCTGCTCCCGACGGTGGCCCACCGCGTGCGCCGGCCTCCGGCCGAGGCTGCCGCCGCAGGCCCGGCGCCTGCCGCCTCCCGGCAGCGCTGTCTCAGCGGTCGCGCAGGGGGTCGATCACCACCCCGGGGTTCAGGATCCCCGCCGGATCGAGCACCGTCTTGGCGGCTTGGAGAGCGGAGCCGAAGAGGTCGGGGCGCTGCCGGTCGTACCACGGCCGGTGGTCGCGGCCCACCGCGTGATGGTGGGTGATGGTGGCGCCGCTCGAGATCAGCGCCTCGGACACCGCCTGCTTGATCTCGTCCCACTGCTCCACGGTCTTGCCCCATTCTCCCGCCGCGCAGATGCCGAAGTACGGGGCGGGGCCGTCGGGATAGACGTGGGTGAACCGGCAGGTCACCACACCCACGGCACCGACCTGACGCATGGCGTCCCGCGCCGCCTCGTCCACAGCCGCGCGCAGACTGTCGAACCGGTCCCAGGTGCAGGCCGTCTCGAAGGTCTCCACGATCATGCCCTGGGCGGCCAGCGCGTCGCGGTGATAGGGCATGCGCACGAAGGAGGAGCGCCAGGCGTCGGCGGCCGCGGTGCGCGCGGCCCGGTCCGCGGTCCCGGTGCCGCGCGGCGGCTCGGTCAGGGTGCCGCCGTGGTCCCGGCACAGCTCGAGCGCGCGATCCATCCAGGTGTGGACGGGGTGGTCCGCCGATTCGAAGCCGAGGAGCAGGACTGCGGTCGACGAGCCCGCGTTGATCAGCGCCTCCATCGGGTCCAGGAGCCGGCAGTTCGCGGGGTCCAGTCCGGACTGGGACAGGGCGCGCACGGCCCGTACACCCGCGTCGTGGTCCGCGAAGCCCACCGAGGCGCCTGCCCTCCACCGGGGCCGTTCCTGGAGGCGGACCCAGGCCTCGGTGATCACCCCGAGCGACCCCTCGGAGCCGAGGAACAGCCGGTCGGGGGACGGTCCGGCACCCGAGCCGGGGAGCCGGCGGGTGGCGACGACGCCGGAAGGGGTGATGATCCGCATGGCTTCGGTCAGGTCGTCGATGTGGGTGAGGTGCGTGGCGAAATGGCCCCCCGCCCGGGTAGCCAGCCAGCCGCCGAGGGTGGAGAACTCGAAGGACTGAGGGAAGAAGCGCAGGGTGTGCCCCGTGGGCCTCAACTGCTCTTCCAGATGCGGCCCGAAGACCCCGGCCTGGACGAGCGCGGCGCGGCTGGTGGTGTCCACTTCGAGAACCCGGTCCATCGAGGTGAGGTCGAGGCTGACCACGCCGGCGTATTCGTCGCCCACGCGGGGTTCGACGCCTCCGACCACCGAGGATCCGCCGCCGAAGGGTATGACGGCGATGCCGGCGTCGTTGCACCAGTCGAGCACGTCCACGACCTGCTCTTCCGATGTGGGGCGCACGACGAGGTCGGGTACATGGGGCAGCCTCCCCAGCAGTGCCCGCACGACATCGCGGAATGCCTGGCCGTGACTGTGCGCGAGCCGGTCGCGGACGTCCTCCGAGACGATGGACGCCAGCGCCCGCGGCGCCCGGACCCTGCTCGCGCCCACGCCGAACGACTCGACCGGAGGGGCCTCGTGCACGGTGAGGTCCGCACCCGGCAGCAGTTCCGCGGTGCGACGGGTGAGTTCTGCACGCTCATCGGCCGTTACGGCGTCCTCGACGTTTCCCCATCCCCACCATGAGCGCGTCTTGCTGTGCACCGGCACACCGCCTATCTGAACGCAGGGTAAGTTACCAGACAGTCACATTTGCAGGGGATGGCAGCATGAGCAAGCAGCAGAACGCCCCGCGCACGGTCGGCACCAAGGGGATGCCACGAAAAGAGCGGGAACGGCTGATCCTGGACGCGGCGGCCGAGGAATTCGGCAGCCGGGGCTACGCGCGCGGGTCGACGGCGGTGGTGGCCGCGCGCGCGGGCATCAGCAAGCCGATGATCTACGAGTACTTCGGCTCCAGGGACGGCCTCTACCTGGCCTGCCTGGACTCCGCCGGAGCCCGCCTCGTCGCGGCCGTTGAATCCGCCCAGCAGGGGCCGCCGGACATCACGCGCGCTGTGCGAACCCTGCGGGCCGTCTTCCGGGCGCTCGAGTCACGCGTGCACGACTGGCAGCTCGTGTACGACCCGACTCTGCCGCCGGACGGTGACCTGCATTCCGCGGCGGCCGGGTACCGGCGGAGGCTCAACCGCATGGGCGCGGTCGGCGTGGCGGAATTCCTTCACTCCGCCCAGGCCGACGAACCACTCGACGCCGACCTCGCCACGCATCTTTGGTACGGAACGGTGAGCGCCGCGGTCGCCTGGTGGCGGCACCACCCCGAGCAGAGCGCTGACGACATGACCGCGCGATTCCAGCGGATCCTGGCGGTGCTGGATCCTCGGATCCGGTGACGTCCGGGCCGCTCGGATGGTTGGTGCCGGCCCTCCGCCTGTGCCACGTCAGATGAAGGGTTCTCCCCCTGACCCGTGATGCCGTTCGCGTAGCCGGCGTTCTTCACGAGCGGACAAGCTGGAGCGCCTTCTTCAAGTTGTGCTCGGCGATACCCGCCATGAGCCGTCTGTCGGGGAAGTCCCCGTCGAGCAGCCTGAGTGGACCCGCCGTCAGCGACAGCCGCTGCGCCAGCGTGTACAGCGCAAGCCGGTTCTCGTCCAGTCCGTCCGCTGCCAGAGACCTGTACGAGTCGCCGAAGCGGATGCGGAGAAACACGTGCTCCCACTCGACGTCGAAGTACATGGCACCCTCGATGTCGATCAGTACGGGCCTTGCCGCCGCGTCCACCAGCACGTGGTCGGGCCCCATCTCGCCGTGCACGACCGAGTACTCCGCCCGTGGCCGGACCGCGTCTGCCAGCTCCCGCAGCCGCTCCTCCACCCGGTCACGGGCATCTTCGATCCGCCGATCACGCGACGCCCCCTCGGCGAGGTCCCGCCGCGCACGCGCCAGAACGACCTCTTCACACGAGGTCCCCAGCGACGTCGCGCCTGCGTCCACGACGGCCACCTTGCCGTAGGTGACAGCCCGATGGTGCCGCATCGCCTCCAGGGCCTCCCTGAGGCGCCCCATGACCGGGGCCGCTGCGCGCGGGTCCCGGGCAAGCAGTGCTTCCAGGCTCTCACCCCGGAGATCCTCGACGATCGCGAGGTCGGCCGGACAGTGGGTGCCGTCGCGGTCCACGTGACGGATCGCCGGGACGCGGACGCCGAGCGCGTCGAGACGCGCGTGCGCGGACTCGAACAAGTCGAGCCCGAGGCCGGGCGAGAACGTGTCGGCAAGGTCGTCGTCGCCCTCGGTCGCCGGCCAGTAGTTCTCCTCGTCGTCCCACAGATACGCGATCGCAGTCGTGGCATCGTCCAGCAGCAGGCGGTAGACGCCCTTCTTGCTGCCGCCGGCAACTCGCTCGACCCCCTCCAGCCTCCGCCCCCGGCCGAACGCGGCCCGCGCCGCTGCCGCCAACTGCTCCCGCCTTACTGCGCTCAGAGCCACGTTCTGCACCACCTCTCGGCGCGGCGGAGCTTACGGTTTGTGGGTTACCCAGAGCAGTTCCGCCGGCCAGCGGTGTGCCCAGTCGGGTGGGTCGGTTTCGTTGTAGCCGTTGGGTGTTCCGAGTTCGGGCCGCGGCTCGATGAGGTCGTCGATGACGAGACCCGCGCCGCGCAGGACCTTGACCCAGTCGCCGTAGGTGAGCTGATAGCTGGTCGCGCCGGCGTCTTCGGCGATGCTGTTCAGCCCGAAGTAGTCCTTCTGCAGCGTCGTGGTCACCCGGCTGTTGGCTTCGTCGTAGCAGGCTTCGAACCATGGGCTGGCCACGTTGAACACCAGGCGCCCGCCTCGGCCCAGGACGCGTGCGGCCTGCGGGACGGCCAGATGCGGGGGCGCCCAGCTGAGCCCACCGAAGTCGCAGAACACCAGGTCGAAGCTGCCGGCGGCGAAGGGGAGTTGTTCGGCGGCGCCTTGCACCAGCGGGTAGCGGGCCGCTCCCATCGCGCGTGCCGCCGCGGCGAGTTGGGCCTCCGACAGGTCGAGCCCGACCACCGTGGCACCCTCGGCGGCGAGCGCCCTGGACCACTGGCCGGCGCCGCAGCCGAGTTCGAGGACGCGCTTGCCGGTGACGTCGCCCAGGGCTTGCAGGTGCGCGTCAGGGATGGAGTACATGCCCCACAGCCGGGGTGTGGCGCCGATTTGCGGATCGCGCTCGTGCTGGTAGGCGCTGCTGATCTGGTTCCAGAACCGCCGGTTGGCGGGGATGCTGTCCACGTGCCGACTCCAGCATGCCTGCCGAAGGCGGTCAACACGATTAGGGCACCGGCCGGCCCTCGCCTCGGTCCGTCCCCGGCTCGGCCCATGATCCGCCGGACGAGCCGTGATCCTCGCACCCTTTGATCTCGTCTCCGCATCCGTCCACGTCCTCAAAGTCGACGGCGTTGAACCGCCACAACACCGTGACCCCCGCCTCCCGCGAACGAAGTTGATGCTGCGCACCGGCGGAGTGTTCGTATCCCTCACTGGAGCGCCTCGCTGCTCCGTTCGGCCACGAGCACACCGCGCAAGGGGAACGCGACCAGCAGTGCGGCCGCGACGAGGAAGCTGCTTGCCCACAACGGTCCGAGGTCGCCGAGGGTGGTCGCCGCGATGAGAGGTCCGGTGGCGGCGCCGACGTTGAGAGCCGTGGTCGCGTAGGAACCGCCCAGGGCGGGGGCTCCGGACGCCTCGTACAGGACCCGCGTGATCAGCATGCTGCCCACGGCGAACGACAGCGCGCCTTGGACGAACACGAGGGCGAGCAGAGCGACCGGCCGGTCGGCCAGCACGGCCAGGGCCGGCCAGCCGATGAGCAGCAGCGGACCGCCGGCTGCGACGACCAGTCCCGGGCGCCGGTCGGACAGCCGCCCGGCGACGGTGACGCCTACGAAGGATCCGGCGCCGAAGAGCACCAGGACGACCGGGATCCACAGCTCGCCCAGCCCGGCGGTGCCGGTCACGACCGGGGCGAGGAAGGTGAAGCTCGCGAAGGTGGCCGCGTTCACCAGCGCGCCGAGCAGCATGACCAGGAGCAGCCGCGGACTTTTGAGCTGCGCGAGTTCCGCTCGCAGCGGCGGTCCGCCAGCCGGGTTCTTGGGCCCGCGTCGCGCCGGGATTGCGGTGAGGATGCCGACGGCCGCGGGCACGCAGAGCACGGTGACGGCCCAGAACGTGGCTCGCCAGCCGAGCCATGTGCCGAGCGCCGATCCGCCGGGGACGCCGGCGATGGTGGCCACGGTGGTGCCCGACAGCAGTACGGCGAGTGCGCGTCCCTTCTGGTCAGCAGGGGCCAGAGTGGTGGCAGTCGTCAGAGCGACGGCGAGGAACCCGGCATTCGCGAGCGCTGCGGCCACCCGGGTCGCACACAGCACCGGGAAGCTCGAAGTGGCGGCGCCCACGGCGTGGGCTGCCGAGAACAGCACGACGAATCCGAACAGGCTCGACCGTGCGGGCCAGTGGCGGGCAATCCCTGCCATGAGCGGGGCACCGACGGCCATGCCGATCGCGAAGGCCGAGGTGAGCATGCCGGCTGCCCCGACGGTGACGCCGAGGTCCGAAGCGATGTCCGGCAGGAGGCCGGCGAGCATGAACTCCGAGGTGCTCATGGCGAAGACCGCCAGGGCAAGCAGGTACAGCGGGAAAGGCATCGAGTGGCTCCGAGGTGAGGAGAAGCACGAGAAGGTCATCTCGTCACCGCGGTCAGCCCCGAGGGGCACACGCGTCCGGCCGTAGCACGCGGCGGGGCGGCGGGACTACGGACTCAGTGGTGCAGGGGGCTGACGGCGTGACCGAAAGCCCCCACCCTGTCTGACTCAGGACTCGACACAGCTTGCACGCTACCCGGCTCGCGCCCACCGAGGCACCTGCATTTCTCGCCGATGTGCGGGGCACCTTGCTCACCGGCGCCCGCGACGGCAACACCGCTCACCCGCGCATCCTGCCGGATCCTGGGAAGCACGTCGCTGAGGAATCGGCTGTGCAGCGCAGGGGCGTCAATGGCATCTCTTTCCGACGGGAGGAAAGTCGCGAGCCTGTGGTTCTCCTGCTGTTACGCCCGCTGGTGCTGTGGGGGCCGCTGCCGGCGGTGCTGACGCTGGCGTACCGGCGCCGCCGACGCGGGGACGCGTGGCTGCGGCCGCCCGCTGATGTCCTGCCTGGACGATGACCTAGCGCACGGGGAAGCCGAAGGAATAGCCCTGCCCCTTGAGCCAGGGCAGGACCTGGCGCAGGGCTTCGACCGTCTGGGAACGGTCGCCGCCCGCGTCGTGGAACAGGATCGTCGGCCCGTTGGGCACCTCCCGCTCGACGGTGGCGACGATCGCGTTCGTACCCGGCCGCTCGAAGTCCTTGGAGTCCACGTTCCAGCCCAGTGGACGCATCCCCCGGGAGGCGGCCAGGGTGCGGCTGTACGGGGTGAACGCCCCGCCGGGCGCCCGGTAGTACATCGGCTTCACGCCACCGGAAGCCTCCGTGATCATGCGTTCGGCGTCGAGGATCTCCTGCGACTGGTAGGCCTGGGACTTCTTGTCCATGGTGGTGTCGTGCGACACCGAGTGGTCGCACAACCGGTGCCCGGCCGCGACCACCTTCTTGACGAGGTCCGGGTGGGCCTGCGCCTGCGTCCCCACCATGCAGAACGTGGCCTTCACCCCGTACTTCTCGAGCACGTCCAGCACCTGGGGGGTCCACACTGGGTCGGGGCCGTCGTCGATGGTGATGTTCACACCACGGGGACCCTTGTCGGAGGAGTGCGCGATGGTCGCCGCCACCGCCTGCGGGGCAGCGCCCGGCTTGGCCGGCACGGACGCCCGCGGCGGAGTGCGGTCCGCGGTATCGGCCTGCGCCGTCCACACCGCGGCACCGGCAGCCAGCAGCGTCACCCCGAGTGCCGCCCCGACCGTCCTGCCGTACCAGCCCCGTCCGCCGCTGTGACGCGCCATGTCCGCCCCCTGCTTCCCCTGGGTTCCTCAACCGCCGTCGGCCGCTGTGCGACCACCTGACAGGACGAGGAAAAGGTGCCTGCGGATCCGTCTGTTACCGATCACGGACAATTCCGGGAAGGGTCGCCGACAACTCGGCGGCCGGCAACGGCCGGAGTCCGGTCCGATTGTCCAACTCGTCTGAAAAACGCAGGACATGCGCGCTCGCTTCGTCCGGAGGCCGGGAGGGCACAGGACTGGTTCATCGGTGGCACGCCCGTGGTGCGGCGGCCCGTTTCAGGGGGAGCGGCCGGGCCGGCCGTCGCTCCGGCGCGCGGCGGGCCTGCGCCGCGCGGCGGACACTGGGCCTTATGACCCACACTCGTGCGCCCGCCGCTCCTCCACCCGGCCGCCGCACCGTGCTGGCGGCCCTCGCCGGTGTCGTGGTCGGCGCGGCGTGTTCCGCCCGTACCGCCTCGGCCGCGTGCCCGTCGCACCCGTCCCAGAGGTCCACGACCGGCGGCGGTACGCCGTCGCCCTCCCCCGCTCTGCCGCACACCACGCCCTGGCGGCCCACGTCCGCGGAGGTGCAGCCGGCGGCGAAGCTGCGGGCCGTGCAGGTGGTGGAGGCGATCGGTGCCTGGGGCGAGGGGCAGGGCGGGACGGCTGCGGCGCGGGCGAGAGTGGCCGGGCTAGGGCTGCCGGCGGCCCTCGTCGGCCAGGCGGGACCGCTGCTGCCGGCAGCGGACCAGGCCGCGCTGCAGGTCGTGGACGCGCAGTACGGCGGCATCCTGTCGCGGTCCGCCAGCGTGCTGGTGGTGTGCCGGCAGTGGATCCGGCACGGCGGCAGGGTGGTCGCCGCGGGGACGACGGTCGACGTACGGCTGGCCCGGTCGGGGTCCGGCTGGACGGTCGACGCCCTGCACCCGGCGCACCCGGGGCCGGCCGTCCGGTCACTGGCGCCGGATGTCCGGGCCGTGCTGTCCGACGACCGGATCGTGTTGCCGCCGGCCGCGGCCGCGGACCTGCGCAGCGGTCAGGTGCACACCAGTGTGGCGAAGGCGATGCTCGCGCTGGCGCGGACGTACCGGCTGGAGGTGAGCGTGGTGCGTTCCGGACACCCACTGGACGTGTTCGGCACGAGCAGGCCCAGCGACCATCCGCACGGCCGCGCCTTCGACGTGTGGCGGATCGACGGGCACGCGGTCGTCGATCCCGCGACACCGCGGAGCCTGCTCGAACGGTTCATGCGGGACGCGGCGGCGGCCGGGTCCTACAACGTCGGCGGCCCGGTCCTGCTGTCGGGCGGCGGCCCCGGCCAGTTCTTCAGCGACGCCACCCATCACGACCACGTGCACGTCGGCTTCCGCACCTGACGGCGACGAGGCGGCCGGCCTTCACACCGCTGCGTCCCAGCTGCGCGTACTGCGTGCCGTGAGCCCCTTCAGGAGGCGGCCGTCATCCGACGACGCGTGCAGCTCTCGGGTGAGTGCGGGCAGCACCGGAAGGTTCGTCGCCCGCCTGGCGTTCCTCCACCCCGGCATCACCGAGGAGACGGTCCGATCGATCGTCGCCTCCCTCGCCGACGGCGCCTGACGCGCGCCGGAGCACCGCTGCCGTAGTACCCCGGTACCACCCGCCCGACCTGGTTCATCTCCCGGTACCACCGGATCCGGCCGATCTTGGACCTAGCGTGAGAAAGGAGGCGCCGGGCGTTGTGGGCGCCGGAGCCCGAGAGAGAGAACGCCAATGATCGAGGCACAGCAGCTCACCAAGAGGTACGGGGAAAAGACCGCCGTCGACGGTCTGGACTTCACCGTGAAGCCGGGCACGGTGACCGGATTCCTGGGGCCCAACGGTGCGGGCAAGTCCACGACGATGCGCATGATCGTCGGTCTGGACGCGCCGACCTTGGGCTCCGTCACGGTGAACGGCCGGCGCTACGCCCGCCACGAGGCGCCGCTCCAGGAGGTGGGCGCGCTGCTGGAGGCCAAGTCGATCCACCCCGGCCGCTCGGCCCGCAACCACCTCCGTGCCCTCGCGCTGACCCACGGCATCCCGCGCCGCCGGGTCGACGAGGTCGTCGAACTCGCCGGTCTCGGCAGCGTCGCGAACAAGCGGGCCGGTGCCTTCTCCCTCGGCATGGGCCAGCGGCTGGGCATCGCGGCCGCCCTGCTCGGCGACCCGCAGACCGTGATGCTGGACGAGCCTGTCAACGGGCTGGACCCCGAGGGCGTCCTGTGGATCCGCAATCTGCTCACCTCCCTCGCGGCGGAGGGGCGCACGGTGTTCGTCTCCTCGCATCTGATGAGCGAGGTGGCGCTGGTGGCCGATCACCTGATCGTCGTCGGCCGGGGACGACTCCTGGCCGACACCACCGTGCGGGACCTGGTCCGCGAGGCCGGCGGTGACACCGTGCGGGTCGCGACGAACGACCCCGCACGGCTGCGGGACGTGCTGGCCGGGCCGGGCGTGGAGATCACCGGACGCATCGGTTCGGAGGAGCTGCAGGTGAGCGGGCTCTCCGCCCGCGAGATCGGCCTGAAGGCGGCCGAGCACGCCATCCCCCTGTTCGAGCTGACCACCAAGGCGGTGTCGCTGGAGGAGGCGTTCATGGAACTGACCCGGGACGCCGTGGAGTACCACGGCTCCACGACCGGCACCGAGACCTCCGGGAGCGCGGCATGAGCACCCTCACGGCAACCCCCCAGACCCCTGAGACACCTGGGACCGCCGCGGCCGCCGCGCCCCGGCCCGTCCACCGGGTGACCGGACGGCGCGTGCTGTCCTCGGAGTGGGCCAAGCTCTGG
Source organism: Streptomyces sp. NPDC036813 (assembly GCF_055609245.1). Classification (NCBI taxonomy): domain Bacteria; kingdom Bacillati; phylum Actinomycetota; class Actinomycetes; order Kitasatosporales; family Streptomycetaceae; genus Streptomyces; species Streptomyces sp. NPDC036813. The sequence continues at coordinate 445,094 of NZ_JBVJPV010000002.1, read as the reverse complement.
TCCCTGCGCTCCACCTGGATCACTCTCGGCCTGGGCCTGCTGTTCCTCGTCGCCTTCGGCGTCATCGCGGCGAGCCACTACAAGTCCGGCCTCGGCTCCGGCCGGCCCATGGAGCGTGACTTCGCCAGCTCGACCGCGGTGAGCCTGTCCCTCTTCGGCACGAACTTCGCTCAGCTCGCCCTCGGTGTGCTCGGCGTGCTGGTCACGGCGGGCGAGTACTCCACCGGCATGATCCGCTCGACACTGGCCGCGGTGCCGCGCCGGCTGCCCGTGCTCTGGTCCAAGGCGGCGGTGTTCGGCCTGGTCGCGCTGGTGATCGCGACGGCCGGCGCGTTCGTCGCCTTCCTCATCGGCAGCCGGATCGTCTCGGGCACGCCCGCCGCCATGGGCCTCGGCCATGCCGGCGTGGTCCGCAGCCTGCTGGGCGCCGGGCTCTACCTCGGTCTGGTCGGCGTCATCGGCACCGCCCTGGGCGCGCTGCTGCGGTCGGTGGCCGGCGGCATCTCCGTCCTGGTCGCCGCCCTCATGCTCGTGCCCGGACTGGTCTCCCTGCTGCCCAGCTCGTGGCAGGGAGACATCGCCCCCTACCTCCCCAGCAACGCGGGCCAGTCACTCTTCGCCCTGACGCACGACACGACCACCCTGTCGCCGGTCGCCGGACTGCTGGTCTTCCTCGGCTGGACGGGCCTGGCGCTGGCCGGCGCGGCGTACCGGCTGCTGCGCAGCGACGTCTGAGCGGCAGCCACCCGCATCATGGTCCGGTGACCTCCATGACCACCGAAGATCTCAGCGGGATGGGACCGCTGGTCGCCCGGCTCGGCCGGGCCGGCCAGCGCCTCCGGCATGCCGACCGGGCGCGTCCGTGGGTGCTGGACAGCGCGGTGGTGGTCGTTGTCTTCCTGCTGTTCTGCCTGCCGGACCTGCTGCACGCGGTCGGCGTGATCGGCGGGGCCGGCGACGGCGACGGCCCGCGCCGCTTCCGTCTGGTGTTCACCCGGTTGCCGGTCGCGGGCATGCTCGCCCTGCAGGCCGGGCTGGTGCTGCCGCTGCTGTGGCGCCGCCGGGCACCCGCCGTCGCCTTCGGCGCCGTCACGGCGGTGTTCGTCCTGCAGTGGTCCCTCGGCGCCGCACTCCGCGCGGACGTCGCCCTCTTCGTCGCCCTGTACAGCCTCGCCCTGCACGGGCGGCTGCGGCAGCTGCCCTGGGCCTGCGCCGTCACAGCGGGTGCGCTGAGCCTGGTCGCGGCGCGGGCGGCGGGAGCGATGTCGGTCTGGGACGCGCAGTTCTTCCTGCTCAGCACGGCGACCGCGGCACTCGCCCTCGGCATGGTGATCCGTATCCGGCGGGCCCAGCTCGCCGGGCTGCGCGAGCGCGCGACACGGCTGGAGATCGAACGCGACCAGCGGGACAGACTCGCTGTCGCCTCCGAACGGGCCCGGGTGGCCCGGGAGATGCACGACATCGTCGGCCACAACCTGTCCGTCATCATCACCCTCGCCGACGCGGGAGCCTATGCCGCAGGCGCCGCTCCTGAACGGGGCAAGGAGGCCCTGCACCTCATCGGGGACACCGGCCGTCAGGCCCTGAGCGAACTGCGCCGAGTGCTCGGCGTCCTGCGCGAGGCCGACGGCTCGACGGCCGAGCCCGAGCTGAGCCCGCAGCCCGGTGTCACGGACCTCGACGCGCTGTGCGAGGCGGTGCGCGCCGCGGGCCTGGAGGTCGTCTACCGTACGGCCGGGGACATCGACGCCCTCGACAGCGGGGTGCAGCTGACGGTCTACCGCATCGCGCAGGAGGCCCTGACGAACACCCTGAAACACGCCGGCACCGGCGCGCCTGCGAACCTGGCCGTCGTCGTGGAGGACACACGGCTGACCGTCACCGTCCAGGACTCCGGGCCGCCTGCCACGGCCGGCCGTCCCCGCACGGCGAACGAGGAAGGACACGGCCTGGTGGGCATGCGGGAACGAGCGGCGCTCTACGGCGGTCACGTCAGTTCGAGCCCCACGGGCGCCGGCTGGACGGTACGGGCCGACCTCGACCTCACCCCCCAGGACGGTGCCCCGTGACGACCGTGCTGATCGTGGACGACCAGCCGCTCCAGCGGTACGGCTTCCGCATGCTCCTGGAGTCGGTGCCCGAGACCGAGGTGGTCGGCGAAGCCGGGCACGGAGCCGAAGCCGTGCGCATGGCGGCCCAACTGCGTCCCGACGTCGTCCTCATGGACGTACGCATGCCCGGGATGGACGGCATCGAGGCCACCCGCCGGATCGTCGCCGCCGGTGACCGCTCCCGCGTCCTCGTCCTGACCACCTTCGACATCGACGAGTACGTGTACGCCGCCCTGCGCGCCGGAGCCAGCGGGTTCCTCCTCAAGGACGCCCGCCCCGACGAGCTCCTGGCAGGCATCCGCGCGGTGGCGGCCGGAGACGCCGTGATCGCTCCCACGCTCACCCGCCGCCTCCTGAAGGAGTTCGCCCGCCTCGTGCCACCCCCCGGCGACGGCTGCGCCGAGGATTTGAGGCTGGCCTCCCTCACCGACCGCGAGCGCGAGATCCTCGTCGCCATCGGCAAGGGCTGGAGCAACAGCGAGATCGCCGGCCGTTTCGTCCTCGCGGAGTCCACGGTGAAAACCCACGTCGGGCGCGTCCTGTCCAAGATCGGCGCCCGCGACCGCATCCAGGCGGTGATCTTCGCTTACGACCACGGCCTGACCCGGCCACAGGGAGACACCGTCTGAGGATGGCCACTCAAGCCGCTCCGGACGACGGCGCGGTGCACAGTGCCATCGGCGACAGGACGGATCCGGCAGCGGGCTCGACGGTGGTGCTGCCACCGGGACGGCCACCGTGGCCCCCGCGGCCGTTGCCCGCCGCCCACGGGCTCGGCCGGCCGGTGCACTGCGAGCGCGCCCACGCGTGCCCGCAAGCGGCGAGAGGCCACCGATCGGCGGATCCTGGCCTATGTCAGATCTGTGGTGATTTCTCCTAGGGTCATGGGGACGAGATGTGTATCGAGCGGAGTCGGTGTGCGTGAGCGATCGGATGACGACGGCATGACGGCGGACACCCCGGACGAGGGGCTCCCACAAGCCGGTGAGGAGAAGACGCTGTGGGACATCGCGGCAGCGATGCGCAAGCTCGGTCCGCTGGCGAGCATGGCCCAGGTCGCTCGCGAGGCCGGGCTCACACCGGCCGCGCTCTACCAGCGCTTCCCCACCCCTGACGTCCTGCGCAGCAGACTGGCCGAGGCCTTCTACGACCGGCTGCTGGCCCACGCCGAGCAGATCCCCAGCCTGCCGGTCGACCAGCAGCTGGAACGCTTCCTGCGCACCGTCGGCCTCCACCTGGCCCTCAGCCACAGCGTCCTGCCGGATGCGTTCGGCGAGATGGCGTCCCCCGCACAACGTGAACGCATCTACGCCCTCACCGCCGACCTGCTGGAGCAGAGCAAACAAGCCGGTGCGGTGGCCGCCGACGTCGCCCTGTCCGACATCGCCGCCGCCGTGTGGGGGCTGCGAGGCGTCATCGCCACGGCCGACACGCTCGCGCCCGACGCCTGGGAACGGCACCTCGATGTCCTCGTGGCCGGCTTGCGGAACCCGCACATCACCTTCAGCCGCCCGCCTCTGGACGCCGCACTCCTGGATCGCGTGATTCACAGATCCTCGTCGTGAGGATCCGTCCTCCGGGTCAGATGCGGGGATCGATCTCCGCCAGCAGGTACGCGCAGTCCGCCCGTACTGTGCCGTCGGCTGCCGTGTGTGCGGCGAAGACGTCGGCGAGGTCGTGGTGCAGGGCGAGCCAGGCGCCCTCGGCCTCCAGGCGGTCGCGCTCGACCTGGAGGTGACCGGCGGTGCGGACCCAGAACTCGGCCGCCTCGACGGGCGAGTCGAAGGCGAACGGCACATGCCCGGTCGTCGCCGACATCACGGCGGCGCCGTGAGCGGTGAACAGCGCGCGGACGTACGCCTCGTCGCCCCACCGTGCGGGCGGCGTGCCGCCGGGCGGCGGGGTCGGCAGGTAGGCGGCGATCGCCCGGTTCGCGGCGGCCATGAGACCGTCCGGCGTCCACGCGGCGGACACGATGCGCCCGCCGGGGGCGCAGGCGCGTACCAGGGCTGCGGCGGCCTCGGCGTGGTCAGGTGCGTACATGGCGCCGAACACGGTGACGACGCGGTCGTAAGTGCCGGGCAGGCAGGCGGTGTCGGCGCTTCGGAACGTGACCGGCAGCTCCTCCTCCCGCGCCCGGTCGGCGGCGGCCGCCAAGAGCTGCGGCGTGGGGTCGACGGCGGTCACGACGGCTCCGGTGCGGGCGGCCGCGAGGGCGGCGTTTCCGGTGCCCGTACCGACGTCCAGGACGGTTGTGCCGGGACCGGGCGCGGCGGCTGCGACGGTCCGTTCCGCGGCGGGGACGAGAAGGCGGGCCATCGCGGGGTAGTCGCCGGCCGCCCAGGTGGAAGTGTTCGAGAAGGTCACGCTTCGAGCGTCCTATGGTCGGGGGTGCCGGGGTGGTACAAGATCTGGACCAGGGGGTCGGATGCGGCGCGGAATCGAGTACTGCCCCGTAACGGCCGGGGTCGAGGCAGTCGGCGATCGCTGGACACTGCTCGTCCTGCGCGAACTGCTTCTCGGCTCGGAGCGGTTCAACGACCTGCACCGTGGACTGCCCGGCATCAGCCGGAGTCTGCTCTCGTCGCGGCTGCGCCGGATGCGCGCTCACGGGCTCGTGGCCCGCGTGACGGATGACGCCGGGCGGCCCGCGTACCGGCTGACGGCCGCCGGCGCCGCGCTCGAACCGCTCGTCTGGCAGCTCGGCGACTGGGCGCGCCGCTGGTCCTTCGGCGACCCCGTGCGCGAGCAGCTCGACGCCGGGTGGTTGCTGTGGCGGCTGCGGCAGTACGTGCGGTCCGAGACGCTGCCGGGGCGGCGGGTGGTCGTGGAGTTCGTGCTCCGGCGGGACGGGGGCGCGGTGCCGGACGAACGTGCGTGGCTGGTGCTGTCGGGGCGGGGCTCGGGGGACGACGTGAGCGCGTGCCGGGTGCATCCGGGGTACGACGTGGACGTATGGGTGAGCGCCGACCTGGCCGAGATGCACCGGCTCGTCGCCGGTACGAGCACACTCGAGGGGGCGCGGCGGGCGGGGCTCCTGCGGCTGGACGGCGAGCCGCGACTGGTCGCGGAGTTTGCCGGCTGGTTCGCGTGGCGGACGCCGGGCGGCGGGGGCGCGTAGTTCCGCTCCGGGAAAGGAGCGGCCCCTGGCCCCGCACGTGACGCGTCGGGGGCCGGGGGCCGGGGTTGCGGGTCAGCGCTGTTCGGCACCGCCGCTTCCGTAGGAGCGGCGCACCGCGTCCGCGGCCTTGTCCGTCTGGGCGTCGTACTTGTCGCCGGTACGCTCGTCGATCAACCGCTCGGCGCTCTCCACGCCCTTGTCGGCCTGGTCCGGGTGGCCCTTCGCCATCTCCTTGGCCTTGTTCGCCAGGTCTCCCAGCTTGCCCATGGATACCTCCCGCGATGATGCGTGGGTCGTACCCGGCCGCAAGTACCCACAGCTCCGCCCTTCACTCCACGCCCCTCGCCCGGCATGCGCGTAACGGCCGGCAAGCCGTACTGGCGTCATCGGCGCGAGGCCGGTGCCCCTTCGTGCGTCGATCAGGTGGTGGCGGTCTTCGGCTGCGGCGCGACGACTTGGCCGGCGCGCAGTTGCTCGTTGATGCGCTGGGCTTCTTCGAGCTGGTCTTCGAGGATGACGATGCGGCAGGCGGCCTCGATGGGGGTGCCCTGGTCGACGAGTTCGCGGGCCCGGGCGGCGATGCGCAGTTGGTAGCGGGAGTAGCGGCGGTGGCCGCCTTCGGAGCGCAGCGGCGTGATCAGACGGTGTTCGCCGAGGGCCCGGAGGAAGGCGGGGGTCGTGCCGAGCATCTCGGCGGCGCGGCCCATGGTGTAGGCGGGATAGTCGTCGTCGTCGAGAGGACTGACGGCGCGGGTACTGCTACGGGGCATAGACCTCTTCTTTCGAGGGACGCGTCGGGGGGCCCGGGTGCCGTCCTGGCACCCGGGCCCCGAGCTTTCAACACCATCTACCGGCAAACCACGCCGGGCTTTTGTGTCCACAGGTTCCGGCCGAAAGGCCGGGCTGCGGGGATCGCGGATGCGTGACCGGGGACCACCTTCCAATCCGGGGCCTGCGGTACCCGGGCGGACTGCTCCTCGCCCGGGCGATCCTGATGGCGTTCTGCTCCTTACCTTCGATTACTCGGTTGTACTGCTGGTACTGCTCGCGGCCCCAGGGGCCGTTTCCTGCTTGACCTGCCGGCGCGGCAGTTACGTGTCTGCCGCGCCCTCTTCGACTTCCTGAGTACACCAGAACAGTAACCGCACGACGGACCAATGTCTACTGTCGCCGCGACAGATTTTCTTCAAGGCCGATCCACGACCTTCTCTCGCACACGCGTCCGATACAGGGAGACCCACTCTGCACGTTGACATTACATACGGCCGACCGCATTCTTTGATTATGACTGCTGGATCCTTCACCGAGGAGACCGATCCGTTCTGCCTGGCCACCCTCGACGCTGCGGCGATGCTGTTCGACGCTCCATGGCGGCGTTACGGAGTGATCGGCGACAGCCTCTCCGCCGGGACCGGAGACGAGAGCGTCGGCTACGGGAATCAGGGCTGGCCGGATCGGTTCGCGCACGTCCTGCGGCAGGTGCGCCCCGGGCTGGCCTACCGGAACACGGCAACCGTCGGTGCCACGACGCTCGACACCCTCGACCACCAGATGGGCGGCATGCGGGACTTCGCCCCGGACCTGCTGCACATCCCGTGCGGCGCCAACGACCTCCTGCACCGCTCCCCGGACTTCGGGCGGATCGAGCGCGACCTGCGCCGGATGTACGACCTGGCGGCCGGCACGGGCGCGCAACTCACGGTGTTCACCCTCGGGCGCTCTTACGTCGTGCCGGTCTTCCCGGACTGGACGGAGCGTGTGCTCACCCTGAACGACCTCACGCGCGCCGTTGCCGACGAGTACGACGCCGTCGTGGTCGACATGTGGGACCACCCGGTCAACTCCCGGGAGCATCTGCTCAGTGCGGACCGTATCCATTTCTCCACATCGGGCCAAGCCGTCATGGCGAGCGAGATGGTCAGGGCACTGGCCGCCACCCTGGCTCGCGCCACGCCATGACGCCGGCGAGGCGTGCGTGAGCGGGCCCCTCCCTGCCGCATCACCTTCCCTCCCGCACCACGCACAAGAGGTACGATCGACCGTATGGACACTGGGGCACGCACGTTCGTCACCGGGGCGGACACCGTGTCGATCACCGACAAGCGCCTGCTCAAAGGGGCGCGGACGCGCGAGACGGCCCTGCGGCGCGCCGTCGACATCGCCTCCCTCGACGGACTCGACGACGTCAGCTTCGGACGTCTCGCCACCGACACGGGCATGAGCAAGGCGGGTATCCAGACCCTCTTCAGGTCCAAGGAAGTACTGCAGCTCGCGACCATCGACTACGCGCGCGCCATGTTCATCGACGCGGTCGTCCGCCCGGCGAGGGAAGCGGCTCCCGGCCTCGACCGGCTGCGCTCGCTGATCGAGCACTGGATCGAGTACGCGACGACACCGCTGTTCGAGGGCGGCTGCTTCCGCGTCGCGAACATCGCCCGGTTCGACAGCAAGCCGGGAAGCATCCGCGACGCCCTTCTTCGCCATCAGCAGGAATGGCTCGACACCATCGGCGAGGAACTGCGCACCGCCGTCGCATCCCACGAGATCGCGGAACTCGACGTCGACCTCGCGGTCTTCCGGATCGATTCGGCGCTCTGCGCGGCCAACACTGCTCTGCGCCTGGGAGACGAAGACGTCATCATCAAGGTGCGCCGCACCGTGGACGATCTCCTGCAAGCGGCCTGAACACTCCTGCCGGCCTTCGTACTTCCGGCGCCTGCGGGGACTTGGTTCCCGCAGGCGCCGGTTTGGGGATCAGGCGAGGTGCCGGGAGAAGAACCTCACCGTGCTGTCGAGCTCGAATGCCGGGAGGTCCCCGTGCTTGCCGGGGTTGGCGTGGAGCGTCTTGTCGACCGACGCCAACGCGTCGAACAGAGCCAGGCCCTGATCCCGTGGCACGCGCTCGTCGTCCCACTGCACCAAGAACTCGACGGGCACGGTGATCCGGGCGGCGTGCTCGGCCTTGCCCAGCACCCCGCCAAGTCCCAACACGGCGGCACGGACCCGGGGTTCGGCGGCGACAAACGGCACGCCGAGGCCACACCCCAGCGAAACCCCCCAGTAGCCCACCGGACCGGTGCCGACGTGGCCGAGCTGCTGCACCGCGTCCAGCACCGCCTGCCACTCGGGAACGGTCCGGCGGGCCACCAGTGCCTGGAAGCCTGCGATCAGCGGCGCCAGGTCCGCACCGGCTTCCGCACGCGCCTGGTTCTCGGACGCGATCCGGTTGTACTCCTCGTCCACCGGCCGGTCGCCATGGCCGGGCACGTCGACCGCCACTGCGGCGAAAGCGCACTCGGTGACGAAGCGACGTGCGAGTTCGACGACGTCGGGAGCCTTCTTGTGCTGACCACCGCCGTGTCCCAGCACGATGAGGGGACGAGGTCCGGCCGCAGCGTCCGGCGTCCACAGCGCACCGGGAATGTCACCGAGGACGAAGAGCTGTTCGCGGACGCCGTCGAAGGACGTCTCAGAGGTGAAACGCACAGCGATGCAAACCTTTCGGGATGCCTCTACGGGCACTCCCCGAGCCATGCGGGAGAAGGGAGGCCCGACCTGTCATGAGTGTTGATCGGTCTCACCTCCTCGGTTCGCTGCGGCGCACGGCGGCAGCGAACGTATCACGGTGGTGCCGACACCGGTCCTCGCGGTGCGGTCGGCCGACGACGCGGCGGGCCGTCTCCGGTGGCGGCCCCTTCCCGTTGGCGCGACCCGCCGGGTGGTGGAAGCATGGAAGTGGTGCTATCCGCCACTCCACGCTCTCGCGAGGAGGGATGGTCATGGCCAAACGTCTGGTCGTCTGCTGTGACGGCACATGGAACTTCGCCGATCAGCCCAGCAAGACGAACGTGGCCAAGGTCGCGCTTTCCGTGCGCCAGGGGTCCGCCTCCGGGAAGGAGCAGCGGATCTACTACCACAGCGGCGTCGGCACGCAGCGGTCGGAACGGCTGCGGGGCGGGGCCTTCGGCGTGGGGCTGTCGCGGAACGTCGAGGACGCCTACCGGTTCCTCGTCGAGACGTACGAGCCCGACGACGAACTGTTTCTCTTCGGGTTCAGCCGGGGCGCGTTCACCGCGCGCAGCCTCGCCGGACTGGTGCGCAACAGTGGCATCCTGCGCCGGGAACACGCCGACCGGATGCAGGAGGCGTGGTCCCTGTACCGCAACCGGGCCGAGCAACCGAACGGCGCGGCATGCACGTTGTTCCGCCGCTCGTACGCGCGCGAGACGCGGATCCGCTTCATCGGGGTGTGGGACACCGTCGGTGCGCTCGGCATCCCCGTGCCGGATGCCGCTCCGCTCCAGCCGGCGGTGAACCGGTTCAACCACCGCTGGGCGTTCCACGACACCGAGCTGAGCGGCTGGATCAACGGGGCGTTCCACGCGCTGGCCATCGATGAGAGGCGCTCGGCGTTCCGGCCGACGCTCTGGCACCAGCAGTCCGACGCCGCCCGGCAGGGGCAGGAGTTGAAGCAGGTCTGGTTCGCCGGGGTGCACCTCGATGTCGGCGGCGGGTACAAGGAGACGGGGCTGTCCGACGTCACTCTGGTGTGGATGGTCGACCAGGCCCGGCGGTACGGGCTGGAGTTCGACGACGACACGCTCGGCGCGTCCGGGCCGAGGGTGATGAGGCCGCAGGAGAGTGTCGGCTTCCGGGTCGAGCCGAACGGTTCGGGTCCGCTGCACGAGTCCCGCAAGGGTTTGTATCTGCTGGCCAAGGACTACCACCGCCCCCTGGGCAGCGCCGTGAACGACAAGAACGAGCCCGACGGGAACGAGTTCCTGGCGGTCCCTGCCAAGGAGCGCTACGACCGCGACCCGGGTTACCGTCCGCCGGAGCTGAGGCGGTACCTGACTGCTCAGGAGCGGGTCCGGCTCGAGCCCGTCCTGCTGCCGGACCTCGCGGCCGGCCTGCCGCCGATGCCGCCCGCCGCGCCCTCGTCGTCGCCCTCATCCTCGTCGTCGCCCTCGCCCTCCCCCGGGGCCGACCGCACCAACTGAGCGGGGGCCCGATCGCCGCCTACCCGATGCGCCTCTACGACGTCCTGCGCGACCGCGGCACGGTACTGCTGCTGTACGGGCCGCCGTCGTCGTACGGCACCGGTGGCGTCGCCTCGTACGAGGAGCTGGTGGGGGAGGCGCGGCCGAAGTCCGGTGGGCTGGTGGACGTGTGCGCGGTGTTCCCGGCGGGCGAGCCACTCGACGGCGTCCCCGTCCCGGCCCCCGCTTACCGGGACCGGCGTGGCGAGTTCGCCTCGCGGTACGCCGTCGGCGCGCAGGAGCCGACGGCCCTCGTGGTACGCCCGGACGGATACCTCGGCGCCCGGCTTGAGCAGCCCGGGACCACACGCCTCGGCCGTCACCTCGCAGCGGTGTTCGGCACCGACGGGGACACCTGACGCCCGGTGTTCGGTCAGGGGTGAGGACCGGTGCGCCGTAGGTCGGCGAGCAGCAGGTGGTGGTCGGAGTACGGGGTGGGGCGCACCCGGTGCCCGAGTGGGACGAGGCCGCGCAGGAAGACGTAGTCGAACGTGCTCTGCCAGTCGGTGGTCGGCTCGCAGTTGCCGGTGGGCAAGGGGTGACATCCGGGGTCCGCGTCCGCTGCCAGCGCCCACATCGCACGGAGCTCCGGGGCTGCCGGCACGGCGTTGAAGTCACCGAGGACGATCGCGCGGTCGTGCCGGGCGACGGCCGCGGCGAGCACGCGGGTCTGTTCCGCCCGGACCGTCTCCTGACGCCGTTGGGCGAGGTGCGTGTTGAACACCCGGACGGGCTGGCCGTCCACGGTGGTGGTGACCGCCATGTAGCCACGGTTCTCGGATCCGCCGTCGGGGTATCTCACCCTGACGACGTCGGTCATCGGGGCCGCCGAGAGGAGCGCCTGCCCGAAGGCTCCCGGGCTCCACGGCGCTCCCCCGCAGCGGCCCCAGTTACGCAGGACCGAGCCGTACTCGACCTGGTAGTGCAGCCCGTAGTAGCGCCGGAGATCGGCCCTGATCCTCTCGACGTCGCGCACGCAAGCTTCTTGCAGCCCGACGACCTGGGGCGCGTATGCGGCGATCTCCGCGGCCCGGTCGACGTTCCTCACCTTGCACGGGTTGCAGAGGTTCCAGGTCATGACACGGTTCGGTACGACGTCCCTGGCGACGGCGACGGGCACCGACCCGACGGGCGCGCTGGGACCCACGAGCGCCGAGCACGCCACGATCACCGCGCCCGCGAGCAGACGCGCGCCCCTACCGAGCACCATCGCCTCCCCGCAGTGGATGCCCACGCCGTCCGGCGTCCTTCGTGTACGAGGGTAGGGGACGCAGTCGTCAGCGGCCCCGGGTCGCAGCCCCCGGGGAGAGCCCCGACGGCGGCTGCGCGGCGCACTCGTCGACGGGCAGGGCCACGGGCTCCTCCGGCTCTCGGGCGGGGCGCGCCGGGGAGCCCTCCCCGTGGCCCTCTGTCGCGCCGACCGGGGCGTCGAGCTCGCGTCGCGTGGGTGGTGCCGCCCGGCGCGCCCGGCGCAGCGCCACGTGCAGGACCGGTATCAGGACACAGGTGACCGCGGCGCTCTGCCACAGCAGCGCGTCGAGCCGGCCGGCCGCGAGGTAGGCGCCCACGGCGACCGCGGCCAGGGCGCACACCCCGCGGTCCACGATGCTCTCCACGGACAGCAGCGTGGCGCGCGGCGCGTCCGCCGGGATGGCGTCGTTGACGAGTTTGCGCTGCACCGGGTAGACGAACCCGGTGATCGCGGCGAACGCGCACAGCGACGCCACCACGAGCCAGGGCCCGCCGAGGGTGGTGCACGCCAGGACGGCGGCGAGCGCCACGCTCAGCAGGGACACCCACTGGGCCGCCGTCAGCCGGCGGCTCAGCCACTGCGGGCGCGCCGAGGCCACCGCTTCGGCCACCGTCATGGCCGCGAGCACACTGCCGTGGGTGCTCTCCCCGATCCCGTGGTGCAGGAGAACGGGCTGGAAGAGGTTCACCTGGCAGATGCGCGAGAGCGTGAACACCGCCACACCCTGCACCATGAGCAGCGGCAGCCACGGGGAGAGCCGCAGCGCCCGTAGTGCGGCGCCCGTGTCGCGCAGAAGGGTGCCGCCACGGCGTCCGCGTCCGCCCGGCCCGGTGTCGGCCGGGCGCGGTGCGAGGCGGGGCAGCGCCAGGGCGCACGCCAGTGATCCGGCGGCGCCGGCCGCGCTGAGCACGTACGGGGCCGGCGTGGCCAGCGCCATCAGCGGGCCGACGAGCGGCCAGCAGACGACCTTGGCGGCAAGACCGAGCGATCGCGCGGTGCCCTCGGCCCGCAGGTAGTGCGCCTCGGCCCCCTCGGCGCGCAGCCCGTCGTAGAGATAGGCGCTCGCGGCGCCCGACGCGAGCGAGCGCCCGGCCGCGATGGCGAGGAAGTGCACGAGGAAGCCGGTGTACGACGGGGCCAGGACGGGTGCCAGGTTCGCTGCCGTCATGACGACCGCGCCCGCGCGCAGGCAGTTGCGGGCGCCGATGCGGTCGGCGACCACCCCGGTCGGTATCTCGAACAGGCAGAACGCGATGTAGTAGATGCTCTGGATGCCGAAGATCTGGCCGTCGGACAGACCGGCGTCGCGCTGGTACGCGTAGAAGACGGGCATCCACCACAGCAGGTTGAACAGCAGCTGGAAGCCGTTGTTCAGGCGGATGATCCGGCGGGCCGCCGGGGAGGCGGCCCGCTCGGCGCGGCGGTTGTGGCGTGCGGCCGAGTGGCGCATACGGCCGCTCACCGGGCGTACGGGCGGATCTGGACCAGCCGGAACGCCCCTTCGTCGGTCATCAGCCACTCGATGTCCAGGGCGTCGTCGGGGTCGTCCGCACTGAAGTGGGACTGCAACAGGCGTCCGGTGAGGGCCAGTCGGGCCAGCGCCTCCCGGGTCCGCGGGGGCAGGTCCTGACCCGAGGTGCCGACGTCGAGGGTGCGTCCGCCGCCCTCGACGGTGTTGTAGAGGTACTGGTGCGGCAGCACCGTGCCGTCCACCACCCGCTCGGGCGAGCCCGGCGTGCAGTTCACGTACACGGTGCGGAAGTCCTCACGCCGGGTCGGGTTGCAGGTCACCAGCACTCCCCCGAGGCTCGCGGGCAGGTACTCCTGGACGATCACGCCCATGTAGGTGTCGTCCAGGGAGATGCCGACCTGATGCCGCAGGCGCACACTGCGCGGTGACAGCAGCGACGCCCACACCTGCCGTACGGCGTCCATGAGCTGGTCCGCTCCGCGGACGGTGGTCACCGAGTCGTAGATCCCGGCGGCGGAGAAGCCCGGCAGGTCCTCGGCGTTGGAGGAGGAGCGGACCACCATGCGGTGGCCGCCGTCCAGCAGCGTGGGCACGGACGCCGTGATCGCCCGGGTCACCTCCTCGGGCATGGGTGTGGCGCGCACCAGCTGCTGGAGGTGCAGGCACAGCGGGTCCACGACGTCGAACGCCTCGAGTTCCAGCGCCATCTTCAGCTTGCCGATGCCTTGCTGGAGCGCGGGTGAGGAGGTGAGGAACAGGTGGTGCAGGCGGAACGGCAGCGCCACGCCCTCGGGGGCGCGGACCGTCTCCGCCACGCATCGGGCCGCGGCGGCTCGCAAGAGTTCCCGTGATGCCTCGTGCTCGCCGAGCCGGGCGCCCAGATGGCCGAGGAGGTCGCGGCGCGGCGGGCGCGGGCGGGCGTAGAACGCCGTCAGGTCGGCGGTACGGCTGTCCAGGACGTGGTGGAGTTCTCCGAGGTTGGCGGCCTTGGTGCCGTAGCTGTCGCGGTCGGTGCGGCGCAGCCGGTGCAGGGCCAGGACGGGGGCCTCCTGAAGCAGCGGGGTCTCGATGCGGATGCGCTGCTGGTGCCAGGCGGGCTTCTTCAGCTCCGGTGGGGCGGCGAGCGGCTCCAGGGTGACGGAGTCCTCGCTCACCCGGTAGCGCACCCAGGCGCCGTCCAGGCCGTCGCGCCGCGCGAGGGCGTCGAGGTCGCGGACGATCGCGTTGGGGATCCCCCATCCCGAGGCCAGCACGTTGGTGTGGGAGAGCGGAGTGATGGGGGCGGTGTTGATGAAGCCGGCGACCCTGGGCACGTCGTCGGGCAGGCGGGGCATCGCGACGATGTCCGACCAGCCGAGGTCCGCGGCGGCTGCCTCGTACTCGGCCGGGGTGCGGAAGTGCCGCAGGCGTCCCTCGGTCTCGCCGGGGTTCAGGCAGGTGCGCGTCCGGTTGCCGAACAGCGTGTGGCTGAGGATGCGCGGGACGTGTGCCTCGCTGATCGAGGCGAGTTCCAGTTCCTGGCCGTGGTTGGCGGGCTTGAGCAGCAGCGGCAGCCGTCCGTCGACCCGGCTTCGCACATAGAGGTGGAACTCCTCCAGCAAGGGGCCGTGCATGGTGTCCGCCTCGGTGGTCTCCAGCACCAGGAAGGGGCACTCGGAGCCGTCCTCCGCGCGGTCGGTGTGCAGGGAGAGCACGCCCAGCAGGAACCGGCGTTCCGGGTCGGTGTACACGGAGGCGTTGAACGCGTCGAGCCGGGCGTCGAGTTCGTCGAGGGTCATGCCGAGGATGCGGGTGGCGATGTAGTTGACGTGGAAGGGGTGTGCCCGGGTGTCGAGCAGGTGCCAGGTGCGCTCGGCCCGGTCCACCACCACCTTGAGGTACGGGTGTCCGGCGAGGACCCCGGACAGGGTGCGGAACAGCGGCAGCGACAGGTTGGCGCCGACGACGGTGCGGTCCACGCCGGCCTCGGCCGCGTCGGCCCTCTCCCGTGTGAAGGTCATGCCCGCACCTCCTGCGCGGCGTGCACGGGCAGGATGTCCGGCAGGGCGTCCACGAGGGCGGTGAAGTCGCGGACGACGGTCTGCGGCCGGTCGGCGGACAGCAGGCACAGCCCGGCCATGGTGTTGGCGCCCGCGGCCGGGTCGTAGACCGGGACGATGGTGCCGTCCGGCAGCGAGCTCTCCCCCACGACGCACAGCGTGCTGCCCGTGCTCAGCGGCGCGGACCGCACCACCGAGGCGGAGTCCCACACGTGCCGGTGGCGCCACGGGTCGCCCGAGCCGTCCACGGCGAGGACGACCAGCGATCCGGCCGCGCCCTTAGCGTCCGCGGGGGTCAGTGCCTCGGACGGCCAGTCGGGCGAGCGGCCGAGCAACTGCTCCGTGAACATGGCGATCAGGTCGAGACCGAAGACCTCTTCGATCTGGGGCACGGTCATCGCGCCACCGAAGCGCGCCGCCGTCTCGATCACCCACATGCGGCCGTGGGCACCGAGCTTGATCTCGGTGTGGGTGCCGCAGTTCTCGAGGCCGAGCGCCGCCACGGACTGCCGGGCCAGGTCCACGATCCGTGCCTGCGGGTCGGTCGCAACGGCGGCCGGGGTGATGCCGGCACGTTCGGTGAAGGGTGCCACGGTCGGCATCCGGCCGCTCAGGCAGACGGGCCGGAAGTCCCCCTCGACCACCACCCCCTCGACGCTGACGTAGTCGCCCCAGCCCGGTCCCTCGAACCATTCCTCGGCGCAGCCGCTGACGATCTCCTCCACGATGAAGTCCTCACCGGCGCCCGCGACATGCAGCTCGGCGTAGCCCAGGCGCGCCGACTCCGTCATCACGGCGTACGAACGGGCCCACGCCGCGGGGGCGTCCGCGGGGGTGGCGATGATCTGGTGCGCGGTCGATCCGGCGCTCCAGGCCGCCTTCAGCAGCAGCGGGCACTGTAAATCCTCTGTGGCTGACGCGAGTTGCTGCGCGGTGGCGACGGGCCGGAAACGGGGTTGCGGGATGCCGCGGCGCTCCCAGGCGGCGCGCATGAGGCGCTTGTCCCGGGCGAGGGCCGCGGCAGGTCCGGCGCCCCGCAGTCCGAGCCGGCGCGAGGCCTCGGCGACCGCGACCACCGCGTACTCCGAGAAGGTGACGACCGCGTCCGCGCCGACCTCGCGGGCACGGGAGGTGATGACGTCTACGAGATCCTCCTCCCCTGCTGCGCCGCGCGCGACGACCGAGGCACAGTGCCCTTCGAGCGCACGGCCTGCGGGCAGTTCGCTGAGTGCCAGCAGGTGCACCTCGGACCTCGCGGCCACCCTGGGCAGGGCGTACCCGACCGGGGGCCCGCCCTTGGCATGCACGTACAGCACCTTCGCCACGGGACTCCAACTCCTTCTGCTCTGAGGGACCTTGCTTCGCGGTCTCTTCCAGCGAAGCAGTCCGGTTTCCCGTCGCTCGCCGTGGTGAGCACGGACGTCTCAGGCAAATGCCTGAGTGGGCGGGGGCGTTGTCGTCCTCGATCAGGTTGCGTCAGGCCACCTGCGGGACACGCATGAGGTGTCACACACGGTGACATTGGTCGAAGATTGAAGGAGTTGAGCCGTGGACGACGCCGATCTCAAAACGCTGCTCGCAACCCTGCCGGTGTCCTGGTGGGAGACCGACGGCGGCTCGCGACTGGTCGAGAGCGGGGGCGGCGCCTTCGCCGACGCGCGCACCGTCCGCCGCTTTCTGCAAGCGCTGCGGGCCGACCTCGGCGGCCCGTCGGCCAGGTGCGACGACGGCGCGCGCCAGGCTCGGTTCGAAGGCCGCACCTTCGACGTCAACTGGTGGGCCCCGGGCGGCGGCGAGCGGCACCGCCCCAGCCGTGGAGTCGCGGTGGAGGTGGGCGGTGCGGCGGCGGGTACGGGAGCGTACGCGTCGTTCGCCGACCTGAGCCCGGCGGCGGTGTTCGTGCGCGACCCCGCCGGGTGTTACGTCTGGGCCAACCATGCCTACGCCCATCTGTACGGCACCACGCGCGACCGCCTGATCGGCCGTCACCTGACCGAGTTCGACGACCTCGACGACGCGGCCCGGTTCCTCGCCCTCGACGAGGAGGTCCTCGCCGGCGGCCACTCCGTGCGGCACACGCTCGTCTACCGGCGCCCGGACGGTTCCCCCGGTCACGCGGCCGGATACCGCTTCCCGGTGGCCTGGGGCACGCAGCGCTGCGTGGCGGGCATCTACGTGGACGTCAGCGAGTACATCCACGCGCTGGACCAGCGGCGCCGGGCCGAGGAGGACCTGCGCGCCCTGCGGGACCACAGCGGTCTGCCCTGCCTGCGGCTGTCCGGGGACGGAGTGGTCGGGGAGGCCAGCACCGCCGCCGCCGATCTGCTGCGCGTACGGCTGCGCGACCTGGTGGGGTCGCCGGCCGACGCCCTGCTGGCCGCGACACCGGAACGTGCCGCGCTGCACGCCATCTGGGACGACCTCACCGGCGGCCGGCGCAGAAGCGCGCAGTCCAGTGCCGTACTCGTCGACGGGGACCGGCGCCGGCGGCGCGTATGGGTCCACTTGAGCGTCGTCAGCCGCACCCGGGGCCGGGACCTGGGTGTGTGGGCGGTCGTCACACGGCCCGGCCTGAGCCACGAGCCGCACCTCGCGCTGACCGCCGCCCAGGTGCGGATCCTCGCGCTGCTGGCCGCCGGGCACAGCAACGCCGGCATCGCCGAGGCGCTGCGGCTGTCGCGGCAGACGGTCGACTACCATCTGGCCCGCCTCAGGCGCCTCCTGGGCGCCGCCACCCGGCCGGCGCTGGTGGCCCGCGCCTATGTGCTCGGCATCCTCGCCCCGCACTCCTGGCCCCCTCGCTCCGCCACGGCGGCACATCCGCGCAGCCCCGCCTGACCGGCCATGTCCGCCGCACGGCGAAAGGTACGGTCCAGACCGCCGTCGTGTGTCCTGCCGGTGAAGGAGGCGTGGGAGAGTTGTCGGATCTTGGAGTCGGGCATAGCGCGCGGCGTCACGGCTGGGGTTGTGTCGTGTTCACCTCTCCAACCCCCCACACTTCTTGGAGACTTCATGCGCCGCGCCGCCTTCCGGCTGCCCGCCACCCGTGTGCCCGCGCGGCTCGCGGTGAGCCTCGGCACCGCCCGGAGACCGTAGTCGCGCCGCCCGCACTCGCCGGGCGCCGTCGCCCCTTGCGTACGCGAAGGGCTGTACCGTCAGCGTCCACCGACGTGGTCACCCGGCGCGCTTTATGTCATGCGCATGACAGATATGTCTCGTCATGCCGCGGCACGGCTTCGACCACCCCCCACAACCAACCGGTCGGCCCCATACCGGCCGGACCACCCCCCACACATACCCAAGGAGTCTGCGTGACCTCCCGTTCCACGCGTCACCAGCGCACCATGCTGGCCGTTGCCACCGCTGTCGCCGCCGGAGCGCTGCTGAGCACCACGCTCAGCACCGCCGCCACGGCCCAGCCCGCCGGTCCGGGCCGGGCCGGCGCCGCACCGGTCGCCCTGTCCGCGGCGGCCCGCACCACCCTCGTCCAGCAGGCCCAGGCGGAGGCCGCCGGCACCGCGAAGGCGATAGGACTCGGCGCCCAGGAGAAGCTGGTCGTCAAGGACGTCGTCAAGGACGGCGACGGCACCGTGCACACGCGCTACGAGCGCACCTACGCCGGCCTGCCCGTGCTCGGCGGCGACCTGATCGTGCACACCGCGAAGTCCGGCAGGACCGAGGGCGTGACCAGAGCGTCGAAGAGCACGCTGAAGCTCGCCTCGCTCGCCCCGCGCATCGCCCCCGCCCGGGCCGAACAGCAGTCGCTGGGGCTGGCGAAGGCCGCAGGCTCGCCGAAGTCCCGTGCGGACCAGGCGCCGCGCAAGGTGGTCTGGGCCGGATCCGGCACGCCCGTCCTCGCCTACGAGACCGTCGTCAGCGGGCTCCAGGACGACGGCACCCCGAACCAGTTGCACGTCATCACCGACGCCGCCACCGGAAAGAAGCTCTTCCAGTACCAGGGCATCGAGACAGGCGTCGGAAACACCAAGTACAGCGGGAAGGTCGACCTGACGAGCACGCAGTCCGGCTCGTCCTACACCCTCACGGATGCCACGCGCGGTGGCCACAAGACGTACAACCTGGACCACGGCTCCTCGGGCACCGGCACGCTGTTCTCCCAGGACAACGACACCTGGGGCGACGGCACTGCCGGGAACGCCGCCACCGCCGCCGCGGACGCCGCCTACGGCGCGCAGCAGACCTGGGACTTCTACAAGAACACCTTCGGCCGCAACGGCATCAAGAACGACGGCGTGGGCGCCTACTCGCGCGTCCACTACGGCAACGCGTACGTGAACGCGTTCTGGGACGACAGCTGCTTCTGCATGACCTACGGCGACGGCGAGGGCAACAACGACCCGCTGACCTCGCTCGACGTCGCCGGTCACGAGATGAGCCACGGCGTCACCTCCAACACCGCCGGCCTCGAGTACTCCGGTGAGTCCGGCGGCCTGAACGAGGCCACCTCCGACATCTTCGGCACCGGCGTGGAGTTCGCGGCGAACAACTCCAGCGACGTCGGTGACTACCTCATCGGCGAGAAGATCGACATCAACGGCAACGGCACCCCGCTGCGCTACATGGACAAGCCCAGCAAGGACGGCGGCTCGGCCGACTACTGGTCCTCCTCCGTGGGCGGCAAGGACGTGCACTACTCCTCCGGCGTCGCCAACCACTTCTTCTACCTGCTGGCAGAGGGCAGCGGCAAGAAGACGATCAACGGGGTCGACTACGACTCCCCCACCCAGGACGGCTCCACCGTCACCGGCATCGGCCGGGACAAGGCACTGCAGATCTGGTACAAGGCCCTGACCACGTACTTCACGTCGACCACCAACTACGCCGACGCCCGCAAGGGCACCCTCTCGGCGGCCGCCGATCTCTACGGCGCCGACAGCGCCGAGTCCAAGGCGGTCGCCGCGGCCTGGACCGCCGTCAACGTCAGCTGACATCGCACGGATGACGGGCGGCATCCGGGGCTCCTCCCGGGTGCCGCCCCCGCGTCGGCGGCGGCCTGGCTGTCCTTGGCCAAAGCCCGAGGAGAGACGGTAGCTTGGGCTGATGTCCGCACCACCGGTGATTCTGCTGCTGTCGGGGAGCCTGCGAAAAGGTTCCACCAACGAGACCGTGTTGCGCACCGCGCAGGACGTGGCGCCGTCCGTCGACGTGCGTGCCGTCCTGTACGACGGTCTGGCCCGGCTGCCGCACTTCGACCCCGACGACGACACCGACCCCTTGCCCACGCCGGTGGCCGAACTGCGTGCGGCGATCGACGAGGCTGCCGGGATCCTCGTGTGCACGCCCGAGTACGCGGGCACACTGCCGGGTTCGTTCAAGAACCTGCTCGACTGGACCGTCGGCGGAACGGAGATCTGCGACAAGCCGGCCGCCTGGGTCAACGCCGCCGCCCCCGGCCGCGGAGAGGGCGCGCAGGCCACGCTGCGGACGGTACTGGGCTACACCGGCGCCCATGTCGTGGAGCCCGCCTGCGTCAGGATCCCGGTGGACCGCAGCACGGTCGGCGAGAGCGGCGTGATCAGCGACCCGAGAGTCCGCGAGGCGCTCGCCGACGTGCTGCGCCTGCTGGCGACCTCCGGCGCGGGGGCACCGTGACGGGACGGACGGCGCGGCCCTGACGAGCGATTCGTGGTGGGTGACGAGGACATCTGCGGGTGAGGTCCGGATCCGACGGCCCGCTGTTGCCATGCAGGGTTCCTGTGAACACCCGTTGTTACCGGGGCGGTTGGACGCGTAACCTGTCCCCCCGCTACTACGGCGACAGCAGTCGGCAACGGGGGCCTTGCGCATGACGCCATTCCGCAGTGACTCCGACGAGCTCTTTCCCGACCCGGACAACGCGAGGGCCGACGCCTTCGTCAGTGAGTACCCGACCGCCGTCGCACCCTCCGATCCCGCCCGGCTGGCCACCCGACCGCCGCTGGTCGTCTTCCGGGTCGACGCCGAGGGCAGCGTGTACGAGGACGGCACGGCACGCATCCTCGAGGCACTGCGCAGGCCCCTCGACGACCGGGGCAAGCTCGTCCCGTACGCGTGGGTGCATGCCGCCGACGAGCCCGTGCTGCTCTCCGAGGAGGCCGGTCTGGCGCTCGCGGACGGCACGCCGCGCCACATGACGCCCGACCGGTACCCGCACTTCGACGTCGTGCGGTCACTCGTCACCCACATCCGGACCAACCCCCGCCAGCCGGTCGGCGGGCTCGCCGACGAACTGCGCCGGCACGCCTGCGACCGCCAGCAGGCCGAGCGGCGCGGCCTGCTGGGGCATCTGCCGCGACCTGCCTCGACGGACATCTCGCCCGACGGCGCCGACCTGAAGGGCTGGCTGGTCAGGGTCTTCTGGTTGTCCTTCACCAGCTATCTCCCCCGCTGGGCCTGGTCCCGGTGGATCTCACGGAAGGTGATGCGGCGCTGGCTCGGCGGTATGCCGGATGCCGGGGGACGCACGGACCTGTACCGGGCGATGGCCCATGTCGCCGGCATGCAGGCACCGCGGCTGCGCGGCGCGGCCGGCGAGCCGCGCCACGAGGAGGCGCTGCAGGCCCTGGAAAGGATCCTGCTGAGGGCCCTCCTGGAGGACCTGGCCACCCCGAGGATCGGCCGGTATTTGCCCAAGCGGCGCCGTCGCACCGCACGGCCCGTACTGCTCGTCGAAGTGCCGCCGCCCGGCACGGAGGGCGCCCGCCGCGCCGAGCGATTCCTGCGCGTCCTGCACGCGCTGCACGACACCGCCCCACGCCCGGGACCGCTCGTCGTCGCGGTGGGCAAGCCGTCCCCCGAACTCCTCGCCGAGCTGCAGCCGCGCGAGTGCACCCTCGCACAGGCCGCGAGCGCGCTGGGGACACAGGAGGGCGGCCCCGTCATGGTCGTCTTCCGCGAGCCCTCCCTGACCGGCCCGGGCCTGCCCGTCGCCCAGGTCGAACCGCACCGCCGGTTCCGCACCAGCTGGCGCACCACGGCCTCGCTCCTCGCCGTCACCGCCGCCCTCGCCGTCACCGCGGGCGGCATCACCGTGGACCACATCCGCGACGGCGGCGACCACACCTGCCTCGGCGGCAGCGCGTCCGTGGCCGCGGCAGCCCGCACGAGCCCCGTCCCGCTGGACCCCGAGGGCTGGTACGACGCCGCGCTGCGGGCGATCAGCCGGCAGAACAAGCGCGCCGAGGACTACGCCCGCCAGGGCCGCAAAGTGCGCACCGTCGTCGCATTCGTGTCCAGCCGGCCACGCACCGAGGACGAGACGCGGTTCGACGGCACGATCCCGGAGCTGCGCGGCATCGCCATGTGGCAGCAGAAACTGAACTCCGACGCGTCCTCCGACCAGAACCTCGTGCCGCTGCGCGTCGACGTGCGCCCCACCGGAGAGGGGTTCCGCAACGCCGTGCCGGAGGCGCGGAAACTGGTCGCCGAGGTGCGGGCCGAGGGCAGGGCCGAGGACGACACCAAGGTCGTCGGCGTTCTCGCGTACGCCCAGAGCCGCGACGAGACGCGGGCCGCCCTCCAGGTCCTCGGCGAGGGCCAGATCCCGACCGTCGGCACGACCGCCACCGCGAACGAGATGCTGGCGGGAGCGGCCAGCCTCACCTACTGGCCGTTCACGCCGGACAACGGCCGCGAGGCCCGGATCGAGGCGGACTTCGCACGCGGCGCCAACATCATCGCCCGAGGCGACGACGGCGCCGGCTGCTCCCCCGCCCGCCAGGCCATCGTCATCGAGTCCTCGGCCGACCTGTACAGCCGCAGTCTGGCCGGCCGGTTCGTGGAGGCGTTCTCCGGCACCACCCGGATCTTCAACTTCAACCAGGACGGTGACTTCGACCCGCAGCCGCCCGGTGGCGCGCCCAACCTGTCCAGCGCCGACGTGCTCGCCGAGCAGCTCTGCCAGGCGCTCGCCGAACAGCCTCAGTCGGTCGTGTACTGGTCGGCCCGGGCCAAGGACTTCACCGCGTTCATCACCGCCATGGACACCCGCGGCACCTGTATCGACCACCCCGTCACCGTGCTCGGCGGGAACGAGCTGACCAACGTGGCACAGACGGGTGCCTTCGCGAACAAGAACTGGCTGCGCCTGTACTACTCGGCGCACCGGCTGCCGGTCACCAGCGAGTACGCCAGCGACAGGACACGCCTGTTCGTGTCGGCGTACGACGCGTTCGTACGGGCCGGCACCCGGGGCACCGACCCGTGGCGGCAGGACGGCCACTCCGCGGTGTCCTACGACGCCTTCCACGTCCTGTCGCAGGCGGTGGCCCAGGCGTGGTTGCGGGACAAGGACATCGACCGCAGTTCGGTGCTGGTCGCGCTCAGCGGCGGCATCCACTTCAACGGCGCGACCGGTGAGGTCTCCTACGGTCAGGGCGGGAACGCACCGCCCGTCGACAAGACACTGGTGATCCTGCGGCAACTCGGCGACGAGCCGAAGGCCGTCCTGGTCTGCGGCGCCTACGACGAGGGCAGGTCGAGCCGCGCAGAGGGCGCACCGTGCGCCCCCTGACGCGCCGGCACACCCGGCACAGCAATGCCCCTGGGCTCCGTCCGCTCTTCGGGGAACGGCTGGGGACCCGCCGGCGACCGCTGTCCGGTCAGTGCCGGACGAGACAGAACGGATGCCCGGCGGGGTCGGCGAAGACGCGCCAACTCCGCTGTCCGTCACCCGCGTCGAGCAGCGTGGCTCCCCTGGTGAGGACCTCTGCCTGGGCCCGGTCCAGGTCGTCGGTCTCCAGGTCCAGATGGAACTGCTGGGGCCTGGCCGGGGTCCGGCCACCTCGGCGGCCGGTGGTCTTCGACCCAGTCCAGCACCACGCACTGCAACTTGGCGATCATGAGGGCAGCCTAGAGCAGCACCACGCGCCGGACTCCGGGGAGTTGTCCCTGCCTCACGGGGGCGGCCGGCCCTTCAGCCGGGCCAGGCGCTGTGTCCGAAAAACGAGCTGATCATTCACTTTACCCGGACTATAAGATCGACGCGTTCCAGGCTGCCGAAGTGCGTCGCCCCGATGAACGCCGCCCTGGACGTGAAAGGACCCCAGTGAAGCTCTGCCGTACCCTCGCCGTGGCCGCCACCGTCACGGTGGCCACGCCCGTCGCGCTGCTCACCGCCGCTCCGGCTTTCGCCTCCGGGTCGTCCGCGGCGCCGACGCAGAACCAGCCGACGTACGCGGAGCTGGTGAAGACCGCCACCGAAGCGCAGAAGGCGTACGACGAGGCCGTCGCCGCCGAGGCGGAAGGGCGCAAGGAGGTCGAAGCCACCCTCAAGGCCCTGGACTCGGACACGCACCCGCTCAAGGCGGCCTCGATCGCCGCGAACAAGGCCGCCAAGGAGGCGGCCGCCACGAAGGACGCTGCCGAGAAGGCCGTCGCGGACGCCAAGGCCAAGCTCGACGCGGCGCAGAGCGACTCCGACAAGGCCGAGGCGCAGCGCGTTCTCACTGCCGCGGAAGGGGACCTGGCGAAGGCGGTCACGGCCCAGCAGGAGGCCGACGCGGCGGCTGAGAAGGCCGGCACGGCACTGGACGACGCCCGTGTGGCGGCGGCCCGCAAGTACAGCGGGATCCAGCAGGCCCTCGACAAGGCGCGGGCGGCCAAGGAGGCCGCCGACAAGGCGCTCGCCGCCGCCAAGGAATGCGTCCGGGAGAACGGGCTGACCTCGCTCGCGGTGGGGCTGCCCGCCAAGGTTGCCGCCGGGAGCACCGTCGCCTTCACCCTGCGCGTGACCAACGGCACCCAGCGCACGCTGGCCGTGGACCCTCTGGTGTTCTTCCACGTGGCCGGGGAGAGCCGCGGTGCGAAGAGCCTCCTGAAGGTCGAGTGGTCCAACGGCTCCACCTGGCAGGCCCTGACCGGTGAGGACCCCGAGCACATCGCGCACATCGACGTCATGAAGCCGGGCGGCCACAGCGATGTGAAGCTGCGCATGAAGGTCGACTCCGCGGCCAGGAACGCCAATGCCTTCGCTCTCCTCGCCGGTGACGCCTCCGACGCGTACAACCCCTGCGTCCTGGGCCCGATGAAGCGCTACGACTTCAAGCTCCTGCCGGCGGGGAGCAAGACCGCCCCGGCCGGCGACGCCAAGCCCGGCCCGCCCGGCGGGGACGACGACAAGCGGCCCGGTGCGGCGAAGCCGGGCAAGGGTTCCGCTCCCTCGGCGCAGGGCGGCGCGTCCCAGCAGGCCACGGGGACGACGACCACGAAAGCTGGCGCCGAGGGCAGCCTCGCCGAGACGGGTTCCTCCTCGGCGATGGCGCCGATCGCCCTGACCAGCGCCGCCACCGTCGTACTCGGCGCCGGCGCGGTCGTCGCCGCACGCCGCCGCAAGTCCACGCGCGACGTCTGACCGCCGGCCCCCTCACCGGCCCTGGGGGACCTTCTCAGGGCCCGGTGGCCTCGGGGCAGCACCCACGCCGTCCTGGGGGAAACCCCCTGTCCGAGAGGGTGACTGGCAGGCTGTTTCGGCTGGTCGCGGGCGCGGAGACTCGGTGGCATGACGATTTCCCCGCAGGCCGCGGTCGCGGCCACCGTGCCCGCCGCCCGGCCCCGCCCCTCCGATGCCGGAGCCGGCAGTGACTTCGCCCGGCTGTCCCGTCGTATCAGCGAGGCGGGACTGATGAGACGCCGTCCCGGCTACTACACGACGCGGCTGGGCCTGGTGATCGCGCTGACGGCGGGCGGATGGGGAGCCTTTGTCGCGCTCGGAGACACCTGGTGGCAGATGGCAACGGCCGCCTTCCTGGCCCTGATGTTCGGTCAGATCGCTCTCGTGGCACATGATCTGGCGCACCGTCAGGTGTTCCGGCGACGCAAGCCGAGTGAGACATGGGGTCGGCTCTTCGGCAATCTCGGGATCGGCATGAGCTACGGCTGGTGGATGAACAAGCACACCCGCCACCACGCCAACCCCAACCACGAGGAACTCGACCCGGACGTCGCCCCGGACATCCTGGTGTGGTCCACGGACCAGGCCCGCGACAGCCGGGGCCTGGCCCGTCTCATCGGCGGTCACCAGGCGGGACTGTTCTTCCCGCTGCTGACGCTGGAAGGCTTCAACCTGCACGTGGCGAGCCTTCGGGCGCTGCGCTCGCCGGGCATGAAGCACCGGACGCTGGAGGCGGCGCTGCTCCTGCTGCACCTCGCGGCCTATCTGTCCGCCCTGTTCCTGGTGCTCTCCCCGGGCAAGGCGGTGGCGTTCCTCGCCGTGCACCAGTGTCTCTTCGGCGTCTACCTCGGGTGCACCTTCGCGCCGAACCACAAGGGCATGCCCACGTTCCGCGGCGACGAGCGGCCCGACTTCCTGCGCCGCCAGGTGCTCACCTCACGCAACGTGCGCGGCGGACGGATGACCGACGTTCTGCTCGGCGGGCTCAACTACCAGATCGAGCACCACCTGTTCCCGAGCATGCCCACGCCCCATCTGCGGCGTGCGCAGGTCGTCGTCCGTGCCTACTGCGCGGAGATCGGCGTGCCCTACCACGAGACCGGCCTGATCCAGTCGTACCGCGAGGCCCTCACGCATCTGCATCAGGTCGGTGAGCCGATCCGGCAGCAGCGCCGAAGGGCCGCCTGACGTCCCTCCCCGGGCCGGGGAGGGAGGCGGTCCCGCCACCGTCGGGGGGAATCGGTGGCGGGACCGCTCGGTGCCCGGGGCTGGAGGGGGGGGACCAACTCCCCCGAGCACGTCTGAATCTGCTGCTGCCCGGGCTTCGCAGATATATGCACGCGGATTTCCCCCGGATTTTCTTCGGTACGAAGACCCCGCCTCCGTTGGTCGCTGCTTCAGGGCGTCAGCATCCGGTCCTGCTCCACCAACGGTGTGCCGCCGTGCCAGTCCAGCGCTTCGCCGAAGCGGACCAGCTCACCGTAGAGCGCGGGATCGGCGCCCTCGGCGAAGACCAGGTCGAGCACGGCCGACGCGGCCCGGGCCGGCGACTGCGCCTGGCTGTGGTCGCTGAACCAGGGACGCGAGGTGGCGGTGTCGACCATGCCAGGGCACACGGACGCGATCAGCGTCCCGGTGGCGAGGTCGCACTCGCGGCGTTGCGCGGCCACGGCACGGACGGCGGCGACCTGAGCCACCTTGGACGGCACGTTCAACCAGACCGGCCAGCCCGCTTCCTGTGCGGTTTTGTGGTGGACGGCGCTGCGCCACGACTCCACGGCGTACTCCACCTGCTCCAGGCTCGCCCCGTCGAACAGGTCGTGCAGTCGCGGATCGAGGTGGCCGAGGGTGCCCAGGCTGCTGGCCACGACGAGCAGGCGGCCGCCCGGACGCAGGACCGGGCCGAAGGAGCGCAGGATCGCGTGCGTGGCGGTGTTGGAGACGTCGATGAACTCGTCGGCCCGCTCCGACTGCGAGTCCCCCGGCAGCACGCGGGCGACCGCGTTGGAGATGACGACGTCGACCCCTCCGTGCCGGGTCCGCAGATCCTCGGCGAGACGGGCGATCGCGTCGGTGTCCGTGACGTCGAGGACCTGCCCCTCGACGCGGCCGCGTCCTGCGGGCAGCCGACGCATCTCGCGGACGGCGTCGCTCACGCGCCGCGGGTCGCGGCCGGTGAGCAGGACCAGGTCGTCGGGGTTCATCCGGGCCGCCAGCCCCTCGACGAGAGCGCGGCCGAGTCCCTGGTTGGCGCCCGTGACGAGGGCGATACGAGAAGCGTTCATGCGTGCCACGCTAGGAAGCCGACAGCCATGCGTCCAACGAAAGTTCTGCACGGCTAGTATGCGTAGACGTCATGGACTTCACCGATGTGTCACTCACCGCGCTGCGTGTCTTCCGGGCGGTGGCCGAACAGGGGACCTTCACCGCGGCCGCCGGGTCGCTGGGCTACACCCAGTCGGCGGTGTCCCGGCAGATCGCCGCGATCGAACGGGCCGCGGGCGCGGAGCTGCTGGAGCGGCGACGCGACGGCGTGCGGCTCACCCCGGCGGGCCGCGTCGTCATGCGCCGCGCGACGACCGTGCTCGAGGAGATCGATGCGACGGCGCGCGAGCTGTCCGGCCTGCCCGGACAGGCCGGCACGGTCCGTGTGGGGTGGTTCCCCAGCGCCGGCGCCGTCCTGATCCCGCGCGCCCTGGCAGCGCTGCGCCGCACGGATCCGGACCTGCACGTAGTCGGCCGCGAGGGCACCACCCCGGCGCTGGTGCGCGCTCTGCGGGCCGGCAGCCTCGACCTCGCGCTGCTCGCCTCGGCGCCACCGTTCCGGCCGCCGGACGCGGAATCACCCCCGCTCACGCTCCACACACTCGCCGAACGCCCGCTCCGGCTGGCCGTGCCCGCGACGCACCCCCTGGCGCGCGGCGACTTCGTGGACGTGGCCGACCTGCGCGGGCAGCGCTGGATCACCGGGTCCTCCTCGGGGGAAGACCGGCTGATGGGCGTCTGGCCGGGCCTGGACGAGCGGCCCGAGATCGCCCACACCGCCCGCGACTGGCTCGCCAAGCTCCAACTCGTCGCCGCGGGCTGCGGACTGACCACCGTGCCCGCCGTCCTCGTGTCCGCTGTGCCACCCGGCGTCCGTGTCCTTCCCGTCCGCGGTGGCCCCCAGGAACAGCGGCGCCTGCTCCTGGCCCGCCTTCCCCACCCGCCGACCGAGCCGGGCCTCCGGGTCTCGGCCGCGCTCCGGGCAGCGGCCCTCGACGCCGAGACAGCTCCGCCGCCGTCGTGACGCCGGTGCCGTCGACCCGACCGTGTCGCACGCACCTTGACAGGGAGCGATGACTTTCGGCGGCGCATCGGGTCTGCCTGGTATGACCCGCATCATCGCTGACATCTCGATCTCCCTCGACGGCCTCGTCACGGGGCCCGACCCGAGCCCGGAACACGGGCTGGGCATCGGCGGCGAGGCCCTGCACACCTGGGCCTTCTCCGACGACCCCGAGGACCGCCGGCTGCTGCGCGAGGCGACCGCCCGCTCGGGCGCCGTCGTCCTCGGCCGCCGTCTGTTCGACCAGGTCGACGGGCCCGACGGCTGGGACGACACGACCGGTTACGGCGCCGGCGAGGTCGGCAAACCCGCCTTCGTGGTCGTGACGGGCTCTGTGCCGGAATCGGTGCGGCTCACCGACCTCGACTGGAAGTTCGTCACCACCGGGGTGGCCGACGCCGTCGCCGTCGCCCGCGAGCGCGCCGAGGCGGCGTCGGCCGCCGGCGGGAAGGACCTCGACGTGGTCATCATGGGCGGCGGCGCCACGATCGGCACGGCGTTCGACGCCGGGCTGGTCGACGTCCTGAGCCTGCACCTCGCGCCCGTCGTGCTCGGCTCCGGGACGCCGCTGTTCACCGGCACGGCACCGCGCACACTGGTGCAGCGGAGCGTGACCCCCACCTCCACGGCAACGCACCTGCTGTACGACGTCCTGTGACGACGCCGGTGCCGCCGGCGGCCCGAGCAACGCCTCAGCCGCGTTCGCGCAGGTAGGCGTCCAGCTGTGCCGCGCCGGCCAGCATCGCCCGGCCACGGGCGGACAGGCGATCGTGCCAGTCGTGCAGGGTGGCCTGCAACGGTTCCAGTCCGCCGGCCGACCGCACCTGCGCGATCACCGGGGCGATCTGCTCCAGCAGGTAGCCACCGCGCCTGAGTTGGTGGGCCAGGCGGGCATCGCGTACGTCGGCTTCGTCGTAGACGCGGTAGCCGGTGAGCGGGTCGCGGCGCGGACGTACCAGCCCGGCATGCTCCCATTTGCGCAGCGTCGCGGGCCGGATGCCGAGCTGCCGCGCCAGCGGTCCGATGAACGTTCCACCCGGCCGGGGCGTCTCACCGGACTCCGGCACCGTCGAGGGCCTCGGATCGAGGTCGCGCAGGGCGCTTTCCACGGCCTTGAGGGTGTGCCGGTCGGCGAGAAGCTGGGCGTGGCTCTCATCGATGAGGCGGAAGACCTCGTCGGCCGCGCCCTGATGCACCGCCCGCATGATCGCCGTCGCCGTCTGATGGCCGTGGCCCGGCACCAGGGCGAGAAAGGCGCGCAGGGCTGCCGCGTGCAGCGGGGTGTAGGTGCGGTAGCCGTGCGGGGTGCGCGCGGCCGCCGGGAGAATGCCGGCCGCCTCATAGTTCCTGATCGCCTGGGTGGACAGACCGTGTCCGCGCGCCAGATCGACCGGCCTCAGTCTCTCCCCGTTTTGAAGGTTCCGCCCCATGGCCCCGACGATATCGCGGCCGATGGCGCGGCCAGGTTTCCACCGAAGGTTCAACGATAGCGTTGAGCGCATGGCTACTGAGATCGCGGACGTCGCCCGCACCGTCGACGCTGCCGCCGTCATGAGGCTCCTGCCCGCACGGCCCCGGCTGCTCGCCCTGGGCGAGCCCACCCACGGCGAGGAGGCCCTGCTCGATCTGCGCAACGACGTCTTTTGGCAACTCGTCGAGCAGGAGGGCTACCGCACGATCGCGATCGAGAGCGACTGCCTCATGGGCCTGGCCGTGGACGCCTACGTCACCTCCGGCGCCGGCACGCTCGACGCGGTCATGGAACGCGGGTTCAGCCACGGCTGGGGCGCCCATGAGGCCAACCGTGAGCTGGTGCGCTGGATGCGCGAGTACAACGACAGCCGCCCCGCGTCCGACCGCCTTCGCTTCGCCGGGTTCGACGGCCCCCTGGAGATCACCGGCGCCGCGAGCCCTCGCCAGGCCCTCACCGCACTCCACGGCTACCTCGCGGCCCACGTCGACGCGCAGCTCCTTCCCTGCACCGCGGACACGCTCGACCGCCTGCTCGGCGCCGACGACCGGTGGACGCATCCCGCCGCGATGACGGACCCGGCCCGGTCCGCGGGGCAGTCGGCCGAGGCAGCTGCGCTGCGGCTCATCGCCGCCGATCTGGAGGCGCTGCTGGACGAGCACACTCCGCAGCTGATGACGGCGACGTCACCGGACGAGTGGGACCGCGCCCGTCTGTACGGGCGTACCGCGACCGGTCTGCTGCGCTACCACCACTGGATGGCCGACACCTCACCGGCCCGTATGACCCGGCTGGTGAGCGCGCGCGACCAGATGATGGCCCACAACCTCCTCGCCCTCGCCGAACGCGGCCCGGTGCTCGTCCACGCCCACAACAGCCATCTCCAGCGGCGCAAGAGCACGATGCGGATGTGGCAGGGGCCGGTGGAGTGGTGGAGCGCCGGCGCGCTGGTGAGCGCCCGACTCCGCGAGGAGTACGCCGTCGTGGCCACGGCGCTCGGCACGATCCGCCACCACGGGGTCGGCACGCCGCCGCCGGACACCGTCGAAGGGCTCCTGTACGCACTCCCCGGGGACCGTCACCTCATCGACGCCCCGCAGCTGGCCATCACCCTCCGCGACGCCGCGCCCCCGCCCCGCACGTCCCCCTGGTTCGGCTACGCACCGCTCGATCCGGCCCACTTGGCCGACATCGACGGCCTCGTGTTCGTCAAGGACGTACCGCAGAGCTGAGCCGGGAGCAGGCGTCGCCTCGTCTGGCGATACTCCAGGAGCCGTCCACCCGGCACGCCGCGGAGCCGGGCGGCTGGATCAGGGCCTTCGACGAGTTCGCCGGCTTTCTCACCGACTGGGGAGAAGTGGTTCTGGAGGCCGAACGGCGCGGCTGGGGAATCGTCCGCCTGCGCTGCTGAACCGCCGACGCGGGTCAGGAGCGGCGGACCACGCGGCGGACGGCCCACACCGCTGCCGCGAGGACGAAACCGTAGACGGACACCAGCCCGTGGCCGTTGTCCTGGGCGCACCACATGACGAGGCCGAGCGCGGGGACGCCGGCCGCCAGGGCGACTTCCTTCGGCAGGCGGGTGCGGGTGAGCAAGGCGAGGGCGAGGGTGGCGCCGAGGAAGTAGGTGGCTCCGGAACTGCCGGCGAAGTTCCGGGGATCGGTGCTGGGGCCGTCGCCGAAGCCGAGCACCGTGTCGATGCGGCCCGGGAGCAGGATGCCGGCGAGGAAGAAGGCCAGAGTGAGCGGGCCGCCCCAGTACCACTGGGCGAGTGCGGCGACGGCGGCCAGGGTGACGAGGTTCCACAGGCCGCCGAAGAGGCCGCCGTTCTGCAGGAACACCGAGGTGAACTCGCGCCACCACCCCGACTTCGCGGGGTCCGCGTCCAGCGCGTCCATGGCGCCGGACCAGCCCAGCTGGAGCACCACACCGGCAACGGCCAGCGCGGTCAGCGCGATTGCCGCCCAGGGCAGCGGCCGTCCGCGAACGGTGTCGCGACCGACGACACCCAGGCCGCAGTTGAGCATCATGACCATCAGCGCCGCTGTGGTCACGTTGAAGACGATCGCCCCCATTGTCTTGCCCTTCCCCCGGTCACGGCGTTTCCAACACCGTTCGAAAATCTGTGACGCAAAGCTAGCACGATTTTCGAACGGTGTTGGAACGCCTTGTACGGTGGGACGCATGAAGCTCACCAAGGAGCGCATCGTCGATGCGGGAATGGCCGTGTTCGCCGAGGTCGGCTATCAGAACCTGTCCATGCGGCAGGTCGCCGACCGCCTCGACGCCCATGCCGGCAGCCTCTATTACCACGTGCGCGGCAAGGAGGAGCTCCTCGCCCTGATGGCCGACCGGGTGTGCCACCAGGCGTACGACGCCGGCACCGCCGCCCTCGCCGCCCTGCCGCCCACCGCCTCCTGGCAGGACCGCGTCGCAGCCCAGGCCACCTCCCTGCGTCTGAGCATCAAGGAGCACCCCGGCGGTGCCCAACTCCTGGCCGAGAGCCCCGGCGTGCTCAGCCCCGGGGCCCTCTCCCTGATGGAGCGCCTGCTGCGCACCCTTCTCGACGCCGGCCTGCCCGCCGCCCAGTGCGGCATCGCCGCCGACACCCTGCTGAGCCACGTCACGGGATTCGTGCTCCAGGAGCAGAACCAGCCGGCACCGCCGACGGACCTCAACGCCGAGCTCTACGCCGACCTGTGCGCTCGGTTCCCACTGGTGACGGGCCCGCTGATCCCACGCCTCGACCCGGACGAGAAGTTCGCGCGGAGCATCCGCCTGCTCTGCACCGGCTTCACGGCGCTCTCCTGAACAACTGCCGTCAGAAAAGCGGCCGCCGGCCCGTCGGCGCACGCCCTATGCTGCTCGGATGATCAAGCCGATCGACCTCGTGATATTCGACTGCGACGGAGTTCTGGTCGACAGCGAGCGCATCGCCGTGCGGGTCCAGGTGGCCCTCGGCGCGGAGTTGGGCTGGCCGCTCACCGAGGACGAGGTGGTGGCCCGGTTCATCGGACGCTCCCACGCCGCCATCCGCGAACAGGTTGCCGAGCGGCTCGGCCCAAAGACGGCCACCGTCTGGCATGCGCGGTTCGAGCAGCTGCACCGCGAGGCTGTGGACGCCGGACTGGCGCCGGTCGACGGGCTGCTCGAAGCGCTGGACGAGATCACGCTGCCGACCTGCGTGGCCTCCAGCGGCTCCCACGAGAAGATGCGGCACACCTTGGGCCGCACCGGCCTCTACCGGCGGTTCGAGGGACGCATCCACAGTTCCACGGAGGTCGCCCGCGGCAAGCCCGCTCCGGACCTCTTCCTGTACGCCGCCGAGCGGATGGGCGTCGATCCGGCCGCGTGTGTGGTGGTCGAGGACAGCGGCCCCGGTGTCGAGGCCGCCCGGGCCGCCGGCATGCGCTCTCTCGGCTACGCGGGCGGCCTCACCCCGGCCGAGCGCCTCGAAGGCAGCGGCACGGTCGTCTTCCACGACATGCGCGAACTGCCCGAGCTGCTGCGGAAGATGTGAGGACGGAACCGGGAAGTGCGCTGCTGCGGCCGATACCGTCAGCGGTCCACGGGCGGAAGGTGGGCGAGGCCGGTGTCGTGCAGGATGCGCTCGACCGTCGCGGTGAGTGTGCTGTCGGCGCCGATGACGGTCTCCATGCCGCCGGGCAGCAGGTCCCGCTCCCGGTACCAGGCGCGCAACTCGCTCTCGCCGAACTCGCTCGCCAGGGGCTTGGTCGCGTGCCGGGCCAGCGTTTCGGTGAACGGTACGTCCAGGTAGTAGGCGTGGGTCCTTCCGCGGTGGTCGGCGCACAAGCGGGCGAGCATGTCGCCGTAGTGGTCGGCGTACAGGATGCCCTCCACCACCACGTGGAATCCGGCGTCCAGAGCGTAACGGGCGGTGAGGTCGATCAGGCCGATGTTCGCGGCTCCCGGCCGGTCGCGTTCGCGCAGCACCACGCGGCGCAGGTTGTCCTGCCCGACCACGGCCAGCCCGCGGCCGAACCGCTCGCGCACGCCGGCCGCGACGGACGACTTCCCGGAGGCACTGTTGCCGCGCAGGACGACCAGCCGGGACTCTTCGGTGCCCACCTTCACGGCAGCCACGGTAGCGGCTTCTCGGGCAGCTTCGATGCGGAGGTGTTCCGCTGTGGCGAGGGGGCCGGTGTCGTTGCGGCAGCCGTGGCCGCGGGTGCGCCTCCCGGACGGGCGGCACACTCTCTGCGCCGTGGGCGGGTCGCGGCGGGTGAGTGCCGCGCCTCCGGGCAACCGGCCTCTCCCGCGCGGCAGCGAGTCACCGGTGAGGGGTGTACCGCTGGTACATCCCTCCGGCGGCGCCCAAGTCGTACGGTCGAGGTGTGGACAACCATGACGAGGTCCGCGAGTTCCTCACCTCGCGGCGAGCGAAGATCACCCCAGAGCAGGCCGGGCTGCCGTCCGGGAACAGGCGGCGTGTCCCCGGACTGCGCCGCAGCGAGGTGGCGGCCCTGGCCGACATGAGCGTCGAGTACTACGCGAAACTCGAGCGCGGCAACCTCGCCGGCGCCTCCCCCGCCGTGCTCGAGGCCGTCGCCCGCGCCCTCCGGCTGGACGACGCCGAGCGCGCCCACCTCCTCCATCTGGCGCAGGCCGCCGACGGCTCCGACGTCCTCACCCGCCCCCGGCGCCGCCGCACCGGACCGCGGTGGACCCCGCACCGCAGCCTGCAGTGGACGCTGGACGCCATCACCGCCGGTCCCGCCTTCGTCCGCAACGGCCGCTTGGACCTGCTCGCGGCCAACCAGCTCGCCCGCGCCTTCTACGCCGACCTCCTGGCCCACGCCGACAACCAGCAGAACCTGGCCCGCTTCAACTTCCTGGACCCCACCTCCCGGCGCTTCTACCCGGACTGGGAGCTGTTCGCCGACATGGCCGTGGCCATTCTGCGCACCGAAGCCGGTCGTAACCCCCACGACAAGGACCTGCACGACCTCGTCGGTGAGCTGTGCACCCGCAGCGAGGAGTTCCGCGTCCGGTGGGGCGCCCACAACGTGCGTCATCACGGCACCGGCACCAAGCGGTTCCACCATCCGGCCGTCGGAGACCTCACGCTCGCCTTCGAGGGTCTGGAGATGGCGGCCGAACCCGGGCTGACCCTCACGATCTACACCGCCGAGCCGGGATCCGCCTCCGAGGAGGGTCTGCGTCTGCTGTCCTCCCTGGCCGCGACCTCGGAGGCGGTGCGGTCATGAGCCGGATCCTGGTGACGGGTTCCGCCGACGGTCTCGGTCGTGCCGCCGCGGACTCCCTTGTGTCGGCCGGGCACGAGGTCGTGGTGCACGCCCGGAACCCGGCGCGGGCGGCGACGCTCCGGGAGCTGGTCGATCGCGGGGCCGGTCTGGTGGTGTGCGACTTCACCGAGCGCGACGCGGTACGGCGGACGGCCGCCGAGCTGAACGACGCGAAACCCTTCGACGCCGTCATCCACAACGCCGGTGTGTGGAGCGGTCCCGCCGTCATGCCGGTCAACATCATCGCGCCGTACCTGCTCACGGCCCTGCTGCGGGGGCCGCGCCGCCTGGTGTACCTCAGCAGCGGCTCGCACTTCGGCGGGCGCGACTCCCTCGCCCGGGTCGACTGGCGGGGCCGCGGCGCGGGCTCGTACGCCGACAGCAAGCTGTACGTCACGGCGCTCATGGCCGCGGTGGCCCGGCTGCGTCCCGGGGTGCTGAGCAACGCCGTGGATCCGGGCTGGGTGCCGACGAAGATGGGCGGACCGAGCGCCCCCGACGATCTCGAGCTCGGCCACCGGACCCAGGAGTGGCTCGCCGTCAGCGACGAAGCCGAAGCCCTGACCAGCGGCGGATACTGGTACCACCGGGAACTCCGGCAGCCGCATCGCGCGGTCCACGACGTGGGCTTCCAGGACCGTCTCCTGCGGGCCCTGGCCGAGGAG
This sequence comes from Streptomyces sp. NPDC036813, assembly GCF_055609245.1. Classification (NCBI taxonomy): domain Bacteria; kingdom Bacillati; phylum Actinomycetota; class Actinomycetes; order Kitasatosporales; family Streptomycetaceae; genus Streptomyces; species Streptomyces sp. NPDC036813. The sequence continues at coordinate 408,939 of NZ_JBVJPV010000002.1, read as the reverse complement.
ACGGGCACGCCGCTCGACTGACGGCAGCGCGCGGAGCCCAGGTGCCCAGGGGCCTGCCGGCGGTGATCGCGGGGTACCTGCGGCGGCATGGGATCTTTGAGTTCACCTGTGCTGCTGGTGCTGTTCCTCGTGAGCGCCGCGGTGATCTGGTACGCAGGCGTCAAGCTGTCCGACACCACCGACGTGCTGTCCGAGCGGCTGCATCTGGGAAGCGCCCTGGGTGGCTTGATCCTGCTGGCCATCGCCACGAACCTGCCCGAGGTCGCCGTCACCGCCAGCGCCGCCATGGCCGGTCAGCTCGACGTGGCCGTGGGCAACATCCTCGGTGGCATCGCGGTGCAGACGGTCGTGCTGGTGGTCCTGGACGCCGCCGGGGCGCGGCCGCGCCCGCCGCTCACCCGCCTGGCCGCCAGTCTGGTTCTCGTCCTGGAAGGCGCACTGGTCGTCGCCGTCCTGGCCGTCGTGGTCATGGGCACGCAGTTGCCGGGTGATCTGTTCTTCGCCCGGCTCGGCCCCGCGCCGCTGGTGATCGCGGCCATGTGGGTCATAGGCCTGGTGCTGCTGGACCGTGCGGGCAAGGGGCTGCCGTGGCGTGAGGGCGGGGACGCGCCCGGGGCTCAGCCGGAGCCGCGCGGCCATTCCAAGGGCAAGAAGGAGAAGGCGGCCACCGGCCAGGGTGTCGGTACGGCCCGTGCGGCTCTGGTCTTCACCACCGCGGCGGTGGCGACGCTGGTCGCCGGTGTCGTGATCGAGCGCAGCGGGGAGGAGTTCTTCGCCCGTCAGGGGCTCGGCGGCATCCTGTTCGGCGCCACCGTGCTCGCTGTCGCGACCTCGCTGCCCGAGATCAGTACCGGGCTGACCTCAACGAAGCTGGGCGACTACCAACTGGCCATGAGCGACATCTTCGGCGGCAACGCGTTCCTGCCGGTGCTGTTCCTGCTGGCCACGGTCATCTCGGGCAAGCCGGTCCTGCCGGGCGCCCACGACACCGACATCTACCTCACCGCCCTCGGCATCGTGCTCACCACCGTCTACATCGCCGGGCTGATCTTCCGGCCCCGGCGCCGGTACCTGCGGATGGGCGTCGACAGTCTCGCTGTCCTGGTGCTGTACGCGCTGGGCATCGCCGGGCTCACGGCCATGGCCGGGTGACAGCCCCTGCCCGGCTGGGCGGTGGGTGTCGCAGCAGCAGGAGCTGGCCCGCACCCGAGCGGCGGGTGCGGGCCACCTCCTGCGTGCCGAGGCACATCACCGTCGCGGGGTGCGGCGCCGGTGCCGCTCGCTCGCCGCGCGGGCGAGCAGCTTCGTGGGCCTCCCTCGCGTGGGCGCCATGCCGCGGCGATGGCGAGAGAGGGCCGTCAGATGAACAGGAAGAACAGGATCAGGACGACCAAACGCTCATCACTCCTTCCCTCGCCGGGCACCGCGGCCCCGCCCGGTGACCTTCCGGACCTGCTCAGCCGTACGGCACTCCTGGACGGGTCGTCAGAAGGCGACAGCGGCCACACGGCTGCCTCGTCTCAGTCCGCCTCGTCCTCCAGGAAGGTCACCTCCGTGATGCCCTCGCGGTGCGACAGGCGGGGGACCAGCTCTTCGCGGGTGCCGTGGCCGGTCAGTTCCAGCAGGACTCCCACCTGGGTGGGTGCCGTCTGCGTCGGTACGGAGGCCGCCGTGCGCAGGCCCGCCACGTGGAAGCCCGCCCCGGTGCACTCGCTGACGATGTCGCGCAGCAGTCCGCGGCCGTCGAGATAGCTGATGCGCAGCAGCACCGTCTCCGTCGGTGACCTGGGCAGCCACCGGGCGAGGACCGGGAAGACGAACGCCACCACGAGGTACGCCACCGTCACTCCGCAGGCCAGCACGAGCAGCCCCGCGCCCGCGGCCGCGCCGATCGAGGCCGCGAGCCAGACGCTCGCCGCCGTCGTCAGGCCCCGCACCGCGTCCCGGCGGACGAAGATCAGACCGCCGCCGATGAACCCGATGCCGGACACGATCTGCGCGGCCACGCGGGACGGGTCCAGTGCGACGCCGGGCCGGCCGAGCATGTCCGCGAAGCCGTACTTCGACACCAGCATGAACAGCGCCGCGCCCAGCCCCACAAGCACGTGCGTGCGCAGGCCTGCCGACTTGCGCCGGTACTCGCGTTCCAGGCCGATGACCGCGCACAGTCCGAACGCCGCCGACAGGTAGACCAACGACATCCCGTTCTGGTTCATCGCACCACCGCCTCCCTGGGGACGGACCGGCCCTCAGAGGGGGGAGCGGGGTGGAACACGGCCGACAGGCGTTCCGTGCGTGTCATGTCTCCTCTTCCGGGCGCGACGCACGCGAGGCCCGACCGGGGTCACCGGTGTACGTCCCCGCGGCGCCACCCTCCTGTGCTCGTACGGCGTACGTCTCCACGGAGTGTGGTACCCGGGCCACCGGGCCATCACCGGTCCGATGAGTGCGGACGGGCGCGACCCGTCCCCGCAGTGGTACGCCCACCAGGTGGCCCAGGCGCTGCCCGCGCTGATCGGCGTCGAGCCGGTCGATGGGGTACGTGTGTCAGGAGCAGAGGACCGCTGACGAAGGTGTGCCGGCCGGATGACCAACCGTATCTGTACCATCGGGCACTCCACGCGCGGCTTCGACGAGGTCGTGGAGATGCTGCGGGCGCATGACGTGACCTGTCTGGTCGACGTCCGCTCGTTCCCGTCGTCGCGGAAGTACCCGCAGTGGAACCAGGCAGCGATCGAGGAGTCCCTGCCGTCCGACATCGGGTACCGCTGGATCCGCCGGCTCGGTGGCCGCCGGCACACCCCCAAGGGTGTGCCGAGCGAGAACGGCGTGTGGCGCGTCAAGGCCTTCCGCGACTACGCCGACTACATGGCCGGCGAGGAGTTCGCGGCCGGCCTCGACGACCTCCTGCAACTGGCCGAGAACGAACGGCCGGCGATCATGTGCAGCGAGGCGGTGCCCTGGCGCTGCCACCGTCGGCTCATCACCGACGCCCTGCTCGTCGCCGGCGCCGAGGTGGAACACATCATGTCCGCCACGACGTCGAAGCGGGCCGTGCTCAACGAGCACGCGCAGGTCCGCGACGGGCACCTGGTCTACCCTCCGCCCGAGTGACGAAGCACGCGGCGATGCGCCGGCGGGTCCGCCGGCACGGCGCTCACTGCTCGGCCGCGGCGGCGCTGCGCGTGTGGCCGGCCAGGTCGTGGTCGCCGCGGCCGGGGGCGCGTCCCAAGGCCCGTTCGGCGGCGCGTGCGCGGCGGCGTGCCGGGGCGCCCCAAGCGTAGAAGAGCGCGCCGACCCCGAGGAAGAACACCAGCGGCACCGCCTGGCTGAGGGTGTACTGAAGGCGCTCGCCCGCGAAGCTCGGGGGCAGCGAGTCGGCGGCGGAGCCCGCGGTGCCGAACCAGCCGACGCCGAAGCCCGGCCAGATCAGGACCACGACGGTGAAGGCGACCAGGCCGGTGGCGAGCACGGTGACCGTCCACAGACCGAAGCGGCCGCCGGGCACGCTGTACGGCCGGGGCGTGTCCGGGTACTTGCGGCGCAGCACGATCAGGCTCGGGAAGGTGATGACGTAGGAGATGAAGGTGGTGCTGATGGCGAGGCCGAGTCCGGCGGCGAAGTACTTCTCACCGTCGCCGCTGGTGAGGTTGAGGGCGACGATCAGCAGCACGGAGGCGAGGACGGAGGAGAGCACGTTGACGCGGACCGGGGTGCCGTGGCGCTCGGAGAGCTTGCCCAGCCAGGCGGGTCCCGCCCCGTCCGCGCAGGCCACCGCCTGCGCCCGGTGGGCGCCCATCGCCCAGGTGACGCCGCTGGTGAGCAGGCCGATGATGAGCCCGGCCGCAGCGATGCCGCCGAGCACCGAGCCGGCGCCGGTCAGGACCACGGTGCCGTCGGCGGCGACATGGCCGCCGTAGACCGTGAAGACCGCCTTGCAGGCGTCGATGAAGCCGGAGAGGCTGCCGATCTCCTTGGCCGGCAGGACGAAGAGGATGCCGAGGATGGGGCCGCCGTACAGGACCAGCGAGGCGAAGCCGGAGCGGAGGATGGACAGGGGGATGTCCCGCTTGGGGTTGGTCATTTCCTCGGCGGCGGAGCTGGGCAGTTCGAAGCCGACGTAGTTGAAGATGAGGACGGGCACCAGGGCCACGAAGCCGGCGTAGGTGGGGCTGAACTCGGCGGCGGGGAGCGCGTGCACGCCGTGCTCGGCGGCGTAGACGACGACCGAGACGAGGAAGAAGCCGAGCAGGACGATCCGGGCCACGGCACCGGCGGTGGGCACCCACTTGCCGACCCGCACGGACTGGATGACGGCGAGGGCGCCGAGCCAGATGAAGGCGAGGCCGGCCGCGTACTTCCACAGCCCCGGCAGCGGGGTGAAGAACTCCTCCCAGGTGGTCAGGGCGATGATGCACAGGCTGCCGCCGAGCCACACCGGGTTGGAGAGCCAGTAGAGGACCTGGTTGAGGCCCGCGACGAGCCGTCCGAAGGCGAGCCGGGTCCAGACGTAGGGGCCGCCCTGGACGGGGAAGGCCGAGCCCAGTTCCGCCACCAGCAGGCCGTAGGGCAGGAAGAAGGCGAGCGCGAGGACGGCCATCCAGGTCAGTCCCTGCGGGCCCTGGGCCGCCACCGAGCCGATGGTGTCGAGACCGACGAGCGTGCAGATCAGGAAGAAGAGCACATCCAGACGGCGCAGGTCCTTGTGGAGGTGGGAGCGCTGCTCGCTCCATCCCTCGGACAGGTCGGGGGTGCTCGGGCCGGGGTTCGGGGTCGCTTGGGTCACGTGCACGGCTCCTGGGGGACGTGGCGGTGTGGGTAGGACCGTTGGGGGGTGGACGACCTAGGCCAACTGACTGAATGACCAGTTAGTAGTGGGCGACTGTGGCGTGCGTCGCACCGGTCCGTCAAGAGAGCGGGAGCAGGTTTTTCTCGAACCGATGCCCTGGTGCGCTCCCGGGCCGCTGGGCGCGCCCGGGCATGGCCGAGTGGCGGCACGGGGAGGGCATGGCTGAGCGGCGGCACGGCGATGGCCGCGCCGCCGGTCATCCGCCGGAGAGCTACGCGGTCGTCGGGGTGCGGCCGTAGATCTGCTTGCCCAGCCACTGCCCGCCGTCGAGCGTCAGGCACTCGCCTGTCAGATAGGACGCGCGGTCGCCGAGCAGGAAGAGCGCCGCGTCCGCGACCTCCTCGACGCTCGCGAATCGGCCTGCGGGGACGGAGGAGATGACGTCGGCACGCGCCTCCGGTGTCGCCCAGAGCGCCGCGCCTGCCCCGTCCGTCTCCGTCGGTCCGGGCGCGATGCAGTTCAGCCGGATGCCGAGCGGGGCCAGTTCGACGGCGAGGGTACGGCTCATCGCGAGGACCCCGGCCTTGGCGGCGGCGGAGTGGACGGTGCCCGGGTGGCCGTGCCAGGCGTAGGTGGCGATCACCGAGAGGATCGAGCCCGCGCTGCCCGCCTCGCGCAGGTGGCGGGCCACGGCGCGGGTGCAGTAGTAGGAGCCGTTGAGGACGATGTCCACGACCGCGCGCCAGCCGTTGGGGCTGAGGTCGATGCCGGGCGTGACGAAGTTGCCCGCGGCGTTGTTGACCAGCCCGTCCAGGCGTCCGTAGCGGTCCACCGCGGCCGCCACCAGTGCGTCGACGGCCAGCGGGTCGCGTACGTCGGTGGGGACGGCGAGAGCGCTGCCGCCGGCCTTCTCGATCAGGGCCACGGTCTCGTCGAGGCGTTCGGGGGTGCGTCCGGCGACGACGGGCCGGGCTCCCGCCGCGGCGAGTGCCAGGGCGATCGCGCGGCCGATGCCGCTGCCGCCGCCGGTGACGATGTACGTGCGGCCGGTGAACTCCGCGGTGTCGCGGGTCGTCATGGGCGGGGCCTCTCGGTCGGGGTGAGGACGGCGTGCGCGTCCAGGGCGACGGCGCCGCCCGGGTGGACGAGCAGCGGGTTGACTTCCAGCTCGGCGAGTTCGGGGTGGTCGACCGCGGCCCGGCCGAGGGCGCACAGCGCCTGCGCCGCCGCCTCCACGTCGACGGCCGGGGCGCCGCGCCAGCCCGCGAGCAGCGGCGCGTGGCGCAGCGAGCGCAGCAGGTCGCGGGCATGTTCGGGGGTGAGCGGCGCGAGGGCGAGCACGACGTCGCCGAGGAGTTCGGCGCGTACGCCGCCGATGCCGGCCATGAGGACGGGGCCGAACGCCGGGTCGCGCCGTACTCCGGCGATGAGTTCGACTGCGTGGGGCTCGGTGACCATCGCCTCGAGGGCGTAATGGCCGGCGCCGGTCGCGGCGCGCATCGTGGTGAAGGCGGCACGCACGGCGTGCTCGTCGGTGAGCGAGAGCGCCACGCCGCCCGCCTCCGTCTTGTGCGCGAGGCCCATGGCCTTCAGGACGACCGGTTGCCCGATGCGGCGGGCGGCGCGCACGGCGTCGTCGGCGCTCTGCACGAACTCGGCGTCGGGGAAGGTCAGTCCGTAACGGCGCAGCAGCTCACGGGTGGTGCGGTAGCCGCCGTCGGTCACGGGGGGCGCGGTCGGCGGCGGCTGTGGCGGCGCCGGGGGCGCCGGGAGTGTCGTACGGAGGTGTTCGGTGCCCGCGAGGGCGGCCGCGGCGTGCTCGATGCGTTCGTAGACGGGGATGCCGCGGCCGCGCAGGACGGTGAGGGCGGCCGTGTCCCGGGCCATGGTGTGGACCAGGAGGGTGCTCCCGGACTGCTCGGCGGCTTCGGCGAGTTGGGCTGCTACGGCGCATTCCTGCTGTTCCTGCGCGGGGTTGGCGGTGGCGTAGTCACCGAAGTAGCCGGTCAGGACGACCGCTTCGGCCTCGCCGGAGGACAGCAGGGTCCGCGCGATGCGGGCGTAGGCCGTCAGGTCCGCCTCGCCCGCGCCGGCCAGGTCGACGGGGTTGCCGCAGCCTGCACCGGGGGGCAGATGCGCGGCGAGCGCGGCGCGGGTGTGCTCGGACAGGGACGGCACGTCCAGGCCGCGGGTGGCGAAGGCGTCCGCTGCCAGGGCGCCTTGCCCGCCGCTGTCGCCGACGACAGCCACGCGGGCGCGGCGGGCGCCGGGCGCGTCCTGTGCACCGGGTGCTCGGCGTACCGTGCCGGCGCGCTGACGCGGACCCGCACCGGCAGCCGCACCGCCCGCGCCCGGACCCGCACCGGCACCGGCACCGGCACCGGCCAGCAGACACACGGCCGTGTCCACGACCTCGCCCGCCGACTCCAGCAGCAGCGCACCGGCGTCGCGGCACACCGCCTCCACCGTCGCGCGGGCGGTGACCAGGGCGCCGGTGTGGGAGGCCGCTGCCCGTCCGGAGGCCTCGCTGCGGCCCACGGTGAGCAGCAGCACCGGCTTGCCCGCGGCGTGCGCGGCGGTGAGTGCGCGTGCCAGGCGCCGGCCGTCACGGAAGTCCTCGACGTACGCGGCGATGGCTTTGGTCGGCTCGTGGTCGACGAGGGCTTCCAGGGCGTCCGTGGCGTCGATGTCCCGCTGGTTGCCGAGGGAGACGAAGCGGGAGAACCCCTGTCCGGCGCGGGCCAACAGGCGGCCGATCTCCAGGGCGAGGTTGCCGCTCTGCGAGACCAGCCCGACCTGGCCGGCCGGGAAGTCACCCCAGCTCAGCCGCAGTTCGGCCCTGGTGTCGACGACCCCCATGCAGTTCGGTCCGAGCAGGCGCGCGCCGCGTCCGGTCACCAGCCGCGCCAGCGCCCGCTCCTCGTCGGCACCGGCGCCGCCCGAGGTGATGACGGTGAAACAGCGCGCGCCGACGGCCAGTCCGTCGCTGACGACGCCGCGCACCTGGGCGGCGGGCACCGCCACCACCACGTGCTCCACCGCGTCCGGGAGCGCGGCCAGGTCCGTCAGGAACGGCGTCCCGTCCAGGGCGCCGCCCCGCCGGTTGACCAGGTGCACCGTGCGGCGGTGGCGGCCGCTCAGCGCGCCCGAGGCGAGCCAGTACCCCCACTTCGCCGGGTTGTCGGAGGCGCCGACGACGGCCACCGACCGCGGTTCGAAGAGCGAGCTGAGCTCGCCGGGGCGGGTGGCCCGCCCGATGTCCGCGGCCGTCAACGGAAGACTCCGAAGCGCTCGGTGATGACCGGCAGCCGGTCGGCGGCCAGGGCATGTGCGGCGGCGCGGGGTGTGCAGCCCTCGGCCTCGGCGCGGGCCAGGAGCTGGTCGACCAGGGCCCGCATCGAGCGCCGGGTGTGGGCGAACGCCTCGTCGGCGTCGGCACCGATGTCGCCGAACAGCGTCCACCACCACCAGGCGTTGGTGCCGGAGTTGACGGCGACGTCGGGCAGCACCGTGATGCCGCGGGCGGCCAGCAGTTCCTCCGCCTCCGCCACCACGGGCATGTTGGCGGCCTCGACGATCCAGCGGGCGGTGACACCGGCCTGGTTGGTGGTGTCCACGGCGTAGGAGACGGCGGCCGGCACCAGCACCTCGGCGTCGGCGGTCAGCCAGGCGCCGGCCGGCAGTTCCCGGTCCTCGGGGCGCAGTGCGACGCGGTCCACGCTGCCGTGGCCGTCCCGGGCGGCGAGCAGCGCCTCGACGTCGAGTCCGTCCGGGTTGGCGATGGTGCCCTTGATGTCGGCGACCGCGACGACGCGCAGCCCGGCGCGCGCCAGGAAGCGGGCGGTGGCGCCGCCCATGGTGCCCAGTCCCTGCACCGACACCCGCGTGCCCTCGTGCGGGACGCCGGCGCGGTCCAGCGCGGTCAGTACCGATTCGGCCACCCCGCAGCCGCCCACGAGTTCGTCCAGGCCGATCCCGTCGACGTCGATGGCGAAGGCGTCCGCGAGCCGCTTGCGAGCGGCCTCCTCGTCGTCGAGGAGGGGGTAGACCGCCTGGATGGAGGAGACCAGTCCGGCTTCGGCGGCGGCCCGGTCGACGAGGTCCTGGGTGAGGCCGAGGTCCTCGCCGGTGGTCCAGAAGTGCTCGATGTAGGGGCGTACCGCGCGCAGGTAGCGGACCAGGACGCCGTAGGCGGCGGGGTCGCGCGGGTCGCAGTCGATGCCGCCCTTGGCGCCGCCGAGCGGGATGTAGCGGCCCTGGGGGTTGTAGTGCAGCGCCTCCTTCATCGTCATGCCGCGGGCCAGGCCCGTGACCTCCTGAAGGGTGCATCCGGCGCGCATGCGCAGGCCGCCGCTGGAGACGCCGCGCACCAGACGGTCGATGACGAGGAACCCCTGCCGGCCGGTCTCGTGGTCGGTCCAGGTGAGGGAGACCAGCGGCACGGGCGCGTCCGTCCCCGGCGGCCGCGGTCCGCTCGCCGTGTGCACGGCGGCGGCCGGCGAGGTGGTGCGGGTCGTGGTCATCGCGAGGGCTCCTCGGGGACGGTGATGAGGGTGGGGCCGGGGGTGTTCAGTGCGTGGCGCAGTGCGTCTGCGAGCGCGTCGGGTGTGCCGGCACGGACGCCGTGGCCACCGTAGGCGCGGGCCAGGGCGGGCAGGTCGACGGGCGGCAGGTCGACCGCGACGGGACGGTCGCCGCGTTGGAGCATCTCGTCGCGGATCTCGCCATAACCGCCGTTGTCGAAGACGACGACGGGCAGGGGCAGTCCGAGCTGTGCCGCGGTGGCGAGTTCCTGGACGGAGAACTGCAGGCCGCCGTCGCCGCTGAGCGCGACGACCGCCCGGCCGGGGTCCGCGGTCTTGGCGCCGATGGCCGCGGGCAGGGCGTAGCCGAGGGTGCCGAAGCCCGTCGGGTGCAGATAGCGGCCCCGCGGGCCGACGGGCAGGTGCGGGAGGGCGCCGTAGTAGCAGCACTGGGCGCTGTCCGAGGTCAGCACCGCGTCGTCGGGGAGCACCGACCGGATCGCCGCGAGATACGGCAGCAGGTGCGCGTCCCGGGTGTGCGTCTCCGCGTCCCGTTCGGAGCGCAGCGCGGCGACCGAGCGGTGGGCGGCGTCCGTGTCCGCGCTCGGGGTGTCGTCGCTGTCCGGCCTCGGGGTGTCGTCGCTGTCCGTCCTCGGGGCGTCGTCGTCCGGCCCGAGGGCGGCCAGCAACGCGCGGAGGGTTGCTCGGGCGTCGCCGACCAGCGGGATGTCCGCCGGCAGGGCGGCGTACATCTGCGCGGGGTCGATGTCCGCGCGGATGACGGTGCCGCGCAGAGCTGGCGGGGCGTCCCACAGGTCGGACTCGGCGAGTTCGGTGCCGACGGCGAGGACCACGTCCCGCTCCTCCAGCCACCGCCGTACAGCGCGGCTGTGCAGGGACACGCCGAGTGACAGCGGGTGGGTCTCCGCGACGACGCCCTTGCCGTTGGCCGTGGTCGCCACTGGCGCGCCCAACGCCGCGGCGAGCCTCAGGCATTCGGCGGCTGCCGCGCGTGCGCCGCCGCCCAGGACGATCGCCGGGCGGGCTGCCGCGCGCAGGGCCTCGGCGGCTGCGGCGAGGGCGCCTGCGGCGGGCTGCGCCGGGTCGGCCGACGGGGCGGTCCTGACCGGGCCCGCCGGCTCGGGTGTGGTGAGCAGGTCCAGCGGCACCTCGATGTGCACCGGCCGGGGCCGCTGCGTACGGAAGAGGGTGAAGGCGCGGGCGACCGCGGCGCCGATCTCGTCCACCGAGGAGACGCGGTGGCTGAAGGCGGCGACGCCGCGCAGTGCGTCGGTCTGGCTGCGCATCTCGTGCAGCAGCCCGGTCGGCTGCCGGGGATGGCGCAGCGGCATGCCGGGCGAGACGACGAGCAGCGGCACGCTGTCGGAGTACGCCTGGCCGACGGCCGCCGCGATGTTCAGCAGGGCGGGTCCGGTGGTGGTGAGGGCCACGCCGGGGTTCCCGCTGACGCGTGCGTAGGCGTCGGCGGCGTAGCCCGCGCCCTGTTCGTGGCGGGGGTTGACGTGGTCGATGCCGTAGCCGGACAGGTGCCGGTAGATCTCCAGGTTGTGGGTGCCGGGGATGCCGAACGCCCGGGTCACGCCGTGGGCGGCGAGCGCCCGCACGAGGGCCTCACCGCCGGTGAGCGAGGCATCAGGGGCACTCGGGCGCCCGGCCCCGGGTGCGGTCGCGGTCGCGGTGGTCACGGACGTCATCACAGGCTCCGCGAGATGACCAGGCGCATGATGTCGGAGGTGCCCTCCTCGATCTCCTCCAGCTTGGCGTCCCGCATCCACTGTTCCACCGGGTACTCGCGCGAGTAGCCCCAGCCGCCCAGCGTCTGCACGGCCGCCCAGGTGCAGTAGGCGGCGGTCTCGGAGGCGGTGAGCTTGGCCATCGCCGCCTCGGCGGTGGCGTCCAGACCGGCGTCCAGCCGCTTGGCGGCGCGCCAGGTCATCAGGCGGGCCTGCTCGATACGGGTGCGCATGTCCGCGAGCCGGAAGGCGACCGCCTGGTGCTCGACGATCGGCTTGCCGAACTGCACACGGCTCTTGGCGTAGTCACGGGCGTACTCGTACGCGGCGCGGGCGACGCCGGTGGCGGCCGCGCCGAGCACGGCGCGGGAGATGTCGAAGGTGCGCATCAGGCCGTGGAAGCCCCGGCCCTCCTCCCCCAGCCGGTCCGCCTCGGGGACGAAGACGTCGTGGAGGAAGATCTCCCGGCAGACGATGGCACGCTGGCCCATCTTGCGCATCGGCTCGCCGAACTCCATCCCGTCCGTGCCCTTGCGCAGCAGGAACGCGGTCACGCCGCGGGAGCGCTGCGCCGGGTCGGTCTTCGCGAAGACGACGTAGCTCTCGGCCTCGCCCGCGTTGGAGATCCACGCCTTCTGGCCGTTCAGGCGGTAGCCGCCGGCGGTGCGGGTGGCCGTGGTGGTGATGGAGGCGGCGTCGGATCCGGCGCCGGGCTCGGTGGTGGCCAGCGAGGTCATGGGGGTGTCGGGGCCGGCGAGCGGCGTGAGCCAGGTGCGTTTCTGCTCCTCGGTGCCGAGTTCCAGCAGCGGGTCGGCGAAGAAGCCGTTGGAGCACAGCAGGTTGCCGATGCCGAGGTCACCGACACACAGCTCCTCCTGCACGAGTACCTGGGTGAAGACGTCGGTGAAGCCGCCCCCGCCGTACTCGGCCGGCAGCATGAATCCGGTGATGCCGACCTTGGCGGCCTTGCGCCACAGGTCCCATGGAGTCTCGGTGTCGGCCTCGTCCACGGCGCGGGCCCGCGGCCGGATCTCCTCCCGGGCGAAAGAGCGGGTGAGATCGATGATGTCCCGCTGTTCCCGGGTCAGTGGGACCAGCTCGGTGGGCAGCTCTGACATGACCTCTCCAGACACGAGGAAGGGGACGTCTCGACGTGCGACGTTTCGACGTTTCACGGGGGAAGCTTTTACTGAATCGCCAGTCAGTATTCGGAGAGCGGGCCACCCCTGTCAACGAGTGTGCGTACTGAATAGTGATTCAGTTCAGGAATCAGTCGCCCGGGGCGGTGCGGGCGGCGACCCGAGGGTGGCGAGGTGCCCCGTGGAAGTACTGCGGCGCCAGGCGCGCGCCGACCACCGTCAGCAGCCAGCCGACCGCGAGCGAGCCCGCGCCGATGAGGAAGACCCCGCCGATGTGCCAGTGGGGCCCGAACGGCAGCGTCCAGGACGTGGAGCTTTTCGCCGGGTCCCAGTCGTTCACGAGGCTCCAGGCACCGGCCGCGAGCAGCACCACTCCCCCGAGCGCGGGCAGGACGATGCGCAGCCAGAGGTCACCGGCGCCGCGTCGCCCACCGGCGCGGTACGCCCAGGCGGAGGTCAGGCCGGTGAGGCCGTAGTAGAAGGCGATCATCAAGCCGCACGAGGACACGGCGTCGCCGATGACCTGGCCGTCGGCGAGGAGGTTCATCACGACATAGCAGACGGCTCCGGCGAGCCCGATCGCGACGGTGCCGACATGCGGACTGGCGTAGCGCGGGTGGGTCTTGGCGAAGACGCGCGGTACGGCACCCTGCCGGCCCATGGCGAGGAGGGTGCGCCCGAGCGAGAGCACGGTCGTCTCGGTGGACGCGGCGGCGGAGGACAGCACCATGAGGACGAGCAGGTGCCACAGGAAGGTTCCGGCCGCGCCGGTGCCGAAGACGGCCTGCCCGATGGCGGAGAAGACGTCGCCGAAGTTGTCGGGGTTGCCGAGTCCGACCCCTGTCGTTCCGACGCCGGCGTAGGCGAGGGTCGCGACGGTGGCCACCAGGTACAGCGCCAGCAGCACGATCGTGGACCACACCGCCGCCCGGCCGGGGGTGCGGCGGCGGTCGGCGGTCTCCTCGTTGACGGTGACGGCCGTCTCCCAGCCCCAGTAGATGAAGAGCATCAGGACGAGGCCGCTGACGAACGCGCCGGCCGAGGGGATCTCGAACGGGTTCAGCCACGCCAGGCTCGGCCGCCGGGAGCCGGGGGCGCCATGTCCGGAGTACACGCGCACCAGGGCGACCACCGAGAACACCACGAGCATGGCGAACTCCAGGAACAGCAGCGCGCGTTGGACGGCCGCGGCCACCTCGATGCCGCGGTAGCAGACGGCCGTCATGAGGGCCATCCAGCCCAGCCCCACGGCGAGGACCCAGGGGCTGGAGGGGTCGGAGCCGATGCCGTCCGCGCCGCAGAGGATGAAGACGTACTGCCCCGCGACCTGGGCCAGACTCGCCATCACCAGGACGAAGGAGGCGATGACGGCCCAGCCGCCCATGAAGCCGGCGCGCGGACCGAGGACGCTGCCCGCCCAGGTGAAGATCGTGCCGCAGTCCGGGTCCCGGCGGTTGAGGGCGGCGTAGCCGAAGGAGACGAACAGGATCGGCACGAAGGCGAGCAGGACGATCACCGGCGCCTGGAAGCCGGCGTAGGCCACGATGAAGGCCAGCGTGGCGGCGAGGCTGTAGGCGGGTGCGGCCGACGCCACGGACAGGATCAGACTGGTCGCCATCGAGAGTGCGCCGGTCCGCAGGCCGCCGCCGGCGTCCTCGTCCGATGTGGTGTGTGCGGTGGTTGCCATCATCGACCCCCTATCCAGGGTCTCGAGCGGTGAAAGGCCCGCGGTCCGGGCCGCGCCTTTCGCGACAAGTGGGCCCTCACGGCGTCCGGACACGCCGGTGCGCGGGCCTCCACGGGGCGCGCACCGGCCTCGGCCGAAGGGCGCCCTACATCGTCGGAATCGCAATGCTGATTCCTCGGTCAATGTTGCGGACCGGGTGCGGGGTGTCAATGCCGCCGACGGGATGAATCGCAAGCGTTGACTCATGCGTCAGACTTGCGTCATGCTCGGCCGCCATGTGGGAAGAGACAGGGATGGACCTGATCGAAACCGAGGTCGTGGTGGTGGGAGCCGGCTATGCCGGGCTCGCCTCGGCGCTGCGACTGGAGGACGCGGGCCTCGACTGCGCGGTCCTGGAGGCCGCCGACCGGGTGGGGGGACGCGTGCTCAGCGAGCCCCGGGCCGACGGGCTGACGCTGGATCACGGCGGTCAGTGGGTCGGTCCGACGCAGAAGCATCTGCTCTCGCTCGCCGCCCGCTTCGGCTGCGGGACGTTCCCCACCTGGGAGACGGGCAAACACATCGAGGTGTGGCACGACGGCACCTGCGTCCCCTACGCCGGGGCGGCGCCGGACGACGGTCCCGGCATCGCGGAGTACCACCGCGTCACCGCGCTCCTGGACGACCTCGCGCGGAGCGTGGACACCGTTGCCCCCTGGCGGACCCCGCGCTTCGAGGAGTTCGACGCGTGCACGGCGGACTCCTTCTTCCGGGCCCACACCACGGACCCGGACGCCCGGCGCCGGCTGGCCCTCGCCGTCCAAGGGGTGTGGTGCGCGGAGCCGTACGAGATCTCGCTGTTCCACGTGCTGTTCTACATCGCCGCCGCCGGGGGCTACGAGCAGCTGATGGAGACGCAGGGCTGCGCCCAGGACAGCCGCTTCACGGCCGGGGCCGCCGGTCCCGCCCGCGCGGTCGCGGACCTGCTCGGCGAGCGGCTGCGGCTGGGCGAGGCGGTGACCGCGCTCCAGTACGACGCCGGCACCGTCCGCGTGCACACGGCGTCCACGGTGGTCGAGGCCCGCCGCGCGATCGTGGCGCTGCCGCCGCACGCGGTCCGCGCCATCCGCTTCACACCCGGACTTCCGGTCAGCCGGGACGGATGGCTGGCACACAGCCCGATGGGCCGCGTCGCCAAGGTCCACGCCGTCTACGTCACCCCGTTCTGGCGCGCCTTCGGCCTGTCCGGCACGGCCACGCTCTACGACGACGGGCCGGTCGGCGTGGTCTACGACAACTCCCCGCCCGCGGGCACCCCCGGCGTGCTCGTCGGGTTCGTGTACGGGGACCGGCTCACCCGGTGGGCGGACCTCGCGCCGGAAGCACGCCGGGACGCCGTGCTGGCGAGCTTCGGCCGCGTGGTGGGGGAAGGGGCGGCACGGCCCGTCGGCTACACCGAGAAGGTCTGGTCGCGGGACGCCTTCGCCCGCGGCGGGTACGAGGCGTACACCACCCCCGGCGGCTGGACCGGCTACGGCCGGCGCGGCTGGCGGGAACCCACCGGGCCCCTTCATTGGGCGGGCACCGAGACGGCCACGGTCTGGAACGGGTACATCGACGGCGCGATATCCTCGGGCTACCGCGCCGCCGACGACGTCATCGCCTCCCTGCAGGCGGACGGCTGAAGGGACCACGCAGCATGACCGCGACGCACGGCCCGGCGGGGGACGCCGAGAGCGGGGCCTCGACCCTGGCGGACCGGGCGCGGCTGGTCGTGACGTCGGCTCCGATCAGTCAGCGGGAGTTCGCCCAGCGCATCGGCATGGACCCCACCGCGCTGTCCAAGGCGCTGCGCGGCAGCCGCCGCCTGAAGGAGCACGAGGTCGCGGCCATCGCGCAGGTCGGCAAGGTGTCGCTGCGGTATCTGCGCACCGGCGCGGGACGGCCTCCCGTGCCGCGCGAGAGCGCCGCCGGCGCGGGCCCGCGGCGACGGGCCGACGCGCTGGACGCCGAGGCGCGCCGGGCCCAGATCCTCGAGGCCACCGCCCGCCTCATCGCCCGGCGCGGCTTCCACAAGGTGCGCGTCGCCGACATCGCCCGCGCGTGCGGCACCAGCACGGGCACCGTGCACTACCACTTCCCGACCAAGGACGACGCGCTGCGGGCCGCCCTGCTGTACTACGCCGAGCGCTTCCACACCCGTCTGAAGGCCGAGTTCCGCACGGCCGGCAGCACGGTGGAGAAGCTGCGCCGGCTGATCGAGGTGCAGTTGCCGGCCGGCGAGGAGGACGTGGAGGAGTGGTCGGTGTGGGTGCAGTCGTGGAACGAGGCCATCCTCGACCCGACCCTGCGCCCCGGACAGAGCGCCGTCTACGCCCGCTGGCGGCAGATCGTGCTCGACCTGGTGCGCGCCTGCCAGCGGGAGGGGATGGCGGCGGGCGCCGACGCGGAGGCCCTGACCGCGCGCTTCACCGGCATGGTCGACGGCCTGGCGATCCAGGTGCTGGCCGGCACGGGCGACATGTCGACGGCCCGTATGCGGGAACTGCTGCTGGACGCGTTCGAGCCGCACATCACGCTGCGCTGACCGCACGTCCCGTCAGAACTGCTGGATGAGGATCCAAGTGGCCATGGCGAGGAAGAGCACCCCCGTCGCGCGTTGCACCGCATACCCCTTCGCCGTGGGTTCGGTCGCCTCGGGATCCTTCACCCAGCCCCGCTGAAGCCGTCTGTTCAACCGCCACAGCAGTTGCGGGCGCAGGACCTGGATCAGCCCCATCACCAGGAAGAGGCACAGCAGCGGAACGAGGACCGGGCTCGTCCCGCTACCCCCGGAGGACGCCCGCACCGTCATATCGTGGTACATGCGTACGCGGATGCCCCGGCGGCTCCCCACGAAACGAGTCCCGGCGGCCCAGGCGGGGTGCGGAGGGGCGATAACTCGGTGGCGGAGGGCGGAACTTGTGGAGGATCATGCCCCGCATGACTGAGCGACCCGCGCGATGGACCCAGGCGACCGTGTACCCCGACATGTGGGCGAATCCGGACGACGACCCCCGCAACAGCGAAGGTCCGAGTCCGGACGGCGAGCTGCCGACGCTGCAGGACTTCCTGACGAACTACCGCCTGACGCTGCGCATGAAGTGCGAGGGCCTCAGCCCGGAGCAGATGGCCCGGCGGTCGGTTCCGCCGTCGACGATGTCCCTGCTCGGCCTGGTCCGGCACCTCGCCGAGGTGGAGCGGGACTGGCGCAACTGGATCACCGACGGAGACCCGCTGCCGAAGCTGTACGGCAAGCGTGACGCGGACTTCGACGACGCCGTCGGCGAACAGGCCGTGGTCGACGCCGCGTTCGCCGATCTGGAGCGGGAGCAGGCCGCGACCGACGCCGCGCTGGCCGCGTACCCGGACCTGGGCGAGCACGTCGGCAGGGAGCGGATCGCCGTACGGGAACTGCTGGTCCACCGGATCGAGGAGTACGCCCGTCACTGCGGCCACGCGGACCTGCTGCGCGAGTGCGTGGACGGACGGGTCGGACAGTGACCGGACGCGCGGCTGACCGGGCCCGCGGAAGCGGCCCCGCTCTCCGCGCCATGGGCGACGACACCGTCACTCGGTTCACCGTCCCGCCGGGCGCCACGGGCTTCTTCGATTCCGCGGACGGCCCACGCCCGGCAACCGACCTACGGGTGTTCCGCACCGCGCTGTACGGGGCCGCCCGTGTCGCCGGAGGCACCGTCGGTGAGGTGGAGCTGCAGGTCCACCCCCGCACGTTCCACACGGCGACAGTCGTCGCGGGCACCGGGGTGCATGTCGTCCTGTGTCATGCCCACCACCCGTGGGTCGCCTTCGCCGCGGAACGCCGGGACTGGTACACCGCGGAGTTCCTCGAACCGCCCGCTTGGGCTCATGTCTTCCGCGACCTCGGCTTCACCGTGCTCGACCGCGCGCATCTCACCATGCCCCTCTCACACGTCGACGCGTCGGTCCTCAGCCCAGGTGAATGGCGCGAAGTCCGCTTCTACGGCATCCGCGTGCTGGGCGGAGTCCTCTTCAACTCCTGGGACTGAACCGCGAACAGGTGCTGGCGGCGGTCACGGCAGACCTGCGAGGGAGGCCGGCGCGGTGGGCCGGACGGCGTCCGCTGTGGCTGAGCCTCGCAGCCGTGCGTTCAGGCCGTGGGGCTGCGCCTGCTCGGCAGTCTTGGCCGCCGCTGTGGTGCGGTCGAGCCGGAAACCCCGTCCGGTCCGGCGCGCGCGGCACCTGGCGATGCGGTACCACCGCCCGACGCGGTGAGCAGTCCGGCCGGTTCCACCGCACGCTCGCTGCGTCACACTCCTGCCTCACACCCCCGTCGCGCGCAGCTGACCGATGCCGGTGGCGAGGGCCGACTTGAGATGAGCGGTCGGGGCGGTTACCGCGCCCGTCGCTCCCGGCGTGGCCCGTCCGGCCGGTCGGGCTACGCGCTCAGCGCACCCCCGCCTCACGCCACTCGCTGGGTGAGCAGCCGTAGACGGACTTGAAGGCCCGGCTGAAATGCGCCGCGTTCTGGAAGCCCCAGCCCCGGGCCACGGCGGAAACGGTGCGGCTGACGCGTGCGCGGCGCAGCAGTTCGCGTGCGCACTCCTCGATCCGCCGCTGCTGGATGAGCCGGTGCACCGTGGTGTCCTCGTCCTCGAACAGCAC
The DNA here is from genome assembly GCF_055609245.1 of Streptomyces sp. NPDC036813. NCBI lineage: Bacteria > Bacillati > Actinomycetota > Actinomycetes > Kitasatosporales > Streptomycetaceae > Streptomyces > Streptomyces sp. NPDC036813. The sequence continues at coordinate 390,382 of NZ_JBVJPV010000002.1, read as the reverse complement.
GTGCAGGTGGCGCAGCGAGATGCCATGGGCGTCGGCGACGCGTGCCGGTGACAGGGCCGGGTCGCGCAGCCGCGCGTCGATGTGGGCGCGGATCTCGGCGATCAGCAGATCGCGTGGGGTGTCCGGTGCGCTCCTGCCGTACCCACGCGCCTGTTCGTCGACGAGTGTGGCCACGAGGTCCGCGAGGTGGCCGCCGAGGCGTTCCCTGACATGGCCGGCGAGGGCGGCGGCACCGGAAGCGACGTCGGTGGCGAGGGGCCGCAGCAGTGCCGCCACACCGTCGGCCGCGGGGATGGCGCGGCCCGTGACGTGCGGGACGTGCAGCGCGGACGGGCCGAGAGCGCGCTCGGGCAGGCGCAGGGCGTACAGGTGGAACGGCGTGTGCTGGTCCAGCGCGAAGGGCCGGCGCAGGTCGAGCAGGGCCAGTTGCCCGCCGCGTACGACGGCTTCGCGGCCGTCCTGCCGGACGGCACCGGTGCCCTCCTCCTGGACGAGCAGGACCACGCCGTCGTCTCGGGCGGCAGACGTCGCGGGGGCGCTGCGGCTCAGCCGCAGCGGTGCCGCCCTCATGGACAGCAGCCGCAGCCGCCCCGCGTCGCCGGAGCCGAGCGTGCCGTGGAACGCCGCGGCCCCCGAGGGCAGGGTGACCTCCACGGGTGCCAGCCGCGGCCGTACCGCTTGCTCCCACTGCCGGGCTCGGTCCGGCCCCGGCATCGACGCTGTGCTGACCTCGTCCTGCACGGCGGTCCCCTTTCTGTCGTCCGGTCCCGGCGGGACGGATACGTGCCGTCTTCAGCCTGGTCGGGCGCATCGGAGAGGGGTTAGGTCATATGACCTGTCCTTCGTGAGGGGTGGCACGACGTGTGCGCTCATGGGCATGTCCCGGTGCACGCGCGGCGTGTTCGGCGGGACGGCCGCGGCTAGGGTCGGCCGGGCAGCCGTCGGGGCGCGACACGTTGACCGGTTCGACGCATCCGTCATGCCGACAGACCGCGGCGAGTCAGGAGTACGCGTGTGAATGCCGATCGACCGCCGGACGGCTTCCTTGTGCTGGAGGGGGAGGCGGAGGACTTCGTACGACGCCACCGCTGTCCCGTGGTGCCTCGCGGCGCGGATCCGGGTCCGGCGCGCGCCGAGGCGGCGGTGCTGGTCGGCCCGGGTAGCGGGCTGCCGGGCGTGGACGAGGAGTGGCTGGCCCTGCCGGGTCCGCGCGGTGACCGGATCCGGGTGCGGGTGCTGCGGCCGTCGGGGGTGGCGGGCCCGCTGCCGGTGGTGCTGTTCCTGCACGGCCTGGGCTGGATGCTCACGGACGCGAGCGCGCACGACGGTCTGCTCGCCGACCTCGTGCTCGGTGCGGACGCGGCCGTCGTCGTCCCTGCGTACGACCGCCCGCCCGAGGCCCGGTTTCCGGTGGCTCTGGAGCAGGTGTACGCCGTGGCGCGGTGGCTGGCCGCGCACGGCGGTGAGCGCGCACTGGACGGCGGCCGGCTCGCGGTGGCCGGGGTGTCGGCGGGGGCGAACCTCGCCGCGGCGCTGGCCCTGCTGGCGAACCGGCGCGGCGGGCCGCGGCTCGCCCATCAGGTGCTGGTCTGCCCGGTGACGGACGCCCGCATGGACACCGCGTCCTACCGGCGGTTCGGTACGGGGTACTTCCTCGACCGCGAGGCCATGGACCAGTTCTGGCGGCAGTACGTCCCCGAGGCCGCCGACCGGCTGACCGCCACGGCGTCTCCCGCACGGGCGACGGACGCCGAACTCGCCGGTCTGCCGCCCACGTTGGTGATCACGGCGGAGGCCGACGTGGTGCGCGACGAAGGCGAGAGATACGCGGCGCGGCTGCGGAGGGCGCGGGTACCGGTGGTGTCGATGCGCTACCACGGCACCGTGCACGGCTTCCTGCTGTTCGAGCGGCTGCGCGGCACCCCCGCGGCCCGGGCGGCACGCACCCAGCTGCTCGACACCCTGCACGAGGCCCTGCACGCCTGGCCCGCTTGAGCCGCTAGGCCGTCCCCTTCTCCATCGCCCGCGCCAGGGCGGCGCGCGAGGCGATGCCGAGCTTGGGGAAGACCTTCGCCAGGTGTCCCCCGACGGTCCGCGGGGACAGGCTGAGCCGCGCGCCGATTTCCTTGTTGGTCAGCCCGTCCGCCGCGAGCTGGGCGATGCGCCGCTCCTGCGCGGTGAGCGAGCAGGCGCCGCCCTCGCGGCCGGTGGTGGAACGCAGCGCGCGCTCGGCACGCTCGGCCCAGGGAGCGGCACGCAGGGCACGGAAGGTCTTGAGGGCCCCTTCCAGTGTCTGCCGCGCCTGCGGACGGCGACGGTCGCTCAGCCGGACGCCGTGCGCCAGCCGCAGCCTGGCCATGTCGAACACCCACTGGTCGGCACCGGGCACGGCGTACGCCGCCTCGAACAGCGCGTCGGCGTCCTCGTCGGTGGCGGCGAGCGCCCGGGCGGCGGCGAGCAGGAACGCGTGGTGCGGGGAGATGTCACCCATGCGTGCCGCGACGCCTGCCGCCACGTGCGCCCGCGCCTCCCCGGTCCGTCCGGTGCGCAGGGCAGCGTCCACGAAGTCGAAGAACGGCAGATGGAACCAGGGCAGGCCGGCCGGCAGCACGCCGGGCGGGGTCAGACCGGCCAGGACGGCGTACGCCTCCTCGTCGCGGCCGTGGGCGAGAGCGGCCAGGGCGCGCAGGTGGGTGAGATGGTCCGTCACGAACGTCATCCCGGCCCGCTCGGCCGGCGGCCGGATGGCGCCGTCCAGCGCGAGGAGGGCTTCCTCGTCACCGCGTCCGGCGAGGACATGGGCGTAGTGGTGCCGGAAGAGCAGGGCGTTGCAGTGGTAGCCGAGGGCGTCGGCCGCCTCGGCCTCGCGCAGGCACACCTCCACCTGGTCCCAGTCGCCGCGCAGGTAGTTCTGGTAGCCGCCGGCCTTGGCGATGCTGCCCTGGGTGGCGTAGGCGTGCTGGCCCAGGAAGCGGCGCCACAGCGAGGCGTCGGCCATGTCGATGGCGGCGGCCGTCCACAGCAGCAGCCAGGCCGCGCCGGCCTGCTGTTCCTGGCTCATGGCGGCGGCCATGGCGCGCAGTTCGGTGCCGGTGCCGTGCGCCGTGCGGGCCGGGTCCGACCAGGCGCGGCGGCACAGGTCGGCCAGCGCGGAGACCTGGTGCCGGTGGGCCCGCAGGGCGGCCCACCCGCGTGGGTCCGACGTGTAGACGGTCGCCAGCAGCAGTTTGAAGTAGACCTGCTCGGCGAGGTCGCCGAACGGCCCGGCATCCGAGCCCGTCCGGGCCAGCTCGGTGAGGGCCTGCGGGAGCAGGGTGAACGACGACGCGAAGTCGACGTGGTGGCTCTGGTCGACGTAGACGACGGCGTAGGCGTACAGCGGTGCGCTGTCGGCGGGGACGGGCGCGCCGCGCAGTTCCTCGACGAGCCCCGCGGCGTACGGCAGCCGTCCGCCGCGGGCGGCCATGGCGGCGGCCCAGGTCAGGCGGCGGGCGCGGGCGGCGGGGGCGGTACTCAGGGCGGCCGCGCGGTGCAGCAGGAGGGCGCCCTCGGCGTCGCCGCCGCGCAGCGCGAGCCGTCGGCCGGCCTCCTGGAGCCGCCCGGCGAGGTCCTCGTCGGGCAGCACGGTCGCGTCCGCCTCGTGCCCGAGCGCCCGCGGGTCGTCGTGCGGCAGGGCGGCGGCCAGCCGGCGGTGGGCGGCCCGGCGCTCGGGTCCCGACGCCCGGGCGACCACGGCTCCGCGCACCAGAGGGTGCCGGAAGGTGAGCCGGCCGTCCGGTTCCAGATGCGCCAGTCCGCTGGTCTCGATCTCGTCCAGGACGTCGTCGGCGCGCCGTGCGTCGAGGCCGTCCAGCAGAGCCGGCGTCACCCACGTCGCCGCCGTCCCGCCCAGCGCCGCGTACAGCAGCACGTGGGCGGCGTCGCCGGACAGCCGCTCCAGCCTGGGTGCGAACAGGCGCTCCAGCCGCTGTCCGAGCGGGAACCTTCGGGGCAGCGGCATGACGCCGCGCGCCTGGTCGGGGTGGAGGTGCACGGGCAGTTCGACAAGGGCCAGCGGGTTGCCCGCCGCTTCCTGGAGGATCCGGTCGGCGGTGGTGAGGGCCAGATGCGGGTGCCGGGTACGCAGGAGTGTGCGGGCGTCGTCGCCGGCCAGCGCGGTCAGGTCGACGACGGTACCGGGTCTGTTCTCGGTCGTCGGGCCCTCGGGACGGCCCGCGCCGACGAGAGCGACGGGCACCTCGGCGGTTCTGCGCTGCAGGAACGCGAACACGGCCGCGCTGGAGGAGTCCACCCATTGCAGGTCGTCCACGAGGACCAGGACGGGGCGCATGCGCGCCTCCCCCGCGAGCAACGCCAGCACGGCGGCACCCACCAGGAAGCCGCCGCGCACGGGCTCCGCGGCCTCCCCGAGGGCGAAGGCCAGCGCCCGCCGCTGCGGCTCCGGCAGTGCGCGCATACGGCCCGTGAGCGGCCACAGCAACTGGTGCAGCGCGCCGAACGTCACGCCGGCCTCCGCCTCGGAACCGACCGCGCGCAGCACGGTGAAGCCGAGGGCGCGCGCCTCGGCGTGGGCCCAGTCCAGCAGGGCTGTCTTGCCGAGGCCGGGGGCGCCCTGCAGGAGCGTGCCGGTTCCGCCGCTGCCCGAACGGGTGTTGTCCAGCACCCGGCGCAACAAGGCCTGCTCGGAGGCACGACCGGCGAGCGCCGGGCGGTGCCGAGGCTGTGGAGCGGCGGACGGGAGCGCGCCCGGCGACCCGGCCTCTGCGGCGCGGCCCGAGGCCGACGCGGACGGCGACGGCAGGAGGGCGTTCGGGCCTACCCCGGTCGCGGCTGCGTCGCGTACGGCGGCCCGCGCCGGGGACGCGTCAGGCCGCACGGTCCGCGTCCCGTCGCGCATCGGGGGCGGTACGCCCGGCCCGGGCCCCCGCAGCGACGGCGGGGGCGGTGCGCTCAGCACGCGAGACCGCACCGGCAGTGGGGACGGTGCCCCCGGCGCGGGACACCGGCGCGGCGGCGGCAGTGGGCTCGACGCGCAACGCGGGAGAGGTGGCCCCGTCCTGCACCCGGTCCCCGTGCACCTGGCTCGGCACCAGCCCCGACGTGTTCAACTGCCGCCATTCGCGCGGCGAGTGGCCGTACATCCGGCGGAAGGCCCGGCTGAAGTGGGCGGCGTTGCCGAAGCCCCAGCGGTGCGCCACGGCCGCCACGGCAGGCGCGGCCCCGCCGCCACGGGCCAGTTCGCGGGCGCACTCCTCCAGCCGGCGGCGCTGGACGAGCCGGGCGACGGTGATGCCCTCGTCCTCGAAGAGCCGGTGCAGATAGCGCACGGAGATGTGGTGGGCGGCGGCGACCGTCTCCGGTGTCAGGGCCTGGTCCTCCAGATGGCGGTCGATGTGGCCGCGGATGCGCAGCACGAGTTCACCGCGTCCGCTGTCGGCGCCGCCGAGCGGGGTGCGCTCGGCCACCAGCGTGCCGAAGAGGTCCTCGACACCGGCCGCAAGCCGCGCGGCCACGGCCGGGCCGTACGAGCCGGCCGAGTCGAGGAGCCGTACGAGAAAGGGGCTGAGGACGGCACCGACGCCGTCGGTGCCGCTGATCGCGGTCGCCGTCAGGTGGCGCAGGTCGTCGTCGGAGACGTCCAGCCCGCGGCGGGGCAGGTGGACGATGTGGCAGGCGAACCGGTCGGGAAAGTCGAGGATGTACGGCCGTGCCGTGTCGTAGACCAGCATGTCACCAGCGCCCGCGGCGGCATGCCGGCCGTCCTGGAGCACGGTCGCCGTGCCCGCCGTCAGGACGACGATTGCCACGAGAGCCTCCCCCGCCCCTCTGCGGCTGACGCGCTGGCCGTCGGCCCGCAGGGAGCAGACGCGCAGGTGTCCGAGGCGGCGGCCGGTGATGCGGCCGGCGAGGGGGCCGGTGCCATGCGGTGTCACGGCCATCGGGAGCAGGACGCTGCCCAGTGCGGCGCGCCAGCGGTCGAGTCCGTCCCCGACGGGCACCGTGTCCGTCGACAGCACGAGGTCCACCTGGTTCTCCCCTCTCTCCTCGGCAGCAATCAACCAGGTGGGCCCGTTCCGGCACCAGGCACTCTCCAGGCAGAAAGATGCGGTGCCGGGGTGTGCGCGTACGGAACAGGGCCGTGCGCGCACAGGCAACTCGTGACATGCGGGCCCGCGTAGGGTGGCGGGGACGCCTGCGGCCGGGCGGCGGCCGCGGTCACCGCGTGTCCAGGCGGGCGAGCCGGGAGTGGGCCTCGGCGACCCGTTGGGGATCGGAGCCGGAGCCGAGGGCGATGCAGCGCGTGAACGCCTCACGCGCTTCGGCAACGCGGCCTGCGCCGAGGAGGACGTCACCGAGCGCGAGGAGATAGCGGCTTTCCAGGGCGATGTTGCCGTCCGCCCGGCACAGTGCCACCGAGGCCCGCAGGTGCTCCACCGCCTCCTCCCGGCGGCCGAGCCGGCCGAGGCTGCGGCCCAGGCCGGCCAGCGCGTTGCCCCGGGTGACGGCGGCGATGTGCGGCTGGACCGCGTCGGCTGCCGCGTCGAGCCGCGCGAGGGACTGCCGGTACAGCTCGACCGCTTCCTCGTCGCGCCCGGCACCCTGCAGGTCCAGCGCGCGGGCGAGCAGGGCCTGCAACACGCCGTGCAGGTCGCCCGCTGCCTCGAACAGGGCGATGGCCTGAGCGGTGTGGTCGAAGGCCTGGTCACGCTCTCCGAGCAGGTTGTGTGCCCACCCGGCGTACTGGTGCGCCCACGCCTGCTGGATGCGGTCGCCCGCGCGCCGGGCGGCGGCGAGGGCGCGGGCGGAGTGCTCCAGGCTGTCCCGGGGCCGGCCCTCGCACAGGAGCACGGCCCAGGCGTAGTAGTTGAGCTGGGTGGCTTCGAGCAGCGGGTCGCCGAGCGCTTCGGCGGAGTGTGCGGCGGCGCGGAAGACCTCCGGCCAGTGTCCCCAGAAGATCCACTGGTCCGAGAACCAGTGCAGGGACTCGGCCACCTCGACGACAGTGGCGTGCTCACCGTCCGCGGCCGCCGCGTGCAGGGCGGCCAGCCAGTTGACGGCTTCGGCCTGGAGCCACTCGCGTGCCTTGTCGGCGCTGGAGAGGTCGACGGCGCCCTGCCAGGTGGGGGGCGGCGCGCCGTGGTCGGGTTCGTACCACCGGCCGGCCACGACGGCCGTCTCCAGCAGCCAGCGGTTCATCGACCGCCGGGCCCGCTCGACGTCGTCGTCGCTGTCCTCGGCGGCGAGCCGGGCGCGGCCGTACAGGCACAGCAGGTCGTGCAGCCGGTAGCGGTCGCCGTTGGTGCCGAGCAGGCCGGCCTCGACCAGTTCCTCCAGCGTGTCCTCGGCGTCGTAGAGGTCCTGGCCGGTGAGCCGGGCCGCGCAGGCCGCGCCGACGTCGGGTCCGGGAACCAGGGACAGGCGCCGGAACAGGCGGGCGGCGGTGGGCGTGAGCTGGCGGTAGGACAGGTCGAATGCGCCGGCCACCCGGATGTCACCGGCAGACAGCGCGTCCAGCCGCCGTTCCTCGTGCGCGAGCCGGTCCGCGAGCCGGCGCAGGCTCCAACCGGTGCGGGTCGCCAGCCAGTTGCCCGCGACCCGGAGGGCGAGCGGCAGATGCTCGCACAGCCGGGCGACCTCGTGCAGCGCCTCCGGTCCGGCCGTCGCACGGTCCTCGCCGACGAGGGCGGTGAGGAAGGCTGCAGACTCGGCGGGGTCGAGCCGGCCGAGCGGCAACCGGTGCACGCCGTCGAGTCCGGTGAGCATACGGCGGCTGGTCACCAGGACCAGGGTGTGGCCGGCGCCGGGCAGCAGCGGGCGTACCTGCGCCTCGTCGCGGGCGTTGTCCAGGACGAGCAGGCAGCGGCGGTCGGCGAGGACCTGGCGGTAGAGGGCGGGATGGGCCTGGGGCCCCGACTTGGCCAGGTCGCGGTCGGGGACGCCGAACGCCTTGAGTACCCGGACCACCAGCTCCGAGGGGGCCGGCGGGGTGTCGTCGGTCCCCCGCAGGTCCAGCATGAGCTGACCGTCCGGGAAGCGGTCGGCGAGCCGGCGGGCGGCGCGCAGCGCGAGGGTGGTCTTGCCGGTGCCGGGCGCGCCGTGGACGGTGACGACGACGGGCTGGGCGTCCGTGGCGCCGCCTCCTGCTCCGGCGCCGTCTTCCGCGGGCGGTTCGGCGAGTTTCTCCAGCTCCGCGAGTTCGTCCGCGCGGCCGACGAAGTCGTCGATGCCGCGGGGGAAGGACCGCACGCCGACGGGGCTGTATCCGGGGCTACGGCCGAGCCGGGCGGCGGCGAGCAGCCGTTCCCGCTCGGTGTCGTCGAGGCCGAGCCCGTCCGCGAGCGCGGCGACCGTCCGCCGCTGCGGGGCGGCCCGCCGTCCGCGTTCCAGATCACCGATACCGCGCACGCTGACGCCGGACGCGTCCGCCAAGGACTCGATCGTCAACGACTTCGCCAGTCGCATCTCCCGCAGCAGCGGCCCGAAGGCCCCGTCGTGCGCGGACATATCCGCCCCTTCCACCCGCCCTATTACTTGAACATTGTAGGAGATGTCGGAAGTGCTTTTGATCAAGAAGGCCGGCCGGTCTGTTCACTTCGGGGCGGACCCGTGCACGGAGCGGGGCGGGTCACGCGACAGGGACCGATGAGTTCCGCCCCGCAGCGGGGTCGGCAGGGGGAACGTCCCGCGTCCGCAGGAGGCCCGGGACGAGATCACAAGGAGCGTGAGCCCCATGGAGCCGGACCAGGAGCACGTGAGCGCCACCCTGACGGTCCCCGCACCCGCGGCCAGGGTGTTCGCGGTACTGGCGGACCCGAAGACCCACGCGTCGATCGACGGCACCGGATGGGTCCAGGAGCCCGTCGACCCGGCACCGCTGAGCGAGGTGGGACAGATCTTCCGGATGGCGATGTACCACTCCGGCCATCCGAACGGCGACTACCAGGTGGTCAACCAGGTCCAAGTGCTCGACCAGCCGAACGTCATCGGCTGGCTGACCGGGCAGGAGAACGACGACGGAAGCCTGGAACTCGGCGGCTGGCTCTGGCGGTACGACCTCGAGCCGCTCGGTCCGACCGAGTCGGAGACGGAGGTCACGCTCACCTACGACTGGCCGGCGGTGCCGGAGTACATCCGGGCGCGAGGCATCCGGTTCCCGCCGTTCGGCCCCGAGCACCTCGGCAACTCGCTGCGCCACCTGGCGGAGTTGGCCGCGCCCCGGGAGCCGGCCACCCCCGGCGGCGCGGCGCGCGACTGAACCGGGGGCCGCCTTCCTGCGCCGCGGCATCGGCCCCCGTGAACCAGGAGGCGCAGGTTCCCACTGCGGAGTCCACGGGGGCCGACTCGCCCTCCAGTACCCGCCGGCCCGCCCGGTACGCCCCAACCAAGCCGTACGCCCGGTTTGTTCTGCCCGACGGCCCCATCTCGACATCGCCCGGGACGCACAAGAAAAGGGTGGGCCGGCCCTTCCGGGCCGACCCACCCCACGGGCGCCGTCGCCTGTGACGCCGTCCGCGAACCGCTCAGTGCGCGGTACCGGTCATCACCATCGGTACCAGCGACCCCGGCGGCCGCCGCCGCCCGCCGGACGGACCACGAAACCGAGCAGCCACACCGCGAGCACGATCACCGCGACCCACCACAGGGCCTTGAGCGCGAAGCCCGCACCGAACAGAACCAGAGCCAGCAGCAGAACCAGAAGCAGGGGAACCATCGTTATCAACCTCCTGGCCGTCGTGTGCTCTGCTCCCGCCCCGACAAACACCCGATCGGCGCGTTACTTTCACGAGGTGGAGGGCATACGGGCGCGACGTGTACGCCCCACGGCGAGCACGGCCATCCGAACGGGCGAGGTCGTGGTGCCACTCCCCCATACGGGGAGGAACCGCCGTCCCGCGCCTCGTGTCCGTCGGCGCGCGGTCCACCGTCCGTGGTACGGCAGCGGTCGGCCCGCGGCTACCGCGAGGGTTTACGACAGGGCCAACGGACGGTTGATGTGGCGTCCGTCCAGGCTGCGTAAGTTCTTGTCCCAGCCGGGATGACCTCCGGCAACGACCACAAGGGGGTAACCATGAAGCGCAGGCTGGCCGGTGTCCTGACCGTCGCCGCTCTCACTCTGTCGGGTGCGGCCGCGGGCACGGGAGCGGCGACCGCCGCTCCCGCGAGCGCCAAGGCGTTCAGCTGCAAGCTGGTGTGGCACGACAGGAACACGGCGGGCGTGAAGTGCACGGGCGGCACGTTCATCGCCGCGGCCAAGTGCAAGAACGGCCGCATCGCACAGGGCGCAGCCGCCGCATCCGGCACCACCTCGTACGCCTACTGCTCGTCCTACCGCTCGTCCCTCAGGACGCCGGTGCAGGCGTGGGGGATCAAGATCTGAACCTCGGCTTCCGGGGCCGGCTCCGCAAGCATGAGCAGGCCGACGGGAGTTGAGGCACAGAGCTGGAGAGCACCAACGCAAGCTGCGGTCTCCGGCCGCCCGGGCAGCGTTCCGGGAGCCGGGGACCGTTGTGCGTCCCGACGTCGTACAGGCGTACCAAGGGTGAAGTACCGCAGCGGGGACTGCCTGGCGGGTCTTGCGCTGGCACCCTGCTGAGAGTGATCACGAAGAGGGACCACAGTCGGCTCATGGGGGGGCGGATGTGACACATCGGCATGCGGTCGGGGCCGTCCCCTCCCCCGGTGTGGACACTGACCCACCGCTCGAGGTGCCCCGTCACGTCGCCTGCGTGATGGACGGCAACGGACGCTGGGCCGCACGGCGCTCGCTGCCGCGGACGTCGGGGCACCGGGCCGCCGAGACGTCGGTGATCGACGTCATCGAGGCGGCCCGCTCGGCCGGAGTCGGATGGCTGAGCCTGTACGCGTTCTCCACCGAGAACTGGCGTCGGCCGCACACCGAGGTCGACTTCCTCATGCAGTTGGTGCGCCGCGTCGTACGCAAACACGCACCTCTGCTGCATGCGCGCGGGATCCGCTGCCGCTTCCTCGGCGTGACCGATCCGCGCGTCCCCCCGGCGCTGGCCCGGGACTTCGAAGACCTGATGACGCTGACCGGCGACAACCGGGGCATGACGCTGACCGTGGCCTTCGACCACGGCGGGCGCAGGGACATCGTCGAGGCGGCACGCTCCCTGATCCGAAGCGGCGTGCCCGCCGAGGCCGTCGACGAGGAGCACTTCGCCGCGCACCTGCCCTTCCCGGACACCCCCGACGTCGATCTGGTGATCAGGACGTCCGGGGAGCAGCGCATCTCCAACTTCATGCTGTGGCAGGTCGCCTACGCCGAATGGGTCTTCCCACCGGTGTTGTGGCCCGACTTCCGCGCACCGCACTTCCTCGAGTGCCTGCAGACCTATCAGCGACGCGATCGCCGCTTCGGCGGCGTGCTCCCGCACCAGAACGGAGACCCCCTACGGTGACCCACGCAGACAGCGGCTCGCCCGACAGCACCAGTGCCGGCGCGACGGAGCGCGACGGGCACTCTTCGCGACCAGGTGCCGAGCCGGGGGCGCGGGGCCTGCTCGGGCCCGGTTCGCGGTTCCGCGAACTCTTCGACGACCCGCGCTGGGCTCTCGCCATCATCCGGGCGACCGTACTGGAGGCGGCACACCCGCAGATCGGTGCCGCCCTGCTCGACAGCTCCACGTTCGTGACTCATCCGTGGCGCCGGCTGCGCAACACGTTACTGAGCCTGCAGCGCATGTTCGGCCCCGACGATCACGTCCGGGAGCGGGAGGCGGCCCGGCTCAACCGGCTGCACGCGCGGCTGAACGGCACCGACGCCCGGCACCGTCCGTACGACGCGCTGGACCCGGCGGTGCGTGCCTGGGTGGTCGCCACGCTGTTCGAGAGTGCCGTCACGATGTGCCGGATGAGCGGGCAGCCCCTCGACCAGGAGGAGACGGAGCAGCTGTACGCGCAGTTCCGGGCGTACCTCGCCGCCCTCGGCGACGACGGGGGTCATCTGCCGCCCTCCCTGCACGAGTTCTGGAGCTACTACGAACGGGTGGTGGAGGAGGAGCTGGAGAACACGGAGGCGATGCGCATCATCCTCTACAAGCTCTTCGACCACCTCCCGGCGCCGCCGCTGCTGCACGGCCTGCCCACCCTCTGGGCCGCCGGCCGTGCGGTCGCCGGCCCCGTCATCGGGGCCATCACCGTGGCGTCCCTGCCCGAGCCGTTCCGCCGCCGGGCGGGCCTGCCCGAGCTGCCGGGCACCCAGACCCTGATGCAGGGGGCCTACCTGGCCGTCGGACTGGCACGCCTTCTGCCGGAGGGGTGGGTCTCGGCCGAGGGCATCACCGACCTGCTCGCCCTCTCCCCCGACAGCGACGACCCGCGAGCACGCACGATCACTGCCCTGCGGGACAAGATGAAGCGGGCCGGAGCGCTGATCCGGCTGATCACCCCCCTTCCCCCGGAACCGGAGCCGGCCGCGGACGGCATGCAGCGCAGCGCCGAGGAGTTCTTCGCGGAGGTGCTGGACCAGACCGGCAACGGGTACCTCGACTGGCCCGACCTCGCGGCGATGGCCCGGGAGCTGTCCGGTCGCCTCGACCTGGACGAGCCCGAGGAGACCAGGCTCTACAACGCGTTCGCCGACTGGTGGCGTGAACTGCAGTCCGCACTCGACACCGACGGCGACGGCCGCATCAGCGTCCACGAGTACGCCGCGGCCGTCCCCTCACTGGCCGGCCCGGCGCTCATCAAGGTCGCGGAAGTCCTCTTCGACGCCACCGACAAGGACGGCGACCAGACGATCGACGCCGCCGAATACCGCACCCTGTTCCACACCGCATTCCTGCGCGACACGGCCGGCACGGAGGTGGCGTACACCCGCAGCGCGTTCGTCAAGGACTTCCTGTCCTTCATGTCCGGCCGCCGCAGCTCCACCGCGTACGACCCGCTCCTCGCGGACGCCTGACCGCCGCCTGCGCTCTCAGAGGTTGGTCAGCAGGTCGGTGAACGGCTGGGCGGATTCCGTTCCCGAGTGGCCGAAGGGGGCGTCGAAGCTCCAGACGAGGAAGAGGAGGAAGACCACCAGCGCGCTGAAGGCGGTGGCGAGGAGGAGTTCGCGGGTGGAGCGGCGGATCTGCAGGGTGTAGAGCAGACCGAGGGTGACGACGCCGCCCGCGACGAGGCCGAACCAGACCGCCCCCGGCAAGGTCGTGCCTGCGCTGTCCAGGCGCTGGTGGCGGGCGTCGTCCGCGGCGGCGACCTGGTCCAGGAGGGGCTGGTAGGCCTGGGCCTGGAGTTCGTCGGTCGGCGTGTGGTGGGCGATGTCGCTGCGGATGCGCCGCAGCAGCGTGGCGCCGGAGGCATCGACGGGCTTGTCGTCCTGCATGGCAGGCCATTCGGTGCTGACGGCGTGCCGGGTGTAGTCGTCGATGTGCTGCTGCACCTGGGTGCGGAAGGCGACCGGATAGACGTCCAGGCGCTGGTCGACCTCGTACAGGGCCTGCGCCTCCCGCTGGACGGTGTCCTCGGCCGCGCCGCGGGCTTCCCATACGCCCGCGATGGCCAGGCCGACCACGATGGCGTAGACGACTCCCACCATCATGACCATGTACTCGAGCACGTCCGGGGTCTCGGAGGTGTCCTCGTCGTCGGCGACGCGGCGGTGCCGCACGACCGTGGCGACGATGACGAGAAGGCACACCAGGACGGACGCCACGGTGTAGACGAGCCACTCGGGCACAGCGCAACTCCAGGTAGGAATGGGGTGATTGGGGCGGACGGGGTGCGGCCGTCCGTCCGCGATTGCCGCGACGGCCGGTCGCGGTGGGCGGTCGCGGCGGGCGGTCAGCGTCGGCTGCGGCGGCGGGAAGCGGGGCGCAACGCGGCCGCGGCCAGGATGGCCGGGGTGGTGACGACGACGGTGGACATCGTGGTGGGCATCCCCGCTCGGACCGGCCGCCGCGGGCCGCCGGTGTAGTGCCGTCGGGGCAGCCACCGGAACACCTTCGGTGACGTGCGCGCGACGGCCGGCTTCAGGGCGAGGGGACGTGCGGGCGCGGGTTCGGGCGCGGCTGCGGGTTCGGGCGCGGGTTTTTCGGGCGTGGCCGGCGGGGCCGGTTGATGTCGAGGCGGCTCCGCCGGAACCCGGAGCCGGTCCATGGGGTTCTGCCGTCGCGGACCTCGGGTCGCGGACCGGGGCGGCTCCGCGACCGAAGAGGGCGGTGCGGACGGTGTCGACAGTTCTGAGAGGGCGGGCGCGGGTGCAGGCGGCCGGCACGGCGGTCCGGCCGCGGTCTCGCCGTCGCGCACATCGATCCATACGTCGGGAGCGCATACGACGACCCGCCCGGCCGTCGACGTGTGGTCGACGATCACGCCGACGTCACCGTGCTGGGGAAACGGACACAGAGCGGCAACTGCCCCGAACCCGACACTGATCCAGCCTCCCACCAGCGACTCCCTGCGGTCACCACACCCGGTTGCGTCTCGCTGCCGGGTCCGCTGCAAGGACCCGGTGCCGCCGCCCTGCGGCGGCACCGGACGTAACGATCATGGGTGGGCAGGGGACACGCACGCCGTCCCCCGAACGGCACACCGGGCGCCCCAGGCCTCGGTGGCTCAGTCGGCCGAGCCCCGGCGGCGGCGTTCCCGCGCCCGCTCACCCGCTCCTCGCGCCGCGGTCATCAGGTGGTTGCGCCCCCACGACATGAGCAGCGCCAGCGGCGTCGCGAGCAGGCCGATCAGGAGTGCCGGACCCCAGTCCATGCCGTCCCTGCGGTAGCGCATGATCAGCACGATGCACCCGTACGTCAACGCGACGAGCAACACGGTCTTCAGCGGTTTGGGCAGGGTCATGTCCCTCAACTACCCGGCTGCCGCCAGAGCATGACGAGGCCCCCGCGGTGTCGCCTAGGAGGGCACGAGCGGCAGGTCGTCCGTGTAGGCGTTGACCGGTGGGGCAACGTGCTTGGTGCTGCGGACGTCGAGGGCGGCTTCCGCGGTCCTCGTGCCGAGTGTGCCCCGGGGATGCCACGTTCCCGTCACGGCCAGCCATGTGTTGGCGGGCGGTGCCTGCGTGCCGTACATCCGCACCTTGACGGTCTGCGAGTCGGCGGCGCAGCACGTGAAGATGATCCGGGTCAGATACCAGCCGCCGCCGTGCCCAGCCGGGGTGGCGAAGCCGGTCATCTGAATGGCGCGGCCCCTGATGCTTCGATCGCGGTCCTGCTGGACCCGGGCGGTGAAGTCGCCGAGGGTCATGGGCAGCGGTGAGGTCGCGGGCAGCGGATCGAACGCCTTCTGTTCCTTGACCGCCTTGTCGTTGGACCGCGCCGCCGTGTACGCGCCCAGCGCCGGCGGGGAGTAGAGGAGCAGACTCAGGGCCGGGAAGAACAGCAGCCAGGCGACGCCCGGCACACGGGAGTGGTCGTGGCCGTGCACGTGGCCGGCGTGTCCGGTGTGCTTCTCGGCTCTCACCGCGCTGGCCAGAGCGAGGAGCAACAGCACAACCCCGGAGACGATCAGCGGCGGGCGCAGCCCCTCCTTCACATAGCGCAGGTAGAGATCGGTGAAGAGGGCCGCGTGCAGCAGGCCGATGCCGGTCAGGCCCAGAAGCAGTGCCTGTGCGGGGCGTTTCACAGCACTACCCCTCCGATCAGGGCGCTCGCGGCGACCGCCACCACGGTGGTCGCCGTGGAGAAGCGCCAGGCGAAGGCCCGGCCGAAGGTTCCCGCCTGAAGGGCGATCAGCTTCAGGTCGACCATCGGCCCGACCACCAGGAAGGCGAGCCGTGCGGTGGGCGAGAAGCCGGTGAGCGACGCCGCGACGAAGGCGTCGGCCTCCGAGCAGACGGCGAGGACGACGGCGAGCCCGGCGAGGAAGAGCACCGACAGCCAGGGCGAGGCGGAGAAGGTGTCCAGGACGGAACGCGGCACGACGACGTTGAAGGTGGCCGCGGCCATGGCACCTAGGACGAGGAAGCCGCCGGCGTGCAGGAAGTCGTGCCGGCAGCCCTCCACGAACTCCCGCCGGCGGCTGTGCCCCGGGTGGTGCCCGGTGTGCCGGGCGGTGGGCCTGAGCCACTCCTCCCTTCCACGCCAGAGCCACAACCAGCCCATGACGGCGGCGGTGGCGAGCGAGGCCAG
Organism: Streptomyces sp. NPDC036813; assembly: GCF_055609245.1. Classification (NCBI taxonomy): domain Bacteria; kingdom Bacillati; phylum Actinomycetota; class Actinomycetes; order Kitasatosporales; family Streptomycetaceae; genus Streptomyces; species Streptomyces sp. NPDC036813. The sequence goes on along the minus strand of NZ_JBVJPV010000002.1, from coordinate 374,279 downwards.
CAGGCGAGCGGCGACCATGGCGGGGTTGCCGGGGAAGGCGACGGCGGTGGCGGTCAGCACGACGGGATTGACGGCCGGAGCGGAGAGCAGGAAGGCGAAGGCGGCGGCCGGGGTGACCCCGCGGCCGATCAGGCTGTTCGCCACGGGAACGGACGCGCACTCACAGCCGGGCAGTACCACCCCTGCGACGCCTGCCACCGGAACGGCGACCGCGGGCCGCTTGGGCAGCAAGCGCGTGAACAGCTCCGCCGGCACGAACGCGTTGATGGCGCCGGACAAGGCCGTGCCCAGCAGGAGAAAGGGCAGCGCTTGGACGGTGATGGCCAGGCAGACGGTGCGCCAGGCTTGGACGGCCGGGTGGTTCAGCCACCCGGTGTCCGCGAGAAGCAGCACGGCCGCCACGCCTGCGGTCCCCGCGAGTGCGGCTCGCACGGGCCACCGCGGCCGGAGGCGGGGTGCGGCCGGAACGGCGGCGACTGCCGTTCCCGCCGCTCGATCAACCATTTCATCCGTTTTCTGCATGTTCACTCCGGATGTCAGCGTCTGACCGACCATAAGTCGAAGACGGCCCTCAGCCCCGCACACACGCCGGTCCCGCTGCGGCGGGGAGCAAGGAGGGCCTTCGCATGGCGGTGATCAGCCTCGTCACCCACGGTGACAACGGCACCCGGGTACGGTCTCCTCGTAGTCGAGGTAGCTGATACCGGCCGCGTCCAGCGGGCCGGCGCGCTGTCGCTTCGCGAGGTCCCGTCCGCTGTTCACCCGTCGGGGCGTGATGGTGTCGATCCTTTCCTTCAGGTCACCGGGTCGAGCAAGTCGTCGAAGACATGCGGGAGTTGTTTCCATCCTTCTCTGCCTGCCGCGTACTCGTCGTCGGTGAGGAGGCACGCGTCGAGCAGGGCCGACAGACCGTCACGGTCCAGGCCGGGTGAGGTGAAGGTCAGGTACTGGCAGCGGTCGCCGTGCTCGGGGTGCCAGCCCAGGGAGGCGGCGAGGCGGCGTTCGGCCGGCACCATCTCCCATGCGGCGTCGGGCAGGGCGGCCAGCCAGGGGCCGCCCGACTCCACGCAGAGGGCGCCGCCCGCTGCGTCCCACGACAGCAGCGTGTCCGGGCGGTCGGCCAGCCAGAAGCGCCCACGGCTGCGGGCGGCAGCGCAGGTCAGCTCCTCCAGTGCGGCGTAGAGGCGCTGCGGGTGGAAGGGCCGGGTGCGTCGCCAGACGAAGCTGGTCACCCCGTGCTCGTCGCAGTCCTGCGGCAGCAGCGCGCACGCCGGGTGCAGGCGGGCGGCGGCCGCTGCCACGTCGAAGCCCGCCAGCAGAGCGGGTCCCAGAGCAGCATTGTCCACGCGCACCTTCCGCGCGCCCGGGGTGAGCTGGGCGAGCAATGCATGGTCGGTGTCGTCGGCACTCTCGCCGCATTCCCGGGTCGGACCGTCCTCGACGACGGCGATCACCGTGGGATGCTCCAACTGCCGGGCGAAGGTGTCGGCGACGGTGCGCCGGTCGGTCGGGGCGGCGGCGAGACCGACGTCGGCCAGGTCGTCACCGTTGGAGAGGTAGGGCAGGACGAGGGCCGGGTCGACCACGGTGGCGACGCCGGTCAGCTTCAGCGGCGCGGCCGCGGCGGCGATCACCGCTGCCATCGCCTGTGGCTCGACGGAGTCCCACAGTTCGACGACGGCCGGCCGGTGTCTGCCGTCCTCGGCCAGCCGCAGTAGTTCGGGTACCAGGTCCTCACGCAGCGCGCAGCAGGCGCAGTCGTTCACCAGGGGGGCGTCGCCACGGCCCAGCAGACCGTCGGCGTCGCGTACGGTGCGGTGTACGGCGCTGTCGGCGGCGGACGTCAGATCGTGGTGCAGCGCGACCGCGCCGGGGACCGTCCGCAGGATCTCCTCGACGGCCGTCCGGCGGGCATCGGCATGCAGCCCCGCGACGATCGCGACGGGCAGCTCGCTCACCGCTCACCTCGCCCACGTCCGTAGCGCCGCTCGAAGCGCTCGACCCGCCCCGCCGTGTCCAGGACGCGCTGGGTGCCGGTGTAGAAGGGGTGACTCGCCGAGGAGATCTCGACGTCGATGACGGGGTAGGTGTTGCCGTCCTCCCACTCGACGGTCCTGTCACTGGTGGCCGTCGAGCGGGTGAGGAAGGCGAAGTCGGCGGCCCGGTCGCGGAAGACGACCGGCCGGTAGGCGGGGTGGATCCCGGGCTTCACGGTTCTCAGCGCTCCTCACGGAAGTCGACGTGGCGGCCGGCGATCGGGTCGTACTTGCGCAGGGTCAGCCGGTCGGGGTCGTTACGGCGGTTCTTGCGGGTCACGTAGGTGTAGCAGGTGCCGGCGGTGGACCTCAGTTTGATGATCGGGCGGAGTTCGTCACGAGCCATGGTCGGCACCATACACGAGATTGGTTTTCATTTTCACTTAGCTGTAGTGTGCTGCCCTCGTCGACCCACAGAGGAGGAACCCATGTCCGCGCACTGCCAACTCACCGGCCGCCAGCCCGGCTTCGGTCACCACATCTCCCACTCGCACCGGCGCAGCAAGCGCCGCTTCGACCCGAACATCCAGCGCAAGCGCTACTGGCTGCCGAGCGAAGGTCGCCACGTCCGGCTCACCCTGTCCGCCAAGGGCGTCAAGACGGTCGACCTGATCGGCATCGAGGCCGCGGTGGCCCGTATCCGTGCCCGGGGAGGGAAGGTCTGATGGCGAAGAAGAGCAAGATCGCGAAGAATGCGCAGCGGCGCCTTGTCGTGGCGCGTCATGCCGCCCGGCGCGCCGCACTGAAGGCGATCATCTCGTCGCCCCGCAGTCCCGAGGACGAACGCACCGCGGCGCAGCGGGAGTTGCGACGGCAGCCCCGCGACGCCAGCGCCACCCGCCTGCGCAACCGGGACGCCGTGGACGGACGGCCCCGAGGCCACCTGCGCGCCTTCGGCCTGTCCCGCATCCGGGTACGCGAGATGGTCCACGCCGGTGAGCTGCCCGGAGTGACCAAGAGCAGTTGGTGAGCGGTGCGGGCAGCGTGCGCGTTGCGCGGGGTCACGGGGATGCCGCGGCTCCAGGGCCGGCCCTGGAGCCAAGGCCGGTGTCATCGGGTCGGCTTGGCCTTCTTGCTCCTGACGGCCGCTGATCGCGCGAGCGCGGCAACCGACGCGATGTATTGCCGGACGTCCTCCTGGTAGGCAGGGGCGGCTTCCCTCGTCCAGCAGTCGTAGTACTCCTGGACCCGTCGGTGGAGTTGCGCGGGCTGCGGTGGGCCGAAGACTCGCAGGCCCACCTCCTCCCCCACGTCCAGCACACGCCTCTGCAGCCCGTCAATGGCCGTCCGGGGGTCAGTCGGGCAGCAGTAGCCGACCCGTTTTCCCCGGCGGGACGCAGACGGTGCGGTCCGGCAGCCGTACGACGATGGGCTGCAGGTCGGACGGCGGGACGCTGATCTCCAGTCGGCCGCTCTCCAGCCGCAGCCGTACACCCCAGTGCCCCTGGTAGTGCAGCGAGAAGCCGTACGACGAGAGCTCCGGCAAAGGGACGGGGGCCAGCCACAGGGCCCCCTCCCGCGTTTCCAGACCGGTGAGGCCGCGCTGCACCAGGTCCAGCGTGCCGGCCATCGCGCCCAGGTGGATGCCCTCGCCCGTCGTCCCGCCCTGAAGATCGGCCACGTCACTCTTGAGGGCCTCCAGGCAGAAGGGCCATGCTTCAACCCGCCGGTCCCGGGCCAGGATCCAGCCGTGCACCAGGCCGCTGAGCGTGGAGCCGTGACTGGTACGGGCCAGGTAGTAGTCGACCGTGCGTCGCCAGGTCTCCTCGGACAAGCCGTACCCCAACCGGTCGAACACGGCCCGGAGTTCGGTGGGCGAGAAGAGATAGCCGAGCATGAGCACGTCGGCCTGTTTGGACGCCTTGTAGCGGTTGACGGAGTCGCCCTCCGCCTCCAGGATCCGGTCGAGCCGACGGATGTCGTCGTACCGCTTGCGGTAGCCGTCCCAGTCGAGTTCCGCCAGATCGCCGTAGCCATCGAACTGGCTGATCACACCGTTGTGGACGGGGACGTGCAAGGTGCGGGAGACGTCCTCCCACTGCTCCAACTCACCGGTGTCCAGGGCGGTGCGCTCGAAGAGCTCACGCCGACGGGGTGCCGGGAGGGCCCGCAGCACCTCCAGCGCCCGGGTCAGTACCCAGGCGGCGGTCACGTTGGTGTAGGCGTTGTCGTCCAGGCCCGGCGCAGCCGCCCCGGGACAGGCCTCGTGGTACTCGTCGGGGCCGACCACGCCGCGGATGCGGTGCCGGCCCAAGTCCTCGTCCCAGGTGGCGGAGTCCGCCCAGAAACGCGCGATCTGGAGCAGCATCTCGGCGCCCTTGGTGTGCAGGAACTCCGTGTCGCCGCTCGCCTCGCAGTACTGCCAGACGTTGTACGCGATCGCGGACCCCACGTGGTGCTGAAGATGCGTGTGGTCCGGCAGCCAGCGCCCCGATCGCGGGTTCAGGTGGAGCCGTTGGGTTTCCTCACGCCCGTCACTGCCGCTCTGCCACGGGTACAACGCCCCCCGTCGGCCGATGGCCCGCGCTGCCGCGCAAGCCCGGTCGAGGCGGCGGTGACGGTACCGCAGCAAGGCGCGCGAGACCTCCGGGAAGTGCAGATTGAGATAGGGCAGTACGAACACCTCGTCCCAGAAGACATGCCCGCGGTAGGCCTCGCCGTGCAGTCCCCGGGCCGGTACCCCGACGTCGAGGTCTGCGGTGTGCGGGGACAAGGTCTGCAGGACGTGGAAGAGGTGCAGACGCAGGATGTCGCCCGGCTCCCCGGTGACGTCGATCTCCGCCCGGCGCCACAGCTGGTCCCATGCCGTGAGATGGGATTCCAGCAGTTCCCCGTACCCGGGTGCGGCGGTCACGCGATCCACGGCCGTCTGCAACGGATCGCTGATCGCCGGATCGCGTGAGGTGTGCAGCGCGACGGTCTTGTCCACGGTCCGGGTACCGCCGGGTTCCAGCAGGAGACGCACCCGCTGCACGGCACGAGCGCCTTCGTGCGCGTCGGTGACAGGCGCGTCCGAGGTGAGCCGGGCGGCCATGGCGATGCGGATGTCCGAGGTGATGGTACGGCAGCGCAGCCATACCGTGTCCTGCCCCACGGAGCCGGTGTGCACATGGGTCAGGTGGCGCCCTTCCAGGCCGCGGTACCTGGGCACTCCGGCGTTCGTGACTCCGCCGTCGAGGGCCGCCTCCACTTCGAGGTCCGTTTGCGCCCCGTCCACGGTGAACGCGGTGCGCAGGGCGGCGATGTGCGGATCGGCCATGTGGACGAGGCGTTCCTGGCGGACCGACAGCGTGCCTCCCCCGTCGAGTCCGTACCGGGTGACCCTCTCCAGGAGCCCCGAATCGAGGTGGAGCACCTGACGGTGCCCGATCACCGGCGCGGTGTCCGGCGTGAGCCACGCTCCCCCCTCCGGTCGGAAACGCAGCGGCAGCCAGTTGGGGAGGTTGACCATGTCCTCGTTCTCGACGCGGCGCCCGGCCACGACGGAGGTGAGCCGGTTGTAGCAACCGGCCGTGTACGTGCCCGGGTAGTGCACGTCGTCCGCGTCGCACTCGGGCAGTGCCCCGCGGGTGGCGAAGCAGCCGTTGCCCAGCGTGCACAGCGACTCACGCAGGCGTTCGCCCACGGGCTCGTATCCGTCGTACTCCCAGGTCCAGGCCGTCATGCGGGTTCCCCTTCGCCGCTCCGTCCGAAAAGCCCGGATGAAGGTTCCTGCCGACCAGTGTCACCCCGCAGCGCACGTCACGCCGGTGCCCCGGGTCGGGGCACCGGCGTGTCATGGCCGGGCTGGGGCCCACGCGGTGGCCGGGCTGGGCCACTTCCTCTCACACCCGTTGCGGGACGGCCGCGACCGGGCAGGCCGCTCGATGCAGCAGGGTGTGCGTCACTCGGCCGAGCTGGAGTCCGAAGTGGCCGGACCTGCGGCGTGTCCCGACGATCACGAGGTCCGCGGCGGCCGAGCGGCTCACCAGCACCTTGCCGGCCGGACCCTCGATCGCGGTGCGGCGGATCCGCACGACCGGATGATCCGCGGCCGCCTCGGCGATCAGCGAGTCGATCACGGCGACGGCACGTTGCTCATGCTGGTGGGCCGGTTCCCCAGCCGATGCCCCGTGATCCGCCTCCTCCGATGCCGGGCAGCGCCGGCTATGGACGACGTCCAGCTCACAGCCGCGCGCCTGCGCCTCCCGGAAGGCCAACCGGACGGCTTCCGCACTCGTGTCCACGTCCTTGACGCCGAGCAGGATCCGGTTCCCGGCGCTCACCGAGAAACATGTGCTCGGTACGGCACAGCCCGATCCCCTGGGCGCCGAGCGCGCGGGCACGGACGGCGTCATCGGGGGAGTCGGCGTTGGCCCGTACCTCCAACCGGCGCACCGCGTCGGCATGCCCGAGCGTGGTGAGGACCGCGCCGCTGAGGGCGTCGACCGCGGTGCCGGTCTCCAGAGCGCGGCCGACGTCGGAGGCGGTGAACCGGAGCGCACCGAGGTGGACGGTTCCGGCGGTGCCGTCGACGGAGACGGTGTCGCCCTCCTCGACGACCACCCCGGCGGCGGTCGTGAAAACGCGCGCGGTGGCGTCCACGGTCAGTTCCTCGGCCCCGCAGACGCACACCTTGCCCATGCCGCGGGCGACGACGGCCGCGTGGCTGGTCTGGCCGCCCCGGCTGGTCAGCACCGCCCGAGCCGCGATCATGCCGGGCAGGTCGTCCGGGGTGGTCTCCCGGCGGACCAGTACCGTGTCCTGGCCTGCGGCTGCCCGGCGACTGGCCTCGGCGGAGTCGGAGACGGCGACGCCGACCGCCGCGCCCGGCGAGGCGGGCACGCCGTGGGCGAGGGGGACGTCCGCCGAGGTGATGTCGAAGCGTGGGAACCTCAGCCGGGTGAGGGCGCAGCCGTCGATCCGCTGCAGCGCCTCGTCGGCGCTGATGGTGCCCTCCTCGCGCAGGTCGTATGCGATGAGGAGCCATGGGCAGGCGCCGGCGCATCGCCGTCATCGGCGTCGGCAACGACTTCCGGCGCGACGACGGTGTGCGCGGCCGACGCGGCCGAGTACGCCGGTCCCGGCGACCGGCGTTCGGACGCCGAGCCCGTCGCCTGCCCGGCGCGTGGCCCGCGGCCGGCCTGGGACGGTTCCATGGCCAGGAGGCTCTGCGCGCCGCGGTGCGCACGGTTGCCGCCGGCGGGATCGTCGCGCTGAAGGGGCTCGGGGGCTACCAGGATCGCGGTCCTCTTGCATGCGCCTTCCAGGCGTCGATGTCCGTGGTGATGTCCGCGGCGACCCGCTCCGCCCACGCTTCGATGCGAGGGAAGTCGCGGAAGTCGCCGCCCTTGCCGTTGCGCAGGATCATCCGGGCGATACGACCCCTGGCACCCTCCTCCAGGCAGCCGCCGAAGGTGACGTGGTCCCGGGCGTCGAGCCGGAGCATGACGCGCCGCACGCCGGGCACGGGCGGGATGTCCCGCTCGGCGGCCGACGGGTCCAGCGGCCCGCTGCTGAACAGCCACACCGGGCGCTCCTGAAGGGCACGCCGGTTGCGGCGCACGAACCGGCGGGCGTCCTTGTGCCACCGTCCCGTGTACAGGGCGCCGCCGACGACGACGGCGTCGTACGCGGTCACGTCGCTCACTGTCGCCGCCGGTGCGGTCCGGACGGTCAGTCCCTCCTTGCGCAGGACATCGGCGACGGTCTCGGCGATGCGTGCGGTGGAGCCATTGGTCGTCCCGTAGGCGACCAGTACGTTCGCGGTCATGAGGTGCCGTTCTCTCGTTCCGGTGGGCGCGGCCGGGCGACCGGCGCTCGTGTCATGTCTGAGTGCGTTTGCTCCTCACCTCAGGCGCCGCAGGTACGGATCCCGCGGCCGACGAGGCAGCAGGCGCACCCGGGCATCGAGGACGCTGACACCACCCGATGTGGCGAGCAGAGGGTTGAAGTCCGACTCGGTCAGTTGCGGGAGGTCGCAGGCCATCCGCGACAGCCGCAGCAACACCTGCTCCAGTCCAGTGAGATCGACCGGCGAGCGGCCCTCGCCTCCCAGCAAGAGCGGGGCGCACCGCGGAGACGTGATCAGGTCATGGACGTCGTGGTCGGTGAGCGGGGCGAGCCGGGCGGCGTGGTCGGCCAGGACCTCGGTCGCGGTTCCGCCCGAGCCGAACAGCACCAACGGGCCGAACACGTCGTCCTGGACGACACCGGCGAACAGTTCGATGCCGCGGTCGGCGAGTGGCTGCACCACGACCCCCGTGAGCAGGCCGGCGAACCGGGTCTTCAAGTCCCGGTAGGCGGCCCGCACCTGCGCGTCGTTCCGCAGGTCCAACAGGACTGCATGCTGGGCGCTCTTGTGCAGCAGTCCGGGCCAGTGTCCCTTCATCACCACTCGCCCGTCGGGGCCGCGCAGCCGCTGAGCGGCGAGGACGGCGGCAGCCTCGGTGTCGGCCCAGGCCCATGGCGACTGCGGGATGCCGTAGCAGGCGAGCAGGCCGGCGCACTCGTGCGGCTCCAGCCAGCCGCCGTCCGGGTGGGCGTCCAGGTACGCGTCCACCAGACGCTGGGCCCGTTCCGTCTCCACGTCCGGCAGGGCCGGTACGGTGCCCGCCGGCCTCGCCAGCCAGGCCGCCCTGCGGGCTGCGTGGGCCAGGGCCCGGGCGGCGGCCCCGGGTTCGGCGTAGGACGGCACGCGGGTGCCTTCCGCGGCGGGCAGCAGCTCGACGGGGAGGGCCTGTTCGAGGCGCACGAGGACGACCGGCTTCCTCCCCCGGCCCACGGCGCCGGTGACGGCCCGTACGAGATCGTCACCGGTCGCCGCGGCCAGGGCGGTGGGGACGAGGGCCACGAGGACCGCATCGGCATCCCTGAGGCGCGTGACGCGGTCGAGGCAGGCACTGAGCTGTTGCTCGGTGACGGCTGCGCCGGCATCGACGGGATTGCCCAGGGTTGCACCGCCGGGGAGCACGGCGAGCAGGTCGTCCGCCGGCGCCGGGGTCGGCGACGGCACGGACAGGCCGGCTTCCGCGCACGCGTCGGCCGCGAGGACGCCGGCTCCGCCCGCGTTGGTGACGATCACCACGCGGGGTCCGTCCGGCAGGGGCTGGGCGTGCAAGAGGGCGGCCGTCTCGAAGAGTTCGCCGATCGAGTGGGTGGCGGTGATGCCGGCCTGGGTGAACAGGGCCTGGCGCGTCAGGGTGCGGGTCGCGGCGGCTGCCGTGTGCGAGGCGGCGGCCCGCCGGCCGGCGTCGGTGCGTCCGGCGTCGACCGTCAGCACGGGCATCCGGCGGGTGACCCGGCGGGCGGTGCGCGAGAAGGCCCGCGGGTTGCCGAAGGACTCCAGGTGCAGCAGAGCGAGGTCGGTGCGGCCGTCGCTCTCCCACCACTGCAGCAGGTCGTTGCCGCTGACGTCGTACTTGTCGCCGAGCGAGACGAAGGAGGACAGGCCGATCCCCAGCCGGGACAGCCCGTCCAGCAGGGCGATGCCGACGCCGCCGGACTGCACGGCCACGCCTGCGGTTCCGGGGCGTGGATGGCCGGCAGCGAAGGTGGCGTCCAGGCTGACGCCTGGCTCGGTGGTGGAGACGCCGAGGCAGTTGGGTCCGACCAGCCGCATGTCGTGGCTGCGGCACGCTGCGAGGAGCTCCCGCGACCGGTCGGCGTCGAGTCCTGCGACGACGAGCAGGGCCCTCACGCCGGTCTTGCCGCACTCCTCGGCGACGGTCGGCACCACGGCGGCGGGCACGGCGATGATCGCGAGGTCCGGCGGGAGCGGCAGGGCGCTCACGGACGGATACGAGGGCACGGCGAGGATGGAGGCAGCGGCCGGGTTGACGGCGAACAGGCGGCGTGTGAAACCACCGGTCTTGATGTGGTGCAGGATCGCGCGGCCCACCGAGCCCGGACGGCGCCCGGCGCCGACGACGGCGACCGTGTCCGGCCGGAGCAGCGGGGCGAGGCTGGCGATGTCGGCGGCTCGTCCGCGTTCCTCCACGGCCGACAGGTAGGTGTCGCTCGCGTCGAGCGCGATGGTGCAGTGCACCTCGGGGCCGTCGAAGTGGCGAGCCGTGCGCAGCCCGAGGTCGGCGAAAACCTTCAGCATCCGGCGGTTCTCGTTGAGGGCGTCAGCGGTGAAGGCGGTGACGCCCTCGGCGCGGGCAGCCGACACCAGGTGCTCCAGGAGCAGCGTGCCCACGCCACGGTGGTGCAGCCCGTCCGCGACAGCGACGGAGATCTCGGCTTCGGCGCCGCTGCCACCGGTGTCGTACTCGGCCAGCCCGAGCAGGTGCCCGTGCCGTTCGGCGATCAGGGCCCGGTAGCCGGGCCGGGGCGGACCGCACGCCCGGTCGGCGGCAGCCGTCGCGGAGCTCGGGCTCACCGCGAAGAACCGCAGCCGCAGGTTCTCCAGTGACATGTCCTCGTACAGGCGTCGCACGCGTGGGTGATCGTCGGGCCGCGCGGAGCGGATGCACACGGTGGTGCCGTCCGCCAGCAGGGCGTGCCCCGGTGGATGGCTGAGGATGTCGTCCTTCATCGCGGGCCTCCTCGTGGGCCTTCGCTCCACTTCGAGCGTCCCGCACAGCGGGGAACCCGCCCATGGGCCGTACGGCGGCGGATGGGGGCCGGTCGGCCCCGATGAAGCAAGGCCTCGCGTCAGCGGTGGGGCACGACGGCCACCGGGCAAGCGGAATGGTGCAGCACCGCGTGGGCGGTCCGTCCCAGCTGCGGCGTGTAGTGGTCGGGCCTTCGCCGCACGCCGACGACCAGCAGGTCGGCGTCGTGCGAGGCCGCGCTCAGCACCCGGCGTGCGTGCCCTTCGGCGGTATGCCGGTACAGCGTCGGTGCCGGTGGGAGGGCCGCGAGCGCGGCCTCCAGCTCGTCGCCGGCACGCCGCTCGAAGACCTGCGCGGGTTCTCCGACGAGGAGCGGGTGGTCGACCGGCTCGTGTGCGGGGCACTTCCAGGCCCGCACGGCGTGCAGAGCAACACCTCGCAACCGTGCCTCCTCGGCAGCGAACCGTACGACGGCCCTCACCTCAGCACCGTCTCCGATGCCCACGACGACGCGGCCTCGTACCGCCTCGGCCGCCTGGTTGTCGTGGCTGCCACGCAACACGACGACCGGACATGCGGCACGGGCGGCCACGGCCATGCTCACCGACCCCAGCAGGCTCTCGGCGATGCTGCTGCGGCCTCTGCTGCCGAGGACGAGGAGCGTGGCGTCGGCACTCTCGTGCACCAGCGCGTGCTCCGCCTCGTCCGGCACGAGGTCGGTGAACACCTTCAGATCGGGCTGCCGCTGCCGAGCCCGCCGGGCGGCGGTGTCGAGGATGTCCTCGCCCAGGACTTCCTCCGCGGGCTTGCCCACATCATCAGCCAGCGCGGAGCCTTCATAACGCTCCCACAGCGAGGCGTACACCACACGCAGCGGCAGGCCCCGCAGGGCCGCTTCGCCGGCCGCCATGTCGGTGGCCCTCAGGCTCTGCTCGGAACCGTCCACTCCGACGACGACGGGGAGTTCCATCCTCCTCACCCTTTCTCCTACGAGGGGTCCCAGTGAGACCAGGGGTCACTCATGTGCCACGACGGCGACGGGGGCGGTGGCGTGGTGCAGGACGGCGTGGGTGACAGAGCCGATGTGCACACCGACGGGGTTGCGCCGGACACGACGGCCGACCACGACCAGCGACGCGCTGCGCGCGGCGTCGACCAGCCGGTCGGCGGCGCTGCCGGTCCGTGACTCCTCGCTCACCTCGACGGACGGGTACTTCTGCCGCCAGGGCCGCATCACCTCGGCCAGCTCCGCCGCCTTCTCACGCACGATCTCGTCGTGCAGGGAGGCGTCGAAGGAGAGGCCGTAGACGCAGTACGCCGGCAGGTACCAGGAGTGGACGGCTCGGACGGTGGTGCGTCGGCGGTCGGCCTCCTCGAAAGCGAAGGCGAGCACGTCGTCGGCGGGCTTCTCCGTGTCGACACCGACGACCACCGGCCGGTAGGCGGTGGCTGCGGACGGAATCCCCGCGGGGTCGCTCTCGTGCTCGTCGGCGGCCTGCTCACCAGCCCGTACGACCACCACAGGCACGTCGGTACGCGCGATGACGGCCTGGCCCACGGACCCGACCAGGAAGCCTCCGGCTCCGCTCATGCCGCGGGAACCGAGAGCGAGCAGTTCGCTGTCCGCGGCCGCGGCCGCGAGCAGCTCGGCCGCCCCGCCGGACAACCGCACCAGGCTGACGTCGACTCCGGGGTGACGCAGACGAAGGCCGTCCACGGCCTCCCCGGGGATCCGCTCGGACCACTGCGCCTGCGTTTCCCCACCCAACAACGGGGCCTGGGCCCAGGGATGCGGGACCGGCTCCGCAACATGCACGATCGTCAGTGGCAGGCCCAGCAGCTTCGCCTCGCGTGCCGCCCACTCGGCCGCGGCCCGGCTCTCACGCGAACCGTCGAGCCCTACGACAACGGTGCGGACCATGATGACGCCTCCTCGTCGGAATGCTTCTGCCTTCAGCCTCGCGGCGAAGGGGCCACCGCCACAGGGGCCGCATGTCCTGTGCCGGGGCCGACCGGCCCCAGTGGTCCCAGCCGGCGGTCTGCCCATGAAGAGGCCATGTGGCCCATGGACCGTCCCGCCACGGGCGACGACGCTGGAAAGGGAAAGCCACGGAGCTCTGGAGGCGCGCCATGAACGCTCCTGTCACGACGAGCATGCCGCGGGTCCTGCCCGCCGAACACCGGCAGCGGTTGATGGGGATCGCCCGCGAAGTGGCCTTCACGACAGGCACCCGCCTCTTCGAAGAGGGCCGCCACGCCGACCGGTTCTGGATCATCCGGACCGGCACGGTCGACCTCGACATGAAGGTGCCGGGCCGCCGGGCAGCCGTCATCGACTCCCTCGGCCACAACGAACTCGTCGGCTGGTCCTGGCTGTTCGCCCCGCACCGGTGGCACCTGGGGGCGGAGGCGGCAACCCCGGTGCGCGCCTACGAGTTCGACGCCACCGTCGTGCGCGCGCTGTGCGAGGCCGACCCCGAGTTCGGCAGGAGCATCGCACAGTGGGTGGGCAGCGTTGTAGCCCGGCGGCTGCACGCCGCCCGCACGCGGTTGCTCGACCTGTACGGCCCCTACGGCAGCGGAGGCCTGCGATGACCGGATCCGGGATCGAGAAGGACAGGGGCGCTGAGGCGCAGGCGGCATACGGCTTCGTCCACCTGGTGAGCGACGTCATGACACGCTCGGTGGCCGCCGTCGGTCTGGAGACCGCGTTCAAGGACATCGTCCGGGCCCTGCAGGACCGCCGGGTGAGCGCACTGCCGGTCCTGGACGGCTCCGGACGCGTAATCGGCATCGTGTCCGAGGCGGACCTGCTGCCCAAGGAGGAGTTCCGCGACCGGGACCCCGACCGCCGCACCCAGCTGCGCCGACTGGCCGATCTCGCCAAGGCCGGTTCGGACACCGCGCAGGAGCTGATGACGTCCCCCGCGATCACCATCGCTCCCGCTGCCACGCTCGCCCAGGCCGCGCGCGTCATGGCGCGGGCCCGCGTGAAGCGGCTGCCCGTGGTCGACGACACCGGCCGTCTGCTCGGCATCGTCAGCCGCGCCGACCTGCTGAAGGTGTTTCTCCGCGACGACAAGGACATCGCCGAGCAGGTCCGGCGTGAGGTGACCGCCTGCCTCTTCCCCGGGCCGGCGTCCGATGTCCGCGTCGACGTCCACGACGGGGTCGTAAGCCTCGGTGGCCGGATGCGAGACCGTTCCCTGGTACCGGCGGCCGCACGGCTGGTGCGGGCCGTCGAAGGCGTGGTCGACGTGCGGTTCGAGCTCGACCCGTCCGAGCCCCAGCCGCGCTGACCGGGCCGCCAGGGCCGGACGGCCCTGGTGCTCCCGGACCAGCCGAGTGACGATCGTGTCCGGAGCGGTGGCCGGCTGACCACCGCACACCGAGGAGCGAGGCCCGGCATGAGCGAGGAACGCACCTTCACGGCGCAGAACCCCATCCGCGTCTTCCTCCTGGACGATCACGAAGTCGTACGGCGGGGGCTGACCGACCTGCTGGACGCCGAGCCGGACATCTCCGTCGTCGGCGACGCCGCGAACGCCGGCCACGCGCTGGTACGGGCGCCCGCGGTACGACCGCACGTGGCCGTACTCGACGTACGTCTGCCCGACGGCGACGGCATCACGGTCTGCCGCGAACTGCGCAGCCGCATGCCCGAACTGGGCGTGCTGATGCTGACCTCGTTCGACGACGAGGAAGCCCTGCTGGACGCCATCATGGCCGGAGCGTCGGGTTACGTCCTCAAGCAGATCCGGGTCTCGGACCTGGTGTCGGCGGTACGCACGGTGGCCTCCGGCCAGTCGCTGCTCGATCCGGCGACCACGACCCGGCTGATGCGCGCGCTACGCGCCGGACCCGCTGACACCACCGACGTCCCGTCCGAGCTGGCCGGGCTGTCCGACCGTGAGCGGGAGATCCTGTCACTCATCGGTGACGGGCTCACCAACCGCGAGATCGGCATGCGCCTCTACCTGTCCGAGAAGACGGTCAAGAACCACATCTCCCGGCTGCTGGCCAAGCTGGGCGTGCAGCGCCGGGTGCAGGCCGCCGTGCTCGCCACCCATCTGGAGCAGACCGAACCGGCCGACCAGGGCCACCGCTGAACGCGGGGCCGGCCGCCATGGACGTGAGGCAGCACCGCGCACGGGCAGACGTGGCCGGAAGAGGACTCCGCCATCAGTGAGCGACGAATCCGCAGGCCCGCAGGCACACCCGGACCCTGTCCGGGACCTGGCTCCGGGTCGGGGCGTTCCTCGATGACCAGAGGCCGGCCCAGTGCAACGGACGACTGCTGCCTTCATGATGCGTCTTTCCTGCGGGCGGTGGCTCAGTCGTGCGCGACGACGGCGACCGGGGCGGTGGCATGGTGCAGGACGGCGTGCGTGACCGAACCGATGTGGACGCCGAAGGGGCGGCGCCGGATGCGGCGGCCCACCACGACGAGCGAGGCCTCAGCGGCGGCGTCGACCAGGTGGCCGGCGGCGCTGCCCGAGCGGGACTGTGCGATCACGTCCACGGACGGATACTTGTGCCGCCAGGGGCTCAGTACCTCGGTGAGCCGAGCCGCCTCCTGGCGCGCGACCTCGTCGTGCCACTCCGGGTCGGCGGCGAGTCCGTACACGTAGTACGGCGGGAAACTCCAGCCATGGACGACCTCGAGGCCGGTGTCCCGGCGGTCTGCCTCCTCGAAGGCGAAGGCGAGCAGGGTGTCCGCCGAGCCGCTGATGTCGACGCCGACGACGACCGGCCGGAAGCGCGTGGCGGCGGACGCAACGCCGACCGGGTCCGGCTCGCGCTCGTCGTCGGCCTGTTCACCGGCCCGCACGAGGACGACGGGGACCTCGGTGTGCGCGATCGCCGCATGGCCGACCGACCCGACGAGGAAACCGCCGGCGCCGCTCATACCGCGCGAGCCGAGCACCAGCATTTCGGCGCCCTCGGCCGCCTCCGGCAGGACCTCTCCGGCCCGGCCGGAGATCTGCTCCATGGTGATCTCGAGGCCGGGATGGTGCGCCTTGATGCCGTGGGCCGCCTCCCGGGGAACACGCTCCCGCCAGTGGGCCTCCGTCTCGGTACCCAGCAGATGGGCCTGCGCCAGGGGCTCGGGCATCGGTTCCCAGACGTGCACGATCTTCAATGGCAGACCGCGCAGCTTCGCCTCGCGCGCCGCCCACTCGGCCGCTGCGCGGCTCTCGTGCGAGCCGTCCAGTCCTGCGACAACAGTGCGGACCATGATGGGCTCCTCCGGATCGGGGGGTGTGTTTCGAGCCTCGTCGACCGCACCCGGCTTCCGCAGGGGCCGCAGGTCCCCGGCGTGGGCCGACCGGCCCTCCCCGCTTCGGCCTGGCCGGGGGACCCGATCCGACCGGCCGATGGCGTACCGCCGCCTTCGACGCGGTCGCCCTGGGCAGATCAGCGCAGGGCGAAGCGTCGGGCAGGCAGGCACCGACTCCGGACGGCCCGGCCGAAGGGCCAGGTGGCCCATGGCCCAGCCGGTGCCGGCAGCCCAACCTGGAGTTGACCGGTCCATCAGTTTCCCGGAGGCGTGCCATGAACGCTCCCCTCACGACGATGTTGCCGCGGGCGCTGCCCGACGAGCACCGGCAGAGGCTCTTGGGGACCGCCCGTGACGTGGCGTTCACGATGGGCGCTCGCCTCATCCCTGAGGGCGGCCACGCCGACCGGTTCTGGATCATCCGGACCGGCACCGTCGACCTCGACATGCGGGTACCGGGCCGGCGGCCGGCCGTCATCGAATCCCTCGGGCCCAACGAACTGGTGGGCTGGTCCTGGCTGTTCGCCCCGCACATCTGGCATCTGGGCGCGCAGGCCGCGACCCCGGTGCGGGCCTATGAGTTCGACGCACGGGCGGTCCGCGCGATGTGCGCCGACGACCCGGAGTTCGGCCGGGGCGTCGCGCAGTGGGTGGGCGAGGTCGTCGCGCACCGGCTGCACACGGCCCGCACCCGGCTCCTCGACCTGTACGGGCCGTACGGCAGCGGAGGCCTGAGATGACCGCGACCGGCGCCCCAAGGAGGTGTCCCGATGCGTTTCCAGGACCGCACGGGACCTCGGTTGCCCGGGCAGGGAATCTGGACGGAGCCTTGGTTCGGGGCACCGGGCCGGCCGCGGGAACGCGGATCCCGCCGGCCGGGGAGGACTCGGAGATCGAGGTGCCCGCAGGCCGGGTTCGGTTGGCCGCCCAGCTGAGTCTGACCGATGCCGACCGGGCCGTGGTCGTCCTGGCTCCGGGGGGAGCCAGGACTCCGGACGACCGGTGTCTCGCCCAAGCGCTGCGCCGTGCCGGGTTCGGCACCATGGTGGCGGACCTGCTCACCGAGGACGAGGCGAGCTGCCCTCATGACGTCTTCGACGTGGCGCTGCTGGCCGGCCGTCTGCGGTCGGCCGCCACGTGGCTGCACAGGCAGACCGGCCTGCCGTACGCCTATCTCGCCGCCGGCACGGGAGCGGCCGCCGCGCTGGAGGCGGCGACTCCGGGTCTGTTCGCGATCGTGTCACGCGGCGGGCGTCCGGACCTCGCCTCTCCGGCCGCGCTCGCCGGGGTGCACGCGCCCGCCCTGTTCGTCGTGGGGTCGCTCGACACCCGTGTGCTCGGCCTGAGTCGACTCGCCGTCGACTGGATGCGCTGCGAGCACAGGATCGTGGTGGTCCCGGGCGCCACCCACCTGCTGACCGGGGCCGCGGCCCTGGCGGCGGTCGCCGACCTGACCCGCGACTGGTTGTCGACGCGATTGCCGCAGGCGGCGAGCGGGCCAAGGCCGAGCCGGATCTGAAGGGCGCCACACCGCGGGGAGCGACCGTGTCACAGGGGCACCGACGCGATCACTCCTGCGGCAGCGGGACCCGCCACTGCAGGTGTGTGCCTCCGCTCTCGGCCGCCCGCCACTCCAGGCTTCCGCCCAGCTGCTCGGCTCGCTCGCCCATGTTGCGCAGACCGCTGCGCCGGCCTTCGGGCGGGATGCCGACGCCGTTGTCGGTGACGGTCAGCCGCACCTCTCGGCCGTCGGTCTCCAGCACCACGTCCGCTCGGTCGGCCTGTGCGTGCCGGGCGACGTTGGTCAGCGCCTCGGACAGAACCGCGACCACCTGGTCGGCGACCTCCCGGGGCACATGGGTGTCCAGGAGGCCTTCCATGCGGAGACTCGGCGCGAAGCCCAGCGCCGGCACCGCGTCGCCGGCCGTCCGCACCGCACGTGCGCGCAGGCCGGATCCGCGGTCGGACTCCCGGGCCCGCAGGCCGAAGATCGTAGACCGGATGATCTTGATCGTTTCGTCCAGGTCGTCCACGGCCCGCGCGACGCGCTCGCCTGCCTCCGGGTGCTCGATGAACCGGCCCGCGCTCTGCAGGGTCATCCCGGTCGCGAACAGCCGCTGGATCGCCAGGTCGTGCAGATCGCGGGCGATGCGGTCCCGGTCCTTCAGGACCGCGATCTCTTCGGCGTCGCGGCGGCGCTCGGCGAGCTCCATGGCGACCGCCGCCTGCGCGGCGAAGCCCTGCAGCGGTTCGATCTCCTTGCTCGAGAAGGCCGTCTGCCCGGCCTCGCGTACGAGGAGGACCACACCCCGTACGCCCTCGGCCGTGCCGATGGGTACGGCCACGGCCGGACCGAGCCCGATGAAGCGCCTGGGGCCGGCCGAGACCCTCGCATCCTCGGAGACGTCGCCGCTGGTCACCGGGGCCGCGCTGGAGAAGGCCTCACCGATCAGGCTGCCGTCGACCGGCAGGACCAGTCCCCGGTGGCGCTCCGCCTCCACGCCGATCGCCAGCTCGACCGTCAGCGAGCCGGTGCCCTCCATCGGCATGGCCACCACGGCCAGCGCGGCGCCGGCGATCTCGCGGGCACGGTCCGCGATCAGCCGGAGGACCGCGGTCTGGTCACTGCCCGACATCAGGCTGTGCGTGATCTCGGCGTTCGCCTGAAGCCAGCGCTCCCGCAACCGGGCTTCCTCGTAGAGGCGGGCATTGTCGATCGCGACTCCGGCGGCCACGGCCAAGGTCGAGAGGACCGACTCGTCCTCCTCGTCGAATTCCGCGCCGCCACGCTTCTCGGTCAGATACAGATTGCCGAACACCTTCTCGCGCACCCGGATGGGGACCCCGAGGAAGCTGTTCATCGGCGGGTGATGGGACGGAAAGCCGTACGAGGCGGGGTGCTGGGAGAGCTTCGGCAGGCGGAGCGGCTCCGGGTCGCGGATCAGTTCCCCCAGGATTCCGTGCCCCTCGGGGAACGGACCGATCTTCGCGATCTGCTCCTCGCTGACGCCGATGGTGTGGAACGCCGACAGTCGCCTGCCGTCCGGGCCGATCACGCCGAGGGCGGCGTACTCGGCGTCGACCAGCACGGCGGCGGCCTCGACGATGCTGTGCAGGGCCTGCTCCAGGTCGAGCTCCCGCCCGACGGACAGCACCGCCTCCAGCAGACTGTGCACCCGGTCCCGGGTGCCACGGGCAGCGTCCAGCCGGGCCTGCAACTCGGCCAGCAGCTCGTCCAGCTTGAGCTGCGGCAACCGGACGCGGGCCTCCTTCTCCCCGGAGCCTGCCACGCGTGGTCCTCCAGATCCGCTCGCCGTGCGGGCCGCCGTCCCCTCATGTGCCACGGTAGCCGCCCGGCCACGGGAGGACCACGAAACGTTGCAGATGGTGCGGCGGCGTCACTCACCCTGTCGGCGGATACGGTCCTGCACCTGGGTGGCGATCACGGCGGCCTGGATGCGGCGTTCCACACCGAGCTTGGCGAGCAGGCGGGAGATGTGGTTCTTCACGGTCTTCTCCGCGAGGAACAACCGCTGCCCGATCTGCCGGTTGGTCAGTCCCTCGCCAATGAGGGCGAGGATCTGCCGCTCACGCTCGGTGAGCCCGGGCAGCGCGTCGGCCTCCTTCTCGGGCTCCTGTTCGTGGCGTAGCCGGGCCATGAGCCGCGTGGTGGCGCTGGCATCGAGCAGGGACTGCCCCGCCGCCACCGTACGGACGGCGGAGACCAGGTCGGAGCCCTTGATCTGCTTCAGCACGTAGCCGGAGGCACCCGCCATGATCGAGTCCAGCAGGGCCTCCTCGTCGTCGAAGGAGGTGAGCATCAGGCAGACCAGCTCCGGCATGCGCGAGCGCAGCTCCCGGCACACCGTGACGCCGTCGCCGTCCGGCAGGCGGACGTCCAGAACGGCCACGTCAGGACGCAGAGCGGGGACCCGCACCAGCGCCTGTTGCGCGGTGGCGGCCTCACCGACCACGGTGATGTCCGCCTCGTCGTCGAGCAGGTCGTGCACCCCACGGCGCACCACTTCATGATCGTCCAGCAGGAAAACGCGGATGGCTTCGTCATGGCCGGGTGCCTGGCTGTCCGCCATCGGTCGCTCCTTGTCGTGACGGGCCGCGCCGGCGCGCAGAGTGGCCTCGGCTGCGATCATCGCGCCGGTGCGGGCCCGAGGGCCAGGGCCGTTCGGCCCTGTTCCGTAGGGCCGCGCATGCCCTGGACCAGGTACCCATAGAGTGCGGCGACCGCGCACTCAGGGATACGGCGGAACGGAATCCGCCTTCACGAGCGGTCCAGGCCGTACAGGCTGCGGCCGCCGACCAGCTCGCGTCCGGTCACCAGTTCCGACGAGACCTGGATGAAGACCTCCTGCCGGGAGGGCGCCCACGACCGCGGACCGGTGCGTATCAGCCGCTCGCGCTCGGCCGGATCGGTGACCACCGAGGCGGTTCCGGTGACGACCACGCTCCAGCCGCTCTGCCGTACGACATCGATCTCGTCCACCTCGAACGCGACCACGGTGCCGTCGACGGCGCGCACGAGTTCCGACTCGGCGGAGGTGCGCAGCACCACCGTCCCGTCGGGCTCCAGGCGGAAGTTGACCGGCAGGACGGCGGGGAGCGCGCCCCGGGTATGGACGATGCGGCCGACAGGCGCCTTCGCCATCAGCCGGAGACATTCCTGCCGGTCGAGTTCACGAAATCCGTCGTTGCGGTACATCCGGTGTCCGTCCCTGGCCTCGCGGCCGTCCGTCAGACCGTGATCCTGCGTCCGCTGATGCCGGTCGCGTCGATGCGCAACCAGAGCGGGCGCTGTCCGCCGGCCCAGGGCTCGCCCTGAGCCCGCTCGGCCAGCCGACGCACCTCGTCGGGGTCGGTGACCTCCCGGGCGGTGCCCCGCACGAGGACGCTCCAGCCGCGGCTGAACGCCTCGTCGATGCGGTCCACCTCGAAGGCGACGCGGCGGCCAGCCGCCCGGGCGGGTGTCGCATGCGGGCCGGTACGGAAGGTGACGGAGCCGTCCACGACGCTGTAGTTGACGGGCACGATGGCCGGCCCCTCGACTGTGGGCACCGCGATCCGGCCCACCCCGTGCGTACCGAGCAACGCCCAGCACTCCTCGGCGTCCAGCCCGCGAAGGTCGGCGCCACGGACGGCCCGGCCCGGCCCGGGTGGCCGCTCTGCGTTGCCTCCGGTCAGTTCGGTCACCGTGGTCTGAAGCGCTCCGGCCAGCCGCAGCAACGTGCCGGCACTTGGCACCGCGTCGGGGTGTTCCTCCAGGTGGCGCAGGTAGCCGGTGGCCATGCCCGCACGGACGGCCGTCTCCTCCCGGGTGAGTCCGAGCTGGTTGCGGCGCAGTGCGACGCGGTGTCCGAGGTCGCCCACCGGGATGTCACGCACCGGGCCCGGGGCGGTGTGGCGCTCGGCCATGGTGCTCACCTCCTTTTCTCAGGCCGCACGGACGGCCAGGTCCTTGGGCGGTTGCGCACCCAGTGCCACCTTGAGCGCGCCGGTCTGAGCGGCCCGGCCGAAGACGTCGTACGCCTCCTCCATGCGCTCCAGGGGGAAGGTATGGGTGACCAGGGCCGGTGTGGGCAGCCGACCCGCCGCCGCCATGCGCAGCAGGGTGGGCGTGGAGTGGGTGTCGACCAGGCCCGTGGTGATGGTCACGTTCTTGATCCAGAGGTCTTCGAGGTGCAGCGTGGCGGGCCTGCCGTGCACGCCCACGTTGGCCACGCATCCCCCCGGTCGGACCATGCGGGTGCACAGCTCGAAGGTCTCCGGAAGGCCGACCGCCTCGATGACGACATCGGCGCCCAGTCCGTCCGTGAGGTCGGCGATGAGCTCCTCGGGGGCCTCCGCCGGGTCCGCGACCGCGTCGGCGCCCAGGCGCCGGGCCGCCTCGCGGCGCGCGGCGGCCGGGTCGACGGCGATGATGCGCTCGGGTGAGTACAGCCGCGCGGTGGCGATCGCGGCGAGCCCGATGGGGCCGGCGCCGACGACGGCGACGGTGTCACCAGGCCGTACGCGGCCGTTCAGGACGCCCACTTCGTAGGCGGTCGGGAAGATGTCCGCGAGCAGCACCGCGTCCTGGTCGGCGAGGGTCTCGGGCAGCGGGTGCACGGAGAGATCGGCGAACGGCACACGGACGTATTCCGCCTGGGTCCCGTCGATCAGGTGGCCCAGTATCCAGCCGCCTCCTCCCCGGCACTGGCCGTACATCGCCCTGCGGCAGTAGCGGCACCGGCCGCAGGCGGTGATGCAGGAGACCAGGACCCGGTCGCCCGGCCGCACGGTGCGCACGTCGGGGCCGGCCTCGACCACCGTCCCGACGGCCTCGTGGCCGAGCACGGTGCCGGGAGACACCTCGGGCACGTCGCCCTTGAGGATGTGCAGGTCGGTCCCGCAGATGGTGACGCAGTCAACCCGTACGACCGCATCGGCCGGCTCCTTGACGACCGGGTCCGGCACGTCCTCCCAGGAGGACTGGCCGGGGCCGTGGAAGACGTAACCCTTCATGACGATCCTTCTCCTCCGACCCGCGGGCATTTCCCATGTCCCCAGCGTCGTCGGGGCGTGGGGGTGCCGCTTGGGCCGGTCGGCCCCTGGTCCCCGGCCGACAGACCTTGCGTCGCGCGGGGCCCCGCCAGGCCCTGCCGGCCCGGTACGTGGGCCGAACGGCCCTGTCGGCGGACCGGTGCGGCGAGGTTGTCTCAGGTCATGGACGAAACCCATGCCGCGTCCGCGGCTGAGCACGGTGTCCGCGTCGTCGGCGGCACGATGCTGGTGGAGCTGCGGGGTGACCTCGACATGCTCACGGCGCCGTCCCTGACGGTGCGGTTGGACGAGCTCACAGCGGGCCGCCGGCCGGACGTCGTGCTCGACCTGCGGGGGGTTTCGTTCATCGACTGCTCCGGACTGGGCGTGCTGTGCCGGGCCAGGAACCGGGTGCTGGCCCGCTGGGGCAGGTTGCGGCTCATCTCCGACGATCCGGGGTTCCTGCGGATCCTGCGGTACGTACGCCTCGCGAACGTCTTCGAAATCCACGCCGGTCCACCTGTGGCACTCGGCGCGGGGCTGACGTCAGGGGTGCCGTTGCGGCACTCGCTCTCGATGAGCGCAGGCGCGGCCAGGAAGCAGCCGGAGGGATGAGCGGCACGCGTGGAGCCACACCCCCGTGGCGCCGGCGTGCCGATCGACTCAAGCGGACGCACCTCCGTCGCCCCCAGCACCAAGTTCCGGCGCGCGTGTCGGCCCCGGATGACGGGATCCATGAGGGTGTCGGTCGGCTGGGCCGCGTCGGCCTGCAGGTCGACGGCACCTCCACGAAGGCGGGGCGCCGGAACTCCGAACGGATGCCGATCGGTCCTCGCTGCGCGACCGCCCACGAGCCCGAACCGAGCGAGCGGGTCACCACATGAGTACGGCTCCGGCGACCAAGCCCATGAGCAGCAGTACGGCAGGGCCCAGGGGTCTGCCGTACTCGGAAGGGGAGCCGGTTTCGGCCGGGCGCAGTTCCGGATGGCTGTGCAGGGCCGCGACTTCCTCGACCATGCGCACGTACGACGGGCGGTGGCTGAGCCGTTTCTCCAACCTCCGCATTCCGAAGCCGGTCACGTGCCACTCGGTGCCGTCGGCGAGGTGTATCTCCGCCCTGCCCTCGTCGGTGTAAAGGGCCGAGCGCACCCGTCCCCACGGGATGTGCCGCCGTCTGAAGGCACCGGTCAGCCACAGCCCCGAGCAGTCCGCGGCGACGCGCCAATTGAGCGTGTGGGCCGCCTGGGGTCCCAGGCCGAAGAGGGCCAGCAAGGGGAGCACGTGCCAGGTGGGCCAGTCCGTGGCGACGGATCGGGTGAGGAAGCCGGTGCCGGCCAGCACACCCGCGGTCATGGCCAGCCCGCCGACGCGGGAGCGGAGGCCGGGGCCCCAGCGCAGTGGGCGCCGGGTGGGCGTCATCGCCGCTGCGACCTCGTCCGCCCGAGCCTTGTAGGCGGCCGATACCGCACCCGGAACCGTTTCCGGGACTCCGGCGTCGAGACGCGGCCTCGTGCCGGGCCTCGGCCGTCGGACGGGGCTTGCGGTCCGGAGCAGGACCGCACGCGCGTCCGCGTCGGTGGTGAGGAGAACGAGTTCACCGCACTCGTACGGCGCGCCGAAGAGGACGGCTTCGTGCAGGCGGGTGTCGATGACGTCACAGGTGTCCTCGTCGTCATCGGCACCGCTCGCCGCCGGTTCCGCGGATGCCCCCACTGTCCGTCTCACATCCGCGCCTTCGCCGCACGCGTGATCCTCGGGAGCAACCGCCGTGAAGAGACAGGTGAAGAGCGGCTTCTCCGCGCAGGTGTCGTCCGCGGCATAGACCCATGTCGTGAACTCTTGGTCCGTGCGGTGCAGCACCCGGAGGGTGGGCTGGGGGACGCGCCGCAGTGAGGCGGCGCGGCGGCGGCGCAGGACGCCCATGGCGAGCAGGGACAGTCCGGGCAGCCCAGTGGCCAGGAACAGCAGCTGCCGGCCGAAAGCGTCGTGCGGCTCGGCGTTCAGGCGCCGCCACGACGACTCATCCTCCAACACGGTGACGGAGCCGCCGATGCGGTAGTCCTCTGGGTAGGCCGAGCCGACGGTGAGCCGACGTCCGTCCTTGGTGCGCACCCCGACCGCGTCCTCGTGCCGGGCCGTCACGGTTGCGGAGGTGCGCGTGGCCCGGGCCGCGTGGCGCTCGTCCGCTCGGACGCCCGCGATCCCCTGGCCGAGTACCAAGCCGGCTGCCGCGCAGAAGACAAGACCGATCACGATCGGCGCGACGCCGCGCCCTACCGCACCGGTAGGTTCGGGCAGCCGGTGCCGTACGCCGGCAACCGCCTCGGCAAGGCGCCTCTGCCGTCGGCGCGCCGCCAGCCGCGCGCCGGCCGAGGCACAGCCCAAGCCCAGGGCCGCCAGCACCGCGAGGTTGGCGGCCATCGACATTGCCCCGGCGCCCGGCAGTTCGGTCCAGGCCACGGTGACAGCCAGAGCGGTCGCGGCAGGCAGAACCAGCTCGGGCAGTCGGGCGAGCCAACACAGCAGACCGAGGACCAGTGAAATCTCCACCAGGCCCGGCCAGTCCGCACCACAGGGCGCCGTATCGCTGCAAGGTACGTCCGGCTCCGCGACGATCGCCCAGGCCACGGCACCGACCAGGGCTGCCATCGCCCACAGCGGCCGCGCCCAGGACGCCGCCCGTATCTCGCCCCAGCGGGAGGCGTCGGCGGACCTCCAGGCGGGCGTGCCCAGCGGCACGGCATCAGCCGGTATCGGGACGATGATCTCGGACACGCGAGGATTATGCGACACCGGGGGCCGGCTGCGACGACCCGGACCGGGGGCTGGAGCTGAGCAAGGCCGTACATGACCGTCAGCCCGAAGAGCGCCGCTCGTGGGAGAGCCGGGAGGCGACCAGGCGAACACCGCCATCCCACGTCGGCGCGCAGCTCAGCGCCGGTTCCCCCGGGGTTTCAGCGGTACCGTCGGCAGCTCGGGAGCAGGCAGCGGATCACCGTCGTAACCCTGCACCTCCCCGAAGCGCCGGCCTTCCGTCCAGTCCCGGCGCGCCTGGCTGATCTCCTGCGTCGACCGGCCGATGAAGTTCCACCACATGACGATCTCCTCCTGGAACGGCGGGCCGCCCAGCAGGATGAGGCGGGCCGGCTCGTCGGTGGGGTTCGTCAGGGTGAGGGTCGTGCGGTGCGGGGCGGCGTAACCGAGTTCCGCCTGCTGGAGCGCGGTTCCGTCGAGGACGATGCGCCCGGAGTCGACCAGGACGCCGTGTTCGAAGTCGGGGGCCACGTCGAGGGTGAGCGTGGCGCCGGGGGCCACGTGCAGCTCGGCACCCAGCAGCGGGGTGAAGGTGCGCACCGGCGAGGTGTCCCCGGCGAGGGTGCCGAGGAAGACCCGGGCCTCGCCGCCGTCCAAGGGCACCGGCGTGGGGGCGTAGTGCTGGAAGTCCCGGGCGGTGTCGCGGTGTTCCGCGGGCAGGGCGACCCAGAGCTGCACGCCGTGCAGGATCGTGGTCGCGGGGGTGGACACCTCGGAGTGGCAGATGCCGTGGCCGCTCGTCATCAGGTTCAGCTCGCCGGGACGCACGAAGGCGTGGATGCCGAGACTGTCGCGGTGTTCGATCTCACCGCTGAAGAGCCAGCTGACGGTCTGCAGGCCGATGTGGGGATGCGGGGCGACGTCCATGCCACCGCTCGACGCGACATCGTCCGGCCCGTAGTGGTCCGCGAAGCACCAGGCACCGATCAGCGTCCGGGCGCGCTGCGGCAAGGTGCGGCGTACGCGCATGGCCCGGGGGCCGCCCAGCGGTACGTCGCGCGGGGTGAGGACCTCGATGTCCGCGGGTGCCGGCCCGTCGGCCTCGCCGCCGCACGCGACGGGGGCGGGCAGTGCTTCTGTGTTGCTCACCGTTCTGCTCCTCCCCCGAAAAGGAAAGTTCGATTTTCAACATTCACTCGTTGATGATAGGACGTACATCGTAAGATCGCGCGATGAAGGAGATCACGTGGCGGAGACCGTGACGGCGCCCACCGGCGGACGGGTGTACGTCGACAAGCAGAGCCCTGACGCCTATCGCGCGATGACCGCCACCGCCGAAGCGGTCCGCAAGGTCGCCGCCGACGCGGGACTGGACCGCGTCCTGGTCGAGCTGGTCAACATCAGGGTGTCGCAGCTCAACGCCTGCGCCTTCTGCCTGGACCTGCACACCCGGGCCGCCCTGCGCGCCGGGGAGACCACACAGCGGCTGGGCGTGCTGCCGGCCTGGCGTGACACCGAGCTGTTCGCACCGCGCGAGCGCGCCGCGCTGGCGCTGGCCGAAGCCACCACCCACCCGGCGGACGCCGAGGCACAGAGCACCGCGTACGACCTCGCCCGTGCCGTCCTGTCGGACGACGAGATCTCCGCCGTGATCTGGGTGGCGATCACCATCAACGCCTTCAACCGCGTCTCCGTCATGAGCAAGCACCCCGTACGCCCGGCACCTCCCCGCTGAGCGCCAGGCTCGCACCCGGCCGCCTCATGGCGCACGCCCTTTGCCCGCACGCGCGTCTAGCATGCGTATGCAAGCAAGGACGCCTGAAGGAGAGTCGTAGGGATGCGCATCGATCTGACAGGACGTACCGCTCTGGTCACCGGCTCCACGCAGGGCATCGGCGCGGCCATCGCCGCCGGCCTCGCCCGGGCCGGAGCCCGGGTGGCTCTCAACGGCCGCACCGAGCAGCGCGTGACCGAGGCCGCGGCCCGGCTGACCGACGAGGTGCCCGGCGCCGACGTGGTCCCCGTCGCCGCGGACGTCACGCACGAGGAGGGCACGGCCCGGCTGGCCGAAGCCCTCCCCCACGTGGACATCCTCGTCAACAACCTCGGCGTGTTCGGCGCCGCCGACCCGCTGGAGATCACCGACGAGGAGTGGCGACGTTACTTCGAGGTGAACGTGCTCGCCGCCGTCCGCCTGACCCGCCTGTACCTGCCGCAGATGACGCGACGTGGCTGGGGGCGGGTGCAGTACATCGCCAGCGACTCGGCCGTGGTCATCCCCGCGGAGATGATCCACTACGGCATGTCGAAGACCGCGCTCCTGGCCGTCGGCCGTGGATTCGCCAAGCAGGCGGCCGGCACCGGTGTGACGGTGAACTCGGTCATTGCCGGACCCACCCACACGGGCGGCGTGGAGGACTTCGTCTACGAGCTGGTCGGCCGGGACCTGCCCTGGGAGGAGGCCCAGCGCGCGTTCATGCGGCAGCACCGGCCGCAGTCGCTGCTGCAGCGGCTGATCGAGCCGGAGGAGATCGCCAACATGGTGGTCTACCTCAGCTCCGACCAGGCGTCCGCCACCACGGGCGGGGCGCTGCGGGTGGACGGCGGGTACGTGGACTCGATCCTGCCCTGAGCGCTTCGGAGCTACGCCCGCACCAGGGGCGTGTCGACCAGGTGCTCCGCCAGGAACCAGGTCTGGAGCTCGCCTGTGCGGATCACCTGGGAGACCAGCACATCGTTGGTCCCGTCGTCGCCCAGCTCCGCGACACGGGCCGCCGCGTCACGGGCGTCGGTGAGGATCGTCTCGTGCGCCTCGAGCAGGCGGGAGAGCATCGCGGGGACCTCCTCGACACCGTCGGGCGGGCGCGGGACCGAGGTCAGCTCGGCGACATGGCGGGCGTCGCCGACGGCCACGCCGCCCAGTGTCTGGACGCGCTCGGCGAGGGTGTCGACGAGTTCCAGCTGCTCGCCTGCGTGCTTGTCCAGCACCAGGTGCAGCTGGTAGAAGGTCGCGCCGCGCATCAGCCAGTGGTGCTTCTTGTAGAGGCCGTGGAGGATCTGCGTGTCCGCGAGGACCTTGTTGAGCCGCTGGCAGGAGTACATGCGGGCCTCGTAGGACAGGGCCAGCGGGAACTGCTTGACGGTGCCGAACTCCTGGATGACGCGGCCCTTCTGGTGCAGCCGGGGCTGGCTGCCGGCGTGCGCGGTGTCGGTGGTCATGTCCGCCTCCTGCGGTGTGTGCGCTCTGTACACCGGTGACGCTAGGTGCCGCCGTCCTGGCTGCCTTGTCCGAGAGCGCATGGCCGTGTGCGCGTCAGCGCAGAGGTGGTTCTCGGCCGCGGCGGACTGCGTACGGGCATGCCGAACGGCCGCGCAGGCGGGGGGAGTCGCCTGCGCGGCCGGGTCGCGGGCCGTGCGGTCAGCCGGTCGCGCGGACCGCCTCGAGGATCAGGTCGGCGACCGCCTCGGGCTGCGAGACGGCCACCGCGTGGGAGGCACCCTCCAGCTCGACGATCGTCGCCCCGGCCCGCTTCGCGCCGAAGCGCTCGACCTCCGGGTTGATCGCCTGGTCGGCGCCGGCCACGAGCGCCCAGGACGGCTTGGTCCTCCAGGCGGCGGCGGAGGCGGTCTCCTCGAAGGCCGCTGCGGCGAGCGGGCGTTGCGCCGCGGCCAGGGCCTTGGTGGTCTCGGCCGGTACGTCCGCGGCGAAGACGGACGGGAAGGCGTCCTCGGCGATGGTGACCTCGACGGCCGGCTCGCCGCCCGGCACCGGGTACGTCCACTGCTTGAGGTTGCTCACCAGCGGGGAGAGCGGGAAGCGGCCCTGCAGCTCGCCCAGGCTCTCGCCCTCCTCCAGGACGTAGGCGGCGACGTAGACGAGACCGACGACGTTCTCGGTGGTGCCGGCCACGGTGATGAGCGCGCCGCCGTAGGAGTGCCCGACCAGCACGACCGGCCCGTCGATCTGGGCGGCGACGGAGGCGACGTAGGCGGCGTCGGAGGCGAGGCCACGCAGCGGGTTGGGCGGGGCGATGACGGGGACGCCGTGGTCCTGCAGGCGGGAGATGACGCCGGTCCAGCTGCCGGCGTCGGCGAAAGCGCCGTGGACGAGGAGGACGGTGGGAGTGG
The DNA here is from genome assembly GCF_055609245.1 of Streptomyces sp. NPDC036813. NCBI lineage: Bacteria > Bacillati > Actinomycetota > Actinomycetes > Kitasatosporales > Streptomycetaceae > Streptomyces > Streptomyces sp. NPDC036813. Next base: position 345,009 of record NZ_JBVJPV010000002.1, on the reverse strand, counting down.
TCATGAGCGGGGTTCCTTGAGGGTCAGGCGCCGTGCAGGGCGGTGTGCAGGGTGCGGACGGCCATCGTGATGGCGGCTTCGGCGGCGTGCGTCTCGCGCAGCGCGTTGAGCATCACGAAGTCGTGGATGATGCCCTGGAAGCGGACGGCGGTGACGGGGACGCCGGCGGCGCGGAGCTTGTTGGCGTAGGCCTCGCCCTCGTCGCGCAGCACGTCCGCCTCACCGGTGATGACGAGCGCCGGGGGCAGGCCGGCCAGCTGCTCGGTGGTGGCGCGCAGCGGGGAGGCGGTGATCTGGGCGCGCTCGGCCTCGTCGGTCGTGTACTGGTCCCAGAACCACTGCATGCCGTCACGGCGCAGGAAGTAGCCGGTGGCGAACTGGTGGTAGGACGGGGTGTCGAAGTTCGCGTCGGTCACCGGGTAGAACAGGACCTGCTGACGCAGCGGAAGCCCGCCGCGCTGCTTGGCCATCAAGGTGAGGGCGGCGGTCATGTTGCCGCCGACCGAGTCACCGGCGACGGCCAGGCGCGTGCCGTCCAGGCCCTGGCCGGCGCCCTCGTCGACGATCCAGCGGGCGACGGCGTAGTTCTGCTCGATGGCGACCGGGTAACGGGCCTCGGGCGACAGGTCGTACTCGGGGAAGACCACGGCGGCCTCGGCGCCGACGGCCAGTTCGCGTACCAGGCGGTCGTGGGTGTGGGCGTTGCCGAACACCCAGCCGGCTCCGTGGATGTACAGGATGACCGGCAGTGTGCCGGTGGCGCCGGCGGGCCGGACGACGCGCGCGCGGACGCTGCCGGTGGGCCCGCCCGGGACGGTCACCCACTCCTCGTCGATCGCCGGCTTGGCGATCTCGCCGGACTGCACCTCGTCGACGGCCTTGCGGCCTTCGGCGGGGGTCAGGTCGAAGAGGTAGGGCGGGTTGGCGGTCGCCTCGGCGAACGCGGCGGCTGCGGGTTCCAGCACGGGGTGTACGGGCTCGACGGCATCGGGCATGTCCGGTCTCCTGGCTCTGTGTTTCGATTGCGCCGGTGAGCCACGCTAGATCCGCTCGAGGGGGGCGGATTGCCGACGCGCGCACGCCCCCTTTTCCGACAGTGCACGCGGTGCTTTTCCGGCTGGTTCGTGCGGGGATTGCACGACGCGCGTCCGCGCCTGACCTTGGGCGGCCTGCACGATGTCCTGGAAGTGCACGGGACGGGGTGCAAGTCTGCGGCAGGGGCCGGAGAGCCGGCCGCCGTCCGCCGTCCGCCGTCGTGGGAGGAGAGCCGTATGCGCCGCTCGCCGAGTGACGTCCTGCGCACCCTGGTGCCGCCCCGGGACGGCCGGCACGGACCGCTGCCGCCGCTGCTGCTGACGCTGACCGTGGTCACCGGGCTCGTCGACGCCGTCAGCTATCTCGCCCTCGGGCACGTCTTCGTCGCCAACATGACCGGCAACGTGGTTCTCCTGGGCTTCGCCCTGGGCGGCAGCACGAGCCTGTCCGCGCTCGCGTCCGTCGTGTCGCTCGGCGCGTTCCTCACCGGCGCGCTGGCCGGGGGCCGGGTCGGCGGACGGCACGCCGCGCACCGCGGGCGCCTGCTGCGCGCGGCGACGGGTGTGCAGACGGTCCTGGTCGCGGTGACCGTGGCGGTCGCCGCGGCCGGGGAGGGGCAGGTCACGACCGGCGTCCGTTACGCGCTGATCGCGTTCCTGGGGCTCGCCATGGGTCTGCAGAACGCGGTCGCCCGACGGCTCGCCGTCCCCGACCTCACCACCACGGTGCTGACCCAGACCCTGACGGGACTGGCCGCCGACTCCACTGCGGCCGGCGGGCAGACGTCCCGGCCCGGGCGGCGCCTGCTGTCGGTGCTGGCGATGTTCCTGGGCGCGCTCGTCGGCGCGGCCCTCGTCCTGCACGGCCACCTGGTCCTCACCCTCATCCTGGCCCTGGCGCTGCTCGCGGTGACATCGGTGACGGTCCACCGCCTGTCGGCCGGCGACCCGGACTGGGTACGACCGGGAGCCAAGTGACGGCACGTCCCGTCCGGCCCCACCGACACCGACACTCCGTGGCCCGGTGCTGCTCGCTGACACCCGACCGCGAAATATCGGCCGGGGCCGTCGTGTTGGTCACGTCATGACTCAAGGTCCCGCCCCTCGCCCGCTGTCCGACGACGCCCTCTCGGAACTGCTCGGCTCCCAGCGCTTCGGTACGCTCGCCACCGTCAAGCGCAGTGGTCACCCGCATCTGACGACGATGCTGTACAGCTGGGATGCCGAGGCTCGTATCGCGCGGTTCTCGACGACCGCCGATCGCATCAAGGTCACGCACCTGCGCCGCGACCCGCGTGCGGCGTTGCATGTGCAGGGCGGCGACGTCTGGTCGTTCGCCGTCGCCGAGGGCGAGGCGGAGGTTTCGCAGGCCACGACCGTCCCTGGTGACGCTGTCGGCCGGGAGCTGCTCGGCATGATCCCGCAGGACGCGCGGCCGGCGGATGAACAGGACTTCCTGGAGCAGCTGGTCGCCGAGCGGCGTGTGGTCGTCCGGTTGAAGGTGGACCGGCTGTACGGGACGGCGCTCGACATCAACGGCTAGCCGGAAGCGGGCGGGTGGGCCGTCGTACCGCACCGGACGGCCGCCCGCACGGCACCCGAGCGACCCCGTGTGCCCCGCCCGCATGCTCCCGTTGCGCCCGGATAGCGCCCTTCCCCGTCGGGGCAGCCGCCTGCACGCTCGAGGCCATGGGGGACGACACCGAACGCATCATCCCGTTACCCGGCCCGGACGGACAGCGGCAGCGGCCGCCGGGCACGCCCCTGCCGTGGGAGAAGGCGGACCGCGCGCAGGCCGCCCGTGACGGCGCGACCGGCCCCGAGCCGCCCGCCCCTCCCCTGTGTCCCCACTGCGGTCTGAGCGGTGACCGCCTCCGCACCTACACGGGGCAGCACGTGCTCCTCGAACCCCGGCTCAGCGTGCCGGCGCATCTCGTTCCCGGCGGGCACCGCTGGCATGTCGACGGCAACGGTGTCGCCTTCAACGCCGGACTGGACGAGCCACGCCCCGGCGAGACCTGCCGGATCCCGCACCAGCTGGCCTGTCCCGGGCTGACGCTGGACGAGATCAGGCCGTGGCGGTGGCTGGCAGCGGTGCGGGACTACAACGCGGTCCTGGCACAGCGGAAGGCGGACGACCAAGGGTTCGCGGAACGGCTCACCGACGCGGGCTGAGACCGCGGTACATGGAGACCTGCGTCGCTCAGGTCGTCGCGTTGTACGCGGCTGCCCAGCCCGCCGGCGTGCGGTCCGCCCTGCTGAAGACGGTCACACCTTCTCTTCCCCGCGGACGGGTCGTCGGGTCCCCGCGGACGGGTCGTCGGGCGCAGGCTGCGGGTAGGGCGGCGCGAGCGTGCCGCCGGTGCCACGCACGCTAACGCAGCGAGGGGTCCTCGTCCGCCGCCGCCGGGGTGCCGACGGTGTAGACGTCCTTCACCTTCACCTCGGTGACGCCGCGTCCTTCGGGGAACACCGCGCGCCAGTCACCGATCACATGCAGCTCGTCCGTGCCCATCGCACGGACGACCAGCAGGCCCTCGTCGTAGGCGCGGTGCGCCTTCCACCACAGGTTCACGAACGCCTGGGAGCGGATCAGGTGCATCCAGTCGGTGCGGTACAGCTCACGGTTGTAGTTCGACTCCCCCATCGTGGAGACGAACTTCGAGTACATCGCCTTGACGTACTCCAGCGTGACCGTGTCGTCCTCGGCGAGGGCGCGTTCCCGGGCATCTTTCAACGCGACACGGAACTTCTCCAGCAGGCCCTCGGTGGCCCCCGACGTCCAGGACTCGTGGATCTCCGGCGGGTCGCACAGGCCGTACCTGGGTCCCGACAGGCGCAGCAGCAGGCGCAGGGTGGGCTCGGTGACCCACAGCGGCCCCGGCTCGTCCCGGCTGCCGATCGGGTTGGGCAGGTAGGCGTCGTGCTCCCATGCGGGCGGGGTGATGAGGTGGACTCCGGCACGGCGGCGGTCGTGCTGGTCGCCGACGCTGTGCTCCAGCTGGCCGAGCGGCAGATGTGTCTTGAGCGCGGACAGGTAGGCGCCGTTGATGTCGAGGGCGGTCACCTCGTGCTCACCGGCCGGGAGGTGGGTGCGCGACCATTTGGGCCGGGCCTCCCAGATCTCGTCGGCGCCGCGCGCGGTCTGCTTGCGCAGGATGTCGGGCAGCCAGGGGTGGGCCACGATGTCGTACCGGCCGCCCTTGCGGGTGGCGTCCAGCAGGGCCATCGCATCGGGAATGGCCCGCTTCACCAGCGCCTTCGTGGCCGCGTCGACGTCGCCGCCGTGCTCGGCCAGGGCGGCGGACACGGCCGTCCCGATCATGTCCGGGGTGTCGGCGCTCTTCAGCCGGCGGCCGACCGGGACGACCTTCTGCGCGCCGGGCCGGTCCGCCGGCGCCGACCGCCGGGTGTACGGGGCCTGCGCGGCCGCCTGCCCTCGCTGCGGGGGGCGTACGGTCGGCGCGGGCCGGGACGTGCCGCATTCGGCGGGGTCGAGGTGCTGTGGGAATCCCGCGACCTGATGCCGGGCGGGCTGCCCGCACAGGACACATGGCTCGGGTGCGGCCAGTGCCTCGACGTCGTCCTGACCGGCGTACGGGTCTTCCGCGGCAGTGGGCTGGGCGACCGGGAAGTCGGCGGCCATGTTCTCTTCTGCGGGCTTCTCCTCGGCCTCTTCGGGCCTGGCCTGCGCCGCGCCGGCCTCCAGTTTGGTCCGCGCGCCCTTGAGGAAGTACGCGTACTTCTCGCGTACGTCGCCGCTCGGGTCCCGTCCGCTTTCCCAGCCCGCCACGGTGGACGGGCTGACACTCAGGGCCTGCGCGAGTTGGGCGCGCGAGAGGTTCAGTCCTTCGCGCAGGGCGCGCCGCTCCTCCGCGGGCGGCAGCGGTGCCTCTGTGCGTGCGCCGGCCAGCAGGGCGTCGATCGCTTCGAAGTCGGTCACCGCGCTCCACCGTCCCCTACGGTCTCGGGGCGTGCGGTGGCGGTGTTACGGCCGGGCACGCGACGGCGCTCGTCGGGCAGCGCCTGAACGGCCCGGGTCGGTCCGGCAAGAAGGTCGAGCACGTCGATACCGTAGTGCGCGGCCACCGCGTCGCAGTGCGCCAGGCTCCACGAGGCCGTACCGGACTGACGTCGACTGACCTGGGCCTGACTCACCCCCAGCCCGGCAGCGAGAATCCCCTGCGATTCCCCTGAGGCATACAGCAGAGCGGCCACAGCCGACCGCACCCGCTCATCGAGACCCATCACCACGGGGCCACTCTACCGCGCAACAGGCATGAATCATGCGTATTGCGCATCCCCGCCGTGGAGCCCTGCATAGCGGCGAGCGCGCCGCACAGTGCGATTCCGACACGACACCGACCGCCCGACGACCCAGCGCCACCAGCTCGCGGCCGAGGCGGCGCCCGACAGGGCCGGGACCGGCCGTTCACATTTTCCTCACACGGCCGCCACACATCTCATACGACCGGTAGGCTCCAGCCCGCACCGCTGCCACAACTGAGGGGGGATCACCTCATGCGCATCCGCTTGCGCCACGCTGTCGCGTTCGCCGCCGCTTCCGCCGCGATGATGGCCGTCGTGACCGCCGCGCCCGCCCAGGCCGCCGAGTACTCCTCGGCCCTGAAGATCAAGGGCGTCCAGTACGACGCACCGGGCCGCGACGACAACCGCTGCAACGGCGGCAACACCAGGAACGAGTATCTGACGATCAAGAACTACTCGCGCACGACCGTCAACCTCAAGGGCTACGTCGTCAAGGACGCCGCCGGCAACAGATTCGCGTTCACCGCGAACCACACTCTCGAGCCGGGCGACTACGTGCAGCTGCGCGGCGGCCGCGGTACCGACTCCGACCGCTACAACGTCGTCTACCGCCAGAACTGCAACTTCATATGGAACAACGACAAGGACACCATCTACCTGTACAAGCCGGGCGGCGCCCGCGCCGATGTGCACTCCTACACCAAGAGCTCCGATGACCGGGACGGCAACGGCTACATCACCTACCACGGCTGAGCCTCGCACGGCATGAGACCGGTCGCGGGGCGGGCCCCGCCCCGCGACCGGCCGGCCGGCCGCACGCTGCCCGGACACCATCCGCTGACGGAGGACACAGGTGGACCCGAACGATCAGGACGTTGCGCTCTCCGACACCCAGTGGCAACGGCTCGCGACCGCGCGCCAGGCATACAGCGACGCCGTCAGCCCGCACTACGACGAGGTCCTGCACCAGGTCACCGAGCGCGCGCACCGCGAGGGGTCCATCGGCAAGGCCGACATCGGCGCCCTGCTGCTGTGGAAACGCCTCCGGGGCGACACCCGCTGGGCGGGCGACTTGATGGCGCTCGCCGACGGCACCGTACGCAAGGTGACAGCCGCAGCCGTCACCGCCGTACGCGACACCTCCCTGAGCCCCGGCGCGGCCGCCCGGGCCGGCCGCGCGGCGCTGGCCGAGTTGCCCGGGTTCCGCTTCGGAGACGCCCTGGCGTCGGCCGTGCTGACTGCTGCCGCACCCGACCGCATGGCCGTCTACGACCGGCGCGCCCACGCCGGACTGCGCTCCCTCCACATCTCCCTCACCGACGGCCGCGGGCGCTACGGCCGCTACATCGAGACCGTCGACCGCTTGCTGACCACAGCCCCGGACCGATTCCGCGCCTGGAGCCCGCGCGAGTTGGACACAGCGCTGTACTTCCTGCCGCGGAACCCGGACGCCTAGGCTCTGCCTCCCGGACGTCCCACCTCGAGGTGCATCGCGCGTGTCGGCGGCGGCCGTGAAGAGTCACGGGGCGGCCGGTGGCCGGACCGTCACCCGTGCGCACGGCGGTCAGGCGTCGTCCCACGTCCAGTCGGTGACCTCCGGCAGGTCGGTGCCGTGGATCCGGATCCAGTCGTGGTGGCGCAGGCGCGTGTCCTCCATGCGCTGTCGTAGGGCCGCGGCGCGTACCGCGAGGCCGGGGACGCGGTCGATGACGTCCATGACGAGACGGTAGCGGTCCAGGTCGTTGCGCACGACCATGTCGAACGGCGTGGTGGTCGTCCCGATCTCCTTGTATCCGCGTACATGCAGGTGCGGGTGGCCGGTGCGGCGGTAGGCGAGCCGGTGGATGAGCCACGGGTAGCCGTGGTAGGCGAAGATGACGGGCTTGTCGGTGGTGAACAGCCCGTCGTACTCGAAGTCGCTCATGCCGTGCGGGTGTTCCTCCGCGGGCAGGAGCCGGGCGATGTCGACGACGTTGACCACGCGCACGGCGAGCTGCGGCAGATGCCGGCGCAGCAGTTGCGCCGCCGCCAGGACCTCCTGGGTGGGCACGTCCCCCGCGCAGGCGAGGACGACGTCGGGTTCCCGGGCGCCGTCCTCGGTGCCGGCCCAGTCCCAGATCCCGGCCCCGCGGGCACAGTGCGCCTTCGCCTGCTCCATGGTGAGCCAGTCGAAGCACGGCTGCTTGCCGGCGACGACGACGTTGACGTAGTCGCGGCTGCGCAGGACGTGGTCGGCCACCGACAGCAGCGTGTTGGCGTCCGGCGGCAGATAGACGCGGACGGCCTCGGGACTCTTGTTGAGGATGTGGTCCACGAAGCCGGGGTCCTGGTGGGAGAAGCCGTTGTGGTCCTGGCGCCACACGTGTGAGGTGAGCAGGTAGTTGAGGGAGGCGATGGGGGCGCGCCAGGGCAGCCGGCGTGTCACCCGGAGCCACTTGATGTGCTGGTTGACCATGGAGTCCACGATGTGCACGAACGCCTCGTAGCACGAGAACAGCCCGTGACGGCCTGTCAGGAGGTAACCCTCCAGCCAGCCCTGACAGGTGTGTTCGGAGAGGATCTCCATCACCCGGCCGTGCCGGTCCAGATGTTCGTCCACCGGCAGGGTCTGCGCCTGCCATGCCTTGCCGCTGGCGGAGTAGACGGCCTGCAGGCGGTTGGAGGCGGTCTCGTCGGGGCCGACGAGCCTGAAGTCGCGTCGTTCCTCGGTGGCCGCCATCACGTCCCGCAGCATGTCGCCGAGGACGCGGGTCGGTTCGTGCAGGGTGGTGCCGGGCTTGTCGACGCCGACGGCGTACTCCTCCAGCGCGGGCAGCGGGAGTTCACGCAGCAGCAGCCCGCCGTTGGCGTGCGGGGTGGCGCCGAGGCGGCGGGGGCCGTCGGGGACGCAGGCCAGGACGTCCGGGTGGGGGCGGCCGTGCTCGTCGAAGAGTTCGTCGGGCCGGTAGGAACGCAGCCACGCCTCCAGTTGCCGCAGGTGCTGAGGGTTGTCGCGGACGGCCGCCAGCGGCACCTGGTGCGAGCGCCATGTGCCGGCCACCGGCAGGCCGTCGACCTCCGGCGGGCCGGTCCAGCCCTTCGGGGTGCGCAACACGATCACCGGCCAGCGGGGGCGCTCGTCGGCGCCCTCCTCGCGGGCGGCCCGCTGGAGCGCCGCGATCCGGTCGAGAGCGGTGTCCATCGCCTGTGCCATCGCGCGGTGCACGGCCGCCGGGTCGTCGCCGGTGACGTGCAGAGGGTCATGGCCGTAGCCGCGCAGCAGATCGTCGAGCTCGCTCTCGGGCAGCCGGGCCAGGACCGTGGGGTTGGCGATCTTGTAACCGTTGAGGTGGAGGATCGGCAGGACGGCGCCGTCGTGCACGGGATCGAGGAACTTGTTGGAGTGCCAGGACGCGGCGAGCGGTCCCGTCTCCGCCTCTCCGTCCCCGATGACACACGCCACGGTCAGGTCGGGGTTGTCCAGGGCGGCGCCGTAGGCGTGGGAGAGCGAGTAGCCGAGCTCGCCGCCCTCGTGGATCGAGCCGGGCGTCTCGGGCGCGACGTGGCTGGGGACGCCCCCGGGGAAGGAGAACTGCTTGAACAGCCGGGCCATTCCGGCGGCGTCCCGGGTGACGTCGGGGTAGGTCTCGGTGTACGAGCCCTCCAGCCAGGCGTTCGCCAGCACCGCGGGCCCGCCGTGCCCTGGTCCCCAGATGCACAGGGCGTTCAGATCGCGGGCACGGATGACCCGGTTGAGGTGGGTGTGGACGAGGTTGAGGCCAGGTGAGGTGCCCCAGTGGCCGAGCAGCCGGGGTTTGACGTGTTCGGGCCGCAGCGGCTCGGTCAGCAGGGGGTTGGCCATGAGGTAGATCTGGCCGACTGCCAGGTAGTTCGCGGCGCGCCAGTGGGCGTCCAGGGTCCTGAGCTCCTCGTCGCTCAGCCGAGTGGGCGCCTGCCGGGTGTCGACGGACATGTCGGGTCCCTTCCGGATCTGGTGTCGGGCGGTGGCGTGCCGGTCCGCACTCCCCCACCCTCCCGCGCGCGCCGGGTACCCGACAGGGCCGAACGGACCATACGGAGCAGTCGGCGCCGCCGTCCGGTGTGCGACAGGGGCACGGGGCCCGCGGGTGCCCGGCTCATCGGCCGTGCGGAACGGTTCACACGCTGCCCTTGCGCTCCACCACGAGGATCCGCGCCTGCGGCCTGGGATGTGCCACATGGGCGTCGCCGGGCTCGACGAGGCACACCCTCCCGGGCGTCAGCCGCTCGACGCGTTCGACGCCGTCTTCCCGGTAGTGCATGTCGACAGCCCCGTCGAGGACGACGAAGACCTCCGGATCTTCGTTGACGTGCCAGACGTAGGGCTGGTCGGTCCAGTGCAGGCGGACCGTCGCCGTGTCGAGTTCCGCCAGGTCGACGGCGCCCCAGGGACGGTCGGCGGTGTGCTCGGCGGCTTGAAGGAAACGCATGGGGCTGCTCCACAGGTGTGAGGTCGGCTGTCCCCGCCGGTGCGGGACGCTTCACCCTCTCCTCTGCGGCGGGTACGGCGCGAGTGGCAGCAATGCCGCCTTCCGTAAGATTGCTGCCATGCATCATGTGGTGGCCCTCGCCCTGGCCCGCGTGGTGGCTTTCGACCTCGCCATCCCCGCGCAGATCTTCGGCGATCCGAACGGGCCGGGCTCCTACCGGTTCACCCTGTGCGCGGCGGCGCCCGGACCGGTCCCCACCACCACAGGCTTCGACGTGGTCGCACCGCGCGGTCTGGAGGCACTCGCCGAGGCGGACACCGTGGTCGTCCCCGGTTACGACCCGCTGATCTCCCCGCCGCCGCCCGTCCTCGACGCGTTGCGCGCCGCGGCGGCACGCGGCGCCCGTATGGTCTCGGTGTGCACCGGCGCGTTCGCGCTCGCGGCGGCCGGACTGCTCGACGGCCGGCGTGCCACCACGCACTGGATGGACGCCGACGAGCTCGCCCTGCGCCATCCCGAGGTCGACGTCGACGCGGACCTGCTCTACACCGACCGCGGACCCGTCCTGACCAGTGCCGGTTTCGCCGCCGGGATCGACCTGTGCCTGCACCTGGTGCGCGAGGACCACGGTGCCGAGGCGGCCGCCGGGCTGGCCCGCCGGCTCGTCGTCCCGGCCCACCGGGAGGGCGGGCAGGCCCAGTATCTGACGCGCACCATGCCCAGCGCCGGCACGGGCATGGCCGCGGTGTGCGCCTGGGCGCTCCAGCGTCTCGACCAGCCGCTCACGGTGGCCGATCTCGCGCGCCGGGCCGGCGTCTCCCCGCGCACGTTCGCCCGCCGCTTCACCGCCGAGACGGGCACGACCCCGCTGCGCTGGCTGACCGCGCAGCGCCTGCACGAGGTGCGCCGTCTGCTGGAGGTCACCGACCTGCCTGTCGAGGAGATCGCCCGCCGCTGCGGCCTGGGCACCGCGGCCAACCTCCGCCTGCATCTGGCCAGGGACGCCGCCATCACCCCCACGGGCTACCGCCGCACCTTCCGGGCCCGCTCCCGTCCGGCCACCGAGGGTTCGTGATCCTCGCAGCCGCCGACAGCGCGCGCCCCCTGCGCCGGCCGGCTCGCCGGCCCGGTCTCGGCGGCCGCCGCCGGCCGCCCGGTCGCACACCGAGCGGAGAGACGGTACGGCGTCGTCGGGCGCCGGGGTGTCGCAGACGGCGTCCTGCGATGCCGCCGTTGGCTGAGGCGGTACGGCGTCGTCGGGCGCCGGGGTGTCGCAGGCGCCGTCAGGCGATGCCGCCGTTGGCGTAGAGCACCTGACCGTTGACCCAGCGGCCGGGGCCGGCCAGGAAGGCCACCGTCTCGGCGATGTCGGCGGGGGTGCCCAGACGCTCCAGCGGGGCCTGCGCCGCCAGTCGCTGCACGGTCGCCTCGTCCTTGCCGTCGAGGAAGAGCGGGGTGGCCGTGGGCCCGGGGGCGACGGCGTTGACGGTGATGTCGCGTCCGCGCAGCTCACGGGCCAGGACGAGCGTCATCGCGTCGACGGCGCCCTTGCTGGCGGCGTAGGCGGCGTAACCGGGCGTGGCGAGGCGGGTGATGGAGGTGGAGAAGGTGATGACGGCGCCTCCGGTGCGGACCCGGCGTGCGGCCTGCTGGGCGACGACGAAGGTGCCGCGGATGTTGGTGCGGTGCATGCGGTCCAGCGCGTCGAGGTCGAACTCGGCGACGGGTCCGAGGATCATCACCCCGGCGGTGTGGACTACCACGTCGACCCCGCCGAACTCCTTCTCGACCGTGTCGAAGGCCTCGCTCATGGCGGTTTCGTCGGCGACGTCGCCGCGGACGGCGACGGCCCGGCCGCCGTCCCGCTGAATGGCGTCGACGACTTCCTGCGCGGCGGCGGCGTTGCCGGCGTAGTGGACGCCGACCGCCAGGCCGGCGGCGGCGAGGCGCTCGGCGACGGCGCGGCCGATGCCGCCGGACGCTCCGGTGACCAGCGCGACACGTGTGACGTGGGACATGAGGATGCCACCTCCTGAAGCGAACCCGCCTCGTTAATGGACGGTACGTCCATTTAAGCAGATGGTGGACGCGCCGTCCATATGTCACAGTGAGTGTTCGTCGTCGAAGGATGCGTGAGAGAAATGCGCGAGGAACACGCCGGAGCGGTCGGAGGCAGCGCGATGCAGGAGCAGACGGGACGCGCGCCGGTGCGGCGCGGGCGGGGCCGCCGGCCCGCGGACGAGGTGCGGGCCGACGCGCTCGCCGCGGCCGGCGCCCTGCTGCTGCGCGAGGGCATGGCCGCCTTCACCATCGAACGGGTCGCGCAGGAGGCCGCCGTCAGCAAGACGACCCTCTACAAGTGGTGGCCCTCGCGCGGCACGCTCGCCCTCGACGGCTACTTCCACGCCGTGGAGTCCACTCTCGCCTTCCCCGACACCGGTGACATCGAGGCCGACCTCACCGCGCAGGTACGCGCATTCGTCCGGCTGCTGACCGAAACGCCGGCCGGCCGGGTCATGGCCGAACTCATCGGCCAGGCCCAGACCGACCCCGACCTGTCCGCGGCCCTCCTGGAGCACTACTCCGGACCGCGCCGCGACCTGGCCGTCCAGGCCATACGGCGCGCTCAGGAACGGGGCGAGCTGCGCGCCGGCGTCGACCCGCAGGTGCTGGTCGACCAGTTGTGGGGTGCCTGCTACCACCGGCTGCTGCTGCCCAACCTGCCCCTCAGCGAGGACTTCGCGACACAGCTGGTCCGCAATCTCCTGCACGGCGTGGCGAACGGCTGAGCGCGACCGGGGCCGGGCTTCACCGCGCGGGACTCGCACCGGCCGTTCCGGCCGGACCCGCGATGCCGTCCTTCGCCCGCAGCGCTGAAAGCGGGGTGCGGCGCTCGGGTCGCCAGGTGGCCACCAGCGCGGCCGCCAGGAGGAGTTCGGCGATGTCACCGCCGTAGTACATGATCTCCGCGCCTCGCTGCACCTGGTCGATGGGGGCGTGGATGTCGACGAAGAAGCCGCCGTACATGGCCTGGGCGACCAGCGCGTGCGCGGCGATCGCGATGCCGAGGCAGACCAGCCGGGGGCGCACGCCGGGCCGGGCGGGCGCGGGGTCGGGGCCCGCGACGACGTAGGCGAAGAGGAACCCCGAGGCGAGGAAGTGCGCGTGCATCAGCCCGTGCCCCGCAGGGTGGGCCATGGCGGTGTTGTACAGCGGCGTGAAGTACAGCAGCGCCAGCGTGCCGGTGCTCAGCGTCAGCGCCACGACGGGGTGCGCGAGCAGCCGTGCGGGCGGGCTGTGCAGGAGGGCTGTCACCCTGCGGGCCCTGGCCGGTGGCAGCGTGCGCAGCAGGAGGGTGACCGGGGCGGCCATGACCAGTGCCGTCGGCGCGTACATGCCGATGAGCAGGTGCTGGGTCATGTGGCCGCGGAAGTCGGTGTGCGCGGCCGGCGCCAGCGGTGGGAGCAGGGCCACGGCCAGCAGGGCCAGCCCGGCGAGGAAGGAGAGCGTCCGCAGGCGGCTCCAGCCCCGGGCGGGATTGCGGCGCCGGACCCGCCGGGCGGCGAGCAGGTAGCCGGCGGCGGTACTCAGCAGTGCGAGGACGATCAGGACACTCGCCGGTCCGTCGACGCCGGCCTGGCCGCTGCCGGGGTGCGTGTGGTGCATCAGGCGTGGCCTCCGGCCCGCTCGGCACCGGGCGCCACCTCGGGCTCGAAGGGTCGTCCGCCGCGCTGGAGGAAGTAGCCGCCGACGACGAGCGCAGCGCCCAGTACGAGGAAGCCGGCGTCCCACCAGGCCTGGTGGGGGCCGCCGCGGACGTGGTGGATGCCGAGGATCTGGTGGTCCAGGAGACCTTCGACGAGGTTGAACAGGCCCCAGCCGGCCAGGATCCATCCCCACAGCACCCTCGAGGTCCACACGGCCCGCCGCCGGTGGGTGACGCGGGAGTAGAGCACGGCCAGGCCCAGCAGGACGGCGAGCCAGCACACGGTGTGGAAGATGCCGTCCCACACGGTGTTCATCTCCAGTCCGGAGACGGTGTGGGGGTCGTAGTACTTCACCCCGATGTGGTCGTGATCGGTACTGGTGAGCATGTGGTGCCACTGCAGGAGTTGGTGCAGCAGAATCCCGTCCGCGAAGCCGCCGAGCCCGACGCCGAGGATGATCCCCGGCAGCTGAAGACTGCCCGGTGCCGCGACCGCCCGCTCTGCACCCGCTGTGGTGGCCATCGTCCGCTCTCCGTTCCGTCTGGGCACGGTTCCTTCGGCACGATTTCCCTCGCGCCCAGACTCCACCACTCCCGCACGCCGCGCCTCCCTCGTTTCGGCCATGCGGAAGGGCGGCTGCGCTTTCGGCCACTGCGGGAAGGGGGGTCGATCGGCCACGGAGTCGCTCAGCCGGTGGTCACCGCCCAGGAAAAGCCCACGACCCGCGTACCGCCACCGCGACCGGATCGGCGAGGGCCGCCATGTCCGCGGTCGGGTCGCCCCGTACGACGAGCAGGTCGGCGTCGAGTCCCGGGCGGAGCCTGCCCTTGCGGTCACCGACGCCGCACGCGTCCGCCGCGAGCGAGGTGGCGGTGGCGAGCGCGACGTCCGCGGGAATGCCCCCCGCGGTCAGTTCGGCCACGGCCGCGGGGAGGACACCGTGGGCCTTGGCGGCGTTGATACCGCTGTCCGAACCCGAGACGAGGCGGACGCCCGCGCGGTGCATCCGTGCGGCCGCCTGCTGCCGCTGTTCGAGGCCGAGGCCGAAGCGGTCCATGACCGCCTGCACCTGTGGCGGCGGCACGCCCTCGGCCGTCTTGCCGAGCGTCGGGCACACCGCCGTGTTCTGCCGGGCCAGGCGTTCCAGCAGCTCGTCGGGGATCAGGACGCCGTCGGCGGTCAGGCACGTGCAGTGCTCGATACCGTCCACCCCGGCGTCCAGCGCCTGTTCCACGGCGACGAGGGCGTGCGCGTGCACGGTCACCGGAAGGCCCGCCGCATGCGCGGCGTCCACGACGAGCCGCAGCTCGTCCACGGTGAACTGGCAGCGCGCCACGTCGGTACCCGGCGTGTGCACCCCGCCGCTGCCCATCACCTTGACGACGTCGACACCCCGCTCGACGCGCTCGCGCACCGCCGCGCGCAACTGCTCCGGGCCCTCGGCGCCGCCGCCCATGAACGCGCAGTGGCCGTCGTGGGTGGTGATCGGCGGCCCGGCGGCGAGGATTTCGGGAGTCGGCACGCCCGTCGTGGCGGGGCTGCGGGCCAGGTCGCGACGGCGGACGACGGACCAGTCACGGTCGCCCAGGTCCCGCACCGTGGTGACGCCCGCCGCCAGCTGACGCCGCAAGGAGTCGTCGATGACCTCCTCCAGTCGTGCCTGCGAGTCGGTGGCCATCCGCTCCAGAGCCCCGTCGTGGCTGTCCGCGCCGAGATGGCAGTGCAGGTCGATCAGCCCGGGCAGCAGCGTCGCGTCGGGGTGGTCGACCACCTCCCAGCCGTCCGGGACCGGCGCCTGAGCGGCCTCGACGCCGGCGATCCGCCCGTCCCGCACGAACACGGCCACACCGTCGGACTGAACGCGTTCCCCGTCGAAGGCACGCGCGGCACGGATCACTTGGGACGACACCTGCATGGGAACCTCCTGCGGCGCTCTTACCGGTGAGCGTATCCACGGGGCGCGCACCCGTCCGTCAAGCCTCGCCGCAGGTGATGCCGACCGGTGATGCCGACCGGTGAACTCGCTGATCGCGGGCACAAGGCGGGAGTCGATCGCGTTACTTACAGGAGGGGGAACGCACCACCGTGACCACACCCGCACGCCGCATACGCCGCACCGGGGGCCGCCGGTTCGACCTGCGCGCCACCGCCGTGTACTTCGGCCTTCTCGCCCTCGTCGTGTGCGCCCTCGGGTTCGTCGTCCGCACCGTGATCGCGGCCGCTGCGCGGCGGCCGGTCTGGCAGGCCGCCCTGTGCCTCGTGGCCGTCTCCGCACTCCTCGCACTGCGTCGGCGCAGGCGCCGCACCACCGCCGTGCGCACCGCTCGGCGGGCCGCCGCGGCACTGGAAGCCGCGACGGACACCGCGCTGGAGGCTCTGGAGACACCTGCCCCGCAGTCGCCGCTCGTACCACGGCAGGCCGGCGAGACCTTGCCGCACCCAAGGGTCGGGGATGCCTTGCCGGATCCAAGGATCGGCGAGACCTTGCCGCGCGAAAGCCCTGTCGACTACGACGCCCTGGACGCAGACGAGTTCGAGCAGGCCGTGGCCGCACTGTGCGAACGGGACGGGTGCACCGGGGTCGAAGTCGTCGGCGGTGCCGGCGATCTGGGCGCGGACGTTCTGGCCGTGACGCCGGACGGACGGCGGGTGGTCATCCAGTGCAAGCACTACAGCGGCGAACACCGGGTCGGCTCCCAGGACCTCCAGCGGTTCGGCGGCACCTGCTACACCGTGCACGAGGCCGATGTCGCCGTCCTGGTGACCACGAGCGACTTCACGGCACCGGCCGCCGAGTACGCCGAACAGTGCGGCATCGTGTGCGTCGACCGGTCGGCACTGCACTCTTGGAGCGACGGCAGCGGACCGGTTCCCTGGGTGCTCGCGGGGAACGCCGCCGCGGACGACGACGTGATCTGCTGAGCCGCCGTCACCTGCTGTGGGGTGGCGAGCCGGTGGCCCTGGGGACGCTGGACGTGACTGAGGGACGGGTGCGTGAGAGGGGCCGAGGCTCCTGTCGGCTCCGTCCGGTTGGCCAAAACCGGGTCCTCCTCGCGGGTGGCCACGGGACACCGCACTGCGTGGCGGAGGGCCCGTCCTCCCCGGGAGTCGGCCACCGGAGGCCCGCGAGCGGGCCCGTGCGGCCCTCTGCGACGGAGGCCGCATAGCACAGGCATGGGACGCTTCGGCTGTTTTCCGACGAAGTGAACTCGTGCGTGGGGCGGTCCGGTTACACGCATACCGGTACACCACGGCGTGGCTAGCATGAGCGGCGCGCTTGATCCGGAAAGGTCCGGAAGGGTCCGGAAGGGTGCCTGTCGCCCGGAGCCCCGGCCGAACCGGCCACGGATCGCAGCGATCGTCCCCGACGTGCCCGCACGTCCCGCTCGCACCGACCGAGGAACCGCGGAATGCCAGTGCCTCCCCCTCCCCGCCAGCGTCGATCCGCCGAAGGGGCACGCTCCTCGCCGGCTCTGGCGGCGGTGGCACTGTCGGTCTCGGCCCTGGGGGTCGCCGTCGTAGCCGCCCTGGCCCCCGCCACTGCGCGGACATGGGCGCTGGGGACGGCGATCGCCGGATTCGGCTGCGTGGCGGCGGTCGCCGGCTCCGCCACCCGGCTGCTGCTGCGCGCGCGCCGCCGGGCCGCCGCGCGTGCCGAGGAGTTGGAGCTGGTCAGGCGGAACTGGACGCAGCACAGCGCCGGGACGGCGCAGCTGGTCAACGTGACGCTGCCGGCCGTCACCAAGCAGTTGCAGAGCGGGGCGAGCGCGGACGAGATTCTCTCGCGCGTCGCCGTGCCGTCCGACCCGCTCCAGAGCCGGCTGCTGCACCTGGTCGTCGCCGAGCTCGCGGAATCGGTTCGGCGGGGGGCCGACGCTCAGGCCTCGGCGCAGGCCGCGCGCAGCGAACTGGCCCAGGGCACGGCGGAACTCGAGCGGCTGACCGGCGAGACCCTGCCCACCGCGATGGCACTGCTGCGGGAGGGAAGCTCCGCCGACACCGTCCTCGCCCGGTTCGACTGGCCGCGCAGCCCTCTGCTGCAAGGGCCCGCCGAGTGGTTCGTCCGCCAACTCGCCTACAGCGAGCGGCGATCGGCCGCCGCCCAGGCCGCTTCCGTCAAGGCGCTCAGCCGGGTCCAGGCGAAGACGGTCAGCATGCTCGCGGCGCTGCGGGAGATGCAGGAACGGCACACCGGTGAGGTCTTCGGCGACCTGCTGCGCCTGGACCACAGCACCTCCCAGCTGGGGCTCATGACCGACCGGCTGGCGCTGCTGATGGGCGGCCGTCCCAGCCGCGTCTGGAACAAGCCGATCGTCATGGAGAGCATCCTGCGCGGGGCCGTCGGCCGGATCGCCGCCTACCGGCGGGTGCGTCTGCACTCCTCCAGCAAGGCCGCCATCGCCGGCTTCGCGGCCGAGGGCGTGATGCACCTGCTGGCCGAACTCATGGACAACGCCGCCAATTTCTCGCCACCCATCGACGAGGTCCACGTGTACGTCGAGGAGCGCAGCGCCGGTGTCGTCATCACCATCGAGGACAGCGGGCTGAAGATGTCCGACGCCGCCCTGCGCAGGGCGGAGGACTCGGTGTCGGGCGAGGTCACCGACCTCGCCTCGCTGCAGGGCACACGGCTCGGGCTGGCGGTCGTCGGCCGGATCGCAGCCAAGTACGGCATCAGCGTCAACTACCGTCCGTCCTCCCGTGGGGGGACGGGTGTCGTCGTCCTCGTGCCGCCTCAGCTGGTGGCCCAGCAGCGCGAGCCGGTCGCGGCCGAGGCGGCGGTGCCTGCTCCGGCGACCGAGACGCCCCTCCCGGTACGGCAGCCACCGGTCTCCTCACCCGACGGCGTGACCGGGCGGCGCGCGGATGTGCCCCGCCACCGCGCCGCCACGCCCAACGGGCTGCCGGTCAGATCGCCGGGGCGCACGATGGCGGAGGCGGAGCGGACACGGCAGCAGCCGGGGACCGGTGTTGCCGCGGCCGAGGCGGATCCGGGGCGGGTGGCACGCGATGCCGGGAGCCGGTTCGGTGCCTTTCACCGGGGCCGGCAGGGCGCCGCCGACCCCGCCGCCACGCCCGGCGCCGACCACCAGCCCGACGGCACGGCCGACGACTAGGGTCGGGCCACGCACCTTCCGTGCGACTCCAACTGCCTGACCCCGCACCGATTCACAGCACCTCGTTGGATTGGAGGAAGGGGCCGGACGACCGCCGACCGGTCGCCCCGCCCACCCACCATGGAGACCACTGACAACAGCCTCACCTGGCTCCTGAAGAACCTCCTGGAGCGCACGCCGGGCACGCGCCACGCGCTCGTCCTCTCCCGGGACGGTCTGAAGCTGTGCTGGACGGATCATCTGACGCTGGACCAGGCCGACCAGTTGGCCGCGATCTGCTCCGGCATCCAGGCCCTCGCCCAGGGCGCGTCCATGGAGTTCGGCGACGGATCGGGCGGCGTCCGGCACTCCATGACCGAGTTCCACGGAGGTCTGCTGTTCATCGTGCAGGCGGGTCAGGGCGCGCATCTGGCGGTCGTCGCCCAGGAGAGCGCCGATCCGGGCATCGTGGGGCACCAGATGACGGAGATGGTGGAGCAGATCGGCGAGCACCTGCGGGCGGAGCCCCGCGCCGCGGTCGCCCGGGGCACCACCGCGTGATGCACCACCCGGTGGACGTCGGCGATCCGGACCGGCTCTACACGGTCACGGGCGGCCGGAGCGAAGCCGACGAGAGCTTCGACCTGGTGACGCTGATCGTCAGCGAGTGCGAGCCGAGCGCCGGGATGCAGTCCGAGCATGCGCGGATCCTCGACCTGTGCCGGCATCCCGCGGCACTGGTCGAGATCGCCGCCGAGCTGAAACTGCCGATCACGGTCGTACGGATCCTGCTCGGCGATCTTCACAGCACCGGCCAGATCAGCGTCAGGCACCCGCGCGCGGCCCCGTCCGTCGCGTCCCTCCCCGAAACCGCACTGCTCCAGGAGGTGCTCCATGGGCTCCGCAACCTCTGAGCTGCCCTCCCAGCGCCCGCCGCTGGCCGATGCCGTCGACACCGGTCTGAAGATCGTGGTCGTGGGAGGGTTCGGCGTCGGCAAGACCACCCTGGTGCGGTCGGTCAGCGAGATCCGGCCGCTGAACACCGAGGAGTTGATGACGCAGGCGGGGCAGGGCGTCGACGTGACGGCCGGAGTGGAGCGGAAGAACACCACGACCGTCGCATTCGACTTCGGGCGCATCACGCTCAACGAGCGCATGGTGCTGTACCTGTTCGGCGCGCCCGGGCAGGAGCGGTTCTGGTTCCTGTGGGAGCGGCTGTTCTCCGGCACGCTGGGTGCGGTCGTCCTGGTCGACACCCGTCGTATGGAGGAGTCCTGGTACGCGATAGACCGGCTGGAACACCACAACACCCCATTTGTGGTGGCCGTGAACCGCTTCGACGGTGACGAGAACCGCTTCTCGCTGGAGGAGATCCGGCAGGCCCTCGCCCTGAACCGGGACGTGCCGATGGTCGACTGCGACGCGCGGGTCAGGTCCTCCGGCAAGGACGTTCTCATCACCTTGGTGGACCATCTGTACGCATTGGCCCTGTCCCAGGAGAGAACACCGTGAGCGACACCACCGGCTTCCCCCACGCCGGCGCGCCCGCACCCGGCTGCCCCGCGCACGCCGCCGCCGTGCGGCTGGGCGGCCTCGAATACCAGCAGACCCCCGCACAGTTGTACCGTGCCCTGCGCCAGGAGCACGGAGCTGTGGCGCCCGTCCTGCTCGAGGGCGGCATCCCGGCCTGGTTCGTGCTGGGCTACCCGGAGGTCTGCTATGTGACCAGCCACGACGAGTTGTTCGCGCGCGACTCCCGGCGATGGAACCAGTGGCCCCACATCCCCGCGGACTGGCCCCTGCTGCCGTTCGTCGGCTACCAGCCGTCGGTGCTGTTCACCGAGGGGCCGGAGCACCAGCGGCGCGCCGGTGTGATCACCCAGGCGCTCGAGGGCGTGGATCAGTTCGAGTTGGCCCGCGAGTGCCAGTCGATCGCCGAGCAGTTGATCGCGGGCTTCGCGGGCAGCGGCCAGGCCGAGCTGATGAGCATGTACGCCCATGTCCTGCCGGCCCGCGGCGTGCTGTGGATGTGCGGTGTGGAGTCGGGCAGCGCGGACACCGAGCAGCTCGTCGACGATCTGCGGATCTCGCTCGACGCCGGTGAGGGCGACGACGCGGTCGCGGCGTATGTGCGGGTCGGTGAGCGCCTGGCCCGGCTGGTGAGGGAGAAGCGGGAGCGTCCCGGGCCCGATGTCGTCTCCCGCATGCTGCTGCATCCGGCCGGGCTCGGTGACGAGGAGATCGCGCAGGATCTGATCACCGTGATCGCCGCGGCCCAGCAGCCGACCTCCCACTGGATCTGCAACACCCTGCGGCTGCTGCTGACGGACGAGCGCTTCGCGGTGAACGTCTCGGGCGGCCGGGTCAGCGTCGGGGACGCGCTGAACGAGGTGCTGTGGCTGGACACGCCGACGCAGGCGTTCATCGGCCGGTGGGCCGTGCGCGACACGCAGCTCGGCGGACGCCTCATCCGCGAGGGCGACTGCCTCGTCCTGGGCCTCGCCGCGGCCAACACCGATCCGCAGATCTGGCCCGAGGCGCATGTGGGCCAGGAGAACTCCGCGCACCTGTCCTTCAGCAACGGCGAGCACCGCTGCCCCTATCCGGCCCCGCTGCTGGCGGACGTCATGGCGCGTACCGCGGTGGAGACACTGCTGGAGCATCTGCCGGACCTGGTGCTCGCGGTCGACACCAAGGAGCTGACCTGGCGTCCGTCGATCTGGATGCGCGGGCTGACGACCCTGCCGGTCCGGTTCACTCCGTCGATCCGCTAGAAGGATTCGCCAGGGGCGAAGGGGCCGTCGCGACAGCCGCCGGTGAGCCGGAGCGACTCAAACAGGCCGGTCCGTGCCGAAGTTGAGCGATCACCGGGATGCGAGGGACCGAGGCGTCACCGCGTGAGAAGCCCCGGCCGGCTCGGGGGGAGGCCGACCGGGGCGGTCAGGGGCGGGGCGGAGGGCGGTCGCCTCTCGGCGAGTGACTCCGTGGGGCTTCAGCCGAACGATCGTCCCCACGGGCGATAGGTGAGGCCCGGGGACACTGTCCCCTCCGCACCCGCATCAAGTTGAACGGTCAACTTGATGGGTTTCTTTCCCCGGCGGGTGTGAGACGCACCACTCGGTGGTACCGGCATGGAGTCGCTTCACCCAAGTGCCACGACCGCACCTCGTCGCGGCCGGACGCCGGGGCAAGATGAAGAAGGGCCTGGAGCGGGAGGCCGTACATGTTCGAGGCGGACGACATCCGTAACTGGCGTGGACACGACGTCGTCGACGGCGACGGCCACAAGATCGGAGCCCTGGAGTCGGTCTATGTGGACACATCGACCGACCAGCCGTTCTTCGCGACCGTCACCGTCGGCCTGCCCACCCGCCGCCGCCTGGTGTTCGTTCCGCTCACCGGCGCCACCGTCGGACCCGGCTACCTCAGGGTCACCCACTCCAAGAACGTGATCAAGAAGGCTCCGTCCATCGACGTCGACGGAGTGCTCCCGGCCGAGGACGAACCCTCCGTCTTCGCCCACTACGAAATCGAGTACACCCCTGGAGTCGGCGGCGAACGGCGCCTGGCCCGTCGCTGACCGGCCCGCCCCGAACCGGGAGGACAGGATGAGCCTGTTCCTGCTGCTGATCATCGTGGCCCTGATCCTGGGCATCATCGGGGCGGTCGTCCACGGCCTCCTCTACCTGCTGATCATCGGCATCGTCGTCCTGGTGGCCGACCTCGTCTACGGAGTCCTGCGGTTCCGCCGCGGGGGACGCCGTCACCGCCGTATGCGCTGACCCCCCGCGGCGGGTACGCCTCGGCCGGCGGACGTCACGCGGCGCTGCTGCGGGGCGTCCGGCGGGCGCAGGCGGTGTCGTGGTCGGCTCCGAGCGAGGTCCACCAGCGCTCGCAGCACGCGGCCGACAGTTCCCGCTGGGCGAGCGCCTCGGCAACCTCCGCGCGCCGCGTCCCGTGCCGCGCGTCCCGCTCACGCCCGGCACGACGCCGGTCGGCGACGAGGGGGCGGACGACCCCGACCAGCACGGTGACGGCGGCCGCGGCCATGATCACACTGCTCCATGTCGTCGCGGCGCCCCAGGTGCGGACGGTGCAGTAGACCAGCCACACGCCGACGGCTGCGTGCAGAGCGGTGAGTATGCGGCTTCCTCGGCTCATGAAGATCCTCCCCTGGCGACGTGAGTCGGCAGTGTCGCGGATGCCCGCGATCGGCCCGCTCAAGCGATCGCCCCGAGGACCGGTTCACGGGTGTCAGCCGCGCGGGGTGCCGCCGCCCCGCGGCGCACGGTCGGTCAGGTCGGTCACCTGCCCGGCGGGCGGCGCCTCGACATCGACGTCCGTACCGAAGTCGGAGTACTCCAGGACCGTGACGATCCTCAGCTGCTGCGGGGCCGCGCTCTGCCCGGAGGCCGAGGCGGACGCCGGGATCGGCGCCTTGACGGCCGTTTCGATCTGCTGGCGCCGGATCCTTCCGTCGTCGTCGAGCCAGAGCTGCATCGGCACGGTCGGGCCCAGCTGCCGGCGCAGGTTCGCCCCGTCGGGCAGGGCGGCCACATCGACGGTGACCCGGTAGCGGGTGGTGGCCACGCCTTTGACGGTCTCCCGGCCGGCCTTGGCCACCCCCCGGTCCGTGACCGCCTTGGCGAACGCGGCGGAGCGGGCCGGATCGCCGATCCCCTGGGTGCCCAGGCCCTGTTGTGAGGCCAGCCGTTTCAGGTCGACCCGCACCCAGGGCTTGCCGGCCGGCGTACGGGCGCCCGGCACCTTCTGGTAAAGGATCCGGTCCACCACGCGCTGCTCGACCGGACGGCCCTCGGCGGTCACCGTCAGCGCGCTGTCGCCGTCCTCCAGGTCGACGACGCCCCGTCCGTCGGAGACGGCCGTCTGCCCGTCCGCCGTGGCCCTGACCCGTACCGTCAGCTTCGCCGTGTCGGCCTCGGCCGTCCTGTCGTAGGCGGCGCGCACGGCCGCGGCGCCCTGTTCCGGCGCGGCGCCGGACCGGCCGGCCTTTCCCGGCATGCCTGCCCCGTCGTCGGTTCCGCAGCCGGCCAGGACGCCGCCCAACACGGCCGTGGCCACCAGGAGCGCACCGGACCTCGTCCACGCGTTCCGCATGATTCCCCTTTCCCCCTCTCGACCCGTGCGGCTGCCGGCCGGCCGCCGTCATGCCGTCCCGATTGCCCCGGATTCGTCCGAACACACCGCGGACATGGGCGAGTTGGACTTCAAGGCAGGGAGCGGGGCCGCCGTGATGGAGGGCATGCGGAGGGCGGGGGTACCGGCGGCGGACGCCGGCACCCCCGCCCCGGGGGTTCAGCCCTGTCTCAGTGCGTGACCAGCATCCGCGACCGCAGCCCGGCGACGATGCGGGAGATCAGCCGGGAGACGTGCATCTGGGAGATGTTCAGCCGCTCCCCGATCTGCGCCTGCGTCTGCTCCTCGACGAACCGCAGATGGAGGATCAGCCGGTCGCGCTCGCCGAGTTCGGCGATGAGCGGGGCCAGGGTGTGGAAATTCTCGACGAGTTCGAAGGCCGGGTCCTCCACCCCGATGACCTCGGCCAGGGCGGTCTCGTGGTCGTCCGGATCCTGGCTGATGCTCGCGTCGAGGGAGGCGGAGGTGAATCCGTTCGCCGCGATCTGCGCCTCGACGACCTCGTCCTCGCTGAGGTTCATCAGCGCCGCCAGTTCGGCGACCCGGGGCGCGCGGCCGAGCCGGGTGTGGAGTTCCTCGGTGGCCTTGGCCAGTTCGGCGCGGGCCTCCTGCAGACGGCGCGGCACGTGCACGGCCCAGGAGGTGTCACGGAAGAACCGCTTGATCTCACCGACGATGTACGGCACGGCGAAGCTGGTGAACTGCACCTCGCGGGAGATCTCGAACCGGTCGATGGCCTTGATCAGCCCGATGACGCCGACCTGGACGACGTCCTCCATCGTCTGGCCGTTCCCGCTGCGGAACCGGCCGGCCGCGTAGCGCACCAGCGACATGTTCATCTCGATGAGCGTGTTGCGGGCGTACTGGTACTCGGCGGTGCCCTCCTCGAGGTCCGCGAGCCGTGCGAGGAACACCTGGGTAAGGGTGCGGGCGTCCTGAGGGGCGATCTTCTGCGGGTCGGTGATCTGCGGCAGTGGTGTGCCGGTGTCCGTCTTCGTGCCGACGCGCGTCGCCATCTCGAACCCTCCCTGATCGTGCCGGCCCGCTCCGTACCCCCGGGCCGTCCTTGCCGGGCCGTTACCCGGCGTTGCGCGAGTCATGCCCCCAGCGTACGGCAAACGTGACTGCCGTCACTCCTTGCACTTTCGCGTCATCGGCGGGAGCGGAGCCGCTCGAGGAGGCGCTGGGCCTGGGCGCGCCGTCGCGGGTCGGCGGCCTGGCGCCGTATCTGCTCCATCGTGCGGCGCCCCTGCGGGCTGCGCGCGAACTGCTTGATCCGCTCCATCACTCCGGCCATGACACTCCTTGTCGTCCTTGTCGTCCGTCGTGTCCCGGACCGCGGGCGGCGCCGGGCTCGTGGCGCTCGTCTACCCGCGCGTCGCGTGTTCAGCCGGGCGCTGCCCGGCGCTCGGCGATCGGGCGGGGCGCCGGGCCGAGCGGCGTCCCGTGCCGGCGCCGCCCCAGGCACGCGTGACCTCGTAGGAGACCCCTGCGGTCATGACCACCCGGCGATGCCCCACGCGCGTGTGACCACGTGGCGCCGCACCACGCGCGTGTCACCGTGTGGCACCGCACCACGCGCATGACGGCCATACAGTGGAGCGACCAGCATCGACACCCACGCGCCGCAGCGGCCGAGCCACTTCCCGGAGCCCCTCGATGACCCACGCCGCACCGGACGACGGCTCCGACGCCCTGTTCGGCCTGGAGGCCCTGGGCGCACCCGGCGCCGCCCAGCCCGACCGGGACACAGGCTCGGGGGCCGGCACCTTCCGGCGCGGCGTCACGGCCCGTCGGCTGCTGCCCGTGCGGCAGATCTACGCCGAGCCGGCCGCGGCCGCCTCCCCCCGGGGCCGGCAGATCCTGGACCGGTTCCCGCAGGCCCGCGTGACCGAGGTGCCGTCCCACTGGGGCATCCCCGGTCTGCACGGCAACGAGGGCAACGTCGAGCGCTGGGTCCGCGTCAAGGGCGAGACCCTGGTCCTGGGCGAGAAGAAGACACTCACCACCCGTCCCAACGGCCGCTCGGCCGACTGGATCGCCCCGGGACCCTCCAACGGCTGCGCGATGGCCTGCGCGTACTGCTATGTGCCACGCCGCAAGGGGTACGCCAATCCGATCACCGTCTTCACCAACATCGACCGGATCATCGCGCATCTCGGCCGGCACATCGCACGCCAGGGCAGGAAGCCCGAGCCGAACCAGTGCGACGACACGGCCTGGGTCTACGACATCGGGGAGAACGGCGACTGCTCGGTGGACGCCCTGATCTGCGACAACACCGCCGACCTGGTCCACGCCTTCCGGCACTGGCCCACGGCCAAGGCGTCCTTCGCGACCAAGTTCGTCAATCCCGACCTGCTGGCCCACGACCCGCGCGGCCGTACCCGGATCCGGTTCTCCCTGATGCCGGCGGAGGACTCCCGCCTCCTGGACCTGCGCACCTCGCCGATCGCCGACCGCGTCGCGGCCGCCGGGGACTTCCTGGAGGCGGGCTACGAGGTGCATTTCAATCTCTCCCCCGTCGTGCTGCGCCCCGGCTGGCAGGCGGCGTGGGCCGAGTTGCTGAGGCATCTCGACGACGTACTGCCGGAGGCGGTGAAGCGACAGGCGGCGGCCGAGGTGATCATGCTGACCCACAACGAGGACTTGCACGAGGTCAACCTCGGCTGGCACCCCCAGGGCGAGGAACTGCTCTGGCAGCCCGGCCTCCAGCAGGCCAAACGCTCGCAGAACGGCGCCCTGAACGTCCGTTACCACACCGTCGTCAAGGCGCAGGCGGTGGACTCCCTCCGTGGGCTCGTCGCCGCGCATGCACCCTGGCTGCGGATCCGGTACGCCTTCTAGCCGGGGCCCGACGCCGGAGCGGCGACATGGATCGCGCCGGCGCGGGCAACCGGTGATCACGTTCGACGTCGCGAAAGGAGATCGTCGTGGACAAGCGGAAGTGGATCACGGGTGCGGCGCGCAGGGAGCTGGCCGAGGTGATGAAGAAGGAGTACGAGGAGGGCCGCTCGATCCGCGCGATCGCGGAGGCCCACGGCCGCTCGTACGGCTTCGTGCACCGCGTCCTCGGCGAAGCGGGCGTGCCGCTCAGGTCCCGGGGCGGCGACGTGCGCGCCCACGCCGCCCGGTCGGCGGGCTGAGAGCCGCCGGCCACGCCGACGGGCCGCGGCCCACGGCCCGGCCCGTCATCCGAACCGGACGACCAGTCATCCGAACCAGACGACCAGTCGCACGTTGTCGTCCCCGTGGACGCCGGCGAGGTCGCGCATGGCCCCCCAGAGCCGGTCCCACGGCTCCTCGTCCGGCGGCGCGAGCATCCGGGCCGTCAGGACGACGGGGCGGTACACCGCGCCGTCCAGCCGCACCTCGCCGCCCGGCGGCCACTCGGCGGGGGCGAGCAGGGCGTGGCCGCCGAAGGTGTCGGCCGCCGCGTCACCCAGGCGGGGCGTTGCCCGGACGACGTCGTGGAAGACGAGTCCGTGTTCACCCTCCCGCCACTCGGCGGCCCAGTACCAGGCGGGCCGGTCGATGACCGGGGCGTCCCAGTCGGCCGCCTTGACGTCGGCCCAGGTGGCATGGGTGTGCCCGTGCAGGCAGTCGCCGGCGGCGGCTTCCCGTACCACGTCGCAGACGTCGTCCGGCAGTCCGTGGTGCGCGAAGAGCGGTCTGTCGATGCTCTCGGATCCGCGGACGTCGAAGAGGCACCCCCACGCGTCGTAGTCGCGTCCCGGCCGGAAGTCGAGCACGTCGGCCTCGACCCGCCAGCCGTGCCCGTGCGCGCGGCACTCGATCACTCCGTCGATGTCCGTTCCCACGGAGCGGACCCTACAAGACGCCGTCCGGCCCTTCAGGCCGCTCCCTCATCCGCTCACCCATCGCGCCAGCCCCCGCAGCACGGTGTTGCGGCCACGGTCCGGGACCGTCCAGAGGGTCTGGCCCCGCAGACCCCACTGCCCCAGCAGGACGTTGGCGGCCTGGAAGCCGGTCGTCGCCGCTCGTTCCATCAGCGCCACCGGGAGGTCGGTGCGCACGAGGTCGCCGGCCACCGTCAGGCGAGGGTCGGGGGTGCGCACGGTGGGGCGGTCGCGGTAGCCGCCCACGGGGAACAGCGGGCAGTCCTCGCGCCACTCGTGGCGGCTGTCGACGACCGTGGCCGCCCGTGTCTCCGGGTAGATCCGGTGCAGTTGTTCGACGAGGCGCTTCTCCTCCACGTCGCGGGGTGCCTGGGGGCGTACCGCGTAGGCGTGGAGTTCCACCACGGATCCTCCGGTGCGCGCGGCCCAGCGGGCGGCCTCGTCCTCCCAGCGTTCCAGGACACTGATGTTGTCGAGGGTGCCGAACCCGCTGGTGCCCAGGAAGCCCGGCCGGTCGGCGGCGACGGGCCGGTCCAGCCACATGCGGGTGACCAGGAAGGGCGGGGCGGTGCGCAGCCGTGCGATCCGCTCACGCCAGGGGGCGTCGCCCAGCCGGTCCGAGCGGGCGACGAGGGAGCGCAGTCCGGCGGTGTCGAGGGCGAGGACGACGCCGTCGTGGTGCGTCTCGTCCTGGTCGGTGGTGATCCGGTGGCCGCCGTCCCGCACGGGAGCCACGTGGTCGACGGATGTGCCCGTGCGCACTGCGGCACCGTGCCGCCGCAGGTAGTCGGCGAGCGGGTTCCACAGGGCGGCCGGGAAGGGGGCGCGGGGCACGTCGAACAGCAGGCCCTCGGCGGACCCGAGGAAGTAGATATGGAACATCAGCGCCAGTTCGGCCGCCGACAGCCGGCGCGGGTCGGCGAAGAAGCTGCGGGAGAACACCTCGAAGGCCAGATGGCGGGCCCGGTCCGGGAAGCGGACGGCGTCCAGGAAGTCGTGGGCGCTGATGTCGTCGAGGCGGGTGTACACGTCGGGCACGCGCACGTCGAACAGGGGCAGCGCAGCGACCGGGTCCAGCGCCCGCAGGTCGCGCAGCCCGAAGGACGGGCTGAGCAGGGCGAAGCCGAGCGCGCTGAACGGCGGGGTGCGCGGGACGCGGCGGAAGCCGTCCCTGGTCCCGCCGGCGTGCAGCAGCGGATAGTCCGGCAGGCCGGTGAGCCGCTCCAGCGCGGGATCGGTACGGCGCAGCAGTCCGCGCAGGTTGTAGTACTGGCGGAAGAAGGCGTGGAAGCCCCGGCTCATCGTCACCGGGGTGCCGTCCGACAGGTGGGTGGGCCAGCCCCCGACGCGCCCGCCGAGGTAGGGCTGCCGCTCGTACAGGGTGACGGCCACGCCGCGTTCGGCCAGTGCCGTGGCCGCTGCCAGCCCGGCGATGCCGCCGCCCACGACGGCCGCCGTGGGGCGGGCGCCCTCGGCGCGCCGCCTCCCCCGCGGGCCGGGCAGGACGCGGGCACGCCGGTCCCGCCCTCTCCGGGCACCCGCCGTACGGGGCGCCGGGCGACCGCCGGGCATTGCGCGGCCCCTGGCCGCTGCCGGGTCCCCGGTCGTGCGGCGGTCGCCGCCCGCTGCCGCATCACCGGCCGCCCGGCAGTCGCCGCCCGCAGCCGCACCGCCGGTGATGCGGGGATCGCCGGTCATCGCGTGTCCTTCGGGCGGCGCGCGACGAAGGTGTGGGTGATGCCGGTCTGCCAGCCCGGCAGCGGCAGGGCCCGCACGTGGTCGAAGCCGGCCGTGCGCAGCCGGTCCGCGAAGCCGCCGGCGGTGTCGAAGTCGACGACACTGCGCCACAGGTGACGGTAGAGGGCGCCGTCGCCGAGGACCGCCCCCGCGGGCTGGACGACGCCGCGGCACACCAGGGTCCACACCGCGCGGTCCACGCGACGTCCGCTGAGCGTGTACTCGTGCACGCCGAGCCGTCCGCCGGGCGCCAGCAGCTCGCGCACGGCCGCCAGCACGGCGTCGGGGTCGTCGACGTTGCGCAGCAGGTAGGCCGCGAAGACCGCGTCGAACGGTCCCGTGACGCCCGCCTCGGCCAGCCGTTCCGCCGGCGCGTGCACAAAGGTCACGCCGTCCGCCCAAGGCTTGGCGGCGGCCCGTTCCAGCATGCCGGCGGAGGCGTCGACGGCCGTGATGTCCGCGGCCGGCAGGGCGGAGCGCAGCGCGGCGGTCGAGGCGCCGGTGCCGCAGCCGAGGTCGAGCAGGCGCAGTCCTTCGCCGTGCCCGGGCAGGCCGAGCCGGCGCACCGAGCGCCGCAGGTGGGCGTGGTAGCCGGGGTTGGCGGCCACCAGCGCGTCGTAGCTGCGGGAGGCGTGGTCGAAGGCGGCGGCGAGGTCCTCGTCGCGCAGCAGGGTCATGCGGTCTCCAGGGGGCCGAGGGGGGCTGCTGTCGGGGCGTCAGTCGAAGGGGCGGCGGGGCAGGGAGGGAAGCTCGAGGGCGCAGTGGAGCATCGGCCGGATCGGGGTGCGCAGGCCGATGGCGAAGTCCTCGTGCAGGCGGGTGTCGCCGTCGAGGAAGCGCAGCAGCCGGGCCATGGGGACCCGGGCGAAGAGCCGGCTGAACAGGGCGGGCCCGTCGACCCGGCCGCTTGCGAGGGCACGCAGCAGTACGGCGTCCATGGCGCGGGAGCGCGCGGAGTGGGCGGGCGGCGGCAGCGGGCGGCGCCCTGCGCGCAACGCGGCGGCGACGGCCCGCGTCTGGCGTTGCAGGCCCGCGAAGGTGTACCCGGTGGCGGGGCGGGTGGCGCCACCGGCGGCGCCGATACGGAAGACGGACGCGCCGGTCTGCCGGGCGATCGGGGCGTCCGTCATCGGGATGACGCCGGTCTCGGTGGCGAGGATCCTCCTCTCACCGAGGCGCAGGACGTCGTCGGCGTAGTGCCGTACCGCCGCCTCGTAGCCGCTCGCGGTCAGGGTCCGCGGTGAGAACTCGGTGTACTCGACCAGCGCCTCGTGCGGTCCGGTGGGCAGGACGTAGCCGAAGGACAGGCCATCGGCGGGCTGTGGGGTGCGGAAGTCCATCAGGTCGGCGACGGCGGGGTCGAAGGCCGGCCGGGACGTGCGCACGAACCAGCCGTGGAAGTGCTGGAGGAGGGTGGTGCGCGCGGCCGGCAGGCTGCCCAGGGGGCGGGAGTCGAGGACCCAGCGGGTGTGCAGGACGCGAGGGGTGCCGTCGGCGTCCCGCAGGTGCAGACGGGCTCCGCCGGTGACGTCCTCCACCGTCTCCACGGTGGCCTGGAGACGGCGCACGTTGGGGCTGTGCGCCAGGTCCCGGCCGACCAGGTCCTCGAAGTCGTCGGAGCGGATCATCTTGTAGCGCAGGGGCGCGAGGCCGTCCTCGATCGGGGCCCCCGCGGGCGGACGCACCCGCAGCCGCTCCCAGCAGGCCGTGACCGCGGCGTCGAACCGGCCCCGGCCGCGCTCCCAGAAGCACCAGGTGCGGCTCGGCGGGCGCAGCGGGCCGGGCGGGGCGTCCAGCAGCAGCACGGACGGCGTCCGCAGTCCCGGCGCGTGCCCGCTCAGGCGGTGGGCCAGGGACAACCCCGCGGCCCCGGCACCGACCACCGCCACTTCCGCCTCCAGCACCACGCCTCCTCCTGACCGAGTCCCGCCCGACCCGCCTGCCGGTGTTCCGGCCGTGTGCCCGACCCGTGCGGCCGCCGGCCGGTGTTCCCGCCCGTGTGCCCGAACGGATGCGGGTCACTCGTGTGCGTGCCCCGCCGTTGCCCCGGCGGCGGACGGGGAAAGGACATCGTGCGGCGAGCGGCGCACACGTCGCCGGCCGGCTGCGCATCCAGGTGCGGCGGACCCGCCGAAGCATGTGGCGACGAGTGCATCGGGATCACGACGAGAGGAAGCGGGATGAGCCCCACACAGGCGAAGGAACACCACGGCGCCGCGCCGCCGCCCGTCCCGCGCCTGCTTCCGGTGCCGGGATCGCCCGGACGGACGCGCCCCGACGAGTCGAGCGGCCACGTGCACGCGGACCAGACGGGGGCCGCCTGCCCGGCGGAGACCTGTGACGCGCGTCAGGTCGACGCCGACGTGTCCGCCGCCGTAGGACGTGTCCTCGACGGTGTCCTCGACGAGCGCGTGGCCCGCGCGCACGCCGTGGACGAGCGGTTCGCCACGGATCTCGCGGCGCGCGTCGCCGACTTCACCCGGGCCGGCGGCAAGCGCACCAGGTCCCGGCTGCTGTGGTGGTCGCTGCGCGCGTGCGGCGGCGAAGACCGGGCGAGCGTCAAGGCGGCCCTGCGCGTCGGCGCGGCGCTGGAACTGCTGCAGACGTGCGCCCTGGTGCACGACGACGTCATGGACGGCGCCCTGCTGCGGCGGGGCCGGCCCGCGCTGCACGCGGACCTGAGCGCCCGGTACGCCGGGTCGGTCCCCGCCGGGCGCGCCGGGCGGTTCGGCGAGGCGGCCGGGATCCTGGCCGGTGATCTGGCGCTCGCGTGGGCGGACGACCTGGTCGCCGAGACAGCCCTCCCCGCGTC
Organism: Streptomyces sp. NPDC036813; assembly: GCF_055609245.1. Lineage (NCBI taxonomy): Bacteria > Bacillati > Actinomycetota > Actinomycetes > Kitasatosporales > Streptomycetaceae > Streptomyces > Streptomyces sp. NPDC036813. The sequence continues at coordinate 312,889 of NZ_JBVJPV010000002.1, read as the reverse complement.
GGCGGTACGGCCGGTGCGGCGGCTGTGGAGCGACATGCGCACCGAGATGGTCGCGGGCCAGTACCTGGACGTGCACGGCCAGGTGACCTCCGCGCAGGGGCTGCCACGCGCCCTGCACACCGCATGCCTCAAGAGCGCCCTGTACTCGGTGGCCCGCCCGCTGGCGCTGGGTGCGTCACTCGCGGGCGCCGACGACCGGACGGTGCGGGTGCTGGACGCCGCGGGGCGCTGTGTCGGCATGGCGTTCCAGTTGCGCGACGACCTAAACGACGTGTTCGGTGACCCCGGCAGTACCGGGAAGAGCGGCGGCGCGGACATCCGTGAGGGCAAGCCGACGTTTCTGACGGCGCTGGCCCGGGCGCGGGCGGCGGCAGCCGGCGACGACCGCGCTCTGGCCGTGCTGGAGAGGTCGCTCGGCGACACCGGCCTGACGGAGGCGGGCCTTGCGCAGGTGCGGGAGGTGCTGGAGGCGACGGGCGCCCGGGCCGTCGTCGAGACGAAGGTCGGCCGCCTGGTGGCGCGGGGGCTGCGGCACTTCGACGGCGCGCCGCTCGACCCCGAGGCCGGGAGCCGGTTGCGGGAACTGCTCCGGCGTGCGTCCGAGGGCGGCGCGGGCACGGCTCAGGCGCCCGGCCTCACGGGACGGGAGTCCGGACGATGACACGCCGGCTGCCCGGTCGTACGGATCACGTCGTGGTCGTGGGGGCCGGCCTCGCCGGGCTCTCGGCCGCCCTTCACCTGCTGGGTGCCGGGCGCAGGGTGACGGTCGTGGAACGGGACGCGCTGCCCGGCGGCCGGGCCGGACGCCTCGACCTCGGCGGTTACCGGATCGACACCGGGCCCACCGTGCTCACGATGCCGGACCTGGCCGACGAGGCGTTCGCCGCCGTCGGCGACAGCCTGTACCGGCGCGTGGAGCTGATCGCCCTGCATCCGGCGTACCGGGCCTGCTTCGCGGACGGCAGCACCCTGGACGTGCACACCGGCGCGGACGCCATGGCAGCGGAGGTGGAACGATTCGCCGGACCCCGTGAGGCGGCCGGGTACCGGCGGCTGCGGACCTGGCTGGAGCGGCTGTACCGGGCGCAGATGGGCCGTTTCATCGACGCCAACTTCGACTCGCCCCTCGGCCTGCTCAACGCCGACCTGGCCCGACTGGCGGCGCTCGGCGGCTTCGGCCGCCTCGACGCCCGGATCGGCCGCTTCCTGCAGGACGAGCGGCTGCGGCGGGTCTTCTCCTTCCAGGCGCTGTACGCGGGCGTGCCGCCGGCGCGAGCACTGGCCGCGTATGCCGTCATCGCCTACATGGACACCGTCGCCGGGGTGTACTTCCCGCGGGGCGGGATGCACGCCCTGCCCCAGGCGATGGCGGACGCGGCCGCCGACGCGGGCGCAGAGCTGCGGTTCGGCCAGGAGGTGACCCGGCTGGAGCGGTCCGGCGCGCGGGTCACCGCGGTCGTCACCGACCAGGACCGCATCCCCTGCGACGCGGTCGTCCTCACCCCTGATCTGCCCGTCGCCTACCGCCTGCTCGGCCGCCGGCCCAGGCGTCCGGTGCGGCTGCGGCACTCCCCGTCCGCGGTGGTGCTGCACGCCGGCACGGACCGCACCTGGCCTCGGCTGGCCCACCACACCCTGTCGTTCGGGGCGGCATGGAGCGGCACCTTCGACGAGCTGACGCGCACCGGGCGGCTGATGAGCGATCCGTCCCTGCTCGTCACCCGTCCCACCGCGACCGATCCGGGGCTCGCTCCGCCCGGCCGCCACCTGCACTACATCCTCGCGCCGTGTCCCAACACCGACATCGGCCCGGGCGCCGCCGCGTGGGGTGACCTCGCCCCGCGCTACCGGGCGACGCTGCTGCGGGAGCTGGAGCGGCGCGGCCTGGACGGCATCGGGGACGCGATCGAGGAGGAGTGCCTGGTCACTCCGGCCGCCTGGCAGGCGCAGGGCCACGCCGCCGGTACGCCCTTCTCCGCTGCCCACACCTTCGCCCAGACCGGCCCGTTCCGGCCTCGCAACCTGGTGCGCGGCACCGAGAACGCCGTCCTCGCCGGCTGCGGCACCACCCCGGGCGTCGGCGTGCCGACCGTGCTCGTGTCGGGGAAGCTCGCCGCCGCCCGCGTCACCGGCCGACCGGCCCGGATCCCGGCCGGCGCCCGCCCGGCCCCGTCGAAGGAGACAGCCGCATGACCGACCGGGAACTGGACGCGGCGGGCATCGGCGACCCGGTGCTGCGCGCGGCGTACCGTCGTTGCCGCATCCTCAACGCGCGGCACGGCAAGACGTACTTCCTCGCCACCCGGCTGCTGCCCGTCGAGCGCAGGCCCGCCGTCCACGCGTTGTACGGATTCGCGCGCTGGGCGGACGACATCGTCGACTCGCTCGATCCCGGCACGGACTCCGCCGTCCGCGTCGAGGCACTGGCACAGCTCGACCATGCCCTGGCCACGGGGCTGCGGGGCGGACACAGCGAGGAACCGGTGGTGCTCGCCCTCGCCGACACCGCCCGCCGCTACGGCATCGAGCACGCGCACTTCCGCGACTTCATGACCGCGATGCGCAGCGACCTCACGGTCACGGACTACCCCACCTACGCGGATCTGCGCCGCTACATGCACGGGTCCGCCGCAGTGATCGGTCTGCAGATGCTGCCGGTCCTCGGCACGGTGGTGCCGCGCGAGGTGGCGGCGCCGCACGCCGCCGCGCTCGGGGTCGCTTTCCAGTTGAGCAACTTCCTGCGGGACGTGGGCGAGGACCTGGACCGCGGCCGGGTCTATCTGCCCGCCGACCTGCTCGCCGGCCACGGCGTCGACCGCGAACTGCTGGGCTGGAGCCGGGACTCGGGTCGCCGCGACCGCCGGATCACCGCCGCCCTGGAGGAGTTCGCGGCGCTCACCCGGGGCGTGTACCGGCAGGCCGCGCCGGGCATCGCCATGCTCGACCCGGTCTCCCGCCCCTGCATCCGCACCGCGTTCGTCCTGTACGGCGGCATCCTCGACGCCGTGGCCCGGGACGGTTACGCCGTGCTGCACCGCCGTGCGGTGGTCCCGCGACGGCACCGTGCCGTGGTGGCCGCCGACGGGCTGACCCGGGTGACCCTCGCACGGCTGCGTGCCCGCAGCCGGTCCCGCCACCCGTTGCCCCAGGCGCCGACGCCCCTGCCCGCCGTCACGCCCGTGCGGGCGGCCCGGCCCGACACGGAGGAGGTCGCGTGAGCCCCCGCCGTATCCCCCTGTCGCTGCGTCGCAGCCCCGTGCCGTGGGACAGGCAGCGGCCCACCTGGCGCGAGGCCAGACCGGCCGTGATCGCGCAGGCGTTGAAGCGCGCCCAGGCGCGTCCGTCGGGGAACTGGTACGTCGTCGGCGCGTCCGCCGCGGTGCGCGGTGACCGCCCGCTGGCGCGGACGGTCGCGGGTCAGGAGGTGGTCGTCTGGCGTGGCGCCGACGGCCGGCTCGTGGGCGGCCCCGGCATGTGCCCGCATCTGGGGGCGCCGCTGCGCGACAGCCCGGTGCGCTGCGGCGCGCTCGTGTGTCACTGGCACGGGCTGGCTCTCGACGGCCGGCCCTACGCGGGGTGGACGCCGCTGCCGGTGCACGACGACGGCGTCCTGGTGTGGGTGCGCCTCGACGCCGCCGGCGGGGAGCCGCCGACGGACGCGCCGGTCGTGCCCCGGCGCCCGGGGCACGAGCACGCGCTGACGGCCGTCTACACCGGCACGGGCCGCTGCGAACCCGAGGACGTGCTGGCCAACCGTCTGGACCCGTGGCACGGGGCCTGGTTCCACCCGTACTCGTTCGTCGACCTCAGCGTGGTCGGCGCCCCCGAGGACGGCGACGACGCCTTCACCGTCGACGTCTCGTTCAAGGTCGCGGGGCGGCTGGTCGTGCCGGTGCGGGCCGTGTTCACCGCTCCCGAACCGCGCACCGTCGTCATGCACATCACGCGGGGCGAGGGCGAAGGGTCCGTCGTGGAGACGCACGCCACTCCCCTCGGCGTGGACGAGCACGGCCGGCCGCGTACGGCGGTCGTGGAGGCCGTGCTGGCCGCCTCCGACCGCCGTGGCTTCGTCGTCGCCCGGCGGGCGGCCCCGCTGCTGCGCCCGCTGATGCGCGCGGCGTCGGGACGCCTGTGGCGCGACGACCTCGCGTACGCCGAACGCCGCTGGGAACTGCGGTCCACCGGCCGCTTCCCCGGCTGAACGCCTGGCGCGGCCCTCAGTCGAGGAGACGCCGTAGGGAGGCCGTCATGCTGCTGACGAAGGCGTCGCGGACCGGCTCGTCCACACGGTCCAGCGACAGGTAGGGGTTGAGATCCTCCAGCTCCACCAGCAGCAGGTCCCCCTCCTGGGTACGGCAGGCGTCCACCCGCTGGATGCCGTGGGCGAGGGGGTTCCAGTCGATGAAGCGACGGGCGAAGTCGAGGTCCGCCGCGCTGGGCTCGTAGGGCTCGAGAACCCAGCGCCGGTCGGGGTCGGGGGCGTACAGGGCGTACTGGAAGGCGTCGTCGACGTACAGGAAGGACACTTCGTGGCGGAAGTCGACGCGGGGCTGGATCAGGACGTCGCCGTGGGTCAGGTCGTGCAGCCCGTCCCGGGGCACCACGGTGAGGCCTATGGAGTCCGCGCCCGCCTTCGGCTTGACCACGTACCGGTCGGTGTCCGGCAGCGCGGGGACGTCCTCGGGCCGGTCGACGGTGGGGATGACCGGGAATCCGGCCGCCGTGAGCTCCAGCAGGTACTGCTTGCCGGCCATGTCCCCGCGGCCGGTCAGCGGGTTGTACACCCGGGTGCCGCGGGCGAGCGCCTGCTCGCGGAAGGCGTCGTACTCCTTCTGGTAGTGCAGCACGGGGCCGCTGTTGCGGACGACGACCGCGTCGAAGGCGTCCATGAGAGCGGCGGCGTCCAGCGGGTGGCACAGCGCGATGTCGAAGTCGGCCCGCAGCCGTGCGGAGAGGAAGATGTCCTCGTCGCAGTAGCGGCGCCCGCGGGCCGGGTAGGCGAGGTCGGTCACGAACAGCACACGGGGGCGGACGGCCACGGGCAACTCCTGGATCGGCGGTCCCCCACCCTACCGAGACGCCCCCGTCACCGGCGTACGACCAGGCTCTCCACCTCGTACGACAGCTCCCCCGCCGTCGGTTCGGGCGGGGGATGGTAGCGGCCCGCGCAGACCGAGAGGTTGACGATCAGGTGGGCGTGCCAGTGGGAGCCCACCCCGCGGCCGTCGGCGAGCACCTCGCGGCCGTTCAGCCACCACACCACGTCACGTCTGCCGAACGTCACGGCGAGGTCGACGATCTCTCCGGGGCGGACGGCGTCGTCGTGGACGTAACCGCCGCCGGCGCGCACATGGTTGGTGAGCTCCAGCAGGTCGGGGTTGTCCGGGTGGTACTCGAACACGTCCACCTCGTTGCCGCCGTCGCGCCAGGTCCAGATCGCCGGCCAGGCGCCGAGTCCGACGGGCAGCCGGACCCTGGTCTCCAGGCGGTCGCCGGTGCGCACCATGAAGCCCTCGGCGCTGTCCTCCGTGGTCAGCAGGCCCGTGTCCCACAGCCCGTCCGACCGGCGCGTGGCGCGGAAGGTGCCGGTGCGGGAGTGGGCGGGGTCGGCGGTGAGATGGTCGAGCTTGTCGTCGCCCGGGTTGGTGGGGCCGCCGTCCGGGTAGGCCCAGGACCGCCCCGCGACCCACTGACGGTCGGAGGCGAAGTCCGCGACGAAGACGATGTCGCTCACGCAGCAGGCTCCCTTCGTTCGCCGCTCCGGCAGCGCTGACGAGGTCATCCCCCGAGCGGCCGCGGTCATGCGGCGAGCGAAGGCGGGGAGCCCTCCTTCACCCGAACGTGTGACAAGCGCGGGTCTGACGCGCTCGACGGGCGGGGGTTCGTGAGGTGGGCCGCGTGAGCGGTCGCCGCCTCACTCCTGCGTGTCGATGCCCGTGACCACCGCCGGGCCCAGGGGCGCGGTGCCGTCGTCCAGGCCCACGGCGGTCAGCGCGGACTCGGTGAGCCGGCGGGCCTTGCCTTCCGCCTCGGGGCCGCTGTCCGCCTCCACGGTGAGGCGGACGGTGAAGGTGTCGTCGTCATGGACGGTGAGGATGTCGATGTCCTCGCGCTCTCCCAGGTGCGTGTGGTGCGGGTCGGCCGGGCGCAGCGCGCGCACCAGCTCGTCCCGCACGCCGGGTCCGGTTCCGCCGGTGAACGTCCCCGGCACGGAGATGACGTACGTCGTCATGGTGATCCTCCCTCGGTCACCTCTCGCCTGCCCGGCCCGGCGGCGCCGTACCGCTCACGGTCTCGGCGCGCCGCTTCGCCGCGTGCGTCGCCCCGGACTCCCACAGGCACCAGGTCGACCACAGCAGCAGGGTCAGAAAGGCGGCGAGGAGCACCAGCAGCAGCACCGTCTGCCGGGTCGTTCCGCGCTCCCCCACGAAGGTGAGCAGCAGACACCCGGTCCAGGCGGCCGCGCCCCAGGCATACACGGTCCTGAGCTGCCGCAACTGCTTCATCGCTTCCATCGGCCCCTCCCGGGCAGACATGTACACGTCCTCTGCCGGTACCCCCGCAGCGCGACTTCACCGCATCCGCGTCGGCCGGGAGTGGTGAACGGGGCACCGGCGCGGTGGTTCCGCGGGCCCCCGGCTGGGAAGGGTGGACCGAGATCCACCCCGTTCCCCTTATTCTCCGGAGCCTTCATGACCACCGAGCCGGGCGTCTCCGAGCGCCGCAGCGCGGCCGACTTCAGTACCGCGCGTCTGGAGGCGTTCAGCGACGGCGTGTTCGCCATCGCCATCACGCTGCTCGTGCTGGACCTGCGGGTGCCGGAGCCGGACGCCCTGCACGGCGAGTCGCTCGCCCACGCGCTCGCCCATCAGTGGCCCGCCTATTTCGCCTACCTGGTCAGCTTCCTCGTCATCGGCATCATCTGGATCAACCACCACGCCGTGTGCGGTCTGGCCCGCCGGGTGGACCGCCGGACACTGTTCGCCAACCTCTTCCTGCTGCTCGCCGTGTCCGTCATCCCGTTCCCCACCCGCCTGCTCGCCACGTATCTGACCGGGCGGGACGCCGACGCGCACACCGCCGCCGCGGTCTACGCCGCGACCATGGTCGTCATGGGGATCGCCTTCTCCCTGCTCCTGCTGTCCTTCACGGGTGACGCGCGGGCTCTGGGCACACCGGTCGCACCGGCGGATCTGCGCGCCGCGCTGGGCCGCTTCGGCGTCGGAGGGGTGTGCTACCTGGCGACCCTCGCCCTCGCCTACGTCAGCCCCGTCGCCATGCTCGCCACGCACGCCGTGCTCGCCGTCTACTACTGCTTCGACCAGCTGGCTCCGCTACGCCGCTTCCCCTCGGGAGGCGGTTCCGCGCCCTCGGCCTGAGAAGACCGAGGTGATGACGGCCCCGTGTGGTGATGACGCCCCGTCCGCACCCGGTGGACGCACCCGGTGGATCACTCACCCGAGGGGCGACGCTCCGTCCACATCGGATCGTCCTCGCCGTGCAGGGGGGTGCGCAGCGCCAGGAGCGCGACGTCGTCGTCGTTGTCGGCCGGGCGGACGCGACGCAGCAGCTGGTCGGTGAAGGAGTCGAGCGGGCGGTGGGCGAGGGCGGCGGCGTGGCGGCGCAGGCGCTGGAGCCCTTCGTCGAGGGAGTGGCCCCGTTCCTCGATCAGGCCGTCGGTGTACATGACCAGGGTGCTGCCGGGCGGGAGGGTCACCTTGGCGTCGGTACGCGGGGCGGCGCCGGTGGTGCCGAGCAGGATGCCGTGCGCGCCGGTGAGGTAGTCGGCCACGCCGTCGCGGCTCAGCAGCAGGGGTGGCGGGTGACCGGCGTTGGTCCAGGTCAGCTCCCAGTGGCCGGCGTCCGCCCGTTCGAGCCGGGCGAAGAGCAGGGTGGCCATGGTGACCTCGGTGATGTACTGCACCGCCCGGTCCAGACGTTGCACCACCCGGCTGGGGGGCTCCTGCTGGGACCAGGCGTAGGCCCGGAGCATGTTGCGCACCTGCGCCATGCCCGCGGCGGCCTCCAGGTCGTGGCCGACGACGTCCCCGATCGCCAGGGCGGTGGCGCCGTCCGACAGCGGGAAGGCGTCGTACCAGTCGCCGCCGACCTGCGAGGCGTGCGGGGCGGGCAGGTAACGCACGGTCATCCGCAGGTGCGGCACATGCGGCATCTGGGGCAGCAGATGCTTCTGCATCGTCTCGGCGACCTTGCGCTGGCGCTGGTACAGGCGGGCGTTGTCCAGCGCGAGTCCGGCGCGGCGCGCGATGTCCTCCAGCAGCGGCAGGTCGGACGCGGTGAAGGGCAGCGGATTGCCGGCCCGTCCGAGGGTCAGGGCGCCCAGGACCTCGCGGGTGCTGCGGATGGGCGCGATGGCGGCGGAGTGCATTCCGGTGGCCTCGAACAGGCGGCGCTGCTCGACCGCGATGCCGGAGTCCGGCTCGCCCTGGTAGGTGTGCGGACCGGCGACGGTGGAGGAGACGCCGCGCAGGGCCCGGGACAGCGGCATGGGCGACTCGTCGGGTACCGGCGGCATCGGTCCCTGGAGTTCCTCGAGATGGGTCAGGCGGTCGCCGTCCCCGTGCACCACCGCGCTGCGCCAGACCTCGTCGCGTTCGGTGATCAGATCGATGACGGCCCAGTCCGCCAACCGGGGCACGACCAGCTGCACCAACCGGTCCAGCGCCTCGTCGACGTCGAGGGTGGAGGTCAGCTGCGTGGTGGTCTCGGCCAGCAGCGCCAGCCGTTCCAGCTCCGAGAGCGACCCGCCGGCCGTCTCCGCCGCCGGCCCGCTCGCCACGGTGCGGCCCGAGGCGTGGAAGAGGACCAGGGTCCCGGTCAGCTCCTCGTCGAGGTAGTACGGCGTGATGTGCCAGCCGATCGGCAGCAGGACGCCGTCCCCGCGGGCGAAGTAGTCGCGCTCCGCCTGCGCCGGGCGCCCTTCGAGGAAGGCGTGCCGCATGGCGCACTGCGTCCTGGCGATCGGCTGCCCGTGCAGGTCGCGGTGGAGCAGGTCGTGCGCGTCCTGGCCTATGAGACGTTCCACGGGCAGGGCGAGCAACCCCGCGGCACGCGTGTTGGCGGCGACGATGCAGCCCTCCGCGTCCACGACGTAGGCGCCGGTCCCTATGGCATCGAGCTGTGCGACCAGCCCGGCCGGGACCGCGGGTCCCGGCGACGCACTCGCCCGCTCCGTGTGTCTGGGCCCTGCCATGTGACGGCTCCCTCGGCTTCTCCGTGCGGCCCCCGGGTCCATGGCGCCTCGTAGGCTCGCTGACCGCCAACCGTACGTCGTCGCCCGGCGAGCATGCCACGGCGATCGACCGGAACGCGGCTGAGGTGCCGGCGTCGACGACACGGCGCGGTCGACCATGGAGTTCGGGTACCGATTGTCGGGCCGCCGACACCCGGTGGCGGCGCACGCCGACGAACCGGGGCACGACCTCTGACCGGCGGCTGCGGCGGACGCCGGGCTCAGCCGGTGGCGCCGGGGCCACCGGCTCGCCGGTCCGTCGTCCTCGCGGAGAGCGCCTTGCGTTGACGGGCCGTCAGCCCTCCCCACACGCCGTCGCTCTCGCCGTGCCGTACCGCCGAGGTGCGGCACTCGCGGATGACGGGACAGCGGTGGCAGATCTGCAGGGCCCGTTCTATCTGGGGCAGGGACGCCCCGTCCTCGGTGAGCGGAAAGAAGAGTTCGGGGTCCTCGAAGCGGCAGGCGGCAAGGTCGAGCCAGTTCACGGGGTCCTCCCCATGGCGGGTCGCCCGGCGGCGAACCGGCAGCCGCGCGGCTGAACGGGCCGTCCGGGATGTCGTGCGTCGTGCACCCGGCAGAGGTGGCACTCAAGCTATGTACCGCTGACGACTTTGTCCAGATATAGAACTGTTTGTTTTTCGCGGACTTCGACGGACACCGGCACATCCGGCACCCGGACCGCCGAACTCACTCGACTTCGGTTGCATCGATAGCGCATCGAAAGGTCACCACCCGGTCAGATGGCCGACACCCCCTGCTCCAGCAGGCTGCGTCGCAAGCGGTCCAGGCCGCGCCGGGTGTGGCTCTTGACCGTCCCCAGCGGCCATCCCGTGACGCGGGCGATCTGGGTCTGGGTCAGGTCCTGGTAGAAGGCGAGCCGCAGGACGCGGCGCTGCGGCTCACTGAGCCTTTCCAGAGCCCGTCCGACGACCAGACGATCCAGTGCGGCCTCCGGGTCGACGCCGGCACGGTCCTCCGGCGCCGGAGCCCGGCGGGCCGCCGCCGTGATCAGTTCCGCCCGCCGGGTCCGGGCGGCGAGGGCGTCCGCCACCTTGCGCCGGGTGATGCCGACCAGCCACGCGGGGAAGGACCCCCGCTCCGGGGCGTAGCCGGCGCGCCCGCGCCAGGCCGCGGTGAACACCTGCTGCGTCACGTCCTCCGCCTCCCGGGGATCCCCGAGCGCCTGCCGGGCCAGACCGTGGACGAGCCCCGACCACTGCCGGTGCAGCAGCGTCCAGGCGTCGCCGGCGTCCCGGTCGCCGGTTTCGAGCAGCGCGGTCGAGCCGGGCGCGGAGGGGAGCGGGTTCATGTCGAGCCTCCTGTACGAAGCCACGGGTGGGAGCCCTGGGTCTTGCCTCACCCTGCGCCGACGAGGACCATGGGAACAACTTGCATCGATAGCGCATCACTAAGTCATGGGACCTGCCTGCTCCCCGGGCATCGGGTCGCCCTCGGAAGAAGCCCCGACGAAAGGGGTCCGTCCTGCCCGCCACCACCACCACCACCAACGGACCGGTTCCCGACGGGACCGGGCCCGAGCACCGGACCTCCGCCGCCGCCGGCATGACGACGGGGGCGCTCGCCCGTAGGCTCGGCGTGTCCCCGACCACCCTGCGCTCCTGGGACCGGCGCTACGGACTCGGCCCTGCCGTGCGGGGCCAGGGCAGGCACCGTCGCTGGGCGCCCCGGGACATCGCGATGGTGGAGGAGATGTGCCGGCTGACGGCGGCGGGCGCCCCGCCTGCCGAGGCGGCGCGGGTCGCCCGGCTGCGTTTCGCCGAAGACGGCCCCGTGACTTCGGCGGCCCCGTCCGCCGGGACCGCCGCGCCGCACCCGAACCCCGCGCCCACGCCGGTCACCACACCGCCGCCCTCCTCCCCTGCTGCCGCCCGGCCGGGCGGCGCCGGAAGCGGGCTGCCGCTCGGCGACGTGCGTCAGGAGTGCCGCGGCCTGGCCCGTGCCGCGGTGCGGCTGGACGCGCCGGAGCTGGAACGCCGGCTGGCGGAGAGCGTCGTACAGCACGGCCTGGCAGTGGCGTGGGACGAGGTGATGGTGCCCACCCTGCGGGCCGTGGGCCGCAAATGGGAGTCGTCCGGCGACCGCTATGTGGAGGTCGAACACCTGCTGTCGTGGCACGTCTCCAGCACCCTGCGCAGCGCTCCCCTGCTCCTGCCACGCCCCGAGCCCCGCACCGGGGCGCCACCCGTGGTGCTCGCCTGTACCCCCGGCGAACAGCACTCGCTGGCCCTGGAGGCGCTGACCGCCGCACTGGGCGAGCGCGGCGTGCCGACCCGGATGCTGGGCGCCGCGGTGCCCGCGGAGGCCCTGCTGGCCTGCGTGCGGCGCACCGGTGCCGCCGCGATCGTCCTGTGGTCGCAGACCCGCTCCACCGCCTCCATGCCGCTGGCCCGGCATCTCGCCGGACTGGAGTGGGGGGCGGCGGGCGCGCGCAGGCGGCCCGTGGTGCTGCCGGTCGGACCGGGCTGGGACCGGCGGGCGTCCGCGGGCTTCCCGCGCTGTTCCGGACTGCGGGACGCCGTCGAGGCACTGAGCCGTCCGTACGCCGACGACAGCGGCGTACACCCGCCGCGGGCGCGCTGAGACCGGCGGGCGCGCGTCTTCGCGGCTGTCCGCCCGAGGTGGAGGGGCCAGGTGCTGATCAGGCCGGTTGCTCGCCCCACGGCGCGGGCCAGGTGCTCGTCAGGGCGGCTCCTCATCCCACCGCCGGTCGGCGCGGGGTGGCCTGGTGGTCGCCGCCGCGGGCGCGCCGGAACCGCTCCAGGCCCTCGGCCAACCGCACCACCGGGTCCGGGTAGTCGAGGGCCGCCCGCTCGGGAGCGGGCAGCTTCCACGGCTCGTGGAGCGCCGGGGCGTCCAGGCCGCGCAGTTCGGGCACCCAGCGGCGGACGTAGGTGCCGTCGGGGTCGTACCGCCTGGCCTGGGTGACGGGGTTGAGGACCCGGTTCGGCCGGGTGTCGGTGCCGGTGCCGGCCATCCACTGCCAGTTCAGCTGGTTGTTGGCCACGTCGCCGTCCACCAGCCAGTGCAGGAAGTGGGCAGCGCCGATGCGCCAGTCGACGTACAGCGTCTTGGCGAGGAAGCTCGCGGTCAGCAGCCGGGCCCGGTTGTGCATCCAGCCCTCGTGGCGCAGCTGCCGCATCGCCGCGTCGATCAACGGGTAGCCGGTGCGGCCCTCCTGCCATGCCTCGATGTCGGCCCGCGCGGTGCGCCGGGAGCGCCAGCGGTCGTGCTTGGTGCGGTAGTCGGCGTGGGCTGCGGCGGGGCGGGCGGCGAGCACCTGGCGGTGGAAGTCGCGCCAGGCGAGCTGCCGTACCAGTGCCTCGGCGCCGGGCCCGCCGCGCCGGCGGGCGCGGTGGACCAGTTCCACCGCGGACAGGGTGCCGAAGTGCAGATGCGCGGAGAGCCGGGAAGTGGTGTCGGCGGCCAGGTCGTCCCGTGTGTCGTCGTAGGCGTCCAGGCCGCGCCGCCAGTACGCGGCCACCCGCTTGCGGCCCTCGCTCTCGCCGCCGCGCGCCAGCGCGGGCGAGACACCGGCCACCTCTCCGCGGCCGGGCAGCGGCTCGCCGTGCACCTGGTCGGGCACCGGCACCCGGCGCGGGGCGGTGGCGAGGGCCCGCAGACGCACCTGCGCCCACTGCCGGTGATACGGCGTGAAGACGGCGAAGTGGTCCGACGAGGACGGGGTCACCTCGCCCGGCGGTACGGCCACGGTGACCGCGTCGTGCACGAACAGGCGGCGGCCGCAGGCCTCCAGGGCGCGGCGGAGCCGGTCCTCGCGGCGGGTGGCGAAGGCGCTGTGCGCCGCCGCCATGTGCACCTCGTCGGCGTCCGCCTCGGTCACCGTGCGGCACACCTCCTCCACCAGGTCGCCGGAGCGCACGACGAGCCGTCCGCCGCGCTCGCGCAGGGAGGCGTCCAGGTCGGCCAGGCAGTCGGCGAGGAAGGCGCTGCGGTTGGGCGCGCCGAACCCGGCGGCCGCCACCGCCCGGTCGCGCACGAAGAGCGGGACGACCGCGTCGGCGGCCTCCAGCGCCGCCCGCAGCGGCGGATGGTCGTGCAGGCGCAGGTCGGAGGTGAACAGGACGACCGAGACGTGCATGGGTGTCAGCTCCCCCGCGGTGGGTGACGACGGTCGTAGCTGTCTTCCGCTCGGGCGCTGGGTGCGGATGCGCCCCTGGCGCCCGGAGCGGGCGCGGTGGATGTGCCGGAGGACCGCGCCTGCTCGTCCCGGACGCGGCCCGCCGCGCGGACGATGTTGCGGGCCATGCCGCCGAAGACGACCGCGTGGAAGGGCGACACGCTCCACCAGTAGAGATGGCCGGCCAGTCCGCGGGGGTGGAACAGCGCCCGCTGCCGGTACCGGACGGGCCCGCCGCCGTCGCCGTCCACGCGCATCTCCAGCCAGGCCAGGCCGGGCAGCCGCATCTCGGCGCGCAGCCGCAGCAGCCGGCCGCGTTCGATCTCCTCGACCCGCCAGAAGTCCAGCGAGTCGCCCACCCGCAGCCGCCGCGCGTCCCGCCGCCCCCGGCGCAGGCCGACACCGCCGACGAGCCGGTCGAGCCAGCCGCGCACCGCCCAGGCCAGCGGGAAGGAGTACCAGCCGTTCTCCCCGCCGATCCCCTCGATGACCCGCCACAGCGCGTCGGGCGCCACGTCCGCTGCGCGTTCCCGTACGTCGGTGTACAGGCTGCCGCCGGCCCAGTCCGGGTCGGTCGGCAGCGGGTCGCTGGGCGCGCCGGGCACCGCGGCCGAGGACCAGCGGGTGCTGACCTGCGCCTCGCGCACCCTTTCGAGGGCGAGGGCGACGGCCCGGTCGAAGCGCAGCGGGTGCCCGGGCGGGCAGGGCACGTACCGCTCGATGTCGTTCTCGCGGCAGACCACCTCGTGGCGCAGGGACTCCGTCAGCGGACGCGCGATGGAGGCCGGCACGGGGGTGACCAGGCCGACCCAGTGGCTGGACAGGCCGGGCGTGAGCACGGGCACCGGGACGACGAGCCTGCGGGGCAGTCCGGCCACGGCCGCGTACCGCTGCATCATCTCCAGATAGGTGAGGACGTCGGGTCCGCCGATGTCGAAGGTGCGGCTGACGTCCTGCGGCAGTCCCGCGCAGCCCACCAGGATGCGCAGCACGTCCCGTACGGCGATGGGCTGGATGCGGGTGTGCACCCAGCGCGGTGTGACCATCACCGGCAGCCGCTCTGTCAGGTACCGCAGCATCTCGAAACTGGCCGAGCCCGACCCGATGATGACGGCGGCGCGCAGCACGGCGGTCGGCACACCCGAGCCGAGGAGAATGCGGCCGACCTCGGCCCGGGAGCGCAGGTGCGGGGAAAGTCGTGCCACGGGGACGCCTTGCGGGGTCAGTCCGCCGAGGTACACGAGGCGGCGCACGCCGGCCCCGCGGGCCTGCTCGCCGAAGACGCCGGCCGCGGCCCGGTCGGTCCGTTCGAAGTCACGGCCGCTGCCGAGCGCGTGCACGAGGTAGTAGGCGACGTCCACGCCCGCCATCGCCCGCGCCACGGAGTCGGCGTCGGTGACGTCGCCGGGGACGATCTCCACGCGGTCCGCCCAGGGGTGGTCGCGCAGCTTGCGGGGCGTGCGGACCAGGCAGCGCACCCGGTGGCCCGCGTCCAGCAGTTCCGGCACGAGCCGGCCGCCGATGTAGCCGCTGGCGCCGGTCACCAGGCAGACGAGCGGTTCACGGCTCGCCGCACCGCTCGGTGTGGTGGTGGGGTGGTCGTCGTGCATGAGCCCGCCTTCGCCGGTCGCCGTCGCAGGTGCCTGTGCGCTCTCTACGCTGGCTGACTTCCGGGCGGATGCGCCCGCGGCCCGCGCCGGTCGGGTGACAGTGGGGCCCTCTCAGCCGGCCGGTGCCTCGCGGTCGGAGGCCGGCCAGACGTACGGCAGGTCGTCGGGTACGCCGGGGAAGCGGGCGGCGTAGAACTCGGGGGCCTTGCGCACCAGAGCCGACTGGTGGCTGCGGTGGAAGGCGGCGTCCCCCAGCCACGGGGGCAGCTCTCCGGCCCGGGCCAGGTCCTCCTGACCGCGCACCGGGGCGCCGGGGTGCCGCGCGGCGAAACCGGCGACCAGGGAGGCGGCGCAGCTGTCCTGGTGTCCCAGGTCCCGCCACACCCGGCAGATCTCCAGGCCGTACCGCACCAGCGCCTCCTCGTAGCCGGTCCACATCCGTACGGCGGGGTGGCGGCGCCAGCCGTAGCCGGGCACCGTCAGGCCGCGCAGGACCTGGAGGGCCTCGACGCGCTGTTTGCCGAGCCGGCGCCGGTCGAGATCGTGCGCCGACTCCCGGAAGTCGGGGCGGGTCAGGAACGTCTGCACGGTCGGCGTCCGCGGTCTTTCGTCTCAGTGCTTCTTCTTGCGCAGCGCGGACGGCTTGTGCACCGCGGTTCTGCCGGACTTCTCGCTGCGCACCTCGTACCGCGGGTCGTCCGGGGAGGCGTCCACCGTGCGGCCGGCGGCCTTCGTCCGGCGGGTGATCTCGCGTTCCACCGTGCCGTGCGTACTGCTGCCGTGGCTCTTCCAGGTGACCTCGTCGCCCTTGTCGAGCCGGTCGTCGGACTTCTTCTTCGCGCGTGCCATGGCATTCCGTTCTCCGAGGTGGTGCAGAGGTCAGCCGCTCGGCCGGTGCGCCGCCCGGTCGGCCAGGCCGCCCGCGCCGAGCGGGCCGGTGTCGTGGAAAGGCGCCTCGGCCTCCAGCCGGGGCAGTTCGTGGCGGGCGACGCGCACCACGACGGGCGGCAGGGCGGCACGCACCGGCTGCACCAGGCGCAGCCAGCCCGGCAGGTAGACGGCGGTACGGCGGCGCTCCACGGCCCGGGTCAGCCGCACGGCGGCCTCCTGGGCGCTGTACACCCGGCGGGCGGGCGGCGGCATGTGCGCGCGCAGCTCGCGCAGTACGGCGTACCGGTCGGCGTCGCGCACCATGTCGGTGTCGAGCCAGTTGAGGTAGGCGATGCCCACGCTGATGCCATGGTGGGCCACCTCGGCGCGCAGGCTGTGGGCGAAGGCCTCCGCGCCGGCCTTGGCCGCGCAGTAGGCACTCATCAGGGGGGCCGCGCCGAGCGAGGCCAGGGACGCCACCTGGAGGTAGTGGCCGGCCGTGGCCAGCAGGTCGGGCAGGAAGGCCCGGGCGGTGTGCGCGCTGCCGACGAGGTTCACCTCGATCACACGTCGCCAGGTCACCGGGTCCGACGCGAGGAACGGGCCGCCCTCGGCGATTCCGGCGTTCGCGACGACGGCCGAGGCCGGACCGAGGCGGGCGCGTACGGTACGGGCGGCCGCCGTGAGCGCCTCCGGGTCGGTGACGTCGGCTTCCAGGGCGAGCGCCGGGCCGGGCAGGGACGCCGCGAGCGCCTCCAGGGCGTCCCGCTCGTGGCCGAGCGCGGCGACCCGGGCACCGCGCCGGGCCGCCTCGCGCGCCAGGGCGGCGCCGAGCCCCCGGGCGGCTCCGGTCACCACCACGGTCCGGCCGGCGAGCGGGCTGCTGTCCATCGGTGGCCTTCCTTCCCGGCTGTTCACAGGTTCCGCCACTGGTTCCGGACGACGGGCTCGACCGGATGCGGCCCGGCCGGGGTGCCTGGACGGTGGCCGCCGGATGGGCGCGGGCGTCGCTCGGCGCCGTGGTGTCCGGGCGCGTGCAGCCGTGACGGCTGTGGCCGGACCCGAGGGGGCCCCACCGAAGACCGACCGGGTCTCACGCCGCCGAAGCCCGTCATTCCTCCGGCTCGGGCGGTCGTGCCGTGTGGTGCGGGTGGCCGGGCGTTCGGCGGTCCTCTTTCAGCTCCGCCTCCAGCAGGTGGTCGCGCCCCTGCGCGAGTTCCTGCACGGCGCTCTCCTCCAGTTGCCGGAAAGGCCGGTAGTAGGTGGTGTTGTAGGCCTCGACGATCTGGAACGTCCAGTGTCCGGGGATGACGTTGCGGCCCAGGATCTCCGCACGGACCTTCTCCGCCCACTCCGGGTGGCCCGCCTCGTGCAGGAGTTCCACGGCGCGGTCCAGCTGGAAGTCGGCGGTGCCGGTCAGCTGGTGGAAGTCGTACAGGCGGCCCCTGGCCCGCTCGGTGGTCTCCAGGGCCTTGGAGAGCGCACCGAGGGCCTCGACGGTCTTGTCGCTGAGGCCGGCGGGGCGGCGGTGGTGGCCGGCGGGGCCGTCCAGGTGCTCGTTCACGGGGTCCTCCACGGGGACGGGCCGTTGGGGTCGGCGGCGGATGATCAGCGTGGGGCGCCGGTGCGGTCGCGGTGTGCGAGGAGCCGCTGCAGCGCGGCGCGCCCCGGCGGGCGATGGCGGCGCAGGGCGGCCCGTGCGGCGTTGGCGCCGGGGGCACCGTGCACTCCCCCTCCGGGGTGGGCTCCGGAGGAGGCCAGGTACAGGCCCGGGACGGGGGTCTCGGGGCGTCCGGTGCCGGGCAGGGGCCGGAAGAACAGCTGCTGGTGGAGTGCGGTGGTACCGCCGTTGATGGCACCGTCTACGAGATTGCCGTCGAGCGACTGCAGCGTCGGGGGCGCCAGGACGCGCCGGGCGCGGATCAGCGAGCGGAAGCCCGGTGCGAAGCGCTCCACCTGGCGTTCCACGCGGTCGGCCATGAGCTCCTGCTCCTTGGCGTTCCACTGCCCGGTGATGCCCTCGTCGCCGGCGTCGGCGCGGATGTCGTGGGGGATGTGGGTGTAGGCCCACGCGGACTCGGTGCCGCGCGGGGAACGGGTGGCGTCCGAGGTCGTCATCTGGCCGAACAGCAGGAAGGGGCGGTCCGGCACCTGCCGCATGGCGATCTGGGCGGCGAACCGGGTGAGTTCGTCCACTCCGTCCGCCAGGTGCACCGTCCCGGCCCGCGAGGCCGGCTCCGCCTGCCAGGGGACGGGGCCGTCGAGGGCCCAGTCGACCTTGAACGTGGCGAAGTCCCACTGGAAGCGCTTCAGGTCGTTCATGAGCTGCGCGGGCAGATGTTCGGCAGCAACCAGCTCGCCGTACAGCGCGGGCACCGACACATCCGCCAGCACCGCCCGGCGCGCGGTGACGGTCTCCCCGCCCGCGGTGCGTACGCCGACGGCCCGCCCGCCGCGTACGACGATCCGCGTGACGCGTTGTCCGCAACGCACCTGGCCGCCGCGTGAGCGCAGTCGCCGGACGAGGGCCTCGGTCAGCGCGCCGGAGCCGCCGACGGGCACGGGAAAGCCGTGGGACTGGCCCAGCATCGCCATCAGCCAGCCGAAGCCCGCGCTGCCGGCCGACTCGGGGGCGAGGTCGGCGTGCAGCGCGTTGCCGGCCAGCAGGACGCGGCCGCCCTCGCCGCGGAACTCCTCCTCCCCCATCCGGCGCACCGGCAGCAACAGGGAGCGCGCCGCCCGCAGGCCGCCGGCCGCGCGGAGCCGGACGGCGAGCCGTGCCGTGGCCCGCACCGGCGGGAAGGGGGTGAACAGGGTGTCCAGCAGGTCGGGCTGAAGACGCTGCCACAGCTCGTGCAGCCGCCGCCAGGCGGCCCCGTCGCCCGGTGCGAAGGTGTCCAGGGACTCCGCCGTGGTGTCGAGGTTCCGGTCGAGGAGGGCGCAGCTGCCGTCGGTGAGGGGGTGGGCGACGACGCTGGGGGCGTGGCTCCACCGCAGTCCGTGGTCCTGCAGCCGCAGTGCGGCCAGGACGGGGGACGCGGCGGCGAGCGGATAGAAGGAGCTGAAGAGATCGTTCACGAAGTCCGGGTCCACGCCCCGGTCGTGGCGCACGGCGCCGCCCGGTTCCGGCTGTGCCTCCAGCACGTGCACGTTCCACCCGGCGTCGGCCAGGACGTTGGCGGCCACCAGCCCGTTGGGCCCGGCCCCGACGACCACGGCGTCAGGCATGACCCGACCCGTGCGCGGCGGAGGCCGCGGCCAGGCCGCCTGCACCGCCGCGTTCCTCGCCTCGGGCGCGGGCCTCGCAGAGCTTGGCGAGACGGTTGAGCATGGCGCGGTGCCGCAGCTGGATCAGGACCTCGAAGCCCGCGTTGTGCAGCAGGCCGCCCGCCCCTTGCAGGGGATGCTCGTCGACGATGACCAGGCACCCCTCGCCCCACGGCCGTAGTTCGATCGCGATGCGCGCCGTGCCCAGCGGGCCCGCGTGCGCCTCCAGTTCCAGCGCGGCACCCTCCTGGCAGCGGCGCACGATCGTCTCGTTGGACAGGCGCAGCGGGCCGAGCGGCACCTCGTAGCGGATCGCGGCGTCCTGGTGCGGCCACTGGCCGCGCACGGGCTCCGCGGCGGACGGCCCCACCACCCAGCGCGGATAGGCTCCGCCGTCGGCCAGCACCTCCCACACGTCGCCGGGGCGGGCATTGATCAGACGGTGACGTACGGCCACGTGCGCCTCCAGGGGTACGGAAGGCCGGTCGGGCGACCGGCCGCTGCCGAGTGCCCCCACCTCACGGGTCCAACCGGGCCCCCTGGTCACAGCGGGGGGAGCAGGTTTCGAGCCGGGCCGGGGGCCGGAGGAGCGTGCCGAGGGTGGGGTTGGTGGTCCGGCGCCGACCCGGTCGTGGGCAGGATCGGTCGGCGCCGGACCGCGGCGCGGACGGGACGCTGGCTGCTCGGAGGAGGATGCAGGCGGCCACACGCGCGCACTTTCCGTGTGCCTCCGTTCGCGGAGCGCACACGTCGCCCGTGCGAGTGGTCTTCCCTTGGGCCGTTCGCCGTACGACCCGCGCTCCCCCGGCCGGCCCGCACCTGCCGGAACCCCGGCGGCGCCGTGCATCCGAGGGAGTCATGGATCGCGAAGAACGGGGCAGAGGAATGCAACACGATCTTGGACCGGTCCGGCGCGGCCGTACCGGTCCTTGTGCACGACACCGCACGACGAAGGAGCTACACGTGCCCAAGGATCTGACCCCCCGCTACACGGTTCCCGGCATCGAGCGCGAGGCCGCCGGGCGGCTCATCGGCCTCCTCCGCCTGCGCCTGCACGCGCTCAACGACCTGCACCTCACCCTCAAGCACATTCACTGGAACGTGGTCGGCCCGCACTTCATCGCCGTGCACGAGATGGTCGACCCGCAGGTCGACCGGGTGCGTGACATGGCCGACGACGTGGCCGAGCGCATCGCGGCGCTCGGCGGCGTCGCCCAGGGCACGCCCGGCGCGCTCGTCGCGGAACGCAAGTGGGACGACTACTCGATCGGCCGTGCCGACGCGCTCGCCCACCTCGGCGCGCTCGACGTCGTCTACACGGGCGTGATCGAGGGCGTGCGCGCCGCGGTCAAGGAGGCCGGAGAGATCGACCCCGCCACGGAGGACCTGCTCATCGAGCAGCTGCGGGACCTGGAGCAGTTCCAGTGGTTCGTGCGCGCCCATCTGGAGAGCGCGGGCGGTTCGCTGGCGACCGACGGGGCGAGGACGGAGGAGCAGGGCGCGGCTCGCGGCGGCGATCTCTGACCGACTGTCAGGCCGGTGGCGGGGCGGCGCCGAAAGGCCCGCTCGAGGCGCTGCCGTCGGCCAGGGGCGGCTCGCGGCCGCGCGAACCGGGCGGCCCGCTCAGGGCCGTCGGTACAGGACTGTCGGTGCGCGGGTCGTCCCCAAGGCGCTTGCGTCGTAAGCCAGCATGCGGGACTGTTGCCGGAGGACATCTGTTTCCTGTCGTAGAGAGGTGGTGGGGTGCGCCTACGGCGCGCCCCCGCGTGTGTTCGATGCCAGTGGCACCCCCGCCCATCCTTCCGGCGCCGTGGTCCACGGCGGCGCGGCCCGGGACCTGTCCCCGTTCCCGGTGATCGTCACCGACCGGGACGGCGGTGTGGTGGAACTCAACGACGCCGCACGGATGTTGTGGCCGCGGGCCGCTGCCGGTGACCGATGGCGCGACACGGCACCGTCCTGGCTGGCCGACGCGCACACCCGGCTCGCCACCGGAACCCGCGTCGGCGCGCTGCCGGCGCACGGGGCGATCGCGGACCGCCACTTCGAGGCCCGTCCGACCCTGTCGGGCGACGGTTGTGTGGCGTGGTGGCTCGTCGACGACACCGACCGGCGGATCGCCGAGACCGCGCTGGCCGACGCCCGGCGGCGGTCCGCGTTGCTGTCCGATGTGGCAGGCCAGTTGCTGTCGACGCTGAACCTGACGCGCTGCATGGAGATGACCGCGCGGATGGCCACCGACCATCTCGCCGAGGCCGCCCTGCTCGTCGCCCCGCCCCAGGGCCACCGTCACGCGTTGACGTCCGCGCATCGCGGCGGGCCGGTGACGCAGGTGACCGCGCAGGTCGACGCGCACTGCGTGCCCGGTCTCGCCGAGGCCCTCCAGGGGTTCCCTCCCGTCCCGGCGCGCTGGATCGACCCGGCCGTCCTGCCCGAGTGGGTACACCCGCCGGACTTCACCGAACCGATCGGTTCCGTCATCGTCACCCCGCTGCCGGGGCACGGCGTACCCGCCGGTGCGCTGATCCTCCTGCGATCCGGCCGCGAACGGGCCTTCAGCGAGGACGAGGAGCTCTTCGCGCGCCTCTTCGCCGCCCGCGCCGGGGCTGCGCTGTCCGCCGCGCGTCTCTACACCGAACAGAGCGCCATCACCACCACCCTGATGCGGGAACTGTTGCCGCCGACCCTGCGCAGCGTGCACGGCGTGGACTACGCCGGCGCCTACCGCCCGGCGCGCGACAACGAACGGATCGGCGGCGACTTCTACGACGTGCATCCCGGCGCGGATCCCGCCGAGGAGACCCTGGTGGTGCTCGGGGACGTGGCCGGCAAGGGCCTGGAGGCCGCCGTGCTCACCGGCAAGATCCGTAACACGCTGCACGCGCTGCTGCCGCTGGCCGCCGACCACGCACGCATGCTGACCCTGCTCAACGGGGCGTTGCTGTCCTCCCATCACACCCGGTTCGCCACCCTGGTGCTGGCGTCGGTCCGCCGCCGCGGCGGCACGGCGGATCTGCGGCTGACCAGTGCGGGCCATCTCGCCCCGCTGATCGTCCGCCGGGACGGCACCGTCGAGGAGGCCGACACGCACGGCTCACTCATCGGGGCCCTGCCCCGGGTCACCTCCGTCAGCGCCGAAGTGACCCTGCGTCCCGGGGACACCTGCGTGCTGTACACCGACGGGGTCAGTGAGGCCCGCGGCGGCCCGCTCGGTGACGAACTGTTCGGCGACCACCGGCTCAAGCGGGCCCTCGCCGAGTGCGCGGGCATGCCGGCGGAGGCCGTCGTCGAGCGGATCCAGATGCTGACCGCCCAGTGGGTGGGATCGGGCAGTCATGACGACATCGCCACCGTCGCCATCACCGCGCCGCGGTCGGCGGAACCGACGGTGGTGGGCGGTCAGGGCCGCACGGGCTCGACGCCGGCGAGGAGGAAGGGGTGAGCGCTCCCCCGGTGACCGCCCTGGACACCCTGGTGGACGCGTTGTGGCAGGCCGTGGCGCACGGCGACGAGTACGCGGCCGTCGACCTGGCCCACCGGGCACGGGCCGAGGGGATCGACGAGGAGACCCTGCTGCTCGACGTGATCGCCGCCGTCCAGCACCGGGTGGGCGTCGAGTGGGCCGCGGACCGCCTGACCGTGGCGCAGGAACACGCGGCGACCGCCATCAGCGAACGGGTCATCACCACCCTGGTGCACGGCCGGCCCCCTGCGAGCGGGCGCCCGGACGCGGCCAAGGGCCGGGTCACGGTCAGCTGCGTGGACGGCGAGTGGCACGCCCTGCCGGCCCGGCTGGTCGCCGAGGTGCTGCGGATACGGGGCTGGCACGTGGACTACCTCGGCGCGCAGACACCCACCGCGCATCTGGTCTCGCATCTGCACCACACCGGTTCGCAGGCGGTGCTGCTGTCCGGTTCGCTGCCCACGCACCTGCCCACCGCGCACGCCGCCGTCACCGCCTGCCAGGCCGTCGGTGTCCCGGTCATGACGGGCGGTCGCGCCTTCGGACCGGACGGCCGCTACGCCCGCGCGCTGGGCGCCGACCGCTGGGCCGCGGACGCGCGCGCCGCGGCAGCCGTTCTGGACGAGGGGCTGCCGCCGCCGGACCCGGCGACGGTCCGCCAGGCGGTGGACGACCTGCCGCACCTGGCCGACCAGGAGTACACGTTCGTCGTCCAGTCACGCAGCCGTCTCGTCAGGCAGACGCTGGCGGACCTGGAGGGCCGCTTCCCGGCCCTGCGCGGGTACAGCGGCGAGCAGCGCGAGCGCACCGCGGAGGACCTGGCACACATCGTCGGCTTCCTGGCCACCGCCCTCTACGTCGACGACGCGGACCTCTTCACGACGTTCCTCACCTGGACCGCCGACGTCCTTGACGCACGGCGGGTTCCCCCGCACTCCGTGATCGTCGCCCTCGACGTACTCGGCGGCCGGCTGCGCGACTTCCCCCGCGCCCTGCGCCTGCTCCACGACGGGACCACCGCCCTGGCCGCCCGCGCCCTGTCCCCCCTAGCCGGCCCCCTCAACGGCATATGACCGACCTGCCGCCCACCCCCCTGCGCCTCACCGTCACCCACCGGTCCCACGAGCTGACCGTCGACGTGGAGGGCGACCTCTTTCTCGACACCGGCGACCAGTTGGTCGACACGGTGAGCGACCATCTGATCCGGCGTGGGGACGTGCGCGTGGTGCGCCTGAGCTGCGCCCGGCTGTCCTGGATCGACTCCGTCGGCCTGTCGGCGCTGCTCATGGTGCACCGGCGTGTCTGCGCCGCCGGTTCCGTCCTCCGTATCGACGACCGCTCCGCCGTACTGGACCGCATGCTGCGCCAGACCGGCACGCTCGGTCACCTCACCGCCCTGGCGGGCCAGGACGACGACGCCGGCGGGGCCCACGCCACCTGACCTCTTTCGCCAGGCAACTCATCGCCCGGACGGGGTAGGAGAGGATCACAGGAGCAGACGGCATCAGCGCCGTCGCGCGAGCGGACCAGGGGCACGAGGACGACGGATGCAGTGGGAGAACAGGGCGACCGTGAAGGTGACCTGCCATGACCGAGTCTTCGAGATCAGCGTGCGCGGCGAGGTCGACTACGACGAGGACGACCTGCTGCAGGCCGCCTGGGCGGAGGCCGAGGAGTCGGCACGCCCGGTGACCGTGGTGGACCTGTCCCAGGTCACGTTCGCCGACAGCGGGTTGCTCAACGCGCTGCTCGAGGCGTGGCACCAGCACCGGGCCGACGGCCGTGAACTGATCCTGCTCGGCCCCTTCCGCCCGCCCGTCGAGCGGCTCTTCACCCTCACCGGCACCCGGGACCACTTCACGGTCACCGACTCGCGTGCGCAGGCCATGCGTGCGGACGGTGTCTGAGGCGGAAGGAACCGCGCAGGCGTACGGACCGCCAGTGCGGGCATTCGGGAGATGCACCACCGATCCACGAACTCACGGGTGAACCTCACCGGTGAACAGGGAGGGAGAAAGAACGTGTCGTTCCTCTGGGCCATCGTCGCCGGCCTCATCATCGGTCTGCTGGCCAAGCTCGTCATTCCCGGCCGCCAGCCGATCCCGCTGTGGCTGACGGTCATCCTCGGTATCCTCGGCGGAGTCGCCGGCAACGCGCTCGCCAGCGCCTTCGGCGTGCGGGACACGGGCGGCATCGACTGGATCCGCCACATCCTCCAGATCGGCGTCGCGGCGGTCCTGATCGCCTTCGTCACCCCGCTGTGGGCCCGACGCCATGCATGAACCCGGGCGACCGGCCCCGTCGGCCCATGGCCGCCGGGGTCGGCGCGGGCACGGGACCACGACAGCCCGCTGAACAGCGGTGCCGGGTCCCCGCGTCCGAGCCTCGGGAGGCGGTCACGCTAGCGAGGTCCGTTGAGGCGCTCCTCCGGCGGATCGGCGAGCGTGATACGGGCGGTGACGCGCTTGCCGAGCGGCTCCCGCTGCACCTCGAACCCCTGCACGACCGCCATCACGATCTCCAGCCCGTGCTGTCCGACACGTCCTGGATCGGCGGCCCGGGCCACCGGCAGCGACGGATCGCTGTCCCAGACGACGACCTCCACGAGGCCACCGACGACACGCAGCTCCATCAGCACCGGTCCCGGGGCGTACTTGCGGGCGTTGGTGACCAACTCGCTCACCACCAGCCGGGTCACGTCCATCGCGCGCGCCGACACCGGCAGCCCGTACTCCCGTTGCACCCGGGCCAGGAAGCCGGCCGCATGACGGCGAGCCTCGGCGATGCTCTCGCCCGCTCCGTCGAGCGCGACGATCTCCTGCATCGGCTCACGGCCGGCCACACCTTCACCGCCAGGCGCTGAATCCACCGGGTCCATTCGCGTTCCCCCGTTCATGAGCCCACGTCTTCCCGCCGAAGGGCCGGACATGCCCGGCGGCCGCCCCGGGGCTCGCTCGCCCTGCCGACGACGCCGGAAACCGGATGCAACGGTACGCCTGCGCACGCCCACTGCTGACCGGCAACAGTCTTCGGACGCCGGGCCGATGCCGCCGCGCCGTTCGTCGCACCGGGGGGATCATCCGCCGGATGGAGCGATCACGGAGCATCACATGAACTCGCGTCCGCTTGGGCGGCGATGATGTGTGCGGTCACGCAAGGCCGGCGGCGTTCGCCGCATCTGCCGGGTACTTCCCTGCCAAAGCCCTGACCGTCGCCGCGGGCGAGGCGGTCTGCGTGGGTCCCGGTACAGCCGGTTCGGCGGGGAGGACAGCGCGGCCCCCGGTGGTGTGGCTTCGTGGGCATGGGCGGCCCGCGACGGCGTGTCCGGGCAACGCAGTGCGGGGCCGTTCACCGTGGAGGACAACTCCCGCGGGGTCGCACACCGCGGCAAGTCGGTGACTGGACGGGTGCGTCCCGCACGCGGACAGCTTCCGCGTGCGGGACGGCGCTCGGTGGCGGGGGGTGTCAGCTGGTCGTCAGGGCGGTGTCGTCCACGACGAAGCTGGTCTGCAGGGAGGAGTCCTCCACGCCGTTGAACTTCAGGGTGACCGTCTGGCCCGCCAGCGAGGACAGGTCGAAGGTCTTCTGCGCGTAGCCCGAGGCGGCGTTGACGTTCGAGTACGTCGCCAGGGTCGTCGAACCGGCGGTGACCGTCAGCTTGTCGTAGGCGGTGCTGCCGGTCTCGGCGGTGTCGATGTGCAGGTAGAAGGTGAGCGTGGCCTTGCAGCTGGCCGGGATCGTCACCGACTGGGACACGGTGTCGGTGTGCGAGGAGCCGTAGCCGTCGAGCCAGGCCTTGTAGGAACCGCCGTGGGCGGCCTCACCGGTGTCGTTGGTGATGACACCGCTGGTCGAGCTCCAGCCGGTGCTGCCGGACTCGAAGCCCGGGTTGGCCAGCAGCTGGGAGGAGGAGCAGGTGGAGCCGGAGGAGCCCACGGTCCAGGTGAAGGACGTCGAGCCGGAGGCGCCGGTGGAGTCCTTCGCGGTGACGGTGACCTGGTAGGTGCCGGCGGTGGACGCCGTACCGGAGATCAGGCCGGTGGAGCTGTTGATGGACAGGCCGGTCGGCAGGCCGGAGGCGCTGTAGGTGAGGGCGGCGCCCGCACTGTCGGTGGCGTGGATCTGCAAGCTCGCCGAGGCTCCGGTGGTGCTGGACTGGCTGCCGGGGTTGGTGACCGTCACCGTGTTGCCGGTGCTGGTGCCGGCGGTGAAGGCGGCGGTGCCGTTCGGGGTGCCCCAGCCGGTCGGGCCGTCGTAGCCGGCGCCCGCGGTGCAGAAGTACGAGGTGGAGCAGGAGCCGTTGGAGCCGCTGGTCACGTCGTACAGGTTGCCGGTGTGCTGGTAGGGGTACTTCGCCGGGTAGTCGGTCGTGCCCGGGGTGCCCGCGAGGGCGTAGACGCCGGCGACGATCGGGGCGGAGGCGCTGGTGCCGCCGTAGACCGCCCAGCCGGAGCCGCCGTAGGTGTCGTACACCGCGACACCGGTGGCCGGGTCGGCGACGGCGGAGACGTCGGCCTCCATGCGCTTGGCGCAGCCGGTGTCGGTCTGCCAGCTCGGCTTCGGGTCGTAGGCGGAGCAGCCGGAGCCGGTGCCCTCGGTGGAGCTGGTGTGCCACACCGACTCGCTCCAGCCACGGGAGTTGGAGGCGGCGGTGAGGGCGGTGCCGCCGACGGCGGTCACGTACTGGGAGGTCGCCGGGTATTCGGCGCCGTAGGCGGAGTCACCGGAGGAGACGGTGATGGCGACGCCGGGGTGCTTGAAGTACTGGGTGTCCTCGGTGGTCTGCGAGGAGGCCTCGGAACCGCCCCAGCTGTTGGAGACGACCTTGGCGCCGAGCGCGACGGCCTCGTTCTCGGCGATGCCGAGGTCGGTGTCGTTCGCGGAGTTGGCCTCGACGAGGATGATGCTGCAGTTCGGGCAGACCGCGCTGACCATGTCGAGGTCGAGGGCCTCTTCACCGGCCCAGCCGGTGTCGTTGGTCGGCAGCGACGTGGTGGAGCCGGTCTGGCTGACCTGCTTGAAGCAGCCGTTGGCCTTGGTGCAGGAGGACAGGCCGTAGGTGGAGCGGTAGGTCGCGAGGTCCGCCTCGGCGTTGGGGTCGTTGTAGGCGTCGACGATGGCGACCGTCATGCCGGTACCGCCCGTGGTGGGCAGGTTGTAGGCGCTGTGCAGGTTCGCCGGGGACAGGCCCGACGGGGTCGCGGCGGCGAGGGCCGAGGTGAGCCGCTGCTTGATGTCGGTGCGGCGCTGCGCGAAGCACGACGCGTGTCCCGGCTCGGCGGTGGCGCACAGGTGCGTGGTGGGCACCTTCTGGCCGGCCTTGCCGGTGGAGTGGTAGGTCTGCCGCTCGGGTGCGGTCAGCGCTTTGTGGTTCTGCGCGACCTTGGTGGTGTGCGGCGTGGGAGCGGCGGTCTGGGCCGCCCCTGCCGTCGGTGCCGCCACGAGTCCGGTGACGGTGAGGGCGAGCGCGGGGAAAGCGACGGCGACGAGTCTTCGCAGACTCGGCCGGCGCCCGCTCGGGCGTGACTCACGCATGGGGTACTGCCTCCGTTGTGAGGTGGGGATCGCACTGGGTGGGCAGGCCCGTGACGCGCGCAGCGGCGGCAGAACGACGCAGTCATGAGCATGACACTCAGCCCCGCATGCTGGTTGAGAATTACATGACAGGGTGCGGGAGGAACATAAGTCCGAAGCGCGCGGACCGGCAGTACCGCACGGAATTCTTTGCTCCTCCATAGGATGCGATTGGCACCGTCATTGGAGGTCGCTGGGCCGGCCTTGATTCACCTCACGGTCACCGGGACGCGGGCCGCCCGCGCACGGCCGCCCCGCGGCGTCGCGACACGCGAACGGCCGCGCCGGGCCCGTTCTCACTCCTCGGCCCTCGTCTTCGGCCCCGCCCGGAGGAGGGTCAGCCCTCGGCCCGGTCCAGTGCCTCGTCCAGTGCCGTCGCCGCGGTGATCAGGGCGAGGTGGGTGAACGCCTGCGGGAAGTTGCCCAGTTGTTCGCCCAGGGGGCCGATCTCCTCGGCGAAGAGACCGACGTGGTTGGCGTAGGTCAGCATCTTGTCGAAGGCGTAGCGGGCCTGGTCCAGGCGGCCGGCGCGGGCCAGGGCGTTCACGTACAGGAAGCTGCACAGGGAGAAGGTGCCCTCGCTGCCCCGCAGGCCGTCGGGTGAGGCGGCGGGGTTGTAGCGGTGGACCAGGCCGTCGGAGACGAGTTCGGTGTCCATCGCGTCGAGGGTGGACAGCCAGCGCGGGTCCCTGGGCGCGATGAAACGCACCGCGGGCATCAGCAGGAGGGAGGCGTCGAGGATGTCGCTGCCGTAGTGCTGGACGAAGGCCCCGCGCTCCGCGTTCCAGCCGCGGTCCATGATCTGCCGGAAGATCGCGTCACGCGCCGCCGTCCACGCGGCCAGGTCGGCGGGACGGGCGAACGCGGTGGCGAGGGTGATGCCGCGGTCGAAGGCGGCCCAGCACATCACCCGGCTGTAGGTGAAGTCATGGCCGCCGCCGCGCGTCTCCCAGATGCCCTCGTCGGGGCGGTCCCAGTGGGTGGTGAGCCAGTCGAGGGTGTCGGACAGGCCGAGCCAGCCGTCGTAGCCGTAGCCGGACCACTGGGCGTCGTGGACGCGGGTGAGGGCCCAGGCCGCCTCACCGTAGATGTCCATCTGGAGTTGACCGGCGGCGCCGTTGCCGATGCGGACGGGCGCCGAGCCGCGGTAACCCTCCCAGTGGGGAAGGATCTCCTCGGCGAGGTGGGGGTCACCGTCCACCCGGTACATGATCTGCAGGGGTTCGCCGGTGACCGTCCGCTGCTCGCGCAGGCGCATGCCCAGCCACTGGCGGAAGGCGTGCGCCTCCTCCTCGTGACCCAGGTCGAGCAGGGCGTGGACGGACAGGGAGGCGTCGCGCACCCAGGTGTAGCGGTAGTCCCAGTTGCGTTCGCCGCCGAGTTGTTCGGGCAGGCCCGTGGTGGCCGCCGCGACGGGGGCGCCGGTGGGGGCGTAGGTGAGCAGCTTGAGGGTGATCGCCGAGCGGTTCACCGCGTCCTGCCAGCGGCCCCGGTAGCGGCTGCGCCGGACCCAGCCGTGCCAGAAGTCGCGGGTGGCGTCGAAGGTGTCCTGCACCTGCTCGAGGGTGAACGCCGGCTCGGGCGGCGCCCCCGTGGCGTCCAGTGTCAGGACGACCGCGGCCGTCTGCCCCCGCGTCAGGTCGACATCGGCGCACACGTCGTCGCCGTCCCGTTCCAGGCGTACGGCGCCCAGCGGCTGGAGGAGGGCGTGTGTGCCGGGGCCCGCGAAACGGGCGACGCCCTGGTGGAGTTCCAGACGATGCCGCGCCCGGCCGTAGTCGAAGCGCGGGCGGCAGGTCAGGCGGAACCGGACCCGCCCGCGCGGCACCCGCATCACCCTGATCAGCCGGTGCCGGGAGCTCGGCGTCGGCGGCTGGTCCAGGGGCATGAGGTCGACGACCTCGCCGACGCCCTCCGGGGTGAGGAACCGGGTCACGAGGATCGCGGTGTCCGGGAAGTACAGCTGGCGGGTGGTGACGTCCGGGCCGTCCACGGTGATCGCGAAGTGGCCGCCGCGGTCGTGGTCGAGGAGGGCGCCGAAGACACTGGGCGAATCGAACCGGGGAGCACACAGCCAGTCGACCACGCCCTCGGAGGAGACCAGCGCGAC
Organism: Streptomyces sp. NPDC036813; assembly: GCF_055609245.1. Lineage (NCBI taxonomy): Bacteria > Bacillati > Actinomycetota > Actinomycetes > Kitasatosporales > Streptomycetaceae > Streptomyces > Streptomyces sp. NPDC036813. The sequence continues at coordinate 282,583 of NZ_JBVJPV010000002.1, read as the reverse complement.
GGTCTGGAGGTCTCCGACGAGGCCGTGGTCGGCGATGGGCGGGTAGCGTCGCACGCGTGCCCGGGTGTCAGCTCGTCGCTTCCCGGTGGCTGGCCAGCGCCCAGACGATGAAGACGTCGATCGCCATCATGACCAGGGACCAGACGGGCTGGTAGGGCAGGAACAGGAACTGCGTGATCAGGCTGAGCGAGGCCAGGAAGATGCCGGCGAAGCGCGCCCAGGCCATGCCCTTGAGCAGGCCCGCTCCGGTGAGGGCGACGAGGGCGCCGATGACGATGTGGATGATGCCCCAGCCGGTCAGGTTGATCTCGTAGACATAGGTGCCGACGCGGGCGTACACATCGTCCTTGGCAACCGCCGCGATGCCCTGGAGCACGGCGAGGACTCCGCTGCACAGCAGCATGACGGCGGCGAAGACGACCCCGCCCGCGGCCCAGCCGCCGCTTCTGTCGGCCGCCTCCGGCGGCCAGGGGCGGTCCGATCGGTTCGACTGTGCGGCCTGGCTCATGTGGGTCCTTTCTCCTGCCCGGCGGCTTCCGCGGCGTCGCCGCCCGGGGAACCGCCGTGACGTCGCAGACCAGGAGATCTGCCGGCGCTAGTAGCGTCCGGCCGCCGGGGCCGTGCGGCCATGTGGGGTGGGCCGAGCGGGTGACGCGGTCCGGCGCCCGGCCGTGAGCGACCGCCGGCCGGGTGCCGGACCCCTTGCATGCCACCCATGGCGCACCCCGGGAACGCCGATCCCCCTACGGCGGTCGCCGTGTGGAACGTGCTGCGGTCCTCGCCACGCGGCCCCGGAGACGACGATGCCGCAGCCGGCGCCCCCGTCCTCCGTACGGTCGCTGCCGCGTTCACTGCTGCGTCAGGTGCGTCCCGACCCCGGGCCCCGTCGGGGTCACCGTCGCCCTCTTCTTCGCCGACCTGCGGCTCGCGGGCAGCAGATGGGCCGCCGCCGGGATCGCGGTGGCCGCCCTGTCCGCCGCGACGGGCGTGGGACGGCTGGTCCACCGCCACTGCCGGGGCTACGAACGGCGGTCCCGTCCACTGACCGGTCGGCGCGAACGGCGCGGAGACATCGGCCCGGCCGGTCTCAGGGGATCTCCTGCTCGGCCCAGATGATCTTCCCCTCGGGTGTGTAGCGGACTCCCCAGCGGTGGGCGAGCTGGGCCACCAGGAACAGGCCACGGCCGCCCTCGTCCGTGCTGCGGGCGTGTCGCAACCGGGGAGCGGTACTGCTGCCGTCGGCGACCTCGCAGGTCAGGCGGGTGTCGCGGACGAGGCGCAGCCGGATGGGCGGTGCGGCGTAGCGGATCGCGTTGGTGACGAGTTCGCTGACGATCAGTTCGGTCGCCATGGCCAGCCCCTCGAAACCCCATGCCTCCACCTGCCGGGTGGCGCGGCCTCGCACGTCGCCGACGGCGGCCGGATCGACGGGCACGTCCCAGGAGACGACCTGGTCGGGACCCAGCGCGTGGGTGCGGGAGAGGAGCAGGGCGACGTCGTCGGACTGAGGGGTGCACACGAGGCGCTGGACGGCGCTCCGGCACAGGGTGCCGAGGTCGGCGCCGGGCCGGGCGAGGGCCTCGCCGAGCCGGGACATGCCGCGTTCCATGTCCCGGTCGGCGCCCACGATCAGACCGTCGGTGTACAGACCGAGGAGGCTGCCGGGGGCCAGTTCGATCTCGCCGGTCTCGAAGCCGATCCCGCCGAGGCCCAGCGGCGGACCGGCGGGCGGCGCGGGGAAGTGCACCTCGCCGTCCGGTGCCACGACGACGGGCGGCGGATGACCGGCGCGGGCCATCGTGCAGCGCCGGGTGACAGGGTCGTACACCGCGTACAGGCAGGACGCGCCGAGGAAGGCGGTGGCGCCGTGGTCGGCGGGCTCGGCGCGCTCCGCGGGCCGGACACGGTCGGTGAGCCGGTCACGGTCGGCGGCCTCGGTGCGGTGGGTGGCCCTGTCGCGCTCGGTGAGTGGGTCACGGTCGGCGGCGGCGGGGCGGCGGGTGACGTTGTCGCGGTCGGTGGTCGCGGGCCGGCCGGCGGGCTCGTCGCGGTCGATGGCCGTCCAGGCCCGCGCCGCGCCGGGGCCGGGGTTCGCCCCGCCACCCCGAGCGGGAGACGTCTCGTCGCCCAGGCCGGCAGTCGCCCGGTCGCTCAGGCCGGCGGTCGTCCCGTCGCGCAGGCCCGCGGTCTCCTCCTCGCTCAGCCGGAGCACCAGGTCGTCGAGGTGGGCGAGCAGTTCGTCGGGCGGCATCTCCATGTCGGCGAGCGTCTGTACGGCGGTGCGCAACCGGCCCATCGCCGCGGCCGCGGTGATGCCGTGGCCGACCACGTCGCCGACCACCAGGCCGACGCGGGCGCCGGACAGCCGGATCACGTCGAACCAGTCGCCGCCGACCCCGCCCGTCGGGTCGGCGGGCAGATAGTACGAAGCCACGTCCAGCGCGGTGCCCCCGCTCAGGGCGTGCGGCAGCAGACTGCGCTGGAGGGTGACGGCCGCCGTGTGCTCCCGGGTGTAGCGGCGGGCGTTGTCGACGCACAGCGCCGCCCTCGCCACGAGCTCCTGCGCCACCAGGACGTCGTCGGGCTGGAACGACACCGGGTTGAGGGAGCGGACGAAGGTGGTGAGGCCCAGGGCGGTGTTGCGGGCCCGCATCGGCACGGAGATGAGGGAGTGCAGACCGAACTCCCGGATGCGCGCGGCCCTGCCGGGCTGCCGGACCGCCCACTGCTCGTCGGACGGGTCCAGCACGGGGACGAAGTTCGGCTCACCGGTGAAGAGCATGTCCATGTCCCGGGTCGGCGCAGGGAAGTCCACCCGGTCGCCGATGCCCGCCACGGCTTCCGGACAGCCCTCCCGCACCGAGCGCATCCCGGCGCGCCGCATCACCGTCCGGGCCGGCGCCGGCCCCGCGTCGGTCAGCCAGGCGCCGTGTCCCGCCGTACTGAGGACGGGTTCCAGGAGGTCGACGACGACGAAGTCGGCGAAGCGCGGCACGGCGAAGTCGGCGAGCTCCTGGGCCGTACGCATCACGTCGAGCGTCCTGCCGATGCTCGCACCGGCCTCGTTGACCAGCGACAGGAGCTCGCGGGCGTTCCACCGCTCGGTGACGTCCAGCACCATGTAGCACACGCCGGTGACCATGTCGTCCGCGTCCACGAGGGGGAAGAAGGACGTGGAGTAGGCGTGCCGGCGGTGTGGGTCGGACCAGCTCCAGCCCACGTACTCGTAGTCGGTGACCGGGACCCCGGTCTGCATGACCTTGCGCATCAGCCCTTCGAGGGTGTCGGTCTGCAAGCCGGGCAGCAGCTCTCCGAGCCGGCGTCCGAGCCGCTGTTCGCGGGGGATGCCGCCGATGCGTTCCAGGGTGTCGTTCAGCCATACGTAGCGCAGCCCGCGGTCCATCACCGCCATGCCGACGGGCGAGCGGGTCAGGAACCCGTCGAGGACCGACTCCCCCACTCCCCACCGCAGCCTGCGCTCGCGCGCCGAGAGCAGGAAGCACTCCTCGCCGGCGAGACGGAAGGCCGCGGACACCCTGAGGTCGGTCTGGATGCGGTGCCCGTCGCGATGCCTGAGCGGGATGGCGCCGTTCCAGCCCATGCCGCCCCGGCAGCGTTCGGCGACCGCGGCGACGCGTACCGGGTCGCCGGGCAGGGCGGCCAGCCGCTTGGCGGGCCGGCCGACGACCTCGGACGCCGGGTAGCCGAGCAGGTGCTCGGCGGCGCGGGTCCAGCCGAGCACCACGCCGTGCCCGGACAGCACGGCGGCCGCGTCGGTGGACGCGTCGAAGAGGGCGCGCGCCCCCGCGTCCGCGGGGGGATCGGAGCCGTTTCGCGCAGAGTCCATGTCGTGCGTCCTTCGGCAGGATCACGGGGGCCTTCTCGTCCGCGTGAAGGACGGTGATCCCGTTTGTCCGCTTACAGCACCATGGTGCTGCTTGTCCGCCGGATGTGCATGGCCCGGCGGCGCTCCCGCCCGGTCCGGTTGAGGGCAGCCGGAGGCCTTACGGGGCTGTGTCGCCCTCGTCGGGGAGGCGAGGGAGCATGGAGGGGCCGGGTTCACCGCCGTACGGCGAGGACGGCGAAGGCCGGCGGGTGCTGCCGACCGGTACAGGAGGCGCAGGGATGACTGCCGAGACCTTCCCGCCCGACGGTGATCGGTACGGCACCGAGCCGCACCGGCAGACCAGCCTGCTGGATGTGCTGAGCGTGGCGGCTCTGGTGCTCGACGTCGAGGGACGCATCGTGTTCTGGACGCCGCAGGCGGAGGAATTGTTCGGCTACTCCGCGGCCGAGGCGCTGGGCAGGCCCGCGGCCCGGCTGATCATCCACCCCGAGCATCTGCACGGGGTGCTCAAGCTGTTCGCGGAGGTCCTGGAGACGGGCCGCAGCTGGGCGGGCGCGTTCCCGGTCCGGCACAAGGACGGCAGCACGCGGCTGATGGAGTTCCGCAACATGCGGCTGCTCGACGACCTCGGGGATGTCTACGCCCTGGGTCTCGCCGCCGATCACAGCCTGCTGCAACGGGTCGAGACCGATCTGGCACTGTGCGAGCGGCTGATCAACCAGTCCCCGATCGGTCTGGCCCTGCTGGACCCCGACCTGCGGTACCTCCTGGTCAATCCGGCGTTGCAGCGGATCGACGGCATCCCCGCCGAGGACCACATCGGCCGTCATCTGCGCGAGACGCTGCCCTTCGCCGACGTCGACACCGTCGAGTCGGCGCTGCGGCAGGTGCTCACCACGGGTACACCGCTGCTCGACCAGTACCACGTGGGCCGGCCCCGCTCCGACCCCGAGCACGAGCGCGCCTGGTCCCTGTCCTTCTACCGTCTGGAGGACCCGGGCGGGCGGGTGCTCGGCGCGGCCATCTCGGTCGTCGACGTGACCGAGCGGCACCGCGCGGCGGCCGAGGCCGACCGGGCCCGGCGCCGGCTGGCCCTGATCGCGGACGCCTCCACCCGTGTCGGCACCACCCTGGAGGTGGAGCAGACCGCCGCCGAGCTGGCCGAGATAGCCAGCGGGGCGCTGGCCGACGTGGTCGCGGTCGACGTGCTGGACTCCGCTCTGGCCTGCCGCCGGATGCGCGAGCCGGACAACGGTCCGGAGCTGTTCCGGGCCCTCGCTCTGAAGGCGGCCCAGCCCTCCGTGGCGCTCCGTGCCGCGGACGCCCCCGGTGAGCTCGCCGCCTACGAGGGGGACCGCCTGGTCACCCTGTGCGTCCACACGGGCCGGCCGGTGCTCGTGCGGCACGTCGGTGAGGAGGACCTGCCGCGGATCGCCCGCGACGCCGAGGCCGCCGCGCTGCTCGCGCGCGCGGGGGTCCACTCCTATCTCGCCGTACCGCTGATCGCCCACGGCGAGGTGCTCGGTGCCCTCGATCTCAAGCGCACCCGCAATCCGGTCCCCTTCGACGAGGACGACGTCATCCTGGCCGGCGAGCTGGCCGGGCGGGCCGCGATCGCCATCGACAACGCGCGCTGGTTCCAGAGCGTGCGCAACACTTCCCTGACCTTGCAGCGCAGCCTGCTGCCCGACCATCCGCCGCACCACACGGGTCTGGAGCTCGCCTCCCGCTACCAGCCGGCACAGGCGACCAGCGAGGTGGGCGGCGACTGGTACGACGTCATCAAGCTGTCCGGCGACAAGACCGCCCTGGTCGTCGGTGACGTCATGGGCAACGGCATCGACGCCGCCGCCACGATGGGACGGCTGCGGACGGCGACCGTCGCGTACGCAGATCTGGACCTGCACCCGGGCGAAGTGCTCCGCCATCTGGACAAGATCACCTGCGATCTCGAGCACTACATCGTGACCTGCGTCTTCATCGTGTACGACCCGCACACCAGACAGTGCTGCATCGCCAACGCCGGTCACATGCCGCCCGCGCTGGCCCGCGTCGGCGAACCACCGACGCTGCTCGAAGTGCCCTCCGGTGCCCCGCTCGGCATAGGCGGCATCCGGTTCGAGACCACCACGGCCGAGCTGCACCCCGGCGACCTGCTGGTGCTCTACACCGACGGTCTCGTCGAAACCCGCCAGCACCCGATCGACGACCGCCTCAACGCCCTCCTCGGCTTCCTCGACGAACCCGAACGTCCCCTGGAGGACACCTGCGACCTCCTCCTCTACGGACTGCGCCACCCCGACGACCACGACGACGTGGCCCTCTTGGTGGCGCGAGCGCTGTAGGAGCAGGCGGTCAGGTGACCGTGACCACCTGTGCGTTCGGAGTCATCGCCGCCAACCGCTTGATCTTGCGGCGCACGACGTACAGCGGGATCACTCCGAACACGCCGAACGACATGTCGATGACCGACCACCAGAAGGGAATTCCGCGCAGCGGGCCGCAGATCAGGGCCAGCGGGATGATGCCGGCGCAGGCGATCATCCCGAACTCGACGACCCAGATGTTGCGGACGGGGTCGCGGTAGGGGCCGTAGAAGGCCACAGCGATGACCAGGTGGGCGAAGGCCAGCCAGTCGGTGCCGTAGAGGAGGAAGGGGTAGCGGGCGTCGGTGGCGTCCAGGCCGTCGCGCACCCGCTCGATCCACCGCATCAGGCCCGGCAGATGCTCCGGCACGGACAGCGCCCGCAGCGCCGATTCGGTCCAGCGCAGTTCGTGCACCAGCGGGAAGGCCGTGGCGCCGCTGAGCACCAGGCAGACGACGAAGAGGACCAGCCAGGCGCGCACGTCCCTCAACAGGGCGGCTCTGCCGCTCACATCACTCATGGCGGCAGCATACGCCGGGAATTGAACATGTTCAAAAGTCCGGGTCGCGGGGCTGGCCCGCGCGGTTGAGGGCCGTCTCCACCGCCGCCACCCGCTCGGCCGGCGCCTCGATCTGGACGACCGGTGCCGTACGCCACCGACCTGCTGGTCCATCCCGTGCCGACCCGTGACCGGCCGGCCATGGCCGACCTGGTCCTTGAGCGCGCTCGGTTCGCTTTCCGCGGCGCGCGCCGGGCCCGAGCCGTTGCTGCGGACGTCCGACGGTCTGCTTCGACTCGGGCTGCGCCGCCGCCGAGGCCGCCCGGCAGCTCTCCTTCGGAGTGCGCGCCATGACGTACCGTCTGGAACGCATCCACCTCAGCGGCGCCGATCCCGCCGACCCGGCGCACCGCTGCAAGCGGCAGACCGCCGTCATCGGCGCTGGCCGGCACGCGAACTGTGACGCGGCACCGCGTCAGGCCGCCACGCCGGATCTCGCTGCCGCCCCCTCCTGGGCCGCGCCGGCTGTCACCCACGCGGCCCAGCCCACCGCCCGCGTCGCCGGTGCCCCGCTCCCCCGCATCCGCCCCGCGTCCACTGCTCCGTTCGTGTGCGATCGTCACGTGAACAGCCGCGTGTCGCTGCTTCCGGGCGACGCCCCGGTCTGCGTCCGGCAAGGATGGCCTGACTGACGTGGCGAAGCCGGTCTTTCGAGAGAGACACAGCTTGTGAGCATCCTCAACGAACCCCAAGGTTCCCCAGCCGAAGAGGGCTATTACCAGGACGAGCTGCCGCTTCGGCGCAAGCGTCCCGGCAATGTCGTGGTGAAGTGGCTGACGACCACGGACCACAAGACGATCGGCACTCTCTACCTGTCGACGTCGTTCGGCTTCTTCCTGATCGGCGGCGTCATGGCGCTGCTCATGCGCGCCGAGCTGGCCCGCCCGGGTCTGCAGATCGTGTCGAACGAGCAGTTCAACCAGGCGTTCACGATGCACGGCACCGTGATGCTGCTGATGTTCGCGACGCCGCTGTTCGCCGGGTTCACCAACTGGATCATGCCGCTGCAGATCGGTGCGCCGGATGTCGCCTTCCCCCGGCTCAACATGTTCGCGTACTGGCTGTACCTGTTCGGCTCGCTGATCGCGGTGGGCGGTTTCCTCACCCCGCAGGGTGCGGCGGACTTCGGCTGGTTCGCCTACACGCCACTGTCGGACGTGATCCGCTCGCCGGGCATCGGCTCCGACATGTGGATCATGGGCCTGGCGTTCTCCGGCTTCGGCACCATCCTCGGCTCGGTCAACTTCATCACCACGATCATCTGCATGCGCGCTCCGGGCATGACGATGTTCCGCATGCCGATCTTCACCTGGAACGTGCTGCTGACCGGTGTCCTGGTCCTGCTGGCCTTCCCGGTCCTCGCGGCCGCGCTGTTCGCCCTGGAGGCGGACCGCAAGTTCGGCGCCCACGTCTACGACCCGTCCAACGGCGGCGCACTGTTGTGGCAACACCTCTTCTGGTTCTTCGGGCACCCAGAGGTGTACATCATCGCCCTGCCGTTCTTCGGCATCGTCACCGAGGTCATCCCGGTCTTCTCCCGCAAACCGATCTTCGGTTACATGGGCCTGGTGGCCGCCACCATCGCGATCGCCGGCCTGTCCGCGACCGTGTGGGCGCACCACATGTACGTCACCCAGGGCGTGCTGCTGCCGTTCTTCTCCTTCATGACCTTCCTGATCGCGGTCCCGACCGGTGTGAAGTTCTTCAACTGGATCGGCACGATGTGGAAGGGCGCGCTGTCCTTCGAGACACCGATGCTGTGGGCGACCGGCTTCCTCGTCACCTTCCTGTTCGGCGGCCTGACCGGCGTCATCCTTGCCTCACCGCCGCTGGACTTCGAGGTCTCGGACTCGTACTTCGTGGTGGCGCACTTCCACTACGTGGTGTTCGGCACCGTCGTGTTCGCCATGTTCGCGGGATTTCACTTCTGGTGGCCGAAGTTCACCGGCAAGATGCTCGACGAGCGCCTGGGCAAGATGACCTTCTGGCTGCTGTTCGTCGGTTTCCACGGCACGTTCCTCGTACAGCACTGGCTGGGCGCGGAGGGCATGCCGCGTCGTTACGCCGACTACCTGGCGGTGGACGGCTTCACGGCCCTGAACACGATCTCGACGATCGCGTCCTTCGTGCTCGGCCTGTCCATGCTGCCGTTCCTGTACAACGTGTGGAAGACGTCGAAGCACGGCAAGCACGTCGGTGTCGACGACCCGTGGGGTTACGGCCGTTCTCTGGAGTGGGCGACCTCCTGCCCGCCGCCGCGGCACAACTTCCTCACTCTGCCGCGGATCCGCAGCGAGTCCCCGGCGTTCGACCTGCACCACCCGGAGATCTCCGAACTGGACCAGAAGGAGCTCACGGGCCGGCGTGACGCAATCGACGCCGCCGGACACGAAGGCGAGCGGTGATGACGGATCCGGCGCGCTCCCTCGCCCGGCAGCAGGGGGCGTCGCTCGCCGACGAGATCGAGGGCTTTCTCCTCGCCGAGGCCGACCGGGAGCAGGCGCGTCGAGCGGCCGAGGCCTTCTGCGCCGGCCTGCCGTGGCTGACCACCGCGCAGGCCGAGGAGGTCGCCCGGCTCTATGCCGAACAGCACATCGAACTCACCCGGGAGAGGCTGCGCCTGACGCTGCGGCGGGCCGGCGAGCTGCGGCGCGAGTACGAGGCCCGCTACGACCAGCTGCGGCAGCGCCTGCTGACCTGGCACGCCCTCCTGGGGTCGGCCGTCCTGGCCTTCGCCACCGGGGTGGGGGCCGTGGTGTCCGCGGCGGTGCGCTGAGGGACCACCGGATGACGGGGCGCGGCCGGCCGGGCCGCGCCCCGTCGTCGTACGCGGGTACGGCGGGGTGCTCGAGTACGACCAACTCGAGTACGACTAAAGGGCGCGGGACAGGCGGGGTGGTCGCGGGACGGGTCAGAACTTGCCCATGTGGTGGGCGATGCGGTGACCCAGCCGCCGGCCGAACCGCTCGACGAAGTCGGTGGCGAGCGGGGGCCAGCCCCAGAACTCGAAGGCCAGGGCGCCCAGCGCGAAGCCGTCCTCCCACTGCCACTCGGTGACCGGGACACCGGCGCCGCACGCGGAGCAGGGCGCGGTGCCCTCTCCTGTCTCCTCCCAGGCGGCGATGCCCTCCTTGAAGGGCCGCCAGATCGTTTCGTCCGCCTCCCATGCCTGCGGATAGTCGATGACGACCGTCCGGGTCCGGCAGCGTGGGCAGACGACGTACGCCGCCTCGTCCTGTCCCTGGCCCCCGACGTGGTGGTGGCGCCCGACGACGACGGCCACGGGGCCCGGCAGCCAGGTCGTGTCCGACGCGTCGGCCACGGCCCGCGTCCAGTGCGGGCCCGGCACATGGCCCTCGTCCGCATGCAGGCTGTACACCCCGTCGCCGGACGTCTCGCGGGTGATCAGCCCCTCGGTCACCAGCCAGTCGACCGTCCGCCGCGCGAGCGGGCCGGCCTCCTCGCCGCTCACCTCGACGTCCACGATCCGCTCGAAGAAGTCACCCATCGTCCTGCCGTCCCCTCTCGGTCACCGTGACCAGCGGACAGGTCACGAGGTCCCCGTCACTCGGGAACTCCCCTGTATTTTGCGCCGGTTGCATTCTCGTCCCTCCCACGCCGGCCGTTCGGGACAAGCCGCCGGCCTCCGGTGTGCCGCGAACTGTGGAGTCGGTGGGCCCGGATCGCGAGACGACGTTGCCGAAGCGGGATGCATGGCCTTTACATGTTTCCCATGCAGAGCCCTGACACTCCGACCACGACCACCGGTCCCGCCCCGCAGACGACCGGCCCCGGCCCCGCGGACCGCGCCGCCCGGCGGGCCGTCACCGTCTTCCCCGTCCTCGTCCTCGCGGCGGGCGCCGTCGCTCTGGCCTCCCCCGGCACGTTCACCGGCTACGGCCCCTGGGTGCCGTATCTGCTCGGCGTGGTCATGTTCTGCATGGGGCTCACCATGTCCCTGGAGGACTTCACGGGCGTGGCCCGCCGGCCGTGGGTGGTGCTCCTCGGCCTCGTGGCCCACTACGTGATCATGCCGGGGCTGGGCTGGCTCATCGCCCATCTGCTGCACCTGTCGCCCGCGCTCGCGGCCGGGGTGATCCTCGTCGGCTGCGCGCCCAGCGGCACCGCCTCCAACGTCGTCACCTACCTCGCCCGGGGAGACGTCGCGCTGTCGGTGTCCGTCGCCACCGTCTCGACCGTGCTCGCGCCACTCCTCACACCACCGCTGACGCTGCTGCTCGCGGGTCAGTACCTGCCCGTGGACGCGGGGTCGATGGTGACCGACATCCTCAAGACCGTACTGCTGCCCGTCGTCGCCGGGCTCGTGGTGCGGCTGGTCGCCGGGCGGTGGATCGAGCGCGTCCTGGGAGCCATGCCGTGGCTGTCCTCCCTGGCCATCGCGGTGATCGTCGCCGTGGTGGTAGCGGGCAGCGCCGACGCGCTGAAGTCCGCCGCGCTCACGGTGCTGGTGGCGGTCGTGCTGCACAACGGCTGCGGGCTGGCTCTCGGCTACGGGTGCGGCCGCCTCGCCCGGCTGGGCCGGGCGGCCTCGCGCGCGATGGCCTTCGAGGTCGGCATGCAGAACTCCGGCCTCGCCGCCTCACTGGCCACCGCGCACTTCACACCGCTCGCCGCGCTGCCGGCCGCCGTGTTCTCCGTGTGGCACAACGTCTCCGGCGCGCTCGTGGCCGCCTGGATGGCGCGGCGCGCGCCGGTGCGACGGGGCGCGGCCGACGCGTGACGCGTACCCCGGCGCGCGCCGGCCGTACTCCACCGGCGGGCCGTGCCGGGCGGTGGTGGTACAGCCAGTGGGGTACCCGGCTCCGGTGCGCACGCCGCCGTCCCGTTTGGTCGCCCTCGGCCCGCGGTGCCATTCTGGGGTGAGAGGCAGCGCAGTAGGGCGCGACCGGGAGGGCCCATGGGACGGGACGTCCCGGCGCTGGTCTTCACCCGTGAGGACCGACGCCGGTACCGGAGCAAGATGCAGCAGTGCCTCGACGTCCTCGCGCAGATGCTGCGTGAGGCGCGGTTCGACGTCGAACGCCCCCAGGTCGGTCTGGAGATCGAGCTGAACCTGGTGGACGAGCGGGGCGAGCCCGCGATGCGCAACAGCGACGTGCTGGCGGCGATCGCGGATCCGGCCTGGTCGACGGAGCTGGGCCGGTTCAACCTGGAGATCAACATTCCGCCCCGCAGGCTCACCGAGGGCGGCCCCGACGCCTGGGAGGGAGAGATCCGTGCCGCGCTCAACCACGCCGAGGAGCGTGCCGGGTCGGTCGGCGCCCACCTGATCATGATCGGCATTCTGCCCACGCTGCGGCAGCAGGACGTCGGCGTTGCCGCGCTGTCGGAGAATCCGCGCTACCGCCTGCTCAACGACCAGATCTTCGCCGCCCGCGGCGAGGACCTGCACATCGAGATCGGCGGCGTCGACCGGCTGCGCACCTACGCGGACACGATCACGCCCGAGGCCGCCTGCACCAGTACACAGTTCCACCTCCAGGTCTCGCCGCAGGAGTTCCCCGACTACTGGAACGCCGCGCAGGCCATCGCCGGCGTCCAGGTCGCGCTGGCGGCGAACGCGCCGTTCCTGTTCGCCCGGGAACTGTGGCACGAGACGCGCATCCCGCTCTTCGAGCAGGCGACGGACACCCGACCGCAGGAGATCAAGGTGCAGGGGGTGCGGCCCCGTGTGTGGTTCGGGGAACGCTGGATCACCAGCGTCTTCGACCTGTTCGAGGAGAACCTGCGCTACTTCCCCGCGCTGCTGCCCCTGTGCGACGAGCAGGACCCGGCCGAGACGCTCGAACGCGGAGACATCCCCCACCTGGCCGAGCTCACCCTGCACAACGGCACGATCTACCGCTGGAACCGGCCCGTCTACGCCATCGCCCACGACAAGCCGCATCTGCGGGTGGAGAACCGGGTGCTGCCGGCCGGCCCGACCGTCGCCGACACCCTGGCCAACGGCGCCTTCTACTACGGCCTGACCCGCGCCCTCGTCGAGGAGGAACGCCCGGTGTGGTCGCGCATGTCCTTCTCCGCCGCCGAGGACAACCTGCACACCGCCGCCCGGGACGGCATCGAGGCGCGCCTGTACTGGCCGGGCATGGGCGAGGTGCCCGTGGCGGAACTGGTGCTGCGGCGGCTGCTGCCGATGGCGCACCGCGGTCTGGAGCGCTCCGGCATGGACGACGCGTGGCGGGAGCCGCTGCTCGGCATCATCGAGCAGCGGTGTGTGTCCGGGCGCAACGGTGCGGTGTGGCAGACGCAGATGTTCCACCACCTCGACTCCCTGGCCCACATGGGCCGCCACGAGACCCTGCGGCGCATGACACAGCAGTACATCGACTACATGCATCTCAATGCGCCCGTGCACACCTGGCCGGTTGACTGACCCCGTCGCGGGCCGGGCGGTCGCGGTCCGTGTGGCGCGCCTTCAGATGCCGTCGCCCGGTTCGGCCAGTTGCTGCCGCGAGACCAGGTTCAGTTTGCGCATGGCTCGGGCCACGTGCTGTTCCACCGTGCGCGGCGACAGGTGCAGGGTGGCGGCGATCTCCCGGTTGGTCAGTCCGGAGCCGGCGAGCTGGGCCACTTCGCGCTCCCTCGGGGAGAGCTGGTCGCCGTAGGCGGGACGGCCGTTCGGGCGCCGTTCGGGCGCGGGGCCGTGGACGCGCAGCAGCGCGCGGGTGCGGGCGGCGTCCCAGGTGGCCCCGAGGCGCGTGAACTGCTCGACGCAGGAGGCGAGTTCGGCCGCGGTGGAGTCGGGGCCGCCGCCGTCACGGGCGGTCAGCGCGCAGCGTCCGGCGCCTTCGGCGGTCAGCGCCCGCGCGTACGGGCGGCCGAGCGCGGCGTAGGCCGCACACGCCTCGCGGTACAGCGCTGTCGCCTCGGACGCCTCGCCGGTGGTCTCGGCGAGCGCGGCCCGGGTCCAGGTCAGGGCGGCGCGGGCGCCGGGCGCGTCGACGCCGTCGAGTCCCGCGGCGAAGGCGTCGACCATCGACCGGGCCTCCGGCAGGCGGCCCGCGCGGGCCGTCGCCTCGACCGCCCAGGGGGCCAGTTCGGCGGCCCAGGCCCAGATGCCCTTGCGGGCGACCTTCTCCCAGGCCGTGCGGGCCTCGGCGGCCGCGTTCGCCACCTCGTCACGAGCCAGTTCGCGGCGGATCAGCGCCCCGGACATGGTGGCGGCCTGGCTCGGCGAGACGTACTCCGGCGCCGTGCCGCGCTCGCCCGACAGCCAGGACACCGCCCGGCCCCACTCGCCCTGGGCCAGCGCCAGCAGGCCGAGGACCAGCCGCCCGTCGCTGGAGATGAGCGGCATGTCGAAGGTGGCGGCCACGAACGTCTCGCACCGCTCCGCGAGCCCCTGCCAGCGTCCCCGCATCCAGTCGAGCGTCAGGCGGGCCCCGAGCGCCGTGTGCTCGGTGAACGGCGAGCCGCTGGTCACGGAGAGTTCGACGCCTTCGGCGAGGAGTTTCTCGGCCCGTTCGTACTGGCCGAGCCACACGGCCGCGTCGGCGGCGTTGCACAGCCCGCGCGCGGCGTGCCGGCGCGCCTGGGCGTCCGTGCTCGTGGTGGGCAGGTCCTCCAGCAGGGCCCAGCCGCGTGGGTCGCCCCGCATGGTGGCGAGGGTGACCCGGGCCGTGGCGACGGCCGCACGGGCGGCCTCGTCGCCGCTGTCGGCGGCGGCCTGGCCTGCGGCCCGCAGCCATTTCTCGTGCACGTCGGCGCCGGTGCCGGGCCAGCGTGGTGAGGCGAGGGCGCACATGGCCCGCGCGGCGAGGGCCGGCCGTTCCTCGCGCAGTTCCGCCGCGGCCTGTTCCAGCACGGCGCGGCCGTCCTCGCCGCCGACCTGGTTGACCATGAGCAGCCCGAGGTCCAGGCGGATCTCGCCGCGCACCGCGGCCGGCAGGGTGTCGTCCCGCACCACCCGTTGCAGGGCCTCGACGGTCTGGTCGGAGCGCAGCCCGTCGACGGCACTGCGGGCCAGCACGGGCGCCAGACGGGCCCGGGCCTGCGGGGAGACGAGCGGGGAGGCCATCGCCTGCTCCAGCAGCCCGATGGCCTCCTGGTAGCGGGCGCTCTCCCCGAGGGCGTGGGCCTCGTCCGCGGCCCGTTCGACCGCCCGCAGCCAGCTGCGCACGCGGCCGGCGGCGCGGCGGTGGCGGGCCAGTTCCGGCCAGGACGCCGGCTGCCGGGCGCCCAGCGCGTCCGCGGCCCGTCCGTGCAGGTGCGCGCGGAGGGGGCCGGGCAGCACCTGGTGCAGGGCCTGGGCGGCGAGCGGGCAGATCAGCCGGTAGCGGCCGTCGGCGGCCTCCACGAGCAACCCGGACGCCAGCGCGGCGCCCAGGGCCGTACGGCCCTCCCCCGCTCCGAGGGCCGCCACGGCGATCAGCTCGGTGTCGGTGGCGGGACGCTCGAGGACGGCCGCGGCCCACACGACGGGCCGGTGGTGCTCCGCGAGCGCGGCGGCACGGCCCAGCACGAGATCGGCCAGCCGGACCGGGACCCCGGCCGCGTCCACGTCGGCCGGGGTGTACCACTGCGCGTCGGGGCAGTCCCGCAGCGCCTCCACCAGGTCGGCCACGACCTGCGGCACGCCCGCGGAACGCTCATGCAGCCGCGCGACCGCCTCCGGTGTGCAGCGCCTGCCCAGGGCCTCGGTGGCGAACCGGCGCACGTCGTCGGCGGTCCACGGCCGCAGGCGGTGCCTGCGCACGGACAGGTGGGGCGGGTAGTGCGGCGGTGGCGTGCCCAGCGGCAGTCCCGGCTCGGGCAGTTCCTCCGGCCGGTAGGTGACCACGGCCGCCAGTCCCGGGCGCGCTCCCTCCAGCACCTCGCGCAGCCATGCCGTGTCCCGGTCCCGCGCCCGGTGCAGGTCCTCGGCGACGAGCAGCAGCGGCCCGTCCCCGGCGGGGGGCGGGGGCGGCTCGCCCGTTCCGCAGGCCCACACCTCTCGGGGCGTGCGGGCAGCCCAGGGGGCCGTGGTCAGGCAGCGGACGAGACGGCTCTTGCCCAAGCCGGCGGGGCCCTCCACGAGCACGAGCACCGGCCGGCCGGCTTCGCCGTCCAGCGTCCGCCGCAGCCTGTGTATCCACGGAGCGTCACCAAGCGCCACCACATTGCTCCAGCCGTCGGCCCCCGGATCTGCCAGCGTTCGAACGACGATTGTGCGTCCGAGGCGGGGCGGAACAAAAGACTCCGGTCGGGATCGACCGGAGCCGTGGCGCACACAGCGGGTTAATTGCGTATACGTAGGGCCCCCTCCCCGGATGGCAGGCACGGCGGATCGCCCATACGTTCGTCACACCGACCGACCGACACAGGAAGGTGGACGTGGTGGCCAAGCCGTTCTTCCAGGTCGACGTCCCGATCACGCACCCGGCCCAGCCCGAGCGGCGGGGCAGCTATGTCTTCACCGGCCAGGCCGACAGCGGCCGGGAAGCCGTGCGGATCGCCCGCGAGGTGTGTGACGCGGCGCTCGCCGCCCACGCGGCCGGGCTCGACGTGCCGCGCCGCCGGCCCGACGGTTGGGGGGCGCGCGGGGTGCGGCCAGGCTGGGAGCCGGACTGGGAGGCCGCCCGGGCACACGCGTGGGACGCCGTCCACGGCTGGTTCACCCGCTCCCGCACCCGCGCGGGCGCCCCCTCACGGCGCGCGCCCGGCGCGTGAGCCGGGACGCGCGGGGCGTCCGGTCTCCTAGGCCATGCGCAGCACGACGAGGACCACGAGGAGCACGGTGGCGCCCGCGCTCGTGCCGTGGGCGACGACGGCGGTCAGCGGGAAGTGCCGCTCGGCGGTGGCACCGCCGGCGTTCGAGTGCCGGCCGGAGCTGGGCAGCCAGCGCAACAGCATCATGAACCCGAAGGCCGCGACGATGAGGACGACCGCGCAGGCCGCCCACGCCGAACCGCGTACTCCGCCCAGCAGATAGGCGGTCCAGGCGGCGAGTCCGGCCACCGCGAGCGCGACGTGTCCGAGCACCAGCCACAGCGGCAGCCGGGTCACGCCGGGCGTGCGCTGGCGCAGACCGCCGTGGCGGATCCACACCGTGGCGAGATAGCCGCCCAGAACGGCCGTCAGCACCCAGGCACACCACACGATGAGACGCATACGCCCCACTCCCCCTGCCTCGTCGGCCGGCCGCGTCCGGTTCGGACCCTGCGCGGCTCAGCACACCCGACGAAGCGGGAGACGTCCGGACATTCATCCTGTAATTCACTCGTTGGAGTGATGAGCGGGGAGTTGTGGCGCTCCAGCTGCTACACGGGCCGCACGAGGCACGTCAGCGCCTGCGGCCGCGCACCGACCAGCCGCCGCCCACACCCGCGAGGTGCAGGGCCAGCGCCGTGAGGCCGAGCAGCATGATGTTGGTCGAGGTGAACGTGTCGTTGGTGGAGATGTCAGCCGCGTTGATCAAAAAAGCGATGAAGAACAGAACCGCCGAGACGACAGCCAGCACGATGCCCTTCCCTTCCGCTTCCGCGAGAAAAACAAACACTCTTTCGCCTTGCGGATGCCCCGAGTCCGGGCGCGCACGCGGAGGGCGCTCGCGCGGAGTCCCGGGGACGGGCGTCGGTGCGTCGCCGAGTGCGGTGCGCCTCGTGGTCACACCGCACCCTGCGCAGGCCGTTGGTGGCCGGCCGGGGCGTTGCCCAGGCCGGCCGGGATCCCCCGTCGGGGCCTACGACGTGAACCGCTGGCTCGCCGAGCCGTCGCAGTTCTGCAGGCGCAGCGGCTCGCGCGGTGCCGACTGGGCCAGGCACAGTCCGGTCGCGGCGGCCGGGCGGATCGTGGCGCCTTCGCGGACGAACTTCTGGTTCGCCGCGCCGGAGCAGTTCCACACGATCAGCGCGGCGCCCGCGCGGTACTGGGCGCCGGGGACGTCCAGACAGCGGTCCTGGGTGAGTTCGGTGTGGTAGGTCTGCCGGGCGGCGTCGTACCACCAGTGCTGGTTGCGGTTGCCGGTGCAGTCCCAGCCGAGCACGCCGGTGTCGTTCGCGCTCCGGGAGGCCGTGACGTCCATACAGGTGCCGGTGGCCTCGTTGCGCAGCGGGGCGTAGACGTCGTCCCAGGCGAAGGGGAAGAGCGTCGGTGTGCCGGAGGAGTTGACGTCCGCGCAGGACGCCTCGCGCAGGCCGGCAGCGTAGAAGCGGGTGAGGCAGGCGGCGAAGGCGGCGTGGCCGCGGGCATTGGGGTGGAAGGACTGGCGCACGGAGTTCTCGTCGGGCAGGCCGGGCTTGGACACGTCGATGAACAGGCCGCGGGCCCAGGTGTTCTCCGTGCACACCTCGTGGCCGTGGAAGAGACGGGAGTTGTCCAGGTAGAGGGCGCCGGTCTCGGCCGCGGCCTTGCGGATGCCGCGCTCGAACGCGGGGACGGCGGTGTTGCGGCCCCAGACGGTGTCGGAGTCGTAACCGAGGCCGCCGCAGGCGAGCTTGGTGCTGAAGTCGGGGTTGTCGCGGAAGTCGGGGCCGATGGGGCTGGGGTAGCTCATCAGGACGAGTTTGTAGTCGCCGTCGGCGTAACCGGCGTCGCGCATCACGGACTTCAGGTCGCGTACGGTCTGCTCGACCTTGGGTACCAGGGCGTCGACGCGGGCCTGCCAGCCCGGCGCGTACTTCGGCTCGCAGGGGCCCTGGGAGAGCAGGTAGCGCTCGACGCAGTCGGTCATGACGGGGCCGAACTGCAGGTCGTCGTTGGCGCCCACGACCAGCAGGACCATCTTGATGCGGGTGTTGCGCGCCTTGACGGCGAGGTTGTCGCTCTGGACGAGCTCGTCGGCGTACTGCTTGCCGCCGCCGATCCTGATGTTGCCGGTGTAGGCGCCCGAGCAGGCGACGTTGTACGTGAGATCGGCGGGGATTCCGGTGCGGTGGATGGCGGCGTCGGGTGAGCGGTGGCACCAGTTGTCGGGGCCGTTGGTGGGCGTCTCGTAGGTGCCGACTCCCTCGCCGGAGATCTCGCTGTCGCCGAGGGAGATCAGGGCGGTCTTGCGGTCGGCGAGGGGCCGCTGCGCCGGGTCGCCGTAGAGCTTGGTGGCCTCGGCGGCGCGGACGGCCTCCAGGTCGGGCGGGAGCGGGGTGGCGGACAGCGGGGCGGCGGACGCCTGCCGCGGGGCGCCTTCGGCGGCGGTCGCGGTGGCGGGGAGGGTGGCCGTCGCCAGGCCGAGCAGGGCGGCGAGGGTGGTGACGGTCCACCGGATGCGGTACCCGGAGCGTCTCATGACACCTCCTGGACGTGGGGTTACCCACGGTATTTACTGGCCGGTAGCCGCGTTTGGGAATACCTCTGCCGAGTAAAGTTGAGGGAGTCTCAAGTTCCGCTTCGCGGCTTCGTGCGTCACCGACCCCGGAGGTGCCCGTGCTGCGAACGACCCTGACGGCGAGCGTGGTTGCGGCCGCACTGCTCACCCCCGCCACCCTCCCGGCACACGCCAAGGCCCCCACCCCGGCCCGGCAGGGGGAGCCGGGCGTCCCGCACCTGACCGACCGGCAGGGGCGGGTGCTCACACTGCGCGGCTGGAACGTCGAGGACAAGACGAACCGGGGCGAGAAGGCGCTGTCCGCCATCACCGAGCGGCACTTCCGTGACCTGCGCGCCCACGGGTTCGGCTTCGCCCGGCTGCTGGTCTTCTGGGACGATCTGGAGCCACGGCCGGGCCGGTACAGCGAGGCGTACCTGAAGAAGATCCGGCGCATCCTGGACTGGGCCGGGCGCTATGACATCAAGGTGGTGATCGACGCCCACCAGGACGTGTTCGGGCCCGCGTTCGGCCATCGGGGCATCCCCGAGTGGGCGACCAGGACCGACGGCCTGCCGTTCACCCCGCATCCCGGCGACTGGTTCGCCGAGTACTTCGAGCCCGCCGTCCAGCGCGCCTTCACCCACCTCTACGACGACCCAGACCTGCGCCGCGCCCAGGCCGACGCGTGGCGGGTACTCGCCCACCGCTTCGCCCACCACCCGGCGGTGATCGGCTACGACCTGATCAACGAGCCGATGGGCGAGCTGAAGGAGGGCGAGGACCTGCCGGCGGCGGCCGGCCGCATCGAGCGCGAGCAGCTCACCCCGATGTACAACCGCCTTGCCGACGCGGTGCGTTCCGCCGACCGGGACGGCTGGGTCTTCGTCGAGCCCACGCCGATCGTCGGCGAGGGTGTGCCGACCGGTCTCGGGCGGATCGACGACCCGAAGGTGGTGTACGCCCCGCACTTCTACAACACCGCCATGGAGGCCGGCGCCGACTACGACCCGAGCGCCGGATGGATCGAGGCGTACGAGCGGGCCGTCGTCGCGTACCCGAAGCAGTACAAGGTGCCGGTGGTGGTGGGCGAGTGGGGACCGCTGAACAACTCGCTGCCGAACATGCGGCGTTTCTACGGCGACGCGCTGGCCTCCCTGGCCCGCTACACCTCCGGCTGGGCGGGTTATGTGTGGTGCTACGGCGGCGGCTACTGCGCACTCGACGACTCCGGTGCGTTCCGCGTCAACAAGGAGCTGACCACCGAGCCGTACGCGGCGAGCGTGGCCGGCACGGTGCGCTCCGCGTCGTACGACCCCGCGGCGGGTGTGTACCGGCTGGTCTACCGCGCCGCACGGCACGGCTCGCGGCTGACCGAGCTGTCCCTGCCCCGGGGCGCCTGGCACGTCACCGCAGACGCGACGGTGCTGCGCACAGCACCCGGCCGGGCGTGGGTGCTGGCCGTCCCGGGGCGCGAGGTGACCGTCACCGTGCGGCGAGCCGCGGGCTAACGGCCGGTGGACGGCGGCAGCTGGGCCGCGCTGACGCGTTCGCCGAGCACCTCGGCCATGAACCGCACCAGCCACCGCTGTGCGGGGCTGCGCGAGGACTCGTGCCGGGCGTACAGCGCCACCTCGATCGGCTCGGTCTCGAAGGGCAGGCGCACCAGACGCAGCCGGCGCGAGGCCGTGAAGACCTCCCCCACGAACTCGGGGACGATCGCGATCAGGTCCGTCTGCTCCAGCAGGTACGGCAGCATCGAGAACCGGGTGGCGTCGACGGCCACCCGGTCCAGCAGCCCGTACGTGGCGAGCACCTCGCGGGGTACGACGTGGCCGCTGGGCCCGTAGACGGTCGCGTGGTGCTCGGCGGCGAGTTGTCCGAGGCTCACGGCGTCGCCCTGCACACGGGGATGGTCGGCGGCGACCATGGCGACGTAGCGCTCGCCGAACAGCGGGATGCGCACGGTGCTGTGCGAGGTCAGCACCGGGGTGGCAACGAAGGCGTCCAGGTCGCCGCGGCGCAACTGGTCCTCGGCCTCCTCGACGTCCAGCGCCCGCACGGTGAACGACACGCGCGGGGCCCGCGCCCGGGCCGCCGCGAGCAGGCGGGGCAGCAGGGTCGCCTCGCCGAGGTCGGACAGGGCGAGGGTGAAGCGGCCCGGCATGGTCTCGGGGTCGAAGGCGTCGGCCTGTCGCACCGCGCCGTCTATCTCCGCGAGCGAACGCTGCAGCGGCTCGTACAGCCGGCGGGCGCCCGCGGTCGGCGTGAGTCCGCGGCCGGTGCGCCGGAACAAGTCGTCGTCGAAGTGGCGGCGCAGCTTGGCCAGGCTGTAGCTCACCGTCGGCTGGGTGAGGTGCAGCGTCTCCGCGGTGGCCGTGACGCTGCCGGTCTCGTACAGCAGGACGAAGACGCGGGCCAGGTTGAGGTCGAAGTTCCTCATGGCGCGGCACTCTATCGACGGCTTCTATATCGACGCGCGGAAACATCTATTGGAGTCCATGTCGCGGGATCCCTAGCGTGGCGTGCGTCACTTCGGAAAGGAACGTCCCCGTGCCCTCCGTTCGCCGTGTCTCCCACGAGTTCCTCCGCCGCCAGGGCCTGACTACGATCTTCGGCAACCCCGGCTCCAACGAACTGCCCTTCCTCGCGGAGCTGCCCGACGGCTTCCGCTATGTGCTGGGGCTGCACGAGGGCGCGGTCGTCGGCATGGCCGAGGGATACGCGCAGGCCACGGGCCGCACGGTGCTGGTCAATCTGCACGCGGCCGCCGGCTCCGGAAACGCGATGGGCGCCCTGACGAACGCCGTGGTCTCCCGCACGCCGCTGGTGGTCGTCGCCGGGCAGCAGGTGCGCGCGGCCATGGGCCCGGAGGCGCACCTCACCAACGTGGACGCGCCCGCGCTGATGAAGCCCCTCGTCGGGTGGGCCGCCGAGCCCTCGTGCGCGCAGGACGTGCCGCGCGCGCTGGCACAGGCCGTCTTCGAGGCGCGGCTGCAGCGGCGTCCGGCCTATCTGTCCGTTCCGTACGACGACTGGGCGGAGGACGCCGGGGACAACGCCCTCGCCGTCCTGGACCGGCAGGTGCGGCAGGCCGGTGCGCCCGGCGCGCAGCAGGCGCGATGGCTCGTGGACCAGGTGACCCGCGCGCGACGGCCGGCGCTCGTGCTGGGCGGTGACGTCGACACCGACGGTCACTTCGACGCAGCCGTGCGGCTGGCCGAGGCCCTGGGCGGCCCGGTGTGGGCGGCGCCGTCGCCGTTCCGGCTGCCCTTCCCCAACCGGCACCCGCAGTTCCGGGGTGTGCTGCCCGCCGGTATCGAGCCGGTCCGCGAGGCCTTCGAGGGCCACGACCTGGTGCTGGTCCTCGGCGCGCCCGTCTTCCGCTACCACGAGTACCTGCCGGGCCGCTATCTGCCCGAGGGCACCCGCCTGGTGCAGATCACCGGAGATGCCTCGGCCGCGGCACGCGCGCCGATGGGCGAGGCACTGGTCACCGACCCCGGCGCGGTGATCGAGCTCCTGCTGGCCTCCCTCGACGCGCCCGCCGCGCCCGCCGCCCCCTACCGGCCGGTGCCGCCCCCGCGGAAGGCCGAGGACGCGCGCCTTCACCCCGAGGAGGTCTTCGCCGCGCTGCGCGAGACGCTGCCCGAGGACACGGCGTACGTCGTGGAGTCGACGTCGACGAACGCGGCGTGGTGGCGCCAGATGGACCTGCGCCGGCCCGGCTCGTACTACTTCCCGGCGGCCGGCGGGCTCGGCTTCGGGCTGCCCGGCGCGGTGGGCGTCACGCTCGCCCGGCCCGACCGCCCCGTCGTCGCCGTCACCGGCGACGGCTCGGCCAACTACGGCATCACCGCCCTGTGGACGGCGGCCCGGCTGCGGCTGCCGCTGACCGTGGTGCTGCTGCGCAACGGCACCTACGGGGCACTGCGCTGGTTCAGCGGGCTCCTCGGGGTGCCGGACGCTCCCGGACTGGACATCCCCGGCATCGACTTCACCCGGATCGCCGAGGGCTACGGCGTCCCGGCCGCCCACGCGTCCGGCGTCGAGGAACTGCGGGCCCTGCTCGCCGTACGCCCCGACGGACCGCGGCTGATCCAGGTGGACACCGCTCTCACCACCCCCAACTGACCGCGACGAGAAGACGAGGAAGGCACCGCCGATGACACTCCTGGACAGCGACGTCTGGAGCGGAAGGTTCTTCAGCGGGGGCTGGCGCAGCTCCGCCTGCGAGCAGCCGGTGCTCGAGCCCGCCACCGGTGACCGGCTCGGCACGATCGGGGTCGCCACCCCCGACGACGTACGCCGGGCCGCCGCCCGGGCGGCCGAGGCGCAGCGGGAGTGGGCGCGGACCTCTCCGCAACAGCGGGCGGCCGTGCTGCGGCGCGCGGGTGAGCTGTTCACCCGGCACACCGCGGAGATCGAGGGCTGGCTGGTGCGGGAGGCCGGCTCGGTGCGGGCCAAGGCGGGCTTCGAGACCGGACTCGCGATCGGCGAGTGCTTCGAGTGCGCGGGTCTGCCGACGCATCCGCAGGGTGAGGTGCTCACCTCTCAGGAGGCCCGCTGGTCCCTGACCCGCCGTCGGCCCGCCGGTGTGGTGAGCGTGATCGCGCCGTTCAACTTCCCGCTCGTCCTGGGGCTGCGCTCGGTGGCGCCGGCGCTCGCCCTGGGCAACGCGGTGCTGCTCAAGCCGGATCCGCGGACCGCGGTCAGCGGCGGCGTCGTCATCGCGCGGGTCTTCGAGGAGGCCGGCCTGCCCGACGGGCTGCTGCACGTCCTGCCGGGTGACGCCTCGGTGGGGCAGGCGGTCGTGGAGGCGCCCGAGGTGCGGGTGGTGTCGTTCACCGGCTCCACACGGGCCGGGCGGGCCATCGGCGAGCTGGCCGGGCGGCTGCTGAAGCGGGCACACCTGGAACTCGGCGGGAACAACGCACTGGTCGTGCTGCCGGGTGCCGACGTGGCGAAGGCGGCGTCCGCGGGCGCCTTCGGGTCGTATCTGCACCAGGGGCAGATCTGCATGACGACGGGACGGCACATCGTGCACGAGTCGCTGCTGGAGGACTACGTGGCGGCGCTCGCGGCGAAGGCCGAGGCGCTGCAGGTCGGGGACCCGGCGCGCGAGGAGGTCGCGCTCGGCCCGATCATCGACCGCCGCCAGCTGGAGCGGATCCACACGATCGTGACGGACAGCGTGGCCGCCGGTGCCAAGGTCGCGGCGGGCGGCGAGATCGTGGGGGCCGGATATCGCGCCACCGTGCTGACCGCGCTCACGACGGACATGCCGGCCTGGCAGGAGGAGATCTTCGGCCCCGTCGCACCCGTCCTGGGCTTCTCCACGGTGGAGGAGGCCGCCCGCATCGTCGACGACTGCCCCTACGGGCTGTCCGTCGGCATCCTCGGTGACGTCGGGACGGCCATGCAGCTCGCCGACCGCATCGACTCCGGCAAGGTCCACATCAACCAACAGACCGTCGACGACGAGCCCAACGCACCCTTCGGCGGGGTCAAGGCATCCGGCACGGGGTCCCGGTTCGGCGGTGCCGCCGCGAACATCGAGGCGTTCACCGAGACCCAGTGGCTCACCGTCCGCCCCGACATCGCCGACTACCCGTACTGACCCGTCCCCGCTCGTCCCGTCTCCCGCAGCCGCCTTCGAGGAGAACGCCTCCCCATGACATCCGCTCACCCCTCCCCCCTGCCGGGCCGCGGCCCCTGGACCGTCGTCCTGTGCTGGATCACCGTCCTGCTCGAGGGCTATGACCTCGTGGTGCTCGGCGCCATCATCCCCACCCTTCTGAAGACCCGTCACCTCGGGATGACCGCCGGGGACGCCACGACGATCGCCACGCTGTCCCTGGTGGGTGTCGCGATCGGCGCGGTGTCCGTCGGCCCGCTCGCCGACCGGCTGGGCCGCAGGGCGGTACTCATCGGCTCGGTGGTGCTGTTCTCGCTGTTCACGATCCTGGTGCCGCTGGCCGGTTCGGTCACCGTGTTCGCCGTGCTGCGGCTCGCGGCGGGACTGGGTCTGGGCGCCTGTATGCCGGTGTCCCTGACCATGATGGCCGAGCACATGCCGGCCGAGCGGCGGGCACGGGCCAGCACCCTGACCATGACCGGCTACCACACCGGCGCCGTGATCACCTCACTGCTCGCGCTGGAGGTCACCGACGACTGGGAGGTGCTCTTCTACGTCCTCGGTGCCGCGGGCCTCGCCGTCGCCGCCGTCCAGTGGTTCCGGCTGCCGGAGTCGGAGGCGTTCGTGCGGGCCCGCAGAGCCGAGGAGGCAACCGCGCGCGTTCCCTTCACCGAACTGCTCAAGCCGGCGTACCTGCGGGCGGGCGTGGGCGTCTGGCTCGCCTCTTTCATGGGGCTGCTGCTGGTGTACGGCCTCAACACATGGCTGCCGAAGCTGATGAACGACGCCGGCTATCCGGTGCCGACGGCCGTGACGCAGCTGCTGGTCCTCAACATCGGCGGAGTCGTCGGTCTCGTCCTGGCCGGCTTCGTCGCGGACCGGCGGGGCATCAAGGGCACCACGCTGGGCTGGTTCGCCACGGCGGCGGTCATGCTGGCGCTGCTGAGCGTCAGGACGGACGGCGACCTGCTGCTGGACACGGTCGTGTTCCTCACCGGTGTGTTCGTCTTCTCCGCGCAGGTGCTGGTGTACGCCTATGTGACGGCCTTCTACCCGGCGTCCGTGCGCGGCACCGCGCTCGGCTCGGCCTCCGGCATCGGCAGGATCGGCTCGATCGTCGGTCCCTCGGTCAGCGGGGCGCTGGTGGCCGCCGGGATCGGGCATCCGTGGGGTTTCTACTTCTTCGCCGCTGTGGCTGTCCTCGCCGTGCTCGCGGTGCTCACACTGCCGGGCGGTGCACCGCGGGCGGGCACCGAGCCCGCTGCCGAACCGGCCGTCTGAGAAACCGAGTTGTGGGGGTGCGTCATGATCGCGTAGGGTCCGGGACGT
Organism: Streptomyces sp. NPDC036813; assembly: GCF_055609245.1. Lineage (NCBI taxonomy): Bacteria > Bacillati > Actinomycetota > Actinomycetes > Kitasatosporales > Streptomycetaceae > Streptomyces > Streptomyces sp. NPDC036813. Next base: position 256,600 of record NZ_JBVJPV010000002.1, on the reverse strand, counting down.
GAACACCGGACCGGCTCTACGCCATGCACGGATCGGCGATCCGGTGGAGAGCTGATCCCACCGCGGGTGCCCGACAGGCACCCCCACACCTCGGCACGCGGACCTCCCGGTGCTCGTGAACCACGAGCACCCATCCGTTCCGTTCGAACCACGAGGTCTGCCGAGACATGTCTGTCAGCTTCAACCACACCATCATCGCCGCCAAGGACCGTGAGGAATCCGCTCGCTTCTTCCGCGAGCTGCTTGAGGTGCCGCCCGCGCCGTCCTGGGGCCCGTTCACCAACATCCAGCTCCCCGACGGCGTCCTGCTGCAGTTCGCCGAGCCGCCGGTGGAGATCCAGATGCAGCACTACGCCTTCCTGATCGACGACGCGCTGTTCGACCGGGCGTACCGGCGGCTGCGCGAGCGCGGTGTCGAGCACTGGGCCGATCCCCGGATGCAGCGCCCGAACGAGATCAACCACGAACACGGCGGCCGGGGCGTCTACTTCAAGGACCCCGCCGGTCATGCGATCGAGCTGATCACCCGGCCGTATCTGTAAGGAACTCCGCGGGCGGCACCAGTACGGCCGCATGCCGGGGTGGCGCAGCGCCGACTGCGCCACCCCGGCCCCGCACATGCCGTGGGCGCCCGGCCCCGGCGGGGTTGTCGCGGAGCACAGGAACACTCCCGCAAGGCCCGTGGCGCAGGGGTCGTCGCGGCCGCCGAACAGCAGGCGGTAGCGCTCCACGCTCCAGCTGGGCGAGGATCGCCTGCGTGGCGTCCTGGTCGCCGTGCGGCACATGCGCGTAGGCCGGACCGGGTGGATGTCATCGACCGAGCGGGAGGGGTCCGCCAGGTACTGGGCCACTGCCGACGACGACCGCCGATGTCATCGCAGAGTGGGTGTCGTCGTCATGATGAGTTGCCCCCTGACATGTGGGCAGCCGTTACCACGACAATCATGACTCGGGCGAGGGCCTTGCAGGGTGGGGAGCCGTCCCCCCATGCTGTGTCCCAACTGATCGCGCTGTGACACGGCGGGAGACCTGCTGTGACACCGCAGGAAACCTAGGGAGAACCGACACCATGTCCGACAGCAGTGTGTCCGCCACCGAACTCACCTCCCAGTACCTCACCCAGGTGACGAGCGACCTGGAGCACAACACCAAGGAACGTGAGCGCATCAGCGGGGAGATCACCGCGCTGCAGGAACAGCTCGCCGCGCTCCAGCACGACTTCGCGGTGCTGCAGAACATGCACCAGGCGCTCCAGGGTGCTTCGGCCGCCGACGAGGCGCGCGCGGCGACGGAGCCGGTGACGCCCGAGAAGACGGCCGAGGCGGCCGTCGTGCCCGCCCCGCGCAAGGCGGGGAGCCGCAAGCCCGCCGCGGGCAAGCGGGCGCGGGCGACCACCGCGAAGACCACCAAGGCGACCAGGACGGCGAAGACGGCCAGGGCGGCCAAGACGGCCGAGGCGCCGGCGGCGACGCGCAGCACGGCGAAGAAGCAGGCGGCCAGGAAGCCGGCCGCCAAGACACCCGCGGCCGGCGGTGCGCCGAAGCTGGTCGACCTCGTCCGTCAGCACCTCACGGAGCAGAACGAACCGCGCTCGGCGGCGGAGATCGCCGAGGCGCTCGGCAAGGCGCATCCGGAGCGCAGCATCAAGACGACGGTCGTGCGCACCACACTCGAAAGCCTCGTCGCGCGCAACCATGCCCAGCGTTCCAAGCAGGGCTCGTCGGTGTTCTACACCGCCTCCGAGGCCGCACCGGAGACGACCGGGGCGGACACGAAGGCAGCCGAGCAGGAGACTCAGCAGGAGAGCTGACTCACCGTCAGCACTGCGGGCGCTTCCCGTGGTTGGCGGCGTGACCGCGGCGGGACCTCTTCTTCCGGCGTCGCTTGGACGACATGGTGACCTCCCACGGCATGAACGGAGAACACACAGGTCACTGGCGTACCCGTAATCACCATACTCCGGGCCCTTTCACCCCTCCACCGCTCGCGCCGACCCCGGCCCGTGCCGTCGGTGTGGGCAGCGCGGGGGCGAGCACGGATACGGTGCCGGGGGGCTGATTGGCGTTCCGGGGAGGCGTCGGGTAGACCGAGGACGTGCTGTTTCGTCAACTCGAGTACCTGGTGGCCCTCTCCCGGGAACGTCATTTCGCCCGTGCCGCCCAGGCCTGCTACGTCTCCCAGCCCGCCCTGTCGGAGGCCATCCGCAAGCTGGAGGAGGAACTCGACGTGCCGCTGGTGCGGCGCGGACGCAAGTTCGAGGGCCTCACCCCGGAGGGTGAGCGCATCGTCGTATGGGCGCAGCGCATCCTTGCCGACCGCGACGCCCTCAAGGACGAGGCAGGCGCCCTGCGCAGCGGGCTCAGCGGGCGGATGCGGATCGGCTCCGTGCCGACCGCGTCGGGGGCCGCCTCGCTGCTGACGGACCCGTTCTGCGCGGCGCATCCGCTGACCACTGTGGAGGTGATCGCGGACCTGCAGTCGGTGGACATCCTGCGGCAACTGCAGAACTACGAGATCGACGCCGGTCTCACCTATGTGCGCGACGCACTGCCGGAGCAGTTCCACTCCGTCCCGCTGTACGAGGAGCGCTACGTCCTGCTGCTCACGGCGGCCGACGCCCTGGCCCATCGCACGACCGCGACCTGGGCGGAGGCGTCCCGGCTGCCGCTGTGTCTGCTGAACCCGTCGATGCAGGGCCGCCGGGTGCTCGACGAGCAGTTCGCCGAGGCCGGGACCCAGCCCTCGCCCCGGGTCGAGACCGACTCGGTGGCGGCGTTGTTCGCCCACGTCAGGACGGGCCGGTGGGCGAGCATCGTGGCACATGCCTGGCTGCACGTCTTCGGCGTGCCCTACGGGATGCGGGCGGTGCCGCTGGTCGAGCCGGCCCGGACGGTGCCGGTCGGGCTGGTCGTCATGGCCCGGGAGCCGGGGTCGGTGATGGCGCGGGCCCTCCTCGACATCGCCCGGCGTACCGATGTCGCCGCCGCCCTGGAACGCCTGCCCGGCGATCCCGGCCGGTCATGAGCACAGCTGCGCCAAGCGCTCGGCTCCCGCGTAGACGTTCATGGACTCGCCGCGCAGGAAGCCGACCAGGGTCAGTCCGCTCTCCTCGGCCAGGTCCACGGCGAGCGAGGAGGGTGCGGAGACGGCCGCGAGCATCGGGATGCCGGCCATCACCGCCTTCTGCACCAGTTCGAACGAGGCCCGGCCGCTGACCATCAGCACGTGTCCGCGCAGGGGCAGCAGTCCGGCGCGCAGTGCGTGTCCGACGACCTTGTCCACGGCGTTGTGCCGGCCCACGTCCTCACGCAGGCACAGCAGTTCGCCGTCGGCGGTGAACAGGCCCGCGGCGTGCAGGCCGCCGGTGCTGTCGAACACCTTCTGCGCCGCCCGCAGCCTGCCGGGCAACTGCACCAGGAGGTCGGGGCCGATGTGCAGCGGGTCACCGGACACGGTCCAGGCGGCCGACGTGCGGACCGCGTCCAGCCCGGCCTTGCCGCAGAGTCCGCAGGACGACGTGGTGTAGAAGTTGCGCTCCAGTGACGCGTCGGGGGCGGGCACACCCGGCGCCAGGGACACGTCCACCACGTTGTAGGTGTTGCCGCCGTCCGCGGTGGCACCGGCGCAGTAGCGGATCGCGGCGACGTCCGCGGCGGCGTGCAGCACACCTTCACTCACCAGGAATCCGGCGGCTAGGTCGAAGTCGTCGCCGGGGGTGCGCATGGTGACGGCGAGGGGGCGCCCGCCCACCCGGATCTCCATCGGCTCCTCGGCGGCGAGGGTGTCCGGGCGCTGCGAGGCGACACCGTCACGGATGCGCAGCACCTTGCGCCGAGCGGTCACGCGTCCCATGCGGGCTCCGTTCCGTCCGCGGTGCGGGGATGCGCAACGGCGGGTTCGAGGCGGACCAGGACGGCCTTGGAGGTGGGCGTGTTGCTGATGTCGGCGACGCTGTCCAGCGGGACGAGGACGTTGGTCTCGGGATAGTAGGAGGCCGCGGAGCCGCGGGGGGTGGGGTAGGCGACGACGCGGAAGCCCTCCGCCCGGCGTGCCACCCCGTCGTGCCAGACGGTCACCAGGTCCACCAGGTCGCGGTCGGCGAGTCCGAGAGCGGTCAGGTCGTCGGGGTTGACGAGGACGACGCGGCGGGCGTTGTGGATGCCGCGGTAGCGGTCGTTCATCGCGTAGGGGATGGTGTTCCACTGGTCGTGGGAACGCAGCGTCTGCAGCAGCAGGTGCCCCTGCGGCACGTGCGGCATCGTGAACTCGTTGCAGGTGAAGACGGCCTTGCCGCTCGGGGTGCGGAACACGCCCTGGTTGACGGGGTTGGGCAGGCGGAACCCGCCGGGCCTGCCCACGCGGGCGTTGAAGTCCTCGAAGCCGGGCACGACGCGGGCGATGCGGTCGCGGACGGTGCCGTAGTCCGCCTCGAACTCCTCCCACGGGATGTCCGGGCTGTCGCCGAGGGTGCGGCGGGCCAGCCGGCTGATGATCGCGACCTCACTGAGCAGGTGCTCCGAGGCCGGCGCCAGGCGCCCGCGGGAGGCGTGCACCTCGCTCATGGAGTCTTCGACGGTGACGAACTGCTCGCCGGTCGCCTGGACGTCGCGGTCGCTGCGACCGAGGGTGGGCAGGATGAGCGCCGTCTCACCGCACACCGTGTGCGACCGGTTGAGCTTGGTGGAGATGTGCGCCGTGAGGCGGCAGTTGCGCATCGCCTCCTCGGTGACCCGGCTGTCGGGCGTGGCCCGTACGAAGTTGCCGGCCACGCCGAGGAAGAGCTTCGCCCGGCCGTCGCGCATGGCCCGGATCGCGTCCACCGAGTCCAGGCCGTGCCGGCTCGGCGGGGTGAAGCCGAACTCGCGGCCCAGGGCGTCGAGGAAGGACTGCGGCATCCGCTCCCAGATGCCCATCGTGCGGTCGCCCTGGACGTTGCTGTGCCCGCGCACCGGGCACACGCCTGCGCCGGGCCGGCCTATGTTGCCCCGCAGCAGAAGGAAGTTGACGACTTCGCGGATGGTGGGGACACCGTGCTTGTGCTGGGTCAGCCCCATCGCCCAGCACACGATGATCTTCTTGCTCCGCATCACGAGGTCGTGGACGTCCTCGATCTCCTCGCGGGTGAGACCGGTCGCGGCGAGGACGTCGTCCCAGGCGGTCTTGCGCGCGTGTTCCGCGAAGTCGGCGAAGCCGGTGGTGTGGCTGTCGATGAAGGTGTGGTCGAGCACGGAGCCCGGGGCCGCGTCCTCCGCCTCCAGGAGCAGCCGGCCCAGCGCCTGGAAGAGGGCGAGGTCGCCGCCGGGACGGATCTGCAGGAACCGGTCGGCGATCGCGGTGCCCCGGCCGATGATTCCGCGCGCCTTCTGCGGGTGCTTGAAGCGGATCAGCCCGGCCTCGGGCAGCGGGTTGACCGCGACCACCCGGCCGCCGCGCCGCTTGGTCTCCTCCAGCGCGGTGAGCATCCGCGGGTGGTTGGTCCCCGGGTTCTGACCCACGACGAAGACCAGGTCGGCCTGGTGGATGTCGTCCAGCGAGACGCTGCCCTTGCCGATGCCGAGGGTTTCCTGCAGGGCCGAGCCGCTGGACTCGTGGCACATGTTGGAGCAGTCGGGCAGGTTGTTGGTGCCCAGGGCGCGGGCGAACAGCTGCAGCAGGAAGGCGGCTTCGTTGTTCAGCCGCCCCGAGGTGTAGAAGAGGGCCTCGTCGGGTGAGTCCAGTCCCCGCAGTTCCCGCGCGAGCAGGTCGAGCGCCTCGTCCCAGCTGATCGGCTCGTAGTGTTGCGCGCCGGGCCGCTTGACCATGGGTTCGGTCAGCCGGCCCTGCTGGTTGAGCCAGTAGTCGGACTTCGCGTCCAGCTCGGCGATCGAGTGGCGGCGGAAGAAGTCCGCGGTGACCCGGCGTGTGGTGGCCTCGTCGGCGATGTGCTTGGCGCCGTTCTCGCAGTACTCGTTGCGGTGGCGCTTGCCCGGCGCGGGCTCCGGCCAGGCGCACCCCGGGCAGTCGAACCCCTTGGCCTGGTTGATGTTCAGCAGGGTCAGCGCGGTGCGCCGCACGGAGGTCTGCTCCAGTGAGTACTCCAGCGCGTGGGTCACCGCGGGCATGCCCGTCGCCCAGCGCTTCGGCGGGGTGACCGACAGATCGTCGCTCGGGTCCTCGATACCGCTCATGGTGTCGTCCGCCTCTTTCTGCCGGCTGCGCGATGACCGCACGGCAGCTTCGTCCCGTCGCCGCCGCGGTGTCAAAGAGGGGTTCTCGATCACGTGATAGGCGCCGCTTATCTGGGGCCTGAGCTGGGGGGATGCGGGGGCGCACGGTGCTTCCGCGGTGCCGGGCACCAGCACCTCGATCGACCCGGTGTCGCTGCCCGGGTCAACGGGTGGCGTGCTCGGCGACCGGCTTCCTCTCGGCCGCCGGACGCCGCGCCGCGGTGGGCGAGCGCAGCAGCGTGACGCCGAGGACGAGAGCGACCAGGACGAGGCCGGCGCCGAGACGGAAGGCAAGCCGGTAGCCACCCGTGAGGGCCGAGGTGATGCCTGCCCCGTCGCCCAGCAGGGCTTGCGTGTGCGAGGTGGCGAGCGTGCTGAGGACCGCGAGGCCGAAGGCGCTGCCGATCTGCTGCATGGTGTTGAACATGCCCGAGGCGATCCCCGAGTCCTCGGGTGTGGCCGCCGACATCGCGAGCGTGGCCAGTGACGGCATCGCGAGGCCGAAGCCGATGCCGAGGGCCGACAGCGCGGGCAGGACGTCCCCGAGGTAGCTGCCGTCCGCCGGTACACGGCCGAGTGCGGCGAGACCTGCCGCGATCAGCGAGAGTCCGGGAAGGAGCGCGGCACGCGGGCCGAAGCGCGCGATCAGTCTGGGCGAGAGGCCGAGGGACAGCGCGCCGATCGCGACGGAGACCGGGAAGATGCCGAGGCCGGTGTGTATCTCGTCGAAGCCGAGCACCTTCTGCAGGTAGAGGACGCACAGGAATTGGAAGCTGAACATCCCGGCCACCATGAGGGCCTGGATGGCCATCGCTCCTGAGACGTTGCGCGAGCGGAAGACGCGCAGGGGCAGCAACGGGTGGGACGCCTTCGCCTGACGGGCGACGAACGCGATGAGCAGCGCGAGTGCCGTGGCGCCGAAGCCCAGCGTGTGTGCGGAAGTCCAGCCGTGGCCGGTGGTCCCGACGATCGTGTACACACCGAGCATCAGCGCTGAGGTGATCAGAAGGGCGCCCAGGGCATCGGTCCCCTTGCCGAGGCCGACACCCTGCTCGCCGGTGAGCACGCGCCCGGCCGTCAGCGCGGCTGCGATGCCGATCGGGACGTTGACGAAGAAGATCCAGTGCCAGCTGATGGCCTGCGTCAGGGCGCCGCCGGCGAGGAGGCCCAGCGAGCCGCCGGCGGACTGGACGAAGCTGTAGATGCCGATGGCCCTGGCCCGTTCCTTCGGCTGCGGGAACAGGGTCACGACCATGCCGAGGGTGACGGCGGAGGTCACCGCGCCGCCGATGCCCTGGACGAACCGGGAGGCGAGCAGCGTCTGCGGGCTCTGGGACACACCGCACAGCAGCGAGGCAGCCGTGAAGAGGCTCAGACCGGCCATGAAGACCCGCTTGCGCCCGATGAGGTCACCGAGCCGTCCGGAGAGCAGCAGCAGGCCGCCGAAGGGGACCAGATAGGCGTTGACCACCCAGGCCAGGCCCGATGAGGAGAAGCCGAGGTCCTGCTGGATGGACGGCAGCGCCACGTTCACGATGGTCCCGTCGAGGATGACCATCAACTGGCCGGCGCAGAGCACTGCCAGGGCCCGCCAACGTGCCGTCTGTGCCGATGAGTCGGTTCTCCGCACGGTGATTCCTTCCATTGGTGCACGAGTTGTTACAGCAGTCATCTTCTGTAACCATGGCGCGTGGCGGAAGGAGGCACATTCATGTCACGCAGTCACACCGATGTGTCCGACCAGGTCAGCAACGAGGCGTGCCCGCTGACCGAGGTCCTCGACCGTGTGGCGGGCAAGTGGAGCATCGGAATCCTCGTCGCCGCCGCGCACGGGCCGGTCCGGTTCACCGAGTTGGAACGCTCGATCGCCGGCATCAGCCGCCGCATGCTCACCTTGAACCTGCGCAGGCTGGAACGCGACGGCCTGCTCGTCCGGACCGTCTACCCCACCGTGCCGCCCAAGGTGGAGTACGGCCTGACCCCGATGGCCCGTGAACTCCATGCCACCCTGACGGGCCTTGTCGGGTGGGCCGAGCGTCACCGGGCCGACATCGCCGACGCCCGCGCCGCCTACGACGCGGCCACGGCATCGGCTCCCTGACACCCACCGGGGACCGGGCACGTGGTGAACGATCACCTGCCGGCGGATGCGCTCAGCCGCCTGGTGTCTTGGCGGGCCGCGCCCGGGCGGCGCAGCGGGTGCCGTGCGGCCGGGCGGAGTGCGGTACGGCTGGGTGCGGTGCGGTGCGGTACGGCTCGGCGGGGCGTCCGCGATAGCGTGGCGGTATGCGCCATGAGGTGACCGAATCCGACACCGCGACGGCGGTGGGCAGCGGTGATGTCCCCGTCCTCGCCACGCCACGACTGATCGCGTGGATGGAGGCGGCGACGACGGAGGCCGCCGCGCCCTTCACCGGAGCGGGCCGTACGACCGTGGGTACGGCGGTACGGATCAGGCACCTGCGCGCGTCACGGGTGGGTGAGCCGGTGGAGGTCACCGCACAGCCGCCGTCCACCGCGGACGGCCGGCACCTGACCTTCGCCGTGCAGGCGGTCGACGGCTCGGGCAACCTGATCGCGACCGGCGAGATCGACCGGGCGGTCGTCGACCGGGAGCGGTTCCTCGCGACGGTGTCGACGCCGGCTGCGGGGCGGTGACGCGGGCTTCCGCGAGTGACAGCCCGGCATGCGCCGACAGCCCCCTGAGACGGGTGCGGGCTCCGCGAGTGACACCGCCTGCCCGGCATCCGTCGACACTCCCGAGACAGGCGCGGGGCTCCACGAGTGACACCGGCGGCCCGGCATCCGTCGACACTCCCGAGACAGGCGCGGGGCTCCGCAAGTGACACCGGCGGCCCGGCATGCGCCGACATGCCTCCGAGACGGGCGGAGGAGGACGGCCTCCGCCGTCCGGGGGAGCCGGTCCGTCCGTGAGGGTGAGGCCACGGACCCGGGTGAGATGGGAGTTTGGCGGCAGCGGGTGAACGCCCGACTCCCTTACTTCCGTGGAGGATTGACCATGCGCAAGCTCGTCGTCGCCGTCGCACTCGGCACCGCGGCCCTCGCCCTCCTGACCGGCGGCATCGCCGGAACCGCTGCGGCGACACCGCCACAGGTGCCCACCGAGCACCTGGCCGTGCGCAGCTGGACCCTGCTGAACGAGCACGGCCCTGGCGCCAACCCCGGCGAGCGGCTCACCGCCCGGGTGGACGCCCGGACCGTCGGCGGCCACACACGCGGGCACGCCGTCGTCGAGCACGTGTTCATCGGGAAGGGCACCATCCGGGTCGAGTTCGACGTCGACTGCCTGACCCTCGACGGTGGCGCCGTCACCGTCACCGGACCGGTCGCCACGGCCACGGCCACCCCGGTCGGCCGACCGCCGATCACCGGGCCGGCCGACTGGCACCCCGAGACAGGGCTCACCTTCTACCCGGCCGACCAGCACGGCGAGCACCGGGCCGGCTGGGCGGGCGCCGATCTGCTGGACCCCACCAAGCCCGCCCGGGCGACGAAGTGCACCCCGGTCCCGGCCGGCCTCTGGGTCATCGGGGGCCGCACGGTCGTCCACCAGTGACACGTCCTGCCGTCTGTACGGGGCTGAGGGATTGCTTTCAGCCACTCGGCTTGCTTGGCGCGGGGCGGGGCCGGATTCAGGCGCGGCGATGAGTGTGCGGGCGTCGGCGGGTCCCACTCTTGACGGAGACACCCGCGCTTCAGGAGTTGAGCCATGGGCCTCATCCACATCGAGTTGTTCGCGACCCTCGACCTCGTCGGGCAGGCGCCCGGCGGTCCCGACGAGGACCCGGTGGGGTTCCCGTTCGGCGGCTGGCAGGCGCCCTTGCTGGACGAGGTCACCGGGGCGCAGGTCGCCGACGCGTACGACGGCACCGACGCCCTTCTGCTCGGCCGGCGGACGTACGACATCTTCGCCGCCTACTGGCCTCACCAGGTAGGCGGCCAGAACGACGAGATCGCCAGGCTCTTCAACAGCGTCCCGAAGTACGTGGCCTCCCGCGGCCGGCCCGACCTCCCGTGGGCCGGGTCCACGCAGCTCGGGCCGGACCTGGCCCGCGCCGTGCGCGAGATCCGTGACCGCCATGAGCACGTGAAGGTCGTCGGCAGCCTCGGCCTTGTGCAGACGCTCCTGCGCGAGAAGCTCTTCGACCGCCTCGACCTCTGGCTGCACCCGATCGTGCTCGGCGTCGGCAAGAAGGTGTTCGACACCGGCGCGGTGCCCACCAACGTCACGCTCCTCGCGCCCCCGGCAGCCGGCTCGAAAGGCACCGTGTACCTGCGCTACGGACTGGCCGAGGGCACGCCCGCCACGGGAGACATGACCGCACCCGATCGCGGCACCGTGAAGGACGACAGCCCCGGCGGGTACGGCGCCGGGGCTCACGCGGGTCAGCAGCCGCCGCAGTTGTAGTAGAGGACGTCCCAGTGGCTGCCCTCGTCGGCGTAGATGTTGCCGGAGCCGGACTTCCACTGCGGGGCGCCGTCGCCGCGCAGGCCGATGTAGGTGAAGGTGTTCTTGATGTAGTTCCCGACGCATGTGTACTTGCTGTAGTCGAGCTTGTAGCCGTTCCAGTGCGAGTACGTCCCGGACGCGTGCCCGGTCTCGGTGCCGCCGGTGATGTTGAGTGCGCATCCGCTGGCCCGCTTCAGGGTCTGGGCGCCCTGCGCGGTGGCGAGGTTGAGCTGTTCGAAGGACGTACAGGTCGGGTTGTTGCGGTCGGAGCAGTTGCCGGAGGACGACCAGGTGATGCCGACCTCGCGGAACATCGACGTGGCGGTGGCGTGACTGATCTTGGTGACGGCGAACGCGTCGCCCGCGGTGCCGAGGACGACGGCGCCGGGGGCGATGACGAGGGCGAGGGCGGTCAGGATCGATCTGATCCGCAGCCCCATGAGCGTTTTCACGTGTTCCACGCGGAACCTCCCTGCGAGAAGTCATGCGTCCTGTGAGGTGACCGTGCAGGTGGTGCAGGGAGATGATGCCGGAGGTCTACGCGCGTTGGCCAGAGGGCGGTTCACTGCCCGCTTCGACCAGGCGGGCGAGCCGGTCGAGCGCCATGCGGGTGCCGGTCTCGTTGTCCTCGGGGCGTACGGCGTCGGGGATGCCCTCGTGCAGGACGCGCACGTGCGTGCCACCGCCCTCCGCGTCGGTGAGCGTGGTCGTCATCGTCATGCGGCCACGCAAAGCGGGGTCGTCGGTCTCGAACTCCAGCACTTCGACGACCTGCTCGTCGAGGACAAGTTCGGCGAAGTGGCCGTGGTAGGTGTCGGTGCGCGCGGCGGACTTGCCCTCCCTTCCGGGAGCGTCGTAGGTGAGGGACACACGGAAGCGTCCGCCCGGGCGGGCGTCGAACTCATGGACCCGGCTGGTCATCCCGGCCGGCACCCGCCACCGAGCGATCGCTTCCGCATCGAGCAGGGCCCGGTAGACGCAGGAGCGGGGAGCGCGGACGTGCCGGGAGAGCCGGGTCGTGTACATGGGCCCACCCTAGGGCGCGAGGTCAGGAACCGGCGCCGGGCAGCGCGCCCCTGACGAAGTCCTTCGTCAGCGCGGCGGCCGACGCGATCGGGACGTACTGCCCGTCGGGCGGGAAGAAGTCGACGGCACCGAGCGCTCCGTAGTTCGCCCAGAAGCACGTGGTCATGGGGAAGGTGTCCGTGACGTTCTGCTGGCACTTCACGGCCAGGGTGCGGCTCGTGACGACCTCGGGCTTGCCGACGCGGTTGCGGCCGTAACCCTCGGCGAGCTTCATGGAGTGCTCGAACGCCGTGTCGAGGGAGACCATGGGGTCCGCGACCTTGTCGTACAGACGCGTCCGGGCGGTGAAGGTGGGCGCCGACGCCGTCAGTGTGCCTTTGCGCAGGATGATCCGCGGGCTGCCGAAGCACGAGATCTCGTCCGCGATGTCACCGCCGTCGTCCTCGATCTCCTTCAGCCCGTCGTCGCCGAAGACACCGATGTCCAGGTCGCTGCCGAACCGGAAGCCGCCGTCGCCTTCGTCGCACACCAGGCCCTCCATCGTCGGCGGGACGACCTTCGTGTAGCGGACACCGGGATCGGCCGCGAGCTTCTCCGCCGCCGGCGCCGCTGCCGTGCCGGAGGGCTTCGCCTTCCCGTCCGGCTGTGCTGCGGAGCCGCATCCGGCCACCAGCACTCCCACCGTGATGACCGCAGCCGTCGTCCGCCACCTGGCCATGTCCACCGTTCCCCCGCCGACTCCCGTTGATGATCAAGGACGGACGTGATCTTACGACGGCGGGGACCGGGCTCACACGTCAGTACAGCACGCGCAGCGCCCCGGGAAGCACGCGTGCCGTGACGGGCAGGACCGCGTCCACCTCGCCGTCGGCGCCGTAGGGCACCGCGCGGTCGGCCTCGATGCGGATCTCCCGGCCGCGCACCACCCGCACCTGGGGGCGGGACACGTGGGCGCCGGTGGACAGTTCGTTCATCAGGGCGAAGAAGAGCCGGCGGGGAGCGTGCTCGATCATGACGACGTCCAGGAGACCGTCGTCGACGCGGGCGCCGGGGGCGATCATGCGGCCGGAGCCGTAGTAGGGGGAGTTGGCGGCGACGACGGTGTAGCCGCGGTGGGTGTGCTCCGTACCGTCCACGGTGACCCGGTAGTTCGCCGCCCGCCAGGTGGTCACGGCGCGCAGCCCGCCGGCGTAGTAGGAGGCGGAGCCGCGCAGCAGGCGGGAGTGGTTGGCGTGGCGGTTGGCCAGCGCGTCGACGCCCGCGTACACGCTGCCGAGCACGACCGTCCTGGGATGGACGGCGGACTCGACCTCGATGGTGTCCACCGGCCGCGGCTCGCCCTCCAGCAGCAGCCGTGCGAGGGCGTCGGGTTCGGCCGGCAGGCCGAGGGCGCGGGCGAAGTCGTTGCCACGGCCGGCGGGGACCAGCCCGAGCACCGAGCCGGTGCCGCTGAGGGCGCCGCCGATACCCCCGGCGATGCCGTCGCCGCCGACGGCGAGCACGACCCGGCCCGCTTCACCGGCGCGGCGGGCGATGTCCTGCGCGTGGGGCAGGCTGCGGCTGTACTCGGTGTCCAGTTCGGCCCCGGCCGCCCGCAGCTCGTGGGCGACCCGCAGCAGCGCGGCCGCGGCGGTCGAGCCGCCCGCGGTGGGGTTGACGACGGCGGTGAACTGTCGCATGGGTGAGCCTCCGGGGCGGTCGAGCGGGCGGGCCGAGGGGATGTGACCGAGGGGGTCGGCCGACAGGGTGTCAGTCGGTCGGCAGCAGGACGCCGGGGTTGAGCAGTCCGTCCGGGTCCAGTCGCCGTTTGACCGCCTGCAGGGCCGCCACGCCGAGCGGGCCGGCCTCCCGTACGTACCAGTCGCGGTGGTCGGTGCCCACACCGTGATGGTGGCTGATGGTGCCGCCGGCGGCGAGGATCGCCTCGTTGGCGGCGTGCTTGGCCCGCGTCCAGTGCGCCACCGGGTCGTCCTCGCCCTGCGCGGACACGACGGTGAAGTACAGCGAGGCGCCGTTGTCGTAGACGTGGGAGATGTGGCACATCACCAGCGGCGGAGTGCCCGCGTCGCTCAGGGTCGCCGTGAGAGCGTCGCGTACGGCGGCGTACAGGCCGGGGATGCGCGACCAGAAGGCGGCGGTCTCCAGCGTCTCGGCGAACGCGCCCGCGTCGAGGAGGGAGTCGCGCAGGTACGGGGCGGAGTAGCGGCCGTGGGCCCAGCGCTCGCCCGGTTCCGCGCCGAGGCAGGTGCCGCCGAGTTCGGTGAGGACGGCGGCGGCGCCCTCGCGGCGCTGCGCGGTGTCCTCCTCGGTGCCCTCGAAGCCGACGATCGCCAGGCAGCCGGCGTCGCCGGGCAGGCCGTTCGCGCCGATCGCGTCGGGCTGGGCGAGGCCGATGAGAGTCTCCGTCTCGTCGGACAGCCGCAGCACCGTGGGGCGCGGCCCGTCCTGGGCGAGGCGGCGCAGGGCGGCGCCGCCCTGCCCGAAGGAGGCGAAGCGCCAGCCCTCGTAGCGGCGGACCTGCGGCACGGGCCGCAGGCGCACGGTGACGGAGGTGATCACGCCGAAGGCGCCCTCGGAGCCGAGGACGAGCTGCCGCAGATCGGGACCGGCGGCCGAGCGGGGGGCGCGGCCCACGTCGAGGGTGCCCTCGGGGGTGGCGAGGGTCAGTCCCAGCACCATGTCGTCGAAGCGGCCGTATCCGGCGGACGCCTGCCCGCTGGAGCGTGCTGCGGCGAAGCCGCCGATGGTGGCCCACTCGTAGGACTGGGGGAAGTGGCCGAGGGTGAACCCGTGCTCGGCCAGCAGGGCTTCGGCGTGCGGGGCGCCCAGGCCGGGCTGGAGGGTGGCCGTGCGCGAGACGGCGTCGATGTCGAGCAGCTGGTCCATGCGGCGCAGGTCGAGGGCGACGAAGGGACCCTGCCGCTCGGGGGCGAGGCCACCGACGACGGAGGTGCCGCCGCCGAACGGGACGACGGGGAGCCGGTGGCCGGCACAGACGCGCAGGACGGCGACGACGTCGTCGTGACCGGCCGGCAGTACGACGGCTGCCGGGACGTCGGTGACGTCGGCGGCACGGATGCGCAGCAGGTCGGGGGTGGATTTGCCGCGGGTGTGCCGCAGCCGCGTCTCGGCGTCCGTGCGGACATGGGCCTCGTCGCCGACGGCGGCGGCCAGCTCCCGCAGTACGGCCGGATCGAGCGGCGAGTCGGGCACGGCGATGTCCGCCAGGCCCGGCGGCTCGGCCTCGCGGGGCTTGACGCCCAGCATCTCCCGCAGCAGGCCGATCACCGGCTCGGGCAGCGGTGCCGCCTTGGCCGGGTCGCCCCAGCCGTTCCACAGCATGTCCACGGCGCTTGTCCTCATCTGTCGGTCGATTGACCTCTCGATCCATCGATCTGTCGATCCATCGATCTGTCGGCCCGGGTCGGCGTCGGTCGCCGCGGCGCGGGACGCCGGGGGGCGGCCACCGCGGCACGGGCGTTACACTGTGACACATGACGCCTATTCGTCACAACGATGGGGACAACGATCCGGTGCTCGACGCGGTGCGCGACTGCGTTCTGGCCGTCGGCGTCCGCCGCACGACCCTGACCGACGTGGCGCGCCGCGCGGGCGTCTCCCGGATGACGCTGTACCGGCGCTGGCCCGATGTGCGCTCCCTGGTCGGAGACCTGATGACGCGCGAGTGGGTCGGCGTGGCGACCGCCGCCATGCCGCAGCGGGCGCCGGGCCGCAGCGCGCGGGAACTCATCGTCGAGGGGCTGGTGCACGGCGTCGAGGCCTTCCGCGCCCATCCGCTCTTCAACAAGATCGTCGACGTCGATCCGGAACTGCTCCTGCCGTACGTGCTGGACCGGCGCGGCGCGAGCCAGGAGGCCCTGCTGGAGCTGCTGGCCGGCGGCGTGCGCGACGGTCACGCCGACGGGTCGGTCCGCGCCGGTCACCCCGAACGCCAGGCCCGCGCCCTGCTGCTGGTCGTCCAGTCGTTCACGCTGTCGCTGCGGACGATGACCGACGAGGACGACCCGGACCTCAACGCCGCCGCCCTCCTCGGGGAGTTGCGGACCATCCTGGAGAGGACCCTGACGCCATGAGCGCCTTGATCACCGACGCCCCGCATCCCGGCTCGTCCCTGTCCGCCGCGCGCCGCACCCGCGAACTCGCCGCGACCGTCGGCGCCGAGCCGGTGGACGTCCTGGTCGTCGGGCTGGGCGCGACCGGCGCCGGAGTCGCCCTGGACGCGGCCGCCCGGGGGCTGACGGTGGCCGCCGTCGACGCCCAGGACCTGGCCTTCGGCACCTCGCGGTGGAGCTCCAAGCTCATCCACGGCGGCCTGCGCTACCTCGCCTCCGCGCAGTTCGACGTGGCGCACGAGAGCGCCGTGGAACGCGGCGTGCTGATGGAGCGCACCGCGCCGCACCTGGTGCGCGCCCAGCCGTTCGTCCTGCCGCTGACGCCGCTGGTGTCGCGCGGTCAGGCGGCGCTGGCGTGGGCCGGGTTCCGGGCGGGTGACGCACTGCGGCTGGCCGCGCGCACGGCCCGTGGCACACTGCCGGCGCCGCGCCGCCTCTCCGCGGTGGAGAGCCGCACGCTCGCCCCCGGTCTGCGCTCCCAAGGGCTGCGCGGCGGCCTGCTCTCCTGGGACGGCAAGCTCACGGACGACGCCCGCCTGGTCACCGCCCTCGCCCGCACCGCGGCGGCGCACGGCGCGCGCGTGCTGACCCGGGTACGAGCCCTGGAGCTCTCCGGTGCGGGCGCCCGGGTGCGCGACGAACTCACCGGCGAGGAGGGCTTCCTGCGCGCCCGCGCGGTGATCAACGCGACCGGTGTGTGGGCGGACGGCCTGGTCGGCGGCATCCGGATCCGCCCCTCGCGCGGCACCCACCTCGTCCTGCGCGCCGACCGCCTCGGCCCGCTGCCGGCCGGCCTGCACATCCCCGTCCCCGGCGAGACCAACCGTTTCGTCCTCGTCCTGCCGCAGGGCGACGGCCGGGTCTACGTCGGCCTCACGGACGAACCCGTCGAGGGGCCGGTGCCGGACGTGCCCGAGGTCCCGGAGACGGACATCGGCTTCCTGCTCGACATCCTCGGCTCCGCGCTGGACACCCCGCTGCACCGCGACGATGTCGCGGGAGCCTTCGCGGGGCTGCGCCCCCTGTTGGACACCGCCGGTGACGGCACGTCGGCCAGGACCTCCGACATCTCGCGCCGGCACGCGGTGCTGACCTCCTCCGACGGGGTCGTCACCATCGTCGGCGGCAAGCTCACCACCTACCGGCGCATGGCCGAGGACGCCGTCGACCGCGCCGTCGCCACCCACCGCCTGCCCGCCGGCCCCTCCCCCACCGCCGCGCTGCCGCTGGTCGGCGCCGCCGCTCCGGCCCGGCTCGGCACACTGCCCGCACCCCGCCGCCTCGTCCAGCGGTACGGCACCGAGGCCGCCGCCCTTCAGGCCCTCGCCGCGCACGACCCGCGGCTGGGTGAACCCGTCCTGCCCGGCCACCCGGTCACCGGCGCCGAACTCCTGTGGGCCGTGCGCCACGAGGGCGCGCTCGACGCCTCGGACGTCCTCGACCGCCGTACCCGGATCGGAGTGGTGCCCGAGGACCGCGAGGCGGCACTGCCGGCCGTGGAGGAGATCGTCGGCGAGGCCCTGGCCACGCTCGGCTGACGCAAGCGCATACCTTGCCGGATCCGCGCGGCAGCGAACCGGCCATGGTCACCCGAGAGAGCAACTACGCGCTGAGCGGCCCCAGTTGGCCGTTCAGCGCGTTTTCGTCGTACGGAAACATGACCGAAACCGCGTTCCTCCGGCAACTATGCCAACGGCCGCTGGCGCCTTTAACCTGACTCGTCAGTAAGTCCGCACTGCCTGCGGCGCGACCGTCCCTCACAGCCTTCGCGTGCCCTCGCTCGTGCCGCCGGTCCCTCACCCCTCTCGCCCCCGGGCGCCGTTCGCCGCACCCGCACCGAAAGGACAAAGAGGATGAAAGACCAGCAAGGCAGACAGGTGGTCGGCCGGATCAGATGGCGGCGGTTCGCGCTGCTCGCCGTTCCCGGCTGTGCGGCCACCGCCGCGCTCGGCATCGCACTGGCGCAGGGCGCCGTCGCCGCCTCGTTCGCCGTCTCGGGCCAGCAGTTCAAGGTGTCCGCGGACAGTCTCACCGGCCAGGGGTTCGCCCAGTACGGCAACATCGACACCAACGCCCGAGGCGACCTCCTGCCGGTCGCGACCGTCGGCATCCGCACAGCGAAGATCAACAACCTCTGTCAGTCGGTGGTCACCAAGCTCCCCGTGCTCGGCAACATCTCGCTCACCCTGACCGCCGGTGCCGGGGACACCCCCGTCGAGGCGGAGAACCTCTTCCTCGACGCCACCCAGCTCGAGGGCAACGCCACCTTCCACACCATCGAGATCGGCCGGGACGCCTCCACCCTCGACAAGGGGCCGGAGGGCGCGCAGGGCATGCAGGACGCCTTCTCCCAGCAGGCCGACGACATGCAGATCGACAACCTCAGGCAGGTGGCGTGGGCGGCCAACGCCGGCACCTTCAAGTTGTCCGGGCTCAAGATGAAGATCGCCAAGGGGAAGAAGGAATGTTTCTGAGCCGGCACGCGTGGCGCACCTGGCGCCGCAGCCGGCCCTTCTGGGGCGGTCTGGCCACCGTCGTCGCCGGGGCCGAGATCTGCGTCCTCCCGCTCGCCCCGCTCGAGGTCATGCTCGAACAGGGCGTCGCCGGGCTGCCGTCCGTCCTGCTCGGCCTGGTCATGGTCGTGCTGGGCCTGTCCGCGTGGATCGCCCCGCACCACCGCGGCCTGGCGGGCGTCCTGACCGTCCTGCTGGCCGTCGCCGCCCTGGTCATGTCCAACCTCGGCGGATTCCTGTTCGGCACCGTCCTCGGCATCGTCGGCGGCTCGATGATCTTCGCCTGGCAGCCGGTGCCGGACACGGACGCCACCGGGTCCGCCACGCCCCTCGGCTCCGGCGAGTCCGCCGGCTCCGCTGCTTCCGGCGAGTCCGCCACGTCCCTCAACCCCGCCGACTCCGCTGCTTCCGGCGAGTCCGCCGACTCCGCCGTGCCCGCCGAGTCCCGTCTCGGCACCCCCGGTACGCCACCCCCCACAGGCGCCACCGTGCACCACATCGCACCGACCGTTCCCGTCCCGTCAGCCGATACGCACGGAAAGGGATCCACACCATGACACGTCCCCACAGTGTCCGGACGCTCCTCGCCATAGCCACCGGTGCCGCAGCCACCAGCGCGCTGCTGCTCGCCGGCCCGGCAGCCGAGGCGCAGACCGCCGCCGGGTCGACCACGGTCACCCCGGCCGGGCACGCCTACAAGGCCACGCTCTCCGGCAAGGCCACGTTCAAGGCCGGCACCGTGACCCTCACCTGTTCGGTCTCCTCCACGACCGGCCAGGTCCCCGCCGCGCCCGCCAACCACAACGACGCCGGCCCGGTGTCCTCCACCCTCGCCGCTCCCACGTTCAGTTCGTGCACGTCCAGCCTGCCCGGCGTCACCCCCACGGTCACCACCAGCGGCACGTGGGGCATCTCCGTCCAGAACGGCGCGCCGAGCACCGCGACCCTGACCGTCCCCCAGGGCGGTCTGGTCGTCAGGACGAGCGGCCTGGCCACCTGCACGATCACCTCCGCGCCGAGCGGCCCGGCGCCCATCGCGGGCAGCTGGACCAACGGCGCGCCCTCCAGCCTGGCCTTCGCCAACGCCGTCGTGCCCGTGACCGTCACCGGCACGTTCGGCTGCCCGACCAGCGCCACGACCTCCACCGTCAACCTGGCCTACACCGTGGCCGACACGACCGATCCCGCCCAGCAGATCACCGTCGGCGCCTGACCCGGCCGACCCCGGGGTGCGCAGGCTCCGTCCTGCGCACCCCCTGGCACGTCCTCGTCGTTTTCCAGCCGTTCGTATGACGCGCCCTCGGATGGCGTCCGCGCGCCGGCCCACGCATCGTATTCTTCTACTCGCCTGTAGAAACTTGCCGGCCAGGAACGACGCACAAGAAGGAGTGAACGCCACGATGGTGTTCAAGCGACTGCTCGGTTCGCTCGGCGTGGGCGGCCCCACGGTCGACACCGTTCTCGACCCCGGACCGGTCCGGCCCGGCTCCGTCCTGTCCGGGCAGGTGCATCTGCGGGGCGGTGGCGCCGAGTTCACCGTCGAGCACATCGCCCTGGAGCTGGTGGCCCGGGTCGAGACCGAGCACGCCGACGGCGAGAGCGAGGGCATGGTCGCCTTCGAGCGCCGCACCGTCGGGGGCGGCTTCCGGCTCGGCGCGGACGAGGTGCGCAGCCTGCCCTTCAGCCTGGTGCTGCCGTGGGAGACGCCGGTCACCGAACTGCACGGGCAAGGGCTGGGCGTCGTCCTCGGCGTACGCACCGAGCTGGCGGTGGCCGGGGCACGGGACAAGGGCGACCTGGACCCGCTCGCCGTCACCCCGCTGCCCGTCCAGGAGGCGATCCTGGAGGCCTTCGGCCGACTCGGCTTCTCTTTCCGCTCGGCCGACCTCGAACGGGGACACATCGGCGGCACCGGGCAGCAACTGCCCTTCTACCAGGAGATCGAGCTGACACCGGCGCCGCAGTACGCCCACGCGGTGAACGAGGTCGAGGTCACCTTCCTGGCCGGTCCGGCCGGGGTGGAAGTCGTCCTGGAGGCCGACAAGCGCGGCGGGTTGTTCTCCTCGGGCCACGACGCGCTCACCCGCTGCACCGTCGGCCACCACGACGTGCGGGACTGGAACGCGGAGGTCGACGGCTGGATCCGCCGGCTCGTCGAGCAGCGGCCCGCACACGGCACACCCGCGGGATACGCCCCAGGGCACGACGCACACCACCACACCGGTCACCACTCTGGTCCCGGCATCGGCACCGCCGTCGCTGCGGGGGCCGCCGGTCTCGCGGTCGGTGTCGTGGGCGGCATGGTCGCGGCCGAAGTCGTCGACGAGATCGGGGACTTCTTCGAGGGCGACGACGAAGGCGACAACGGCGAGGACTGACGCCGGAACGACGCGGGACCGCCGTTCGTATCAAGGAGGGGAAGCGGCGCGACCCGCCCCTTTCCCTCCTGATATTTTCTACACCGTTGTAGAAATTCACGTGCAGCTCCGGCCGCTCCCCGGCCGGGGACAGCTCACACTGGTAGGGAGTCGGCATGGCCCTGTGGGACCGCATCAAGGACTCGGCGTCGCAGATGCAGACGCAGCTCGTGGCGAAGAAGAACGACCTGAAGAGCGGCGCCTTCCGCGACGCCAGTATGGCGATGTGCGCACTCGTCGCGGCCGCCGACGGCACCGTCGACCCCTCGGAGCGCCAGCGGGTGGCGCAGCTCATCGGCACCAACGAGGTGCTGCAGAACTTCCCGGCGGACGACCTGCGCCGCCGGTTCGAGGACAACCTGAACAAGCTGACCGCCGACTTCGCCTTCGGCAAGGTCAGCGTGCTGCAGGAGGTCGCCAAGGCGAAGAAGAAGCCCGCCGAGGCGCGCGCCGTCATCCAGATCGGCATCGTCATCGGCGGCGCCGACGGCGACTTCGACAAGGACGAGCAGGCCGTGGTCCGCGAGGCGTGCTACGCGCTGGACCTGCCGCCGCACGAGTTCGACCTCTGACCGACGCGACGCCATGGCATCGTCTGACACGGGTGGAGCGGCTCGCGGGCAGACGGACGACACTCAGGGGGAACCGATCGTGAGCAGTACGGACCGCACCCGGCCGGCGGCCCGGGGCGCGGCACCCTCGTCCGCGCGCCGCAACCGGGCCGCTGACGTCAGCGGCTTCTTCGCGCTGGGCGCGGTCGCCTCGCTCGGCAACTTCGCCACCGGCATCGCCTGGATCAACCCGGGCGTCTTCGTCGGCATGGCGGTGCTGTGCGCGCTGATCGCCATCCCCGCCGGTCATGTGGGCCGCTACCGCGGCCGGCGCTCGGGCGGCGAGGGACGCGGGCTGGCGTTGGCGGGCATCCTGACGGGCTGGCTGGTGCTGGTCGTCTGTGCCTTGGCCGGGCTGGCCGTCCTGGGGCTCGTCGCCGGCCTCGCGGTCGTGGTGGACCACGCCTGAGATCCGTACTTCCCGGTCTGACGATGGCTCCCGCGGCACCGCTCACGCCCCGGGGACCGGGCTCGACGTCCCTCATGCCGGGCCGCCTCGCGCTTGCGCCGCGCACCGGCCGCCGCGAGCACGGCGCGTCCCAGGCCCCGTCTCGCGCCTACGGCGCACACCGCCCGCCGCGAGTACGGCGCCGATGAGGCACAGCACGCCCGGCGGCCAGGACGGCCGTGTACACGCCGTTCATGACGGCGGCTCACGTGCGCGTGGTGTCCCGCAGCCGACCGTCGCGGACCTCCACGACCTGGTCGGCGTGGCCCAGATGGGTGGGGTCGTGGGTGACCAGGACGGTGGCCGTGGCCCGTTCGCGGGTCAGCCGGGTGAGCAGGTCGATCACGGCGGCGCCGCGTGCCCGGTCCAGTGCGCTGGTGGGCTCGTCGACCAGCAGGACCGTCGGCTCGTTCATCAACGCGCGGGCGATCGCGACGCGTTGGCGCTGGCCGCCGGAGAGCTGGTGGGGGCGACGCGCGGCCTGCCCGGACAGACCGACGGCGTCCAGCAGCTCCAGGGCCCTTCCGCGCGCCGCGCCGGGACGACGGCCGGCGAGATGCGCCATGACCTTAAGCTGTTCCACGGCGGTCAGTGAGGGCAGGAGGCTGGGCTGCTGGAACACCAGCCCGATCCGCCGCCGGCGCAGCCCGGTCAGCTCGGCCCGGGACAGGCCGGTGGTGGCGGTGCCGTCGACGGTGACCGTGCCGTGGTCCGGGGTCAGCAGGGTGGCCGCGACGGCCAGCAGGCTGGACTTGCCGGAGCCGGAGGGGCCGACCACGGCGGTCAGGCTGCCCTTCGGCACGGTGAGGCTGACGTGGTCCAGGGCGGTCAGGCGGCGCTCGCCGTCGGGGTAGGTGAGGGTGATGTCGGCGAGACGCAGGCTCATCGGGCGTTCCCCAGGGCGGTCAGCGGATCGACGGAGGTGACACGGCGGACGGCCAGCGCGGCGCCGAGCGCACCGAGCAGAACCAGGACACCGGCGGGCACGAGGACCGTCGCGGGCGTGAGGACGAACGGCACCGCGCGCCCGGCGACCAGGGCGCCCACGGTGACGGCGAGGACCGTGCCGACCAGGGTGCCGCCGGTCAGCACAGCGACGGCCTGCCCGAGAGCGTCCTTCAGCAGCGTGCCGGTGGAGGCGCCGAGGGCCTTGAGGACGGCGATGTCGCCGCTGCGCTGGATGGTCCACACGGTGAAGAAGGCGCCGACGACCAGCGCGGAGATGCCGAACAGGAAGGCGCGCATCAGTTGCAGGGAGCCGTTCTCGGAGGTGTAGGAGCCGATCGCGGCCAGGGAGGCGTCCTTGGACACGGTCTCGGTGTGGGCCCGGGCGTCGGCGGCCGTCAGGTCGGTGCCGGGCGCCGTGGTCAGGGCGATCACCGTCGCGGTCGTACCCGCGCCCCCGCTGGGGGGTGCGGTGCCGCGCCAGGTGGTGAGGCTGGTCCACACGACCGGCGTGTGGCTGAACGACGCGTCTCCTCGAACGGCGCTAACCGTCAGCCGGTGCCCGGCGAGCGTGAGCGTGTCGCCGGCCTCGACACCGAGATCGTCGGCGGCCCCGGTCGACAGCACCGCCGAGCGGTCGTCGATGCGGTCGCCGTCGGGTGCGAGGGCGGAGCCGGGCAGCACGCCGAAGACGGACACCCCGGCGCTGCGTGTCCCGGCAGTGGCCTTGGCCGGGGTGATGCCGAGCGGTTCGGCACGCGTGACACCGGGCGTGGCGGCCCAGAGCCGCCACTGCTCCTCGGTGACGGTGGAATCGGTGTACGACAGGCCGCGGCCGCCGGCCGGGGAGTCGAAGGCTATGCGGTCGGCGGGAAGAGAGGTGATCGCTGAGGTGCTCTGCCGGCTCAGGCCCGCTGTCAGTCCGGACAGCAGGCCGACCAGCAGGGTGATCAGCACGATGACGGTACCCATGAGGGCGAACCGCCCCTTGGCGAAGCGGAGGTCCCGCCAGGCGACGAACACGGCTGTGGCCAGGCCTTTCCACGAGGGTGAAGGGGAACGGCCCCACCTTCTCCCCCGGCCCGGTGCGCGCACATCCGGCCGGGGAGTGCACTTCGCGGGCCGAAAGATGTCCGGGCGCTTGCACCTTTCGACAGAGGCGGCGCCCGGCGTGCGGACCGTAAGGTGGCCCGGAGACCTCCCTGATCCGTGAGCACCGTGAACATCTGCGCAAGGGCCGTGACCGCCACCACCTCACCCCCGACCACCCCGACGACCCGGGTCCTGACCTGGTGCCTGCATCTGCTGGTCGTCGGGCTGCTCGCACTGGCCGCCGTCCGGGCCGTCGCCTCCGGCGGGCCCCGTCCCGCGGCGGTCACCGCCGTCGCCGCACTCTGCGGGCTCGTCTACGCGGCCGGTCCGCTGCTGCCGCGCGTGCGGGTCTCGCGCCGGGCGGCCGCGGTCTGGCTGGGCGCCGTCGGCGTCGTATGGCTGGGGTTGCTGGCGCTGACCGCCGACGGGGTGTGGGTGGCGTTCCCCCTGTACTTCCTGCAGCTCCACCTGCTGCCCCGGCGTGCGGGTCTGGCCGCCGTCGCGGCGACCGCGGCGGCCGCGATCGCCGGCTTCGCCGCACACCAGGGCTCTTTCGGCCCCGCGATGGCGATCGGTCCGGCGCTCGGCGCGGCCGTGGCGGTGGCCGTGGTGTGGGGCTATCAGGCCCTGTACCGGGAGAGCGAACAGCGGCGCAGGCTGATCGAGGAGCTGACCGCGACGCGCGCCGACCTGGCCGCCGCCGAGCACACGGCCGGGGTGCTGGCCGAGCGGGAGCGGCTGGCCCGCGAGATCCACGACACGCTCGCCCAGGGGCTGTCCAGCATCCAGCTGCTGCTGACCGCGGCCAGGCGGGCGCTGCCCGGCGCCGTGGACGTCGCGGCGGGCCATGTCGAGCAGGCACGGCAGGCCGCGGTGGACAACCTCGCCGAGGCCCGGCGTTTCGTGGCCGCGCTCGCCCCGCCGGCGCTGGACGGCAGCACGCTCGCCGACGCCCTGGAACGGCTGTGCGTCACCACGTCCGCGCGCCATCCGCTCGCCGCGCGCCTGCACCGCACCGGCACACCGGCACCGCTGCCCACCGGGCACGAGGTGGCGCTGCTGCGGATCGCCCAGTCCGCCGTGTCCAACACCGTGCGCCACGCCCGCGCCACCCGTGTCGACATCACGCTCGGCCACCTCGGCGCGGAGGTGACCCTGGATGTCGTCGACGACGGCACCGGTTTTGACCCGCAGCTGCTGCCGGTCCCCGACCCCGAGGGCGGCGGGTTCGGTCTCGCCGCCGCACGGGCGCGGGTGCAGGAGCTGGGCGGCACCTTCGCCCTCACGTCCGCGCCGGGGCGGGGCACCGCCCTGCACGTGCGGCTGCCGCTGACCCCGTCCACCGACTCCGAGCCCGAGGCCCGCCCGTGACCGACGCGCCCATCCGCCTGCTGCTGGCCGACGACCACCCCGTGGTGCGGGCCGGACTGCGCGCCGTCCTGGAGACCGAACCCGGTCTTGCCGTGGTGGCCGAGGCCGCCACCGCCGAGGAGGCCGTCGTACGGGCGGCCGGCGGGGACATCGACGTGGTGCTGATGGATCTGCAGTTCAAGGGCGGTATGAACGGCGCCGAGGCCACGGCCGCGATCACGGCGCGACCGGGCGCGCCGCGCGTCGTCATCGTCACCACCTACGACTCCGACGCCGACACCCTGCCCGCCATCGAGGCCGGGGCCACCGGCTATCTGCTGAAGGACGCGCGGCCCGAGGAGCTGGCCGCGGCCGTGCGCACCGCCGCGGCCGGCCGTTCGGCGCTCGCCCCGGCGGTCGCGGACCGGCTGCTGCACCGGCTGCGCACGCCGGGGACGTCGCTCACGCGGCGCGAGACGGAGGTGCTGGGCCTGGTGGCCGACGGGTTGTCGAACCAGGCCGTGGCCGGGCGGCTGCACCTCACCGAGGGGACCGTGAAGTCGCACCTGGCGCGGGTGTACGCCAAGCTCGGCGTGGACTCGCGCACCGCCGCGGTCGCCGTCGCCACGGATCTGGGCCTGATCCGTCGCTGACGGGTCAGGCGCAGCCCCAGGCGGACATGCCCTGCTGGGCGGCGAGGCGCCGGGCGACCTTGATCTGCTGACGCCGGGTCGCGAGGTCGGCGCGCGGGGCATATCTGAGCCCGCCGGCCGCCCGCCAACTGGATCGGCTGAACTGCAGGCCGCCGTAGTAGCCGTTGCCGGTGTTGGCCCTCCAGTTGCCTCCGGACTCGCAGGCCGCGATGGCGTCCCAGTCCGTTCCGAACCTCGGCTGGGCCTCGGCGGTCGTCGCGGCCGTGCTCAGCGCGGCCAGGGTCGTCACGAGCACCAGCGCCGTCCTCGCGCGGCGGGACGGGCGGGCGGCGGCACGGGGCATCACTCTCTGCAGCGATTTCATGCCCGTACTGTTACATCATGTGACGATATGAAGCGGGCATCTCCGCGGCCGGTCGTGTCATGTCGCCTGCATTCGGGGGACGCTCCGGCGCCTCCCCGGCGGGGCGCGGCACGGGCGCGCGGGGCGTGTCCCGGGCTCCCGTCTCGAGGTCGGCCAGCAGCCGGCGCAGGGCGGCGGCGCCGAGCGGCGGGGGCTGCCCGTCCAGGTCCGCGAGGGCCCGGCCGGCCCGGCGCCAGGCGCGGGCGGTGCGGCCCTGATGGTGGTCGACGAAGGCCCGGGCGTAGCGGGCGAGAGCACACGCCCAGGCGTCGTCGCGGGTCTCGGGCCGGGTGAGGGCCCGGTGGGCGCTGCGGCGCGCGGCGCCCGGCGCGAAGGCCGCCTGGGCGATGGCCAGGGCCGACAGGGCGACCGCCGCCGAGGGGCCGCCGGGGGCTCCGGGCGGAATGATCCGCGCGGCGTCCTCGAAGTGCTCGGCGGCGGCCCGCAGATCGTGCCGGTGCAGTGCGAGGACACCCTGGGCATGGGCGATCCGGCCGACGGTGGCGTCGTCGCCGGCACGCACGGCCGCCGGCCAGGCCCGGGCGAGCAGCTCGCCGGCCTGCCGTGGATGGGTGCCGGCCCGCAGCCAGGCCGTCAGCCACAGGGCCCGGACCGTGAGAGGGCCCTCGGGGTCGCACAGCGGGAGCAGCCGTACGAGGTGGTCACCGCCCTGCTCGGCGTGGTCGTACACGCCCCACCAGAACCACAGGTCGAGCATCGTCTCCAGGGCCGTCTCGGCCTGTCCGGGCTCGGTGAGGGCGTGCCGGACGGCGGCGGTGAGGTCGGCGTGCTCGTCCCGCGCGAGCTGTGCCGCCTGGCTCTGGCCGCCGGCGTGCCACAGGTCCGCGGCGACGGAGGCCACGCGGCGGCAGTGGATCGCCCGGCGTTCCGCGGCGACCGGGTACTCCCCCGCCTCGCGCAGCCGCTCGGTGCCGAACTCGCGGGCGGCGCGCGTCATCCGGTAGCGGACGGGCACGACGCCGCCGGGGTCGGTGACCGGGGTGAGGATGCCGGCCGTGGCCAGCCGGGCCAGGCAGGACGGGACCTGGTCGGGCGTCACGCCACCGCCCGCACACAGGAACACCGCCGTCGACTCGGCGAACGACCCCGCGAAGACACCGGCCCGGCCCCACACCATCCGCAGGTCCCGGTCGCACAGCACGTAGTCGGCGCCAACGGCCGCGCGCAGCGAGCGGTGCCGCCGCAGGGTGGCCTCGGCGTCGGACAGCCAGCCCTGGCGACGCGCGGTGAGGGCGGCGAGGCGGCGCAGGGGGTGGTGGGCGACCTGGGCCGCGGCGAGTTCGATGGCCAGCGGATTGCCTTCCAGGTGGCCGCAGATGGCGCCGATGGCCGGCAGGTCGCCGTCCGCCGGGGCGAACTCCGGTGCTGCCCGCCGGGCGCGGTCGAGGAAGAGGCGGACCGCCGGCGCCGGGGCGCCGTCACGGGCCTCGGTACGCAGCGGGGCGAGGCGCAGGACGCGTTCGTCCCCGAGCCCGAGGGGTCGGCGCGAGGTCACCAGCACGCGCAGGGCGGGCGCCGCCATGAGCAACCGCTGCACGAGACCGGTGCACTCGCTGTGGGCCGGGTCGACGTCGTCGAGGAACAGCAGGAGCGGGGAGACGGGCAGGACGGTGGCAAGGCCAGGGGCCGTGGCCGCTCGTCCGGCCAGGGCCTGGGGTGCCGCGGGCGCCGGCGTCCCGGAACCGTGCGCCGATGGACGGCCGGTCACGGCCTGCGTCACCGTAGCCGTCGGCGTCCCGGGCGCGGCCGTGAGTGCTCGTCCGGCCAGGGCCTCCACGACGGCGGCCGTCAGCGTGCCGGGGGCGGCCGGTCCGCTGCCCTGGACGCGGACGGTGACGGCCTGTCCCCAGGGTGCGTCGGCGGTCCGGGCGGCCGCGGTGGCGGCCAGTCGGCTCTTGCCCAGGCCCGCCGTGCCGGTGACGGTCACCAGGCGGTGGCGGGTCAACAGGCCGGTGAGCCGGGCGACATCGCGGCTGCGGCCGACCAGGGGCGCGGACGGCGGCTTTGGCGCGCCGGCACTTGTCCACACGTGCATGACTCCCCGTCGTCGTACGGCATGGGCGACCGTCGGCGCCGCGGCCCGGGGGTCGGCCGCCCCGGGTGCAGAACCGTCACTGCAAGCGGCGCCTCAGCTACCCAACGGGTCGTGGTCACCGCCGGTGGCGCGGGTGCGCGCCGGACCACACCGGACGGTGAGCACATGGACATGTGTACGACGAGGCCGCCGCCCGTCGGTCACGGACGGCGGCCCCGGCCGCCAGGTGCGCACCCGCCGCGGTGTCAGGAGTCGTCCAAGCGGCGCAGGTCCTCCTCGTCCCAGGTCCGGGTGTCCCGGGGCTGCGTGTACGGCTCGGTGCCGGCCGGCAGCCCGCCCGCGATGGCCCGCTGCCGCACGGTCTCCGCGTCGAACTCCAGGCCCAGCAGCACCGCGAGGTTGCCGATCCACAGCCACACCAGGAAGACGATGACGCCGGCCATGGTGCCGTAGGTCTTGTTGTACGACGCGAAGTTGGCGACGTAGACGGCAAACCCGCCGGAGGCGATCAGCCAGATCAGCAGGGCCAGGAAGCTGCCCGGGGTGATCCACCGGAACCCCTTGACCTTGGCGTTGGGGGCTGCCCAGTACAGCAGCGCGATCATCACGGTGACCAGGAGGACCAGCACCGGCCACTTCGCGATCGACCACACCGTCAGGGCGGTGTCGCCCAGGCCGAGGGCGTCCCCGGCCCTGCGGGCGATGCCTCCGGTGAAGACCACGATGAGCGCGCTCACCACGGCCAGCACCATCAGCACGGCCGTGACACCGAGCCGCACCGGAAGGATCTTCCATACGGGCCGGCCCTCCGGCATGTCGTAGACGGCGTTGGCCGCCCGCATGAACGCCGCCACATAACCGGAAGCGGACCACAGCGCGACCACCACGCCGACGACCGCCATGAGGGAGCCGATGCCGGCGTTCCCCTGCAACTGCTCGACGGCCCGGGTGAGGATGTCGCGCGCCGAACCGGGCGCGAGCTTGCGGATGTTGTCCAGCACCTTGTCCGTGGTCGAGCGGCCGGTGAGGCCGAGGATGGACACCAGCACCAGCAGCGCCGGGAAGAGGGCCAGTACCCCGTAGTACGTCAGGGCGGCCGCCCGGTCGGTCAGTTCGTCGTCCTTGAACTCCCGCAGGCTCCCCTTGAGGATCCGCCGCCATGCCCCCTTCGGCAGTTTCGTCGGGGTGTCGGGCGCCCGGCGCTCCACATCGGGCCCGGGACCCATGTCCTCGGGCGCCGGTGCGGGCGCGCGTTCCGCCTCGCCGTCGCCGTGTTCCTTCCGTCCCGGAAGATGCAGCTTCGCCATGCCCGCCGGGTAACCCCCGCGCGCGCTCCCATTCCGCCACGTTGATCCGGCACTCCCTGGCGACCTCGCATTTTGTTGGTTTCCGTTCGGATCTTTTGGGTGCAGGGGGTCTTTTCAGGTCACCGACCGACTGTTAAGAAATGAAGCCACACGAGTTACTGACACGTGTAACTCGTTCAATTCCCTCATCAGCCGCTCCCTGGTCCGTCACGGTCTCCCGCCTGCCGTCACGTCCGGGGTCCGCCTGCCCACACCATCGAGGAGGGCACCGTGGCCCTTTCGTCCCCCGCGGCCACCGCCGCCGGCCGCCCCGACGGCCCCGCCCGTCCCGCACGCGGTCTGATGCCGCTGCTGCTGCTCGGCAACACCGCGATGTACGCGCTCTACATCGGCGTCGCCGGGGTCCTGCTCGCCCTCCAGGTGGAGCATGTCGACCCGGCCCACAAGGAGGCCAACCTGGGGCTCGTCACCGGGATCGCCGCGGTCTTCGCGACCGTGTTCAATCCGCTCGCCGGGGCCCTGTCGGACCGCACCGGCCGCCGCAACCCGTGGATCCTGGGCGGCGGACTGCTCGCGCTGCCCGCCGCGTTCCTGCTGGGCAGCGTGCACACGGTCCTGCTCATCACCATCGGCTGGTGCCTGGTACAGGCCGTGATGAACGTCTACCAGGCCGCCCTGACCTCGGTCGTCCCCGACCGGATACCGCTTCACAGCCGCGGCAGGGCCTCCGCGGCCGTGGGCCTCGGCCTGCCGCTGGGCAGCATCGCCGGCGCGCTGGTGGCGGCCGCCTTCACCGACCGCTACCGCACCGGCTATCTGCTCTTCGGCGCACTCGTCGCCGTGACCGCCGTCGCCTTCACCGCTTGTACACGGGAACAGCGGCTGCCCGCGCGGCCGTCCACGCCGGTCTCGGCGCAGGTCAGGGCGTTCGCCGGGGCGCTGAAAGTGGCCGACTTCCGCTGGGCGTTCATCGGCCGGGCCCTGCTCGTCCTGGGCTACTTCCTGGTCAACACCTACCTGGTCTACATCCTGCAGGACCACATCGACCTGCCCGCCGGGATGGAGCCGGCCGAGGCGGTGGCCGTGGTGACGCCGGTGACCAGCGTCGCGATGATGCTCTCCACCGTGCTCGGCGGCTACCTATCCGACCGGCTCGACCGGCGCAAACTGTTCGTCGGCGCCTCGGCGCTGCTGTCCGCGCTGGGCCTGCTGGTCCCGGCCCTCTCCCCCACCTGGCCGGCCGTGCTCGTCTTCGCCGGGGTCGTGGGCCTCGGCTTCGGCTGCTTCATGGCCGTGGACACCGCGCTGGTCACGCTGGTCCTGCCGAGCGCCGAGGACGCCGCCCGGGACATGGGCGTGCTGAACATCGCCAACGCGGGACCGCAGATCATGGCGCCCTTCGCCGCCTCGGTCATCGTCACCCTCACCGGCGGCTACACCGCTCTGTTCGTGGCCGCGGCCGTCCTCTCCGTCGCCGGAGCACTGTCGGTGCGCCCGATCCGCAGCGTGCGGTGACCGGTCTCGCGGCCCGGAAAACAGTCGTATGAACAAGAACGGACACTCACCCATGCAGACGAAACACCGCCCCCGGCGGCCGGCCGGCCGCCGGCGCGGCGCACGCGCCCTCGCCGTGACGGCCGCCCTCGGCTCGGCGCTGTTGCTGGGCGCGGCCACCACCCCCGCCGCCCCTGCCCGGCACGGTGAGCGGCCCCCGCTCACCGGCATGCGGGTCCTGCTGAGCAACGACGACTCGATGCAGGCCGCCCGGGCCGACGGCGCCGACGGGCGCGGCCTGTACGAGATACGCAAGGCGCTGTGTTCGGCCGGGGCCGATGTGGTGGTGCTCGCGCCGTGGCAGTACATGAGCGGCGCCGGCACGAGCGTCAGCAACAGCGGTGCCTTCACGGCCCAGCGCCGTACGCAGCTGCCCGCCCGCTACGCCGGAGACTGCTCCGGTGCGCCCACCGGGGGCGCGGTGTTCGGCCTGTGCCGCACCGCCGGCACACCGGCTTGCACGTCCACCTCGCCGAGCGCGACGCCGGCGGACACCGTCGGATTCGCGCTGCGCGGCGGACTGCGGGCGCTGACCGGCTGGACCACGGCGCCGGACGCGGTGGTCACCGGGGTCAACTCCGGGCCGAACGTGAGCTCGCAGGTGAACGACTCGGGGACCGCCGGAGCCGCGCTGGCCGCAGTCGACGAGCGGGTACCGGCCGTGGCGTTCAGCGCCTGGGTCGCGGACGGCTCGACGCTGCCGAGCGACGCGACCTACCAGGCGGCGGCCCGGTACGGCGCCTCTCTGCTGGCCCGGCTGCGCGCGCACCGCCTGCTCTCCCCCACCTACGCGCTGAACGTCAACTACCCGGATGCGACCGCGGGTTCGGGGCCGAAGGGGGAGCGCTGGACCCGGGTCGGGGACGGCACGGTGGCCGTGCACACCTATCGGCAGGCAGCCGACGGCACCTTCACCGTGGGCGGCGCGCTGTGCCCGCAGGCCCCCGGGTGCCGTACCGAGACACGCGAGGACGCCGACAGCACGGCGGTCGCCGCGGGTCACGTCTCCCTGAGCGTCCTCACACCCGACCGGACCGCGCCCGCCGACCAGGACACCGCCCGGCTGCGGGCGTACCTCAGCGGGCACCACCGCTGACCCCCCGGCGCGACAAGCCGCCCGCGCGAGCGGGCACACACGAAGGGAAGAACCACGACCGTGCTGCTCAACACCCGTGAATGGGGTACCGGCGAGCGGACCGCTCTGCTGGTCCACGGCATCATGTCCGACGCCCGCACCTGGCACCGGGTCGGCCCGCTGCTCGCCCACCGCGGTTACCGCGTGATCGCCGTCGATCTGCGCGGGCACGGCGGCTCGCCGCGTGCCGCCGCCTACTCCCCGGAACTGTTCGCCGACGACCTGGTCGACACCCTCCCGGCGGGCGCCGACCTCGCCGTCGGGCACTCGCTCGGCGCTCTGTCGCTCCTGCTCGCCGTGGACCGGCTGCGGCCCGGCCGCGCCGTGTACGCCGACCCCGCCTGGTCCACCGCCGACCCGCAGGCCGCCGTGGACCCGACGGTGTTCATCGGTTTCAAGAACGCCACCCGTGAGCAGATCACCGCGCTCAACCCGGCCTGGGCCGACGAGGACGTGGACGTGGAGCTGGCCACCCTCGCCGACTGGGATCCGCGGACCGCGCAGTTCCTGGGCGGCGCGCCCCTGCGGGGCTTCCTGCCCCGGCACGCGGAGGTCCCGTCGCTGGTGGCGCTCGCCGAGCCCAGCTTCCTGGTGGGGCCGGGCGACGCGGAGCGGCTGCGTGGCCGCGGCTTCGAGGTGCGGACCGTGCCGGGCGCCGGGCACACCCTCCACCGCGACGATCTGGAGGGGTTCCTCAAGGCGCTCGACGGCTGGATCTGATCGCCGCGTCCGGGCCTGCCGACGCGGGATCACGCCGCGTCGGCCGGCCCGGGCGCGCCGCGTCAGCCGCCCAGGGCCGCCAGCACCACGCCCTTGGCCTCCTCCTGGACCCGGCCGAGGTGGTCGGCGCCGAGGAAGGACTCGGCGTAGATCTTGTACACGTCCTCGGTGCCGGAGGGGCGGGCCGCGAACCAGGCGTTGGCGGTGCTCACCTTGATGCCGCCGATGGCCGCGCCGTTGCCGGGGGCCTCGGTGAGGACACCGGTGACGGCCTCACCGGCCAGGGTGTCGGCGCCGACCTGGGCCGGGGACAACTTGCCGAGCAGCGCCTTCTCCTCGCGGGTGGCGGGGGCGTCGGTGCGCGCGTAGGCGGGCTCGCCGTAGCGGGCGGTCAGGTCGGCGTAGTGCTGCGAGGGGGTCCGGCCGGTGACCGCGGTGATCTCGGAGGCCAGCAGGGCGAGCAGGATGCCGTCCTTGTCGGTGGTCCACACCGAGCCGTCGCGGCGCAGGAAGGACGCGCCGGCCGACTCCTCGCCGCCGAAGCCGAGGGAGCCGTCGAGCAGTCCGTCGACGAACCACTTGAAGCCGACCGGTACTTCGACCAGACGGCGGCCGAGGCCCTCGGCGACCCGGTCGATCATCGCGGAGGACACCAGGGTCTTGCCGACACCGGCGCCGGCCGGCCACTGCTCACGGTGACGGTAGAGGTAGTCGATGGCGACGGCGAGGTAGTGGTTGGGGTTCATCAGCCCGGCGTCCGGGGTGACGATGCCGTGCCGGTCGGCGTCCGCGTCGTTGCCGGTGGCGATCTGGAACCGGTCGCGCTGGGCGATGAGCGAGGCCATCGCGTTGGGCGAGGAGCAGTCCATGCGGATCTTGCCGTCCCAGTCCAGCGTCATGAAGCGCCAGGTGGGATCGGTGAGCGGGTTGACCACGGTCAGGTCGATGCCGTGCTGTTCGGCGATGCGTCCCCAGTACGCCACGGACGCCCCGCCGAGCGGGTCGGCGCCGATGCGGACACCGGCCGAGCGGACGGCGTCCAGGTCGAGGACGCTGGGCAGGTCGGCCACATAGGCGCCCAGGTAGTCGTACCGCCCCGTGGTCGCGGCGGCCAGAGCCCGCGCGTACGGGATGCGGCGGACGTCCTTCAGCCCGTCGCGGATGAGGTCGTTGGCACGGTCCTGGATCCAGGAGGTCGCTTCGGAGCCGGCGGGGCCGCCGCTGGGCGGGTTGTACTTGAAGCCGCCGTCGGCGGGCGGGTTGTGCGACGGGGTGACGACGACGCCGTCGGCGAGGCCGGAGGTGCGGCCGCGGTTGTGGGCGAGGATGGCGTGCGACAGCGCCGGGGTGGGGGTGTAGCCGTCGGCGCTGTCGATGAGCACGGTGACGTCGTTGGCGGCGAACACCTCCAGGGCGGTGGCCTTGGCGGGCTCGGACAGCGCGTGGGTGTCGGCGCCGAGGAAGAGGGGCCCGTCGATGCCCTGGGCGTGGCGGTACTCGCAGATCGCCTGGCTGGTGGCGGCGATGTGGTCCTCGTTGAAGGCCGTCGCCAGGGACGAGCCGCGGTGACCGGACGTGCCGAAGGCCACGCGCTGGGCCGGTTCGGCCGGGTCGGGGTGCAGTGTGTAGTACGCGGTGACCAGCCGGGCGACGTCGACGAGGTCCTCGGGTCCGGCCTGCTTGCCCGCTCGCTCGTGCTGCATGTGTGCCCGCTCCTCCGGTTGGGTTCGGTCCCTGGTAGATCGTTCCTGCCCTGCTCATCTTTCCAGGTCGTACGGAGATCCCGCGAGGGTGGGCACCGGGGGGCCGCGTCAGTGGTCGGTGCGGTCGCGCGGGGGCGGCGGCTCGCCGGCGGTGAGGTGTTCGAGGACCTCGACGAGTTCCTGGCAGGCCTTCTCCACCGAGCGGCGGGTGTTGAGCTGCTCGGTGATCACGGCCGACAGCAGGAGGGCGGTCAGGGCCATGGAGCCGTTGAAGGCCTGGAGTTTCACCATCACCTCGACCCGGGTGAGCTGTGCGAAGGGGCCGACGCGGTCGGTGGCGGCGACGGTGGCCAGGACGGAGGTGAGCAGCGCGCACAGCATGCTGCCCGCGAGGCGGAAGCGCAGGGCCGCCCAGATCAGCAGCGGGTAGACGAGGAAGAGCACGCTGAGGGTCGAGTGGGTGGCCAGCGGGATCAGGGCGCAGGCGATCACGGCGAGAAGGAGGGCCTCCTTCCAGCGGGTGAGGGGAGGCCGCCCGCCGAGGGTGTACAGCATCAGCAGCAACGGGGTGACGATCAGTACGCCCATGGCGTCGCCGACCCACCAGGCCAGCCAGACCGGCCAGAAGTCGCCGGCGGGAAGTTTGCCGGTGCCGACGAGCAGGCCGACGCCCGCGAAGGAACTCACCAGCATGGCGGTCAGGGCGCCGAGGAACACGAGCGCGAGCCCGTCGCGTAACCGGCTCAGGCTGAGCCGGAAGCCGGCGCGGCGCAGCAGCAGGCAGGCGCAGACGGGGGCGAGCGTGTTGCCCGCGACGGTGCCGAGCACGTCGAAATGGACGGGGGCGATGGACGCGATGAGCAGCAGTGTCCCCACGGCGACGCCGGGCCACACGTGCAGACCGAGGATCAGCAGCGCGGCCACGGCGACGCCGGAGGCGGGGAAGATGGGGGTGACGACCGCGCTCTCGACCACGAGCTGCCGCATCAGGCCGAGCCGGCCGGCCGCGTAGTAGCAGGCGGCGACGGCCAGCGCCTGAAGCACGATCACGGCCGGTCGCCGCAGGTCCCGGGAAGCCACCACACCGCCATGAGACACCGCCACCCGGACTCGGCAAGACGGGACGCGCCGAGATCCCGCCCTATGGCCGAGCGACGCTCCACAACGCGACGGCCCGCAGCCACGCACACCACGGCGCTGCTGCACCCGCGTACGGCGGGAAGGGGCCGGGGTGGGGGTGTCCGCCCGCAGCGTCCGGCACCGGCACAGAGCACCGCTCCGGGGAACGGGCGGCCGGACCGAGGACGGACACCCCCCGCCCCGGCCCCGACCCACGACGCACCGCAGGCGCGACACCAGCCCACCACGCACCGCCACGGGCTGCCGCAGGCACAAAAAGGGGCGCGGGGAACGGCGCGACCAGCCCCCACCGGCCCGCAGCCGAACCACGACCCGCCGCCGCAGGCAAAGGCGCCCAGCCACAACGCTCCCGCACAGGCGCCGCAGGCAAACACGCCCAGCCACAACGCCCCCGCACAGGCGCCGCAGGCAAAGGCACCGTCACTCCCCCCGAGGCACCACCCCGTCATGTCCCACGACAAGCACCGCCGCATCGTCCGCGTGCCCGACGCGCTCCGCGCCCCTGATCACCGCCGCGGCCAGCGACGTGGCCTCCAGGCCCGCGACCGCGGCTACTCCGGCGAGGCGAACCACCTGGTCAAGACCTTCGTCGACGCCGAGCGCCGGGCCCTCGACCACGCCGTCGGTGACGAGCACGAACACCCCGCCGGTGGTGAGGTGGTGGCGGGCGACCGGATAGGAGATGCCGTCCAGGACGCCCAGCGGCGGCCCTCCCTCCCCCTCGGCGATGCCGGAGCGGCCGTCGGCGGTGGCCCAGACGAACGGTATGTGGCCGGCCCGGGCGCTCTCCAGCAGCCCGGTGGCCGGGTCCAGCCGGATGAAGGTGCAGGTGGCGAAGAGATCCGTACCGAGGGACAGCAGCAGGTCGTTCGTCCGGGTGAGCAGTTCGCCCGGGTGGCTGGTGACGGAGGCCAGCGCGCGCAGCGCGACCCGGACCTGGCCCATGAAGGCGGCGGCGTCGATGTTGTGGCCCTGGACGTCGCCGATGGACAGGCCGATGCGGCCGTCGGGCAGGGTGAACGCGTCGTACCAGTCGCCGCCGACGCTCAGCCCCGAGTTGGCCGGCGTGTACTGCACGGCCAGATGGAAGCCGGGTGCGTCGGGCAGGTGGGCCGGGAGCATGCCGCGCTGGAGGGCGATGGCGAGCTCGACCTGCGAGCGCTGCAGTTCCGCGCGCTCGCGCGCCTGCGCGGTCAGGGCACCGAGCCTGGCCAGCAGCTCATCGCCGTCGTCCGACGGACGCTTGCGGGACATGATCACTCCGGCCGGGACGAAAGCCCCGCTTCAGGGACACATCATCTGTTTTCGCGCTTAGGTGATGATAACGGGGATGTCACCATCAGGGGCTGGTTGCTCCAGATGAGTGGTGCGTTGCGCGCGGGGGTCGTAGCGTCGGACCAGACGTCGTCGCCCCGGCATGAAACGGTCGTACCGCCGTGCCGGTCGGGCCGGCGCGGTGCGGACGACAGCGGGAGCGGACCATGCGCACACACACGCTGAGGGCGGCCTTGATTCTCTGTGCCGCCGCTTCACTCGCAGCGGCCACGGCACCGGTGTCGTCGGCCTCGGCGTCCGCCACCGCCGCGCGGCGCGCGCCCGTTCCCGTGCTCGTGGACTGCCTGTGGCATCCGCAGACGCGCCCCGCCGACTTCATCCTGGCCTGCGGTGACGGCAACAGCCGCCTGGCCTCGCTGCACTGGAAGCGGTGGGACTCCGGCGCTGCGGTGGCCGACGGCGTCAACGCGGTCAACGACTGCAAGCCGTACTGCGCGGCCGGCCACTTCCACTCCTACGCGGTGAAGGTGCGGCTCGACCACCCGAAGCCGTGGAAGAAGCATCCGCGCACGCAGCACTACACCCGGATGATCCTGACGTACACCGACGGCCGGCCGAGCGGATTCGAACGGGTCGTGACCTATCCCCTGTGGGACTGACGCCGCCCCCCACCCCGGACCACCTGACCGGACCGCCCCTGGCCGGACCGCTCTGAACAGAATCCGTTCCACCCCCTCCCCGCCCCGTGGCCGATCGTTATGATGAGCCAAATCGCTCAAACGAACATCCGCGGGACGGGGAGGCACACGTGCGGGAGCCGGTCGATCTCAGGCGTCAGCGCATCCTCGCCGCGGTGCAGGCCCGCGGAGCCGCCCGGGTGCGCGACCTCGCGGCGGAGCTCCAGGTGTCGGTGGTGACGGTGCGCCGGGACGTGGAGGAGCTGACCCGCGAGGGCAGGCTGCGGCGCGGGCACGGTGTCGTGCGCTCGGCGCTGGCGGCGCAGGAGGAGCCCGCGGGGGGCGCCGCCGAGGGGGACGCGGTCGCCGTGGTCGTACCCGAGCGGCATTCGTATCTCTCCGAGACCCTGCACGGCGCCCGCACGGTGCTGGAGGAGGCCGGGCTGCGCATCGCGCTGCACATCGCGCCGCAGGTGGCGGGCGCCGAGCGGCCGCTGGTGGAGCGGGCCCTCGCGGACGGCGCGCGCGGGCTGCTGCTGGCACCGCGCTGGCGCAGCCGGGCCGTGGAGGAGGCCGACTACGCGTGGCTGGCCGCCCTGGAGGTGCCGGCCGTGCTGATGGAACGGCGTCCCCGCCCCGACAGCGCGCTGCAGGCGATGGATTCCGTCTGCTCCGACCATGTCCATGGCGCCCGGCTCGCCGTCGAGCACCTGGTGGGACTGGGTCACCGACGCCTGGTGTTCGCCACCCGCGACGACAGCCCGACCGCACGCTCGCTGCGGGCCGCCTTCCGGGAGATCGCCGAGGCCCACCCGCTCGTCGAGGAGTGGGCGTGGCTGCTCAGCGCCCCGGAGGCGGGGCAGGACGGGCCGTACACCGGGCAGGAGACCGCGGAACTGGCGGCGACCCTGCGCAAGGTGGGGGCGACGGGCGCCGTCCTGCACGGCGACGTGGACGCGCTGATGCTGGTCCAGCGGCTGGCGGACGACGGGGTGCGGGTGCCGGAGGACTGCTCGGTCGTGGCGTACGACGACGTGGTCGCCGCCCTCGGCAGCATCCCGCTGACAGCGGTGGCCCCGCCGAAGGCGGAGGTAGGCCGGGTGGCCGCCGAGCTGCTGCTGCGCCGCCTGGGCCGCACCGGCGGGTCGGCGGCCGGCGCGGTGCAGCGCGTCGAGCTGCTGCCCTCCCTGATGGTGCGCGGCTCGACCCGGGCTCCGGCCGGCCGGCCCGCCCGATGAGCGTTTGAACGTTTAATTTTCTTCTGATCGATCTATTGACCGTTTACGGTCGGCCGCCCGAGGATGCCGGTGTCCCCGAACAGCCGTGTCCCGGACACGCAGGAGCCGCGGGAGGCACCATGCCCGGTCGACCGAGCCGTCGACCCAGCCGTCGGTCCGTGCTCGCCGCACTGACCGCCGCGCCGCTCGCCGCAGGCGTGAGCGCGTGCAGCAGCGCAGGTGACGCGCGATCGCGCACCGGTACCGTCACACGCATCACCTTCTGGTCCGCGCTGCGCGGCAGCAAGGAGGTCGTCGACGCGTTCAACCGCACACACCGCACCGTCCAGGTGGAGTTCCAGCAGATCCCCTCCGGCGGGCAGGGCGGCTACGCCAAACTCAGCAACGCCGCCCGGGCGGGCAACGCGCCGGACGTCGCCACCATCGAGTATCCCCAGGTGCCGGGCTTCGCCATCGACGGCGTCGCACGGGACATCACCGGTCTGGTCAGCGACGCCCTGCGGGAAAAGCTGCTGCCCCAGGCGCTGGGGCTGACGACGTTCGAGGGCCGTGTGTTCAGCGTCCCGCTGGACGTCGAGCCGATGGTCATGCACTACCGCGCCGACCTGTTCCAGCAGTACGGACTGCGGCCCCCGCGCACCTGGGAGGAGTTCGCCGAGCTGGCCGCGACCGTCCGGCGCAAGGCTCCCGGCCGGCGCCTGGTGCTGTTCCCGACCGACGGCGGAACCCAGTTCGCGGCGTACGCCTGGCAGGCCGGCGCGCACTGGTTCGACACCCGGGGCGGCGCCTGGAACGTCTCCCTCGCCGACGCGCCGTCCCGCCGGGTCGCCGGCTTCTGGCAGGGCCTCATCGACCGCGACGACGTGTTCGTGAACGCGGTCGAGAGCCGCCAGGCGGACGCCCAGATCGCCAACGGGCTCGTGCTCACCCGGCTCAGCGGCGCCTGGGACGCGGGCGCGCAGATGAAGGCGCGCCCCGGCCAGAAGAGCCTGTGGCGCATCGCCCCGCTGCCGCAGTGGGACACCGCCCGGCCGTACGTGGGCACGCACGGCGGCTCGACCTTCGCCGTCACCAAGGACAGCCGCCACCCGGAGGCCGCGATGGAGTTCATCGAATGGCAGGTCTCCCACCCCGACGCGCTGCGCGCCCGTCTGTCCAGCGGCACATCCAGCCAGTACCCGGCGGCGACCGCACTGGTCGCCGTCGGCCGGGAGGCCTTCGACCGCTCCTACTACGGCGGCCAGGACATCTACCGCCTCTTCGAGCAGGAGGCCGCCAAGATCCGCGACGGCTGGGTGTGGGGCCCGCGGATGACCGCCACGCAGAAGGTCATGCAGGACTCCTTCGCCCGGGTCGGCGCCGGCCAGGGCACCCTGGTCGACTCCCTGCGCACGGCCCAGGACGGCACCATGCCCGACCTCAAGGCCCTCGGCCTGTCCACCACCGAGCACACCACCTGAAGCCGCCCGAAAGGCAGGTGAGAACCCATGGCCCTGACCGCGACCCCGCAGCGCACGACGACCGCCGGCGCACCCGCGCCCGCCGCGCGCGCCCGCCGGGCGGCCAAGCGCCGGCAACGAGCAGCGCGCGGCGTACTGATGACGCCGTTCTTCGCACTGCTGGTCACCGTCTTCCTGATCCCGGTGGGGACGGCCCTCTACCTCAGCTTCTTCAGCGACGACCAGCCCGGCCTCGGCTTCGGCCCGGAACGGCAGGTCTTCGTGGGCCTGCGCAGCTACACCGCCGTCCTGACCGACCCCACCTTCCTCGCGGGCCTCGGCACGGTCGCCCTGTACTGCCTGATCTACATCCCGCTCATGGTCGCCGGCGCGCTCGCCCTGGCCCTGCTGCTGGACTCCGGCGTCGTACGGCTGCGGGCCTGGGCGCAGCTCGGGCTGTTCCTGCCGCACGCGGTGCCCGGCATCATCGCGGCGCTGATCTGGCTGTACCTGTACACCCCGGGCATCAGCCCCGTCATCGACCTGTTCGCGAAGGCTGACTGGCACATCGACTTCCTCGGCCTGCACACCGTGCTGCCGTCCATCGTGAACATCGCCCTGTGGTCCAACCTCGGCTACAACATGGTGGTCTTCTACGCCGCCCTGCAGGCCGTGCCCCGCGAGGTGATCGAGGCGTCCGTGGTCGACGGCGCCGGACCCGTGCGCACCGCGCTCCAGGTGAAGACGCCGCTGATCCGCGCCTCGCTGGTGACGGTGGCGATGTTCACGCTGATCTGGGCGTTGCAGCTGTTCACCGAGCCGATGCTGCTCAGCCAGTCCTCCCCGATGATCAGCTCCCGCTTCTCGCCCAGCATGTACATCTACGACGCCGCCTTCACCCGCAACAACTACGGCCTGGCGGCGGCCGCGTCGGTGGTGCTGCTGGCCTGCACGATCGCCCTGTCCTACGGCGTCACCCGCTTCACGAGCCGCGCCGACGCGAAGGAGGCCCGATGAGCGCCCCCGACAGCACCCTGCCGCGCCCGAGGCTGCTGGGCAGGGCCACCGTCAACGTCGTCGTCGGCGTGTCCGTCCTGTACACGCTGCTGCCGGTGCTGTGGCTGGTGCTGGCCGCCGCGAAGAACCGCGACGCGCTGTCCGGCAGCGATCTGCTGTCGCCGAGCGGTTTCTCCTTCGGCGACAACCTGCGCGACCTGTTCACGATGGACGACGGCCAGTACGGCCGCTGGTACCTCAACAGCCTGCTGTACGCGGTGCTCGGCGCCGCGATCGGCTCGCTGGTGAGCGTGGCCTGCGGGTACGCCTTCGACAAGTACCGCTTCCGGCACAGGGAGAAGCTGTTCGGGCTGGTGCTCGCCGCGGTGATGGTGCCGCAGACGGTGCTCGCGCTGCCGCTGTACCTGATGGCGTCCAAGGCCGGGCTGGTCAACACCTTCTGGGCGGTGTTCGTGCCGGTGCTGTTCAACCCGTTCGGCGTCTACCTGGGCCGGATCTTCGCGCAGGGCTATGTGCCCGACGAGGTGCTGGAGGCGGCCCGCATCGACGGGGCGGGCGAGCTGACGACGTATGCGCGGGTGGCGTTCAGGATGCTCGGGCCGGGGCTGGTCACCGTGTTCCTGTTCCAGCTCACGGCGATCTGGAACAACTTCTTCCTGCCCATGGTCATGCTGTCCGACCAGGACCTGTATCCGGTGAGCCTCGGCCTGTACACGTGGAACAGCTCCGCGTCGGTGTCGCCGGAGTACTACCCGGTGGTGATCATGGGTTCGCTGCTCGCCGTCCTGCCCCTCATCCTCGCCTTCGTCCTCCTCCAGCGTTTCTGGCGCAGCGGTCTGACCGCCGGCGCCGTCAAGTAAGCCGCGCACGACAGGAGATCCATGACCGTGTCATCGCCGGGCCCCGGCTACCGCCCGCGCGCCGTCCTCGCCATGTCCCGGGCCGCCGCCGCGGCCGTCCTGGACCCCGACTCGCTGGCCGCGCTCGGCCAGGTCTGTGACCTCGCTCCCCCGCCCGTGCTGGACGACCTGACCACCGACCGGGCTCGGACCCTGCTCGCCGACGCCGAGGTGCTGGTCACGGGCTGGGGCTGCCCGCCGCTGGACGAGGCGGTCCTCGAGGGGGCACCCCGGCTGCGCGCCGTCGTGCACACCGCGGGCAGCGTGCGCGGCCATGTCACCGACGCCTGCTGGGAGCGCGGCGTCGAGGTGTCCTCCGCGGCCGCCGCCAACGCGCTGCCGGTGGCCGAGTACACACTGTCGATGATCCTGCTCACCGGCAAGCGCGCCTTGGAGCGGGCCCGCGAGTACCGCGCGGTGCGCCACCGCATGGACGCGCTGGCGACGCCCCGCTCGGTCGGCAACCACCACCGCACGGTCGGCATCCTCTCGGCGTCGCTCATCGGCCGCCGGGTCGTGGAACTGCTGCGCCCGCACGACATCGAGGTGCTGCTCCACGACCCCTGCGTCACCGACGCCGACGCCTGCGAACTCGGCGTGCAGAGGGTCGAGTTGGCCGAGCTGTTCGGGCGCGCTGACACCGTCAGCGTGCACACGCCGCTGCTGCCCACGACGCGGGGCCTGGTCAGCCGTACGCTGATCGACTCGATGCGGCCCGACGCGGTCCTGATCAACACCGCCCGGGGCGCGGTGATCGACCAGGACGCGCTCACCGACGCCGTGCTGGCCGGCCGTATCCGCGCCGTCCTCGACGTCACCGAGCCCGAAGTGCTGCCGCCGGACCATCCGTTGTGGGACTGCGCGAACGCGTTGATCACTCCGCACCTCGCCGGTTCCCAGGGCAACGAGTGGCGCCGCCTGGCCGATCTGGCCGTAGCCGAGACGGCCCGCTGGGCCTCCGGGGCCGGCTTCCTCCATCCCGTACGACGCGAAAGGCTGGCCTTCCTCGCATGAGCATCCCCTTCGAACTGCCGCCGGAGGACCGGGCGTCCAGCCCGCACACCGGGTACACGCGCGCCCACTGGGAAGCGGTGGCGGACGGGCTCCTCACCGCGGCCTGGCGGTGGCGCACGCCGGGCGGCGCGCTGCTGGACCTGCCCGGCCGCCCCTCCCGTTCCGGGGTGCGCTCCGACGGTCTCGAGGGGTACGCCCGCACGTTCCTCGCCGCCGCCTTCCGGGTCGCCGGCGCGGGCGGCGACGACCCGCACGGCTGGCTGGAGCGGTACGCCGAGGGGCTCACCGCCGGTACCCGCAGCGCCGGGCGGGACGACACCGAGTCGTGGCCGCTGATCCTCGACCACGATGTGCAGGGCCAGCCGATGGTGGAGTCCGCCTCGGTCGCCCTCGGCCTCCGACTGACCGCGCCCTGGCTGTGGAAGCAGCTGGACGCCGGGGTGCAGGACCGCGCGGAGGAGTGGCTGCGCGGGGCGCTGCGGCACACGCCCGCGCCGAACAACTGGTATCTGTTCCCGTACACCGTCGCCGGGTTCCTGGAGTCGGTGGGCCGTGGGGACGCGGAGACCGCCGCGGCGCGGCAGCGGGCGCTGGAGCTGATGGAGAGCTGGTACCGGGGCGACGGCTGGTACGCCGACGGCGACGGGCGGGCCTTCGACCACTACAACGGCTGGGCGCTGCACCTGTATCCGGTGCTGGACGC
The DNA here is from genome assembly GCF_055609245.1 of Streptomyces sp. NPDC036813. Lineage (NCBI taxonomy): Bacteria > Bacillati > Actinomycetota > Actinomycetes > Kitasatosporales > Streptomycetaceae > Streptomyces > Streptomyces sp. NPDC036813. The sequence continues at coordinate 212,455 of NZ_JBVJPV010000002.1, read as the reverse complement.
CCATCTGTCCGGCGACCGCGCGCTGCTGGAGCACTACGGCGCCCGGCTGCGCGAGCACCTGGACGGCTACGCCCTGATGTTCGGCGCCGACGGGGCGCCGCTGCACTTCGGCCGCTCGCTGACGTACCGCTTCGCGGCCTCGGCGGCCGTGTCGCTGGGCGCGCTGACCGGGCACACCCCGCTCGGCCCCGGGGTCTCACGGCGGCTGGCGAGCGGCAGCCTCAGGTACTTCCTCGAGCGCGGCGCGCTGAGCGAGGACGGGCTGCTGACGCTGGGCTGGCACGGGCCGCACGAGGCGAGCCTGCAGTCGTACTCCGGCCCCGCCTCCCCGTACTGGGCCTCCAAGGCGTTCGTCGCGCTGCTCGCTCCGGCGGAGCACGCGCTGTGGACCGCGCGGGAGGAGCCAGCGCCGGTCGAGGAGGCCGACCGGGTGCTGGCGCTGCCCGCGCCGGGGCTGCTGGTGCAGGCGACGCGCGCCGACGGAATCGTACGGCTGCACAACCACGGCAGCGACCATGTGCGTCCGCACGAGGGTGAGACGGCGGCCGAGGCCGATCCGCACTACGGGCGGCAGGCGTACTCGACACGGACCGGGCCGAGCGCGCCGGACAACGTCGCGGACAACCATCTGTCGGTGCGGGTCGGCGGCCGCAGCAGCGTGCGGCGCCGGCTGCGGCCGCTGGGCGCCGGGCACGGCGACGGCTGGGGCTGGGCGGCGTCCTGGCACCGGCCGGTGTTCGCGGGCGGAGCGCCGATGGTGCCGGGGCTGCGGGTGGAGAGCGTGACCGTGGCCAGGGGACCCTACGAGCTGCGGGTGCACCGGGTGGTCGGCGCGCCGGCCGGGGCGGGCGTCACCCAGACGGGATGGGCCACCGGCCCGGAGGAGGGCCTCGTCTCCGCACTCCACCCGCTGTACGGTTTCGACGGCGCGGCCGGAGCCGTCCGCGCCCCGCAGGGCACGGCGTACACGCGCTGGGCCGAGGTGCCGCGGCTCACCGGTGCGGCCGGGGGCACGTCCCTGCACGTGTGCCTGGCCGCGCTCACCGCGGGGGACGGCGTCGGCCTGGGGGACGCGGTGGCGGACGTGACGGTGACGGGCCGGCAGGTCGAGGTGGTGTGGGCCGGGGACGGGGCGCGTACCCGGATCGCCTTCGAGCCGGTGGGGGTGACGCACGAGGTGCCGTGACCGGACCCGTCGCCGCACGACCCGTTCTAGGGTGAGCGGATGACGCACTGGAGCCTCGACCGCTACTGCTGCGCGATCCTCGACCAGACCGACCGGTTGCGCGCGCTCCTGGAGGGCGCCGACGTCACCGCCCGCGTACCCACCTGCCCCGCCTGGAACCTCGGCCAGCTGGTGCGGCACGTGGGTGGGGCGCACCGGTGGGTGGAGACGGTCGTGCGCACCCGGGCCACCGACGAGGTGCCGCACGACCTGGTCGACGACGTCTTCCACTACGACGACCGCGACCCCGCGGTCCTCGGCGGCTGGCTGGCCGACGGGGCCCGGGAGCTGGTGGAGGCGTTCACGGAGGCCGGTGAGGACGTGCGTGTGTGGACGGCGATGCCCGGCCGGCCGGTGTCCTTCTGGGCGCGGCACGCGCTGTTCGAAACGGTCGTGCACCGTGCCGACGCGGCCTGGACCGTCGGTGCGCGTTACGCCCTGGACCCGGCCGTCGCGCGGCACGGCCTCGACGTGTGGATGGGCTTCGGACTGCTGCCCGAGGTGTACGAGGGCGGCGACGGCGCCGGGCCGCTGCTGGGCGAGGGGCGCAGCCTGTGCTTCACGTCGAGCGAGCAGCCCGGAGGGGGCTGGTTCGTCGACCTCGGTCCGGACGGCCCGCGCTGGGAGCACGCTGACAGGCCGGCGGCGGTGACCGTGCGCGGACCGCTCGCCGACCTGCTGCTGCTCGTGTACGGCCGGCCCGTCCACGACCGCCTCGGGTTCCGTGGCGATCGTCCGCTGCTCGACCTGTGGCTGCGGCGGACCGGCTTCTGGCTGAACTGACCGGCCGTCAGCTCAGCACGATCTCGGGGTTGTACATGTCCAGCCACATCGCCAGATCGAGGGTGCGCTCCAGGCCGCGCCGCTCGGCCTGGGTGTTCACCGGCTCGGCGCGCTCGGCCATCCGGCGCACCCGGTCGCGGTCGACGAGGTCGAACACGCGGTGCGAGGGGCGGCTGAGCAGGTCCTTGGCGTGCTCCTGGAGGGCGGCCGCGTACTTCGGGTCCTGGGTGGACGGATACGGGCTCTTGACCCGGTCGTAGACGGACTTGGGCAGCAGGTCGGCGGTGGCCTCCCGCAGCAGGCTCTTCTCCCGGCCGTCGAAGGACTTCAGCGCCCACGGCGTGTTGTAGACGTACTCGACGAGCCGGTGGTCGCAGAACGGTACGCGCACCTCGAGGCCGACGGCCATGCTGGTGCGGTCCTTGCGGTCGAGGAGTACGCGGACGAACCGGGTGAGGTGCAGGTGGCAGATCTGCCGCATCCGGTACTCGAAGTCGCTCTCGCCGGTGAGGCGTTCGACCCCGGCGACGGCCGTGCGGTAGCCGTCGGCGACGTAACCGGACAGGTCGAGGGAGCGCAGCAGGTCGGGGCGCAGCACCCCGGTGTCCTCGCCGAAGTGGCGGCCCATGCGCACCAGCCAGGGGAAGGTGTCGGCGCGGCGCGCCTCCTCGTCGAAGAACTGCAGATAGCCGCCGAAGACCTCGTCGGCGGACTCGCCGGACAGGGCGACGGTGGAGTGCTCGCGGATCGAGCGGAACAGCAGGTAGAGGGAGGCGTCCATGTCGCCGAGGCCCGCGGGCAGGTCGCGGGCGCGGATCACTTCGGCCCGCACTGCGGGGTCGGCGAGGGCCTGCGCGTCGAGCACGATGTCCTGGTGCTCGGTGTGCGCGGTGCGGGCCACGTCGTGCACGAAGGGGGTGTCGGGGGTGCCGCGCAGTTCGTCGGCGACGAAGTTCTCGCTCTGGCCGGCGAAGTCGACGGCGAAACTGCGCACCTTCTCGCCGTGCTCGGCGAGCCGGCGGGCGGCGAGCGCGGTCATGGCGGAGGAGTCGAGACCGCCGGAGAGCAGGGTGCAGCGGGGCACGTCGGCGACGAGCTGGCGGCGCACGATGTCCTCGAGCAGGGTGCGCACGGTCGCGATGGTGGTGTCACGGTCGTCGGTGTGCGGCCGGGTCTCCAGGCGCCAGTAGGCGCGGGTGCGCAGGCCGGTGCGGTCGACGGTGACGACGGTGCCCGGCTCGACCTCGCGCATGCCGTCCCAGACGGCGTGCCCGGGTGTCTTGATCGCGGTGAAGAGCTCGCGCAGTCCGTCCAGGCGCACCCGGGCGGCGGCGATCGGGTTGGCGAGGATGGCCTTGGGCTCGGAGCCGAACAGGACGCCGTCGGAGGTGGGGTGGTAGTAGAAGGGCTTGATGCCCATGCGGTCGCGGACCATCACGAGCCTGTCGTGGCGGGCGTCCCACACGGCGAAGGCGTACATGCCGTTGAGCCGTTCGGGGAGGCCCTCGCCCCATTCCAGGTAGCCGCGCAGGACGACCTCGGTGTCGGAGTCGGTGGTGAACCGGTGCCCACGGCCGGTGAGTTCGCGGCGCAGCTCGGTGTAGTTGTATGCCTCGCCGGAGTAGACGAGGGCGACGGTGCCCTCGGGTGTGCCGGCGGTCATCGGCTGGCGCCCGCCGGGCAGGTCGATGATCGCGAGCCTGCGGTGGCCCAGCGCGGCCGGCCCCTGGGCCCAGGTGCCGGCGTCGTCGGGGCCGCGGCAGGCCATCGTCTCGGTCATCGCGTCCAAAGAGGTGCGCTCGGCGCCGAGGTCACGGTCGAAGGAGACCCAGCCGGTGATGCCGCACATGTCCTTGCCTCCTGCTTCCGGTCCGCCGTGGCACCGCGCCGACCTGTGCGTTCGCGATCAGCTCGGTTGCCCCGGTGAACCAGTTGTACGAACCATCTACCTTCCGACCGTGCGTCATCGATCAGGCATCGGTCAACGCCGCCCTCGCCCGCACATCCCGGGCGACCTCGGGTTTTCAGCCGCGCTTTACGTTCGCGAAAGCCTGCGGAGGCTCAGCCTCGGCCCGCGGTCGTCAGGAATCAGCCATGGGCAAAGAGTTGTGAAAACATCCCCGCCTCCACCGTTCCGGGGCGCCGCTGTTGCCGAGTGCGGCCGCTGGTGTGACGGTGGAGGAGGCCCGACCGCCTTGGGGGTGCGGCGTTCGGCGGTGTCCGACGCCGACGCGCTTACCCCGCGCCCTTCGGGGCAGGCGCTTGGCACTGGGCCACAGACATCCTTCCCGATGACCGCGGAGGCCATGTGGACGTCCACGCCGAGCGGCTCCCCGGTGTGCTCCGGGAGCCGGAGAACGCAGCCGGGCACAGCCGGCCGGAGAACGCAGCCGAACGCATCCGTGAGCTGACGGAGACGGTCGCGCAGCTGAAGCAGGCCGTGACCTCGCACGCCGTGATCGACCAGGCGATCGGTGTCGTCGTCGCTGTCGGCCGCGTGCCACCGGCCGAGGCGTGGGACGCACTGCGCGAGACGTCGATGTGCACGAACATCAAGCTGCGCCGGGTGGCCGAACTGGTCGTCGCCTGGGGCCGGACGGGCGCCCTGCCCGCGGAGGTCCGGGCGCAGCTGACGGCACGGCTGGACCGGCGCAGGCCCGGCTGAGCGCACGCGACGCCTCCGCGCGCCCGCCGAAGAGGTCGCGGCACACCTGCCGGGCCGGGCTCACGGGCGGTCGGTGCCCCAGTCGTCGGGGCCCACGCCGCGCCAGTCGATCAGCGGGGAGTCGGCCAGTTCGTCGGCCTCGATCTCCAGGCCCGCCCGGCGCAGGAACTCCACGACGTCCGCCTGGCTGTGCGCGAGACCCAGGATCTCGCCGTCCACCCGCACGCGCCGTCCGCCCGTCGGGGACGGCGGGTGCACGATCACGGGACGCTGCGCGGACATGGGTCAAGGATCACCCGCCCATGGCCGCCGCGCATCCCCTCCCGCGCTTTTCAGCGCTGCCCCGGCAGATTCGCGCAGGTGTTCTGGGCGGGCAGGCCCGAGAGCCGGTCCGTCAGCCAGGACACGGCGTCGCCCTGGTCGGCCAGCAGCGGTCCGAAGTGGTTGATCAGCGGGCTGACCAGGTTCGGCAGGTTGACCGGCCGGTAGGTCACGTCGGCGCCCAGGGCGCACCAGTCGACGGCGAGCCGGCGCGCCTGGGCGTGCGGCACGAGGTTGTCGTTGACACCGGTCGCCACCCGCACCGGACCGGCCGGCTTCAGCTTGCCGATCCGCTGCGTGTCCAGGAACGCCTGCAGCCTGGGCGTGGCGGCGATGATGTCGCCGAGCGAGGAGCCGTCGGTGGTCCAGCGGGTGCTGCGCCGATATCCGTAGCGGAAGATGGCGTCGCCGACGCACATGGTGGACAGGTCGGCGAGGGCCGCCCGGCCGGCGGAGTTGAGGTGCGCGTCGGCCAGGGGCTTCAGGGACGGGTCGGACTGCAGGAAGCCGTTCAGGGACCAGCCGAGCGCGCCGGTCAGCTCCGTGCCGTCGATCCCCTTGGTGACCTCGGTCAGATCGGCGGGCGGCGCTCCGGCGTAGGTTCCGGCGAGGTGCACGTCGGGGGCGTACGCGGGCTGCAGTTCGGCGGCCGCTGCGGTGGCCCCGCCGCCCTGGCTGTAGCCGAACAGGCCGACGCGGGAGGCGGCGGTGACCGAGGCGCCGCGCACCGAGCGGGCGGCGCGGGCGGCGTCCAGGACGGCGTGGGCCTCGTCCACCCGGTTGACGTAGGTGTGCAGCCGGTCGGTGGCGCCGAGGCCCGCGTAGTCGGTGACGACGACGGCGGTGCCGGAGGCCAGCAGGCGGTATACGGACACGTCCTCGTAGCCGACGGAGACCGTGCGGCCGTTGAACCGCAGGGGGTGCTCCAGGCCGAGGGAGGCGGCGCACTGGTCGCCTTGGCCCATCGTGCCGGGCGCGACCACGACGAGCGGGCGGGGCCCGTCGCCCTTCCAGGCGGCCGTGGGCTCGATGTAGGCACCGGTGACGGCCATGGGTTGCCCGTTGGCGTCGGTCGACTTGTACATGAGCCGCGTCGCCGTCCCGGGCAGCGGTCCGTGCAGGCTCGGCAGCCTCAGGGCCAGCGGGAGCGGTTCGCTGCGCACGAGGGCGCCGTCCGCGTGGGGCAGGGCGGTGGGCGGCGTGTAGAAGGCGGGGATGGTGACGCCCCGGGAGACGACCGGGTCCGACGCCGTGGCGGCTGTGGCCCCGAGGGCCTGGGCACCGAGGCAGGCGGCGGTGGTGACCGCCACGGCCAGGAGCCGTCTGGATGCGGGCATGGGGGAACCTCCTGTGAAGCGGCCGGCAGGAAGCCTCCGGTGTGCTGGGCACCGCGCGTCGCCCGGACACCCGGAGGCGACGGCGCACGGGCGTCCGTCGTCCCACGAACCGCCCCCGAGCCGCCGCTGGTGCCCGGACGCTACCCGGCAGGGGGTTACCGTCGGTACTGGCAGGTAGGTTACGGTTCAGTAATTTGACTCAGCGTCTGATTACGGCTGCGCAGAGCTAGTTCCGGCGCAACCGACCGGACCTCGCGGCAGCAGGGGCCGTACCCGCAGGGGCCGGCACCACCACGCCAGCCTCGTCTCCGTCCACGGCCTCTGCACCTCCCACGCATCACGCGGCCCCGGAACCGAGCAGGCCCGCGCTGGATCTGTCCGTACTGCCGGCCGATCGCGGCGGTCAGCCGATCGCGAGGGCGGCCGATGCGTCGATCAGGGCGAGCTGGCCCGGGCGGGCCCTCCCGGTCCGGGCCTGTTCCACGAAACGGCCCAGCTCCGCGCGGACGGTGGCAGAGTCGACGCGCTTGATCACGGGCAGCGTGGCGTCGACGATCTGACAGGCGTCGTCGAGGCGGCCGGCACCGGCCAGGGCCGTCGCCTGCCGAACCGCGAAGCGTGCCTGGGAGTTGCTGTCCGCCGGGACGGCCGGTCGGCGCCGGCGCTCGGCGGTGAACAGGTCGGCGGCCAGTTCGAAGCGGCGGAGGCCGAGCATGCAGGACGCCTCGATGAGCCGGGGGTTGCCGTTCTCGATACGCGGGCCCCAGTGAGGGGTCCGGTCGCCGATGACCTCGGCGGCATGGCTCCCGAACCGCTCCAGTGCCTCCCGGCAGGCCCCCGCATCCCCGCGGCGCGCGTGTCCCTGGGCCGCGCGGCGCGCGGCGTGCGCGCGGATCACCGCGTTGGCCGCCGGGTGCCCGCCCGCCTGGTCGGCGAAATTCATCGCCGCATGGGTGTCACCGCGGTGCTGGGCGATGACCGCCCTGCGGACCAGGGCGTACGCGGCCACCGTTTCGTCCCCGCCCTGTGCGCCCCAGCGGACAGCAAGATCGGTCCAGCGCAACGCCTGCGCGGGGTTTCCCGCCTCTTGTGCCATCCACCCCGTGTATTCGGCGAACTTCGAGGCCAGCAGCCAGATCTCGGCACGCTGCTCACCCACGGCGAGCGGGGCTGCGTCGGCCAGGGTCCGCGTGATCGACTTCAGCGAAGCGGTGACGAGCCTCGGTCCGGTGGATCTGCCGATGTCCTTGAGCTCCCGCAGGATCCGCTCGTATCCGGCGGCCACGGGCCCGGCCTCGACGAGGCTCTCGGTCCGGGTGTCGCGGCGGCCCGCCCCGGCCAGCTCGACGAGTTCCCCGCCGGTGCCCAAGGCCGCGTCGCACGCCGCCGCCACAGCGGGCGTCGGGTTGCGCGATCCGCTCTCCAGATTGCAGATCTGCCCTTCGGAGACGTTCGCACGCCGGGCGAACTCGCGCACGCTCCACCCCCGGCGTGCCCGGAGCGCGGCCAGGACGACACCGAAGTCGCCCGGCGGAAGACGCGTGCTGTTCGATCTCCCTGCCGGGACCGTCCCTGCCGCACTGTCCGCCGGTTCCATACCGGCCAGCGTACGGAGCCTTGCGGGCGCTATTCAATCCCCGGTGAATAGCCACCGGGCGTGTACTGCGCCCCTAGGGTGAGCACGATGTCTGACGTCAACGCCTGCCGGAGAGGGGGCACTTGTGCCGCGCGTCTTCCTCAGCTTTCGCAAACCGGACTCCCGGTGGATGCGGGACCGCGTCTACCGCGCGCTGTCCGACCGCCTGGGTGCCGACGAGATCTTCAAGTCCGGCCGGTCGATATCGCCCGGGGCGGATTTCGCCGAGATCCTGCGGCGGCAGGCCGCCGAGTGCGAACTCATGTGCGTCCTGATCGGGCCGGGGTGGCTCGAGGCGAGAGCCGAGGACGGAGGGCGGCTCCTGGACCGGCCTCACGACTGGGTCCGCGTGGAGATCGCGACGGCCCTGCGGGCGGGGAACCGCGTCGTCCCGGTCCTCTTGGGTGACGCGACGATGCTGCCCGACGCCTCGGCGCTGCCGGCCGAGATCGCGGACCTGGCGCGTCTGCAGTTCCTCCGGGTTCCGGAGACCCATCTGCCGGCCGGCCTTGAGCACTTGGGCGACGCGGTGACCGCCCTCCTGTCCGATACCGATACCGGCCCCGCTGCCGAACCCGGGCAGGGCAAGGCGCCGGCCACCGTCCTGGAGCCGTCGATCACCATGACGGCCCATGTGTCCGGCGGTGGCAGCGCCTACCAGGCGGCCCGTGACCAGACGATCAGACTGGCGTGAGGGGCGGACGATGGATCATCCCGGAGCAGACGGTGCTCGTCGGATCGGGCCGTATGCGCTGCTCGGACGGCAGAGCAGCGTCCGCGGGGGCGAGGTCTTCGCCGCCCGCACGGACGAGGGACTCCTCGTCACGGTCACCGTCGTGAAGCCCGAGCTCGCGGCGGACCCGGGGTTCCGGGACCGGTTCCGAGCCGCCGTGGAGGCGGCACGGACGCTGTCCGGTGCCTTCCTCGCACCGGTGGTCGATGCCGCCGCCGACGTGCCGATGCCTTGGCTGGCGAGCGGGTTCACCGCCGGAATGCCGCTGCGGCAGGCGGTGGACCGGCACGGCCCGCTGTCCGAACCGGCTCTGCGGGTGCTCGCCGACGGCCTCGGCCGAGCGCTGGCCGCACTCCACACGGCCGGCACGGTCCACGGTGAGGTGAGCCCGGACTCGGTGCTGCTGACCATGGACGGGCCCCGCATCTGCGCCCTGGGGATCGTGGGAGCCACCGGCAGACCAGCACCCTCACCGACGGACGACATGTTCGACCTCGGGTCGACCGTGCTGTTCGCGGCTTCCGGGGGCGAGCCGGACACGAGCGCCCTCCCCGTGTCGCTGCGCGAGGTGATCGGCGGCTGCCTGTACCCGGAACCGGCGGACCGTCCCACCGCCGAGCAACTCGTCGACTACCTGCGGCGCCAGAACCTTCCTGCCCTGACGGGCAGTTGGCTGCCGTCGGCGGTGACCGCCGACATGGCCGCCGCGACCGCTGCCCTGGGATCGGTGTCCGCCGGGGGTGGCGGCCGGGACCTGTCGGCTACGCCGCCGGCGAGCGCTCCCGGCTCGCGTGTCAGCCGCCGGAAGCTGATCATCGGTCTCGTCGGGGGCGCGGCCGTACTCGGGGGAGCCGCGGCGGCGCTCGCCTTCTCCGGCGACTCGTCGCCGGCTCCCGGGGGCCGGGCCGGCGGGCCCGGATCCGCCAGGCGGCCCGCCTCCGCGTCAGCCGGGCACCCCATGCCGTCCCCCTCCGCGTCGCCGTCATCGACCGCCGCACCGCAACCGATCGTGCTGGCCGGACCCGACGCCGCCAAGGCATGGTCGGGCGCCGGAAAGCACGCCCCCACCTGCCTGGAAGCATCCGACAAGGTGGTCATGGTGGTCACGGACACCGCCACGTCTTTCCTGGACACCGCGACCGGTAAATCCGTGTTCCCCCAGCTGAACACCACCAACGGCTTCGGCACGAGCATGGACAGGTACCCGACGGCGTATGCGGACGGAGTGTTCTACCTGCTCTGCGACACACCGAGTCGGTCAGGTCTGCTGGCGGCGTTCGACGCCGCCAGCGGGAAGGTGAAGTGGGCGACGAAGATGGCCGACGCCGACCGTGGCGGCGGCACGCGTGCGGCGATGTACCTGAGCCACTACGTGGCCGTCGCGGGGCACACGGTGTACGTATGCGGGACGTTGCTCGACACGTCCCGGTCGTTCTCGGCCGAGTCTGCGAGCACCGGCTACATCCGTGCGTTCGACGCCGCGACCGGCAAGGGGCTGTGGCGGGTCAAGGGCACGGACATCAACAACGTGCTCGTGCCGCCCTCCGGTTCTCACCTGCTGGCCACCTCGGCCGTCCCGGGCGACAAGCCGGGCCGGGTCCAGATGATCGACGCCGGCAGGAAAGGCGCCCGCGGCTGGAACGTGTCCGTCCCGCACGCCGCGTACTACTTCACCGCCGGCTGGCCGCTGACGTGCTACGCCGCCGGACTGTTCGTGTTCGCCGGCGGCAACGGCGACACGCTGTTCGCCGTCGACGCGGCCACGGGCAGCGAGAAGTGGCATCAGCGCTTCGACGCGAAGAGCGGCGACCAGGTCCAGATCGGCGCCCCGTTCGCCGCACTGGACGGCGCGACCGTCTACGTACCGGTCGGCGCCGACCTGGTCGCCCTGGCCGCGGCCGACGGCACGCCCCAGTGGGTCGCGACGCTCGACGGGGCCAACGACATGGGCGGTTCCAACATGTTCAACGCCTCCCTCAGGATCTCCGGCAAGAGCGCGCAGTGTTCGGCCGACACCGTCTTCGCCACCGACGCCGCCAAGACGCTCTGGGCCATCGACGCGGCCACCGGCAGGGCCCGGTGGAGATACAGCGACCCCGGGCAGCCGGACGTGGGATTCCGGTGGACGGTGGGCGGCGACCGCGTGTTCATCGCCTCCCACCTGACACTGACCGCGATCGCGGCCCACGGGCGGTAAGGGACAAGGAGAAGACATGGAGACGAGCGTGGAACTCGCCGGCCTGGCATCGGCGGCCGCGGCGCGCCTGATCGATCTGCTGGCGACGGACGGCTGGGCGGCGGTCAAGTCCTCGGTCCTGTCGCTGTGGCGGTCCGCGCACCCGGAGCGCGTCGAGGCGGAACTCAGCGACGCACGACGCGAGTTGCTGCAGGAACGGCGGGCCGGCGACGGCCAGGAGCTCCAGGGGCTGCTGGTCTCCGAGTGGCAGGCCCGCCTCCTCCGGCTGATGGCGACGCGGCCGGACATCGTCGACGAGCTGCGCGCTCTGCTCGGCGCGGAACTGCGCGCTGCCGGAACCCGGGAACAGCAGATCACCGGCTCGATGGCGCAGGAGGCACACGTCTTCGGCGGGAACGCGTTCCAGGCCGGCCGGGACATGACCGTCACCAGAGGCGGACAGGCGTGACGGAACGCAGCACCGGTGCCCCGCCCCCCGACGGGCCGCCCCTGTGGCAGCCGAAACGGCTGGAGGCGAGCGCGACCGGCGGGGGCAGCGTCTTCCAGGCCGGCCGCGATCTGCACGTCCGCCTCGGCGACGAGGGGCGAAGAACCCTGCCCGGCCCCGGCGCCGACCAAGTGCTGTGCCCCTACCCGGGCCTGTCCCCGTTCGGCGCGCGGCACAAGCAGTGGTTCTACGGCCGTGAGCGCATGGTTCACCTCGTGTGCGAGCGGATGGACGTCCGGTTGCGTGAGGGCGGCCCGCTGGTGCTGATCGGCCCCTCGGGGGCCGGGAAGTCCTCCCTGCTCGCGGCCGGGGTACTGCCGGCTCTGGACGAGGGCCGGCTTCCGGTGGCGGGCTCGAGCACCTGGCCGCGGTTGCTGCTGACCCCGACGGCGTCCCCGGCCCTGGCACTGGCTGCCGCCGCCGGGCTCGACGCCGAGACCGCCCGGCGCACGGCACCGGCGTGGCGGGCCGATCCGGCCGGGTGCCTTGCCGAACTGCGCGAGATCGCCGGAGCCGGCGATCCGGCGCCCCTCGGGGAGTCCCCCTCCGCCGGCCTGGTCGTCGTGGTCGACCAGTTCGAGGAGGTCTTCACGGCCTGCGGTGACGAGACCGAACGGCAGTGGTTCATCGACCTGCTCGACCGTCTGGCCCGGCCCACGGGCGGTGCGGTGGTGGTGCTGGGAGTGCGCGCGGACTTCTATGCCGCGTGTACGGCCCATCCGTGGCTCCGGGCAGCGCTGCAGGCCGGACCGGTCCTGCTGGAGCCGATGACGGAGGACGAACTCAAGGACGCGATCCGCCGCCCGGCCGGCAACGTGGGGCTCGACGTCGAAGACGGTCTGGTCGAGCTGCTGCTGGCGGACCTGGGCGCGGTCGGGGGGCCGGCCGGTGCGGGCACCACGGGGCGGCTGCCGCTGCTCGCACACGCGCTGCGGGCCACCTGGCAGCAGCGCCACGGCCACACGCTCACCGTGGACGGATACCGCGTCACCGGCGGCATCCAGGGCGCCATCGCCACCACGGCGAACAGGCTCTACGACACCCTGCCGCCACCCTCGCGGGAGGCCGCACGGTGGGTGTTCCTGCGGCTCGTCATCGTGGGACGCGACGCCGACGACAGCCGCCGGCGCGTCCGGTACGACGAGTTGCTGCGGCATGCGCCGGACCGGGAAGCGGCCGGCAGGGTCCTGGACGACTTCACCCGTGGCCGGCTGCTGACCCGGGACCAGGACACGGTGGTGATGACACATGAGGTGCTCATCCGTGCCTGGCCCCGGCTGCGGGACTGGATCGAGCAGGACCGCAACGGCAACCTCGTACGCCAGGATCTGGAAGAGGCGGCCGCGCTCTGGGAACAGGCCGGCCGGGAGGCAGCCGCGCTGTACCGCGGCAACCGTCTGGAGACCGCCCTCGCCTGGGCCGACACGCACGGGCCGGAACTCAGCGGCGCCGCCGGGGCGTTCCTGACAGCCGCCCGCCACCACCAGCGGCGCGGGCAACGGCTCCGGCGCGCCGCGGTCGCCACCATCACCGTCCTGGCCGTGGTCGCCTCGCTGGCCGCGGTGTTCGCCTTCCGGCAGGAGTCCCACGCCCGGGCAGCCGCCTCTCGGGCCCTGCAAGCCCGTGACCAGGCCATCAACGCCGCCGTCACCTCCGAGTCCGTGCAACTGGCGCCGACCGACCCCTCGCTGTCCGCTCAACTCGCGCTGACCGCCTATCGCATGGACCCGACCCCCGAGGCGGCGTCCCGGCTCATCTCGACCGAGAACACTCCGCTCGACACCCGGCTCCCCGGCCCGCGCGGCGCGGTGTACACCGTGGCTTACAGCCCCGACGGGCACATGCTGGCGGCCGGGAACGTCGACCAGAACCTCGTCCGGTTGTGGGACGTCTCCGATCCCAGCCGTCCGGTGGCGCTGGGCCGGCCCGTGCCCGAGGACCGTTCCGTCAATTCGATCCTGTCGCTCGCGTTCAGCCCGGACGGCCGGGTGCTGGCCGTCGGCGGCCACACCAGCCACAACGGTGACGCCGGTTCCGGGGGATTCGTCGACCTGTGGAGCCTGACCAGCCCCAGCCACCCGGTCCTGCTCGGCCGGCCGAAGGCGTCCGCCGTTCAGGACTGGGACGCCGCGTCCGCCATCGAATCGCTGGCGTTCAGCCCCGACGGCCGTACCCTGGCCGCAGGCTGGCACGCCGGACTCGTCAGCCTGTGGGACGTCACCCGGCCCGACGACGTCAAACCCGCGGGGGCGCCCCTGAACCTCGACTGCCCCGGCGTCTTCTCCGGTCGCATCGCGTTCAGCCCCACCGGACGCACCCTGGCCGCCGCGTGCGACGACGACGCCGGCATTGTCGGACTGTGGAACACGTCCGACCCGGCCCACCCCGCCCGCGGCCGTTCCCTGAAGGCGGGACAGCATGTCAACTCCCTCGCGTTCAGCCCTGACAGCCGCACGCTGGCCGCCGGATCCAGGGACAACACGGTCCACCTGTGGAACGTCGCGGACCCCGGCCGCCCCGCCCCCCTGGGCAAGCCGCTGAAGGGTCCTGCCCAGGCCGTCACGTCGGTGGCGTTCAGCCCGGACGGTCACACCCTGGCGGCCGGCAGCGCCGACCACACCGTCCATCTGTGGAACGTCACCCACCCCGGGACCATCGGCCCTCTGGGCCGGCCGCTGACGGGCCCCGGCGACACGGTGACCGATCTGGTGTTCAGCCCGGACAGCCGCACCCTCGCCGCGGGGAACACCGACGGCAACGTCGATCTGTGGAATCTGCCGCCCACCCGGATCACCGGCGCCGGCGGCAATGTCGCCTCCGTGGCGTTCAGCCCTGACGGGCACACCCTGGCCGCCGGAAACCAGAACGACACCATCTCGCTGTGGAACACCGCCGACCCCGACCACCCCGCTCCCCGCGGTGATCCGCTCACCGGCCCCAGGGAGCCGGTCCACTCCGTGGCGTTCAGCCCGGACGGGCGCACCCTGGCCGCGGGCGACAAGGGGGGCACCGTCACGCTGTGGAACACCTCCGACTCCAGCCACCCCGTTCGCCTCCGTGAGACCCTCACCGGGGCGGACGGGCCCGTCTTCGCCCTGGCGTTCAGCCCGGACGGCCGCACCCTGGCCGCGGCCGGCGACGACCAATGGCGCGGCAGCATCGCCCTGTGGGACGTCAGCGACCCCGCACACCCCGTCGCCCGCCCCGGCATCTCCAACGACCACACCAAATCCGTCCTGTCCCTGGCATTCAGCCGCGACGGCACGGTGCTCGCGGCCGGCGGCGACAGCAGCAGCAAAGGCGAGGTCGGCCTGTGGAGTACGACGGACCCCGGGGTCCGCATCGGGCAGCCGGTCTCCCAGCCGACCGGAACCAGCACCTGGGTGGCGTTCAGCCCGGACGGCCGCACGCTCGCCACCGGGAACAGCCGCGGCACCGTGACCCTGTGGGATGCCACCGACCCCAACCACCTCATGCGCAGGGGCAGTCCCCTGACCGTACCCGGCGGCAGCCTGGGGTCGGTGGCGTTCAGCCCGGACGGGCGCACCCTCGCAGCGGCCGGCCACACCGACAACGGCACCATCACCTTGTGGAACGTCACCGATCCCGACCATCCCGCCCCCATCGGCCTGCCGCTGACCGTGGAGACC
This sequence comes from Streptomyces sp. NPDC036813, assembly GCF_055609245.1. Lineage (NCBI taxonomy): Bacteria > Bacillati > Actinomycetota > Actinomycetes > Kitasatosporales > Streptomycetaceae > Streptomyces > Streptomyces sp. NPDC036813. Next base: position 197,421 of record NZ_JBVJPV010000002.1, on the reverse strand, counting down.
GGATTCGTCGACGTCCTGGCGTTCAGCCCGGACGGCCACACCCTGGCCGCCACCACCGACGACGGCGTGGCCACGCTCTGGGACCTGAAGGTCGAGTCCGCCATCAGCCGTATCTGCGCCGCGAGCTCCGGTGCCCTGAGCCGGCAGCAATGGAGCCGCTACGTTGTCCCACTGCCGTACGCCCCACCCTGTGTGACCTCCTAGGAGTGCCGGGTCCGGATCTCACGGCGGAGCCGACCCCGGCTCGCGACCGGATCTCAGGACGTGGTGCCGGTTCCCAGGCCCTGCGTCGTGTAGGCGCACTCCGTGTAGATGTAGTCGGAGGACAGCTTGGCCGTGTCCGAGCCCGCGGTGGTGGTCCCGCCGACCGGCTTGTGGACGAACCAGGTGGTGCCGGGCGGCAGTTGGAGGGTGCGCTGCGGATAGTCCTTGCCGCTGTCGTCGCACGGTTTGAACGCCGGGTTGAGGGTGCTGCCCCAGGAGTACGCGGTGCAGCTGCCGCAGCCCTTGAGGGTGAAGGAGCCGGTGACCGGGCCGGTGTACAGCACCCTGATGTCGTCGGGGCTGTCGTTCTTGACGGTCACCGAGACACTGCCGCCGCCGGCGGTGGTGGGCAGGTGCTTGCCGGCCGCGGGCAGGGTCTGGGCGACCTCTGCGGCGATGGCGATCTTCTCGGCGAGGGCACGGTTGCGGTCGCCGCGGTGCCCGGCGGCGAAGTCCTCCATGGTCTTCTGCGCCGCCGCGAAGTCACCGTCCTTGTACTGGTCGACGCCGCAGGGGTACGCACCCGCGTCCGCGCTGGTGGAGGCCCGCCCGGCGTCCTTGGTCAGCGCCTCACGCGCGCCCGCGCTCCGGTCGGACAGATCGGCGATGCGGGTGCCGAGACCGCGCAACCGCTCGACGGCCGCGCACGGGTCGGTGCCGCGCACGTCCTGCTCGGCCCGGCCCACGGCGTCCCGCACCGCCGGTTCCACACGGGCGGCCTGCGGGGAGCCGGAGAAGGCGCTCAGCAGATCCCCGAACCGGTCCGCCCAGGTGCCGTCGCCGCCCGCGAGCGCGGTCGCCCCGCACTCGTACAGCGAGGTGGCCAGCCGGTCGTCGGGCCAGGCGGCCAGCGTGCCGACGCTCTTGGCGGACATCGTCTGCGGCACCGTGCGCAGGTAGGTCAGAGGGGCGATCGCCCCGCAGTAGTCCTTGCGGTCGTACGGCGCGCCGATCGTCGCGTAGTAGGTGCGCAGCCGTTCCGGCACCTTGCGGGCGGCGCGGGAGCCGGGGTGGTTCGCGTCGAGGTCGTCGTAGGCGGTCAGGGCCTGACGGTAACCGGACTCGGCGGCGGTGAAGGACTGCGTGCCGCCGGCCCGCACGAGCCGGTCGGCCTCCGCCAGCCGGTCCAGCAGCATCCGCTCCACGGCCTCGTCGCGGGCGCGCTCGTACAGCACCGCTCCCCCCGCCGGTACGGCGAGCAGCACCAGGCCGAGCAGCAGGGCGACGGGTGCGCGGGGCGGCCGGGCGAGCGGGGTGCGCAGCCCGGCGAGGGCGCCATGGACGGCGGCGGCCACCAGGAATGCGGCGTACAGGACGAGGGCGGCGCCCGGCACACCGTCCGCGTCGGCGGGCAGCGCCACCAGGAGCAGCGCGGCGGTCGCCACCCAGCAGACGGTCATGGGCAGCCATCGGCGCAGCAGCGCGTAGCCGAGCCCGAGACCGCTGAGGTTGAGCAGGGCCACGGCGGCGGCCCGCAGACCGTCCGCGGGCGCGGGCGGCGGGGCGGGCGGCCGCGGGGGCATGGGCGGCGGTGGCGGCACGGCCTGCGGCCCGCTCGGGCCGTACGGGTACCCGGACATGGCGGCTCCCCCCGTCAACTACGCCCGCATGTGGGCGCTTTGGGAGTGTACGGCCGGCGCCGCCCGGCCGACAGAGCGCCGACGGCCCCGCGGCGGCAACGCTTGTTATGACGGCTGTCATGACGGATGCTGCTGTCAGTGAGGGAGCACGGCACCGCGGGTGCCGGCGGACGAGAGCCGAGGGACGGGAGGACGGCGTGAGCGACGGACTGGCGCGGGTGATGTGGGAGCGGTACGAACCGGTGCACGACCTGCTCTACTTCGCCCCCGAAGCCCGGCAGGCCACCGACGGCCTCGGTCTGCGGGGCTTTTGGATGGGCTACTTCGCGCTGCGCGCCGCCCCCCTCGGACCCGTGGCCGCCCCCGTCGTGACCAGCAGTTTCTACGTCTTCCACGCCGACCGGGTGGCACGGGCGCTGCCGGACGCGTGGCGGTACGCCGCTCCTGAGGCCGTGCTCGCGGCGCGGGAGGAAGCCATGGACGCGGCGATGACCCGGGTGCTGGGCGCGGACACCGTGGCCTCGCCCGAGATGGCCGAGGCGGCGGAGCTGGCCTGGGCCGCGGCGGCGGGCGCGGACACGGCCGGCCGGGTGCTCGGCGCCGCGAACCAGGCCCTGCCCGCGCCCCGGCTGCCGCACGTACGGCTGTGGCAGGCGCTGACCACGCTCCGCGAACACCGCGGTGACGGCCATGTCGCCGCGCTGGTCACCAGCGGGCTGGGACCGGTCGCGGCGATGGTCCTCAAGGCCGCGGCCGGCGAGTCGGACGCCGCGCTGCTGCGGGAGGGCCGCAAGTGGGACCTCGCGACCTGGCAGGCCACAGAGGAAGAACTGCGCCTGCGCGGCGTGCTGGACCCGGCGGGCGCCCTCACAGCCGAGGGCACGGCACTGCGCGCGGCGGTGGAGGCCCGCACCGACGCGGCCGCCCACCAGCCGTGGCAGGCCCTCGGCGAGGACGCGGCGCTGCGCCTCGCGGCCCTGCTGGAGCCCCTGGCGCGGCGGGTCGTCGGCAGCCGTCTGATCCCGGCCGGCAACCCGGTGGGGCTGACCGGGCGGCTGTGGCGGTCCGGCGGAGACGGGTCTGCTTGATCCCCGGCCGGGGACCGGCTGTCAGCTGTCCAGCCATGCCCGGATGTCGTCCGTGTGTTCGCCCAGCCGGGGCGGGCGGCGGTCGTAACGGGGCGGGGTGCGCGAGAGGCCGATCGGGTTGGCGACCAGGTCCATCGGGGTTCCGCCGGGCCCGGTGACCGTCGCGCGGGGACGCAGGCCGAGCGTGTCGGCCAGGTCGAACGCCTGGGCCACGTCGTTGACCGGCCCGCACGGAACGCCGAGCGGGGTGAGCCGGTCGAACCAGTCGGCCGCGGTGCGCTCGGCCAGCAGCGTGCCCAGCAGCCCGGCGAGTGCGTCGACGTGGGCCACCCGGTCGGCGTTGCCCGTGAAGCGCGGGTCGGCCGCGACGTGCGGGGCGTCCAGGCCCCGGCACAGCGCCGCGAACTGACGGTCGTTGCCGACGGCGACGACGAACGGCCGGTCCTTCGCCCGGAACACCTCGTACGGCGCGATCGAGGGGTGCCGGTTGCCGAGGATGCCCGGCACACTGCCGGCGAGGGTGTAGCCGCCGGCCTGGTTGACGAGGCTGGAGAGCAGACAGGACAACAGATTGACCTGGACGTGCTGCCCCTCGCCGGTGGCGTCGCGGTGGCGCAGGGCGGAGAGCACCCCGACGGCCGCGTGCAGCCCGGTCAGGACGTCGACGACGGCCACGCCCGTCTTCACGGGCTGCCCGGGCTCGGCTCCGGTGACGCTCATCAGCCCGCCCACCGCCTGTACGAGCAGGTCATATCCGGGCAGGGCCGCTCCCGGTCCGTCGCCGAAACCGGTCACCGAGCAGTACACCAGGCCCGGGTTGAGCTCCAGCGCCGGTCCCGGCCCGAGGCCGTACTTGTCCATCGTGCCGGGGCGGAAGTTCTCGAACAGGACGTCGGCGCGGCGCACCAGCTCGCGGGCGCGTGCGCGGTCGCCGTCGTCGCGCAGATCGAGTCCGACGGAGCGCTTGTTGCGGTTGACGGACAGGTAGTACGTGGCTTCGCCGTAGGCGTGCGGCGGGCCCCAGGCCCGGGTGTCGTCGCCGGTGTCCGGATGCTCCACCTTGATCACGTCGGCACCGAGGTCGGCCAGCAGCATCGTGGCGTACGGGGCGGCCAGGACGCGTCCGAAGTCGGCGACGAGGACTCCGGCCAGCGGGCTGCGGGCTGCTGCGCTGTGCGGCATCGGCCTTCCTTTCGGAACGGGCGCTCATCGCGCCCGGGGCGGGGCGTGGGACGTGCGGCGGTCATTCTCCGGGGGGACGGCAGGCGGCGCACTCGACGCAATGTCCCGCACCACCCCCTCCCGGTACGCCGCTGTGTCCAATGGACGGCCGCACGGCCGGACGGGCCACGCGCCTCGGCGGCGCGTTAGCCACGGGAGCGCCGGGGCACTCGTGGCGGACGGCGGTTCCGGCCGGGACCGCCGCGCGCCCTGCCCCGGAGGTGAAAGAACATGGCTGGCCATGGAGGAAACGTCATCGACGAACTGGTGACCGATCACCGGGAAGTCGAGGAGATGTTCGGCCAGATGGAGGCGCTGCCGCCCGGCAGCAAGGACCGCAAGCTCATCGCCGACAAGGTGACGATGGAACTGGTGCGGCACTCGGTGGCAGAGGAGGCCTACCTCTACCCGGCCGTGCGCGAGCACGTGCCCGGCGGTGACGCCATCGCCGACAAGGAGCTCGAGGACCACGCCGAGGCCGAGCAGATCATGAAGGACCTGGAGGGCTGCGACGCGACCGACCCGGAGTTCGACCGCCTCATCGGCAGGCTCATGACCGAGATCCGTTCGCACGTGGCCGACGAGGAGGCCAACCTCTTCCCCAAACTGCGCGCCGCGTGCTCCCCGGAGGCGCTGGACCAGCTGGGCGACAAGGTGCGCCAGGCGAAGAAGACGGCCCCGACCCGCCCGCACCCCATGGCACCGGACAAGCCGCCGGCCAACAAGATGCTGGCACCCGGCGCGGGCCTGGTGGACCGGATCCGCGACGCGCTGTCCGGACGCGGCAAGCACGCCTGACGTCGCATCTTCAAGCACGCCCGACCTCGCATGTCGAAGGGCCCGCCGCTTCGGGGACGGCGGGCCCTTCCCCGTGCCGGGGCACCCGCGTCATGGAGGGCAGTGCCGGAGGGCCCGCGCCAGGGAGGCATACGACGTGCGCGGGCGCCCCTCGCGGGTTTCCTCACCCGCCCCCGGTCAGCAGCCGCCGCACGGCGTGGACCACATCCCCCGGCGTGGCCTCCCGCTCCGCCCCGGCGCAGGTGTCGTCCCCGAAGAGGACCGCGGGGACCCTGTACGGCGCCCGGTCCCCCACCGGTGCCGCCTTCGAGGGCAGTGAGACGACGGGCGTGCCGACGGCCGCCGCGAGGTGCGCGGTGTCCGCGTCCCCGGCGACGACGCAGTCGGCGTTGCGCAGCACTCCGCCGAGCGTGCGCGGCGAGGTCCGCCCGCCCAGGTCGACGGCCGTTTCGGCGGCGACCCCCCGGGTGACGGCGGCCTCCTGCCCGGTCCCGGTCACGGCGACCCGGTGCCCGGCGTCCGCGAGGAGGGCGGCGGTCCGCGCACAGCGCTCGGCGCCCCACTCGGGGGACTGCGCCGCGGCGCCGGGGTGCAGCACGACGTAGGGACCATTGCCACCGGTGAGCTGAGAGGTGTCCGGCGCGGGCAGGACCCGCAGCCGGCCGTCGTCGCCGGTCCGGGGCCGGAACCCCATGGCGGCGGCCGTGTCGAGGGCCGCCTCGGCCTCATGGCGGCCGGGCTCGCGCCGGTGGCAGACGTCGAGGACACCGGCGGGCTCGTCCCCGTCGGCCCCGATCCGGGCCGCACCGCGCACCGAGCGCAGCAGCCGGGCGACCGGCAGCGGGCTGTGCCCGGGCGGGGTGAGGACCACCGCGGTGTCGTACGCCGTCGCCCGCAGCCGCCGCAGCAGCTCCTCCCCCCGCTCTTCCGCACCCCGCGGTGCCTCCGCCTCCCATACGACGACGTCGTCCACGTGCGGCAGCAGCCGGGCCGCCGGTGCGCCGGCGTGGCTGCACAGCATCGTGACGTCACCGCTGCGGGCGGCCACCGCGCGCACGGCAGGCCCCGCGAGCAGGACGCCGTCGAATCCGTCGAGCCGTACGACGAGTGCCGTCACGACAGCCACCCGCTGCCGCCGGCGCCCACGATCACGGGAGTGGGCGCCGGCCGCGCTGCGGCGAGGGTGCGCTCGAGACCTTCCTGCCAGGAGACCCTGGGCCGCCAGCCGAAGAGTTCCCGCGCGAAACCGGTGTCCGGCCGGTGCGGACCGGGCGCGCCGGCCGTGCCGGCCGCGAACTCCAGCGGCGCGTCGGAGCCGGTCAGCTCGATCACCCGGCGGGCCAGCTCACCAAGGGGCACCTGCTCCTCGCCGCCGATGTCGAGGGGCCGTACCGAGCGGCCGGCGGCCACCCGCAGCAGCCCGTCCACGGCGTCGTCGACGTAGCACAGCGACACGGTCCGGCCGACGTCACCGGCCACGGTGACGGGCTCGCCGTGCTCGGCCTGGGCGAGCACCCGGGAGAACGGCCGTTCGTCGTCGAGGCGCATCCGCGGACCGTAGGTGTCGAAGACCCGCACGATGCCGGCGTTGCTGCCGCGGGCGCCCGCATGGGCGGCGACCAGCGCCTCGGAGAAGCGCTTGGTCTCGGCGTAGGCGCCGCACGGATCGACCGGGTCGGCATAGGCGTGCCCGTCGCCGGTGCTCGGGGCTCCGGGGGCGCCGCCGGCGAGTTCGCAGGCCTCGCACGCGGAGGCCAGCAGGAAGCGGGCCCCGTCCCGGTCGGCCACGGCGAGCGCGTGGCGGGTACCGAGGCTGCCCGCGTCCAGCGTTTCCAGCGGGCGGCGCCGGCAGTCGGCGGGCGAGGCGGGCCCGGCGAGATGCAGAACCAGGTCGTAAGGGCCGGTCAGGACGTCGAGGCAACCGGGGTCGGCCACGTCCAGCTCGAGGAAGCGGAAACCGGGGCGGTCCGCCACGGGCGCGACATTCTCCGGGCGGCCCGTCGAGAGATCGTCGAGGCAGTCGACTTCGACCCCTGAATCCAGCAGATGCGTCACCAGGTGCGAGCCGAGGAATCCCGCCCCGCCCGTGACCAGGGCCCGGCGCCACGGGAGCGGAGGGCCGAGCGTGGGTGCCGACGTCATGAGAAGGACCTTCCTTCCCTGGTGGTGCGTGCTCCTGTGCTGAGGGCCGCTCCCGGGTGCCCCTGCGAGTCGCTTTCATGCTCTGACGTCTGATGCGGAGGGGGCGGGTGGGTTTGGGGCAGGCGCACCCGGGTGACGGCCGCCACGTCGGACGAGGCCCCTCCAGGCGGCCCTTCGATCTCTGTGAGCAAACCCACTCAGCCCTCAACCGCGCTGCGCGCCCGGAGCTTTGGGGACTCCGGCAAGGTCACCGGGCGGACGGCGGCCAGCACTACGCACCCCCTTCTGCCACGATGGTCGGCGCCGTGATCCGGCATCCGAACGACCGTGCAGCGCAGCCGGCGTTCCCCGTGACCGCCGACGCGCCCCTCAGGGGCCCCGACTCGTCTTCGAGTGCCGCACTGTGTCTTCCTCGCCCGACTCCGCCCTGCCCAGTCCTGCCCCCACCACCGCCGCGCCGCACGCCCGCGTGTCCCGCTCGCCCTGGCGCGCCCTGCGTCACCGCAGCATGCGCTGGTGGTCGCTGGCGAACTTCGTCTCCAACGCCGGCACCTGGATGCAGCTCACGGTGCAGAACCTGCTGGTCCTGCAGATCACCGGGTCCGCCGCCGCGACCGGCCTGTCGATGTCGGTGCAGGCCGCGCCCGCGCTGTTCATGAGCCTGCTGGGCGGCGCGGTCGTGGACCGCTGGCCGCGGAAGCTGACCGCGACCGTCAGCCAGGCGCTGCTCGGGGCCGTCGCCTTCGTCACGGCTCTGCTCGTGGCGCTGGACCGGCTGGACATGACCTCGCTGATGATCCTCGCGGCCGTCACGGGCATCGTCGCCACGGTCGACGGCCCGGCCTGCGCCCTGCTCGGCAACGACCTCGTGCCGGTGGAGGACCTCCCCTCCGCGATCGGCGTGGGCGCCCTCGTGCACAACGCCGGCCGGCTCACCGGCGCGGCCCTGGCGGGCGTCACCGTCGGATTCCTCGGGACGGCCGCCGCGTACGCCGGGAACGGGCTGTCGTTCCTGTTCGTCGCCGCCGTGATCCCCTTCCTGCGGCCCGCACCCGGGGCGCCCGGGCGCGGCGAAGGTGCCGCGCGCCTGGCCACGGCGCCGCGCCGCGAGCAGGGACAGGACATGACCGTGCGGCAGGGGCTCGCCTTCTTCGCCCGCCGGCCCCGGCTGCTGGCGCTCGCCGGCATCACCGGCATCAGCGCGATCTTCGGCCGCAACTACCAGCTGACGCTCGCCGTCCTGGTCACCGGCCCCCTCGCGGGCGGCGCGGCTTCCTTCGGCACCGTCTCCACCGTGCTCGCCGTCGGCGGCATGCTCGGCGCGGTCCTCGGCGCGCGGCTGCACCGGCCGTCGGTGCGGCTGGTCGGCATGCTGGCCGCCGCGGGCGGGCTGCTGCAGGTGGTCGCCGGGCTGTCGCCGTCGCTGGCGGTGCTGCTGGTGATGGTGCTGCCGATGGCCGTGGTGGAGTCCGTCTCCGACACCGCGGGCACGGCCGTGCTCCAGACGGACCCGCCGGCCCATCTGCGCGGCCGGGTACTGGGCGTGTGGGGCAGCATCGGAACGGTGTGGGGTCTCGGCGGTCCGCCGGCGCTCGGGCTGCTGATGGAGTGGGCGGGCGCGCGCGGTGCCCTCGTCGCGGGCGGCCTTCTCATCGCGGGCACGATCGGTGCGGGGCTGCTGCTGCGTGACCGCCGTGCGGGCACGCCGGTGGCCCTTCGACCGCAGGAGGGGGACCTGACGGGGCGGGAGGCTCTGAGCACGGCGGCTTGACGGTTGCCTGCCGGCGGCTTGGCGGCGGGGGCCTGCGGCGCCTGTGCGGGATCGTTGTGGCTGGGCGCCTTTGCCTGCGGCGCCTGTACGGGGTCGTTGTGGCTGGGCGCCTTTGCCTGCGGCGCCTGTACGGGGTCGTTGTGGCTGGGCGCCTTTGCCTGCGGCGGCGGGTCGTGGTTCGGCTGCGGGCCGGTGGGGGCTGGTCGCGCCGTTCCCCGCGCCCCTTTTTGTGCCTGCGGCAGCCCGTGCGGGTGCGTGGTGGGCTCGTGTCGCGCCAACGGATCGTTGTGGGTCGCGGCCGGGGTGGGAGGTGTCCGTCCTCGGTCCGGCCGCCCGTCGCCTCATACGGCAACCCGTGCCGGTGCCGGCCACTGCGGGCGGACACCCCCCACCCCGGCCCCTTCCCGCCGTACGCGGGTGCCGGCCGTCGTCGCTTCCCAGCTCAGGCTGTGAGGGCCTGGCCCGGTCGCAGCAGGTCCAGTAGCGGGGCGTGGTGCAGTTCGGCCACGGGGGCCAGCAGATCCGGGTGGCGCAGGAGTGCTGCTGCGCGGCGGTCGCCGTCGTCGGGGGTGACCAGGCGGCGGAACTCCACCGGCAGGTCGGTGGCGTGGTCGCCCTCCATGAGCGCGGCCACCGCCAGCGCGGCCAGTTCTTCGTTCATGAGCAGGCAGGCCGCCCAGCTGGCGACGACCTCGTCGACCCAGGTGCGCCATGCGTCCTCGCCGTCCGCCGCTACGGCACCGTCCGCGCCGGTGATCCAGTCGAGCCGGCCGGAGCCACCGGGCCCGGCCATCCCGACCAGGGCGGCGTCCATCAGCGTCGGGTAGCGCAGCCAGGCGGCGACCGTCACGGCCTGCCGGGCCTGGACCTCGCACAGGACGGAGGAGAGCGCGCCGCCGCACGCCGGGTAGGCGCTGGTCAGCCATTGGGAGGTCGCCGCGATGAGCGGGGAGAGGTCTGCGTGCACTGCGGGGCCGTCCGAAGCCGCTGGGGGGAAGGGAATGCACAAAACGGTAGCCCGTGCCCCCGCCGCCCCGGTCCCCGTCGGCGGCGTGGTTTCGACCACACCGCCACGGGCGGGTCGCGGTACACGAAAAGGCCCGCACCCTTCTCCGGATACGGGCCCCTACTCGTCCGCGGGGTTCAGCTGCCGCTCAGCCGCGCACGCAGCAGCTCCTTGCCCAGCTCGGCGCCCTTGCGGCTGTCCGCCTGGGCCTTGCGGAACAGGTCGGCGACCTCGGTGTCCTTCTCGCGCTCGGCGTCCTGGATGTAGTTCTCCAGCCGGAGCGCGTTGCTCAGGCACGCCTCGACGTACCAGATCAGGTTGTAGTCCTTGTCCTGCGTGCCGGTGACGCCGCCGGTCTCCGTGTTGCTGGTCATGCGGGCACCCTCCGTCCGAATCAGCGGTTGCCGTCAGTGCGACGGGCGGGTACCCGCCCGTCGTCCCGGCACACGTCGCACTCTGAGCCTGACGTCCCCATGAGACTTATGACTCGACGGGTCACATGTCCCATTGGGACACATCAGGGGTACGCTGGACGACATGACGGCAACGCAGCCCCCGCCCCCGGAGGACCGACGGCAGCGCAAGGCCCGGCAGACACGTGAGGCGCTCGCCGCGGCCGCGCTGGAGCTGATCCTGGAGCGCGGCCTGGCCGCCACCACGGTCGAGGCGATCGCCGAGCGCGCCGACGTGACCCGGCGCACCTTCAGCCGCCACTTCGCCGGCAAGGAGGACGCCGCCCTCGACTTCGTCCGCGGGGACGGCGCCCGGATCAACGCCCTGCTGAGCGCCCGTCCCGCCGACGAGCCGCCGCTGCTCGCCTACCGGCGGGCGGTGCGCGACTGGCTGGCCGACCGCGACAACCCGGCGTGGCACCTGCGCCCGCAGATGCGGCGCCTGCTGGCCCTGCTGGACCGCGAGCCGGCGCTGTTCGCCGCCTACCAGCGCATCCGTGTAGACGCCCAGGAGGAGTCGGTCCGGATCGTCGCCGAGCGGCTCGGCACCGACGACGCCGGGGACGTGCGTCCGGCCGTCGTGGTCGACGCCGCCGCCGGCGTCCTGACGGCCGCGCTGCGCCTGTGGGCGCGCGGCACGGCCGGTCACGACTTGGGAGCCGCAGACCTCGCCGCCCTGGTGGAGCGGGCCTACGACGCCCTGATCGACGAGGCCGCGGTTGCGGTCCCGTCCGGCACTACCGAAGAGTGAGAACACCATGAGCACCACCATCCCGGTCCCCGATTACGCCACCGAGTTCGCCGGAAAGACCGCCCTGGTCACCGGCGCGGCCTCCGGCATCGGGCTGGCCACCGCCCGGCGTCTGGGGACCGGCGGCACCAACGTTGTCATCGCCGACCACAACGCCGACGGCGCCGAGCGGGCCGCCGCGGACCTGACGGCGGACGGCATCAAGGCCGTCGCCGTCGAGCTGGACGTCACCCGTCCGGAGTCCGTCGAGGCGGCGGTGCGCTTCACCGTCGACAGCTTCGGCGGCCTGGACCTCGCGGTGAACAACGCGGGCATCGGTGGCCCGAGCGCGCCGACCGGGTCGTACGACATCGCCGCCTACGACCGGGTCGTCCGCACCAACCTGGACGGCGTCTTCTACTCCCTGCGCTACGAGCTGCCCGCGATCGAGGCGGGCGGCAAGGGCGGTGCGATCGTGAACGTCGCCTCCATCCTCGGCTCCGTCGGCTTCGCGGGTTCGCCCGCGTACGTCGCCGCGAAGCACGGCGTGGTGGGGCTGACCAGGACGGTGGCCGCCGAGTACGCGGCCAAGGGGGTTCGCGTCAACGCCGTCGGCCCCGGCTTCATCGAGACCCCGCTGCTGGCGGACATGGACCGCGCCGCCTACGACGGACTGGTGAACCTGCATCCGGCCGGTCGCCTCGGGAGGGCGGAGGAGGTGGCCGAGCTGATCGTCTTCCTGCTGTCGGACCGCGCGTCCTTCGTGCACGGCGGCTACCACCTGGTCGACGGCGCCTACACCGCCGTCTGAACCGCGAGCTGTTCCAAGGCCTGAGAGGAGCCGCATGATGAAGGCACTGCAGTACCGCACGATCGGCCGGCCGCCGGAGGTCGTCACCGTCCCGGATCCCGAACCCGGGCCCGGGCAGGTGCTGTTGAAGGTCACCGCCGCGGGTGTCTGCCACTCCGACATCGCGGTGATGAGCTGGCCCGCCGAGGGCTTCCCGTATCAGCTGCCGCTCACCCTCGGGCATGAGGGCGTCGGTACCGTCGCCGCGCTCGGAGCGGGTGTGACCGGGGTGAAGGAAGGCGACCCGGTCGCCGTCTACGGGCCCTGGGGGTGCGGGACGTGCGCCAAGTGCGCCGAGGGCAAGGAGAACTACTGCCTGCGCGCCGCCGAGCTCGGCATCCATCCGCCGGGGCTGGGGGCGCCGGGCTCGATGGCGGAGTATCTGCTGGTCGACGACCCACGGCACCTGGTGCCGCTGGACGGGCTTGACCCGGTGGCGGCGGTGCCGCTGACCGACGCGGGGCTGACGCCGTATCACGCGATCAAGCGGTCGCTGCCGAAGCTGGTGGCGGGGTCGACTGCGGTGGTGATCGGTGCGGGTGGGCTGGGGCACGTGGCGATCCAGCTGCTGCGGGCGCTGTCGCCGGCTCGGGTCGTCGCGCTCGACGTGAGCGAGGACAAGCTGCGGCTGGCGCGGCAGGTGGGCGCGCACGAGGCGGTGTTGTCGGATGCGCGGGCCGCTGACGCCGTGCGGGAACTCACCGGTGGGGTGGGGGCGGAAGCCGTGTTCGACTTCGTGGGCGCGGAGCCGACCGTGCGGACGGCGGGGACGGTCGTCGCCGTCGAGGGTGACGTCACGATCGTCGGGATCGGGGGTGGTGCGCTGCCGGTCGGGTTCGGCAGCCTGCCGTTCGAGGTGTCCGTGTGTGCGCCGTACTGGGGCACGCGGAGCGAGCTGATCGAGGTGCTGGCGCTGGCTCGGGACGGGCTGGTGTCGGTGCACACGGAGACGTTCTCGCTGGATGACGCGCCGGCGGCGTATGAGCGGTTGCATGAGGGGCGGGTGCAGGGGCGGGCGGTGATTTTGCCGCACGGGTGAGATGTTGTTCGTCTGCGGGTGCATGGTGGTTGCTCGCGCCCCTTTTTTTGCCTGCGGCGGCCCGTTGCGGTCGTATCGTGGCGTGCGTCGCCTGCGGCCGGTGGGTGGGCCGGGGCGGGGGGTGTCCGTCCTCGGTCCGGCCGCCCGTTTCCGCCGCCGGCACCGTCCGCCGGTGCCGGCCGCTGCGAGCGGACACCCCCCACCCGGCCCCTTCCGCCGTACGCGGGTGCACCGACCTCGTGCCACTGGACCCCGGCCCACACACCCTGGCCGTGGTCGGCGGCAGGGCCGCCGGGGGCATAAGCTCGGCGGATGGCGAAGTACTTCGACGTGCACCCCGACAACCCCCAGCCCCGCACCATCGCGCAGGTCGCCGCGAGTATCCGGAACGACGACGCGCTCGTCGCGTATCCGACGGACTCCTGTTACGCGCTGGGCTGCCGGCTCGGCAGCCGTGACGGCATGGAGCGGATTCGTTCCATCCGGCAGCTGGACGACCGGCACCACTTCACCCTGGTGTGCCAGGACTTCGCGCAGCTCGGCCAGTTCGTGCGGGTGGACAACGACGTGTTCCGGGCGATCAAGGCCTCGACGCCCGGGAGTTACACCTTCATCCTCCCGGCGACCAGGGAGGTGCCGCGCATGCTGCAGCACCCCAAGAAGAAGACCGTCGGCGTGCGCATCCCCGACCACACCGTCACCCAGGCGCTGGTCGCCGAACTCGGGGAGCCGCTGGTGTCGAGCACGCTGCTGCTGCCCGGTGAGGAGGAGCCGATGACGCAGGGGTGGGAGATCAAGGACCGTCTCGACCACGTGCTGGACGCGGTGCTCGACTCCGGGGACTGCGGCACCGAGCCGACGACCGTCGTCGACTTCTCCGGTGGCGAGGCCGAGATCGTACGGCGCGGCGCCGGGGACGTCAGCCGCTTCGAGTAGGAGGGCCGGGCGGGCAAGTCCGTGGTGTGTGCAACGATGTGGGGGTTCCGGTCTTCCGGATCCAGGACCCGCCGATCGTGATGAGGTACCGCACCATGACCTCCGTTCAGGGAACCGACGTCGAGATCCCGGCCCCCGACGGCACCGCCGACGCCTACCTGGCCCGCCCCGCCGACGGGCGACCGCGTCCGGCCGTCCTGCTCTACCAGGACGCCTTCGGGCTGCGCCCGCACCTGAGGTCCATGGCCGACCGGATCGCCGGCGCCGGGTACACCGTGCTGGTGCCCAACGTCTTCTACCGGCACGGGCGGGCGCCCGTCGTGGAGCTGCCCGACTTCATCGACCCGGCCGCGCGTCCGGGGATGTGGCAGCAGCTGCGTCCGATCATGCAGTCGCTGACCGCCGAGCGCTCGATGCGGGACGCCGGCGCCTACCTGGAGTGGCTTGCCGCATCTCCGTACGTGGCCGAGGGGCCCGTGGCGATCACCGGGTACTGCATGGGCGCGCGGCTCGCGCTGCGCACGGCCGGGGCGTATCCGGACCGGGTGGCCGCGGCGGCCGGCTTCCACGGCGGGCGGCTCGCGACCGACGCCCCGGACAGCCCCCACCTGGTGGCGGACCGGGTGAAGGCAGAGCTCTACTTCGGGCACGCCGACCAGGACCCGTCCATGGACCCCGAGCAGATGCGGCGCCTGGAGGACGCGCTCACCGCGGCGGGCGTCCGGCACCGTTGCGAGGTCTATCCGGACGCGCCGCACGGGTACACCCAGGCCGACACCGCCGCGTATCAGAAAGAGGGCGCGGAGCGGCACTGGGTCGCGCTGTTCGGCCTTCTGGAGCGCACGTTCGGCGAACGGTGATCCCGGCGGGACGCCCGTCGCCCTAGGCCCTGTCGTTTGGATCATGCCGGCGTCGCGGGGTCTGGCACGCGCATCTGCCGCGTTGTCGTCGGTTGCCAACGCTCCGCGTTGGCGCCCTCCTCCGCCTTGCAGCTGCACGCACCAGACCCCGCTCGGGTCGGCCAAGAGGTGCCGCGCCTCTTGGCCAGCCTGATCCAAACGACAGAGCCTGGCGGCACAGGCGTCTTTCTCTGTGCGAGTTGTTGACATGAACGCGTCTCGACGCAACTCTGAGAGCGCTCTCAAGACGGTCCGGACCAAGTCCGCGGCCGCCACTCCCCCACACCGTACGGAGGTGCAGCGTGCTCGCACGCCTGAAGCACCGGGTCCTCGCCGCGACGGCGACGGCAGCCCTGATCGGTGGCGTCGTCGCCGTGCAGGCGCCGTCGACGGCGCACGCCTCGGTGCCGGACACGATCCCGCTCACACTGAAGAACAACTCCGGTCGCTCGGAGTCCGTGTACGTCTACACACTGGGGACGCTGCTGACGACCGGTCAGCAGGGTTGGGCGGACGCCAACGGCGCCTTCCACCCCTGGCCGGCCGGCGGCATACCGCCCGTACCCGCGCCGGACGCCTCGATCCCGGGGCCGGCCGCCGGGCAGTCGAAGACGATCCGCATCCCGAAGCTGTCCGGCCGGATCTACTTCTCCTACGGCCGCAAGCTGGACTTCCGGCTGGCGACCGGGGGGCTGGTGCAGCCGGCCGTGCAGAACCCGAGCGACCCCAACCGGGACATCCTCTTCAACTGGTCGGAGTACACGCTCAACGACGGCGGCCTGTGGCTCAACAGCACGCAGGTGGACATGTTCTCCGCGCCGTACGCCGTCGGGGTGCGACGGTCCGACGGCAGCACGGTGAGCACCGGGCACCTGAAGGCCGGCGGGTACCGCGCCGTGTTCGACGCGCTGCGCGCCCAGCCGGGGGGCTGGGGCAACCTGATCCAGACCCGGTCCGACGGTACGGCGCTGCGCGCGCTGTCCCCGGGGCACGGGCTGGAGAGCGGAGCACTGCCGGCGTCCGTCATGGACGACTACATCAACCGGGTCTGGCAGAAGTACGCGGGCGCCACACTGACCGTGACCCCGTTCGCCGACCAGCCCGGCAAGAAGTTCTACGGCAGGGTCTCCGGTGGCGTCATGAACTTCACCGACGGCACGGGCGCGGTCGTCACGTCGTTCGGCAAGCCGGACGCGGACAGCGTCTTCGGCTGCCACAAGCTGCTGGACGCCCCCAACGACGCGGTGCGCGGCCCGATCTCGCGCACGCTGTGCGCGGGCTTCAACCGCACCACGCTGCTGACCAACCCCAGTCAGCCGGACACCTCGGCCGCCGGTTTCTACCAGGACGCGGTGACCAACCACTACGCCCGGATCATCCACGACCGCATGGCCGACGGCACGGCGTACGCCTTCGCCTTCGACGACGTGGGGCACCACGAGTCGCTGGTGCACGACGGCGCACCGCAGCAGGCGTATCTGACGCTGGATCCGCTGGACTGACCCCGCACGGAACCGTTCATATCGCCGCAATGTTCGGATCGTAGGATCGTCGCGAGGTCCTGGACGACACCCAGGTGCCCGGACGACGGAGGTGCCCGTGCCACCCGCCGCACGCCCCCTGCGCAAGCTCGGCTTTCTGACGATCGGCCTGTTCGACGAGGCCGATCCGGGCCGCGGTCACGCGTCGACGCTGGACCTGATCGAGCTCGGTGAACGGCTCGGGTTCGACAGTGCCTGGGTGCGGCACCGGCATCTGCAGTACGGCATCTCGTCACCGGTCGCCGTGCTGGCGGCGGCCTCTCAGCGCACCCGGCGGATCGAGCTGGGCACCGCGGTGATCCCGCTGGGCTGGGAGAACCCGCTGCGGCTGGCGGAGGACCTGGCGACGGTGGACGTCCTGTCCGGCGGCCGCCTCAACCCGGGCGTGAGTGTGGGGCCGCCGACCCACTACGACCAGGTCAAGGGCGCTCTGTACCCGGACAGCGCCGAGGTGGAGGACTTTGGTTACGGGCGCCTGGAACGGCTGCTGGACGCGGTGCGGGGCAAGCCGGTCACCGACTTCAGCGGGCGCGAAGGGATCGAGACCTACTCGGACCGGGTCCAGCCGCACTCCCCCGGCCTCGGCGGCCGGTTCTGGTACGGCGGGGGCAGCCTGCGGTCGGCCCGGTGGGCCGGTGAGCACGGAATGAACCTGCTGACCAGCAGCGTCGTCAAGGCCGAGGAGGCGCAGGGGCCGTGGGACTTCGCGCGGATCCAGCGGGACCTGATCCTCGCCTTCCGGGCGGCCCACCCGGACGGCGAGGCCGCCCGGGTCTCGCAGGGGCTGGTCGTCGTCCCGACGGACTCCGCCACACCCGAGCAGCGTGCCCGGTACGAGGCGTACGCGGCCGCGCGGCTGCCGCGTACGGCGTCCCCGCAGGGACCCGGGCGGCTGCTGTTCGCCCCGGATCTCGTCGGCACGTCCGAGGAGATCGCCGCGCGTCTGCACGCCGACCCCGCGTTCCGTGAGGTGGACGAGGTGGCGTTCGCGCTGCCGTTCACCTTCGGGCACGAGGACTACGTGCAGATCCTCACCGACACGGCGACCAGGCTGGGACCGGCCCTGGGGTGGCGGCCCGCGGGCTGACGACCTACCAGCGGCCGGGCTCGCTCCCGGTGATCGCCTCCGAGGGCCGGCCGTCGACCCCGGTGGGCACGTCCCCGGCGAGCATCACCCGATGCATGATCCGCGAGAAGCCGAGGTGGGCGCTGTCGCCGGGCGCGAGGTGGATGGTGGCCCGGTTGTCCCAGAAGGCGACGGTGCCCGGCTCCCAGCGCAGGCGCACCGTGTACTCGGGGCGGACCGCCTGCTCCAGGAGCATGTCGAGGACGGCCCGGCTCTCGTGGCGGGAGAGCCCGGTGATCTGCTCGACGTAGTAACCGTTGACGAAGAGGATCCGCTCACCCGTCTCCGGGTGGACCCGCACCAGCGGATGCACGGTCGCGGTCTGGTGGTCGAGCAGGTGGCGGACGTAGGCGTCGTCGCCGGGCCGCGGCTGGTATCCGACGCCGAGGCGGTGCTCGGCCCGCAGCCCGTCCACGAACTCCCGCACGGGCGCGGACAGTCCTGCGTACGCGGCGGCCAGATTGGACCAGGTGGTGTCGCCGCCGTACGGCGGTACCGTCTCGGCGCGCAGGATCGTCGCGGCCGGCGGGTCGACGCGGGCGCCGTGGTCGCAGTGCCAGCCGCGCACCAGGGTGTGGCGGCGGCGCTGCAGCCACTCTTCGTGCTCCATGCCGAACCGGCCGCCCAGTTCCAGCCGGTCCGCGGTGGTCTCGATCTCGGGTGCGCCGGCCGGGGAGGCACTGCCCCGCCTGCGGAGCAGCACCGGCTCCCCGAACCGGCGCGCGAACGCGACATGGGTGGCGTGGTCGAGGCGCTGTCCGCGGAAGAACACCACTTTCCAGCGCAGCACGGCCGCCCGGATCGCCGCGACCACCGCCTCGTCCAGTTCCCCGGCCAGATCGACCCCGCTGATCTCGGCCCCGATGTACCCGGCGACCGGCTGCACCTGAACACCGGCCACCGGCGTCGTCCCGTCCGTCCCCGTGCTGTCCGCCGTCATACGCACTCCGGTGCTCGTGGGCGTTCCCGTCATCAAAGATCGTGACAGGGAACGCCCACGGGGGCGAGAGCGCGGCTGCCGGAGATCCGGCAGAGGTCGCCGAAGGCGCGGCCGGACGCCGGCCTCACACCGTGAACTCCCGGACGACCACGTCGCGGAACACCGCGGGGCCGCCGATCGTGAACAGGGCCAGGCCCGAGTCGATAAGGTAGGGGAAGACGGACGACGAATGCACGTGGCGGCCGTCGTCGACGAACATCTCCACGCTCGTGCGGTCCACCAGGATGCGCAGCCGTACCGAGCGCGCCGCCGGGTCGAAGGGGCTGTGGCTCTCCTGCCAGCGGGACGAGGCGTCGGGGTTCACGGTGGGGCGGCGGTTGAGGAAGGCGTGGTCGCCGTAGACCCCGGCGTCGATGTGGCGGACGCCGTCGGGTGAGCGGCGCAGTTGCAGGCCGGCGCCGGTGAGCCGGTCCCAGGTGATCCGGCAGCTGATCTCGTAGGACGTGCCCCGGTAGTCCAGGAGCCGGGTGCCGTCGACCGGCACATCGCCCAGCCGCACCGTCCGGGAGACGTACCGGTCGAGCGCCGGCACCGGGCTGGAGGCCAGGTAGTAGCCGCCCGACCCGGCGCGTACCAGGCGGATCTCGCGGACGATCGAGTCCGTGCCGTTGAAGCCGTCGCAGTCGATGGTGGGCGTGGTGTGCGCGTAGTCCCAGTTGTTCAGCCAGCCCAGCGCGTGGCGCGCCCGCTCGTCGAGGGTGCCCTGGGCGTCGCGCTTGTCGAAGGTGACCGCCGCGTACCAGTCCCAGCCGTGGTCGAGCCACTGCGGTTCGGTCGCGTCGGGGGTGAAGTGCGCGCCGTCGAAGGCTCCCGTCCAGTAGGCGTACGTGTTCGGCAGGCCCGCGCCCTTGCCGTTGGCGCTCGCGCCCAGGACCCACTTGGGTGTGCCGTCGTCGGCGGTGATGCGGAACAGGTCTGGGCACTCCAGCACGCCGATGCCGTCGTGCGTGAAGGAGCCGGCGGATGTCCAGCTGCGCAGGTCCGGTGAGTGGTGGAAGCCGAGCTTGTCCCCCTCGGCGAGCACCATCACCCAGCGGCCGCGCTCCTCGTCGCGGATCACCTTCGGGTCGCGGAAGTCGCGCACTCCCGGGTTGGGCAGAACGGGCGTGGTGCCGTGCGGCCGGAAGGTGCGGCCACCGTCGGTCGAGAAGTAGAGGAACTGGGCCTGGGACGTCGGGCCGTCGTCGGGTGACATGGTCACCAGGACGACCACCGCGCCCTTGCCGAAGCCCGCCGTGCCGTCGGTGTCCACGACCGCCGAGCCCGACCAGACGTCACCGTTGGGGGTGGTGTCCTTGGGCACGGCGACGCCCCGGTCGGTGAAGGAGACCAGGTCGGAGCTGGTGGCCAGGCGCCAGGCCGTGCCGACGGCGCCGGTGGTGTAGTCCGCGTTGTACAGGTAGTAGTAGCGGTACTCGCCGTCGATCCAGACCGGGCGCTGCGGGTCGTTCTTCCACTGGTCCGGCACGGTGAAGTGGTAGCGGGCACGGTAGCTCGCACAGCCCGCCGCGGGCCTCGGCCGCGCCGCCGCCGGGGCCGCGGCCGGCAGGATCGCCACCGTCGCCCCCGCGGCCGAACCGGCGAACAGGGCCCTTCTGGACATGCCACGCATCACTCTTCGTTCCTCTCGTCGGAAAAACGGCGGCTCACGTGGACCAGGACTGTAGACCTAACTCGTTAAAGGTCAAGGCGCGCAACAGTCTTGACACGGGCGTGACCGGGTTCTCATCATCTGGGGCATCACTGCTCGACTAACACGAGTTAGGCCCCTCGATGACCGACCCGCACCTCCCACGCCGCACACTGCTGCGGTACGGCGCCTACGGCACGGCCGCCGCTGCCGTCGCCGGTACCGCCGCGAGCTGGGACCGGCTCACCGGAGCCGACATCCCCGGCCGCGACGACGGCTCTCTCGTCGTCGCGACCCTCGGCTCCGCGTTCTCCCCGGACGGCGTGCGCACCCTGCTGGACGGCTTCCGCAGGCTGCACCCCGACATCAAGGTCCGCATCAACGCCGTACAGGCCGTGGACTGGTCGGACTTCTTCGCCAAGATCCTCACCCAGATCGCCGCGGGCACCGCCCCGGACCTGGTCTATGTGGCCACCGAGGGCGTGCAGTTGTTCGCGCAGCGCCTCGGTGTGGCGCTGGACAGGTGGGTGAAGCGGGACGCGGCCGAGCTGCGCGAGTACTTCGCCGACGTCCACCCCTCGCTGGTCGAGTCGATGATGTACGAGGGGAGCCTGTACCAGCTGCCGGTCGAGTTCAACGCCGCCGACATGTACCTCAGCACGCAGGTGCTGCGGCGGGCCGGCGCCGACTTCCCGGACGCGGAATGGACCCGGGACGACTTCACCGCGCTGCTGCGCCGGATGAAGCAGGCGAGCGACTCCCACTTCACGCCGTACTTCTGGACCAACCGGCTGTGGGGCGGTGTCGTGCCCTGGCTGTTCGCGAACGACACCAACCTGCTGTCCGAGTCCAAGGCACCGGGCGGCGACTGGCTGTGGAACGCTTTCTACCCGGCCGGACAGCGGCGCGGGCGCGGCGGCGGCTTCCGCTGGAGAACCCCGCAGGCCACCTCCGACCGGGTCGAGGAGACGTACGACTACCTCGCCTCCCTGGTCCGCGACGGGCTGTGCAGCCGCCCCGAGGGAGGCAACGGGCAGAACCTGATCGGTGTGTTCTCCACCGGCCGGGTCGGCGTCACGCCCGCGGGCGGCTTCTGGGCGGGCGGCCTGCATCTGGCCGGGGTGGAGCGGGACGGCTACGACACGCAGTACTTCCCGCGCTGGCGCACCCACCGCATGCAGTACGGCGCGGCCGGCTACGCCATGCTGCGCACCTCCCGGCGGCAGGACGAGGCGTGGGAGTTCATCAAGTACTCCGCCCGTCGCGACACCCTGACCGAGCTGTTCAGCACCAACCAGACGACTCCGGCCCGCCGCTCGATGCTGACGGCCGACCGCTACCGGGAGACCGGCCCGGCGCACTGGCGGGTCTTCTACGACACCCTCGACCGGTTCCCCGACACCGGGCCGATCCCGGCGCCGCCGCAGGTCGCCGAGGTGGAGCAGGTGCTGCTGAAGCACACCGGCACGGCCCTGTCAGCCCCGCGAGCGGTGCGCCCGGCACTGCGCCGGATGCAGGGCGACCTGGAGAAGGCCATGGAGCGTGCGATATGACGAACACCCAGGTCCCGCCGGCGCGCGCCACGCGCCCGAAAGCGCCGCCCGTCACCCCGGGCCGGCCGGGCCCGCGCGAGCGCGGCACCCGGCTGCTGGCCACGCTGTTCCTCGCGCCCACGATCGTCGGCATCGTCGTCTTCACGGTCGTGCCGATCGTCGGCTCGGTGGTGCTGAGCCTGTTCCACTGGAACGTCATCGACTCCCCCGGCTTCGCCGGCGTGGCCAACTACCGGGAGGTGTTCGGCGACTCCACCGTGCTGGTCTCCTTCCGCAACACGCTGGTGTTCATGGTGCTGGCCGTCGCCCTGCAACTGCTGATCGCGCTGGCACTGGCGATCGTGGTGAACGGCCGGATGCCCGTCTGGCTGCGCTCGGTGTTCCGCTCGGCGTTCTTCTTCCCGCTGGTGCTGTCCGCGGCCTCGATCTCGGTGGTGATGAAGTACCTGTTCAACCAGGACTTCGGTGTCGTGAACTGGGCGCTCGGGCTGATCGGGATCGCCCCGGTGCCGTGGCTGACGTCGGAGCACGCGGCGATGGCGGCGGTGATCCTCGTCTACGTCTGGCAGCAGTTCGGCTTCTCGTTCCTGCTGTTCGTGGGCGGTCTGAACAACATCCCGAAAGAGGTCCACGAGGCGGCCTCGCTCGACGGGGCGACCGGCCTGCGCAAGCACCTCGCCATCACGCTGCCCCTGCTGTCGCCGACGCTGCTGGTCGCGTCCGTGGTGGGCATCATCAACGCCCTCCAGGTCTTCGAGCAGCCGTATGTGCTGACGAACGGTGGGCCCGGCGACTCCACCCGCACCGTGGTGATGGTCATCTACGAGACCGCGTTCGAGCAGCTGCGCTTCGGTGAGGCGTCCGCGGTCGGCGTGCTGCTGTTCGTGCTGATCATGGCCGTCACCGCCCTCCAGTTCCGGCTCAGCCGGCGTTTCGTCCACTACCAGTGAGCCCGGTGAGCGACATGAGCCAAGCGACCCCGACCCTGAGCCGTACCCGCCACTCCCTCGCGCCCTGGGCGCGCATCGCCGGTCTGACGGTGTGCGCGCTGCTGACGCTCGGCCCGGTGATCTGGACCCTGTCCACCTCGCTGCGCACCCCCGCCGAGTCCTTCGACCTGCCGCCGCGGATCATTCCGGCCCACCCCACGGCCGAGGCGTACCGCGGGGTGTTCGACCAGATCGACGTGTGGCTGCTGGCGCTGAACTCCACGCTGGTGACCGCGCTGGTCGCGGCCGGCCAGATGATCACCGCGGGCCTGGCGGGCTACGCCTTCGCGCGCCTGGAGTTCCGCTTCAAGAAGCCGCTGTTCGCCCTGGTCCTGGCGACGATGATGGTGCCGCTCCAGGTGACGATCGTGCCGGTCTTCCTGGTGCTGAAGTCGATGGGTCTGACCGACACCCTGCTCGGCCTGATCGTCCCGGCCTTCCCGACCGCGTTCGGCACCTTCCTGATGCGCCAGTACTTCCTCGGCATGCCGAAGGACCTGGGCGAGGCGGCGATGCTGGACGGCGCGGGACCGTGGCGGACCTTCCGCTCCGTCTACGCGCCCCTGGCCGCGCCCGGACTCGCCATCGTCGGCGTCCTCGCCTTCAACTACCACTGGAACGAGTTCTTCCGGCCGCTGATCCTGGAGACCTCCAACCAGAACTACACGCTGCCGCTGGGCCTGGTCTCCCTCCAGGGCAACCTCGGCACCGGTTCGATCTCCGTCGTCCTCGCCGGAGTCGTGCTCTCCATGATCCCGGCCGTCGCCGTGTTCCTCGTCGGCCAGCGCCCTCTCCGTGAGGGCATCACCTCCGCAGGAGTCAACCGTTGAGCCTCGCCCATGCCCCGCGCTTCCGGGTCCGCCCGCCCGCCCATTGGGTCAACGACCCCAACGGGCCGTTCCGCTGGCGCGGCCGGTACCACCTCTTCTACCAGTACAACCCCGAGGCTCCGGTGCACGGCAACATCCACTGGGGGCACGCCTCCAGTGGCGACCTGGCCCGTTGGACGCCCCACCCGATCGCGCTGACGCCCACTCCCGGCGGCCCCGACGAGGCGGGCTGCTGGTCGGGGTGCCTGGTCGACGACGACGGCGTGCCGACCGCCGTGTACACCGGGATCGACCACCACCACACCGGCCTCGGTGCCATCTGTCTGGCCCGCGCCGCCGACCCGGACGACCCCGGGCTCACCGAGTGGAGGGCCCTGCCGGAGCCGGTGCTGTCCGGCCCGCCCGAGGGCCTGGACGTGGTGATGTTCCGCGACCCGTTCGTCTTCCGCCACGCCGGCCGGCGCTGGGCGCTGGTCGGCGCGGGCCACGCCGACGGTACGCCCTCGGTCCTGCTGTACGACTGCGACGACCTGACGGCGTGGCGGTTCGCGGGCGTGCTGCTGGACGGCAACGACCCGGTCGCGGCGGACGCGTTCGGTGACAAGGCGGTGGGCTGGGAGTGCCCGCAGCTCGCGCTCACGCCGGACGGCGCGTGGATCCTGGTGCTGTCGCTGTGGGACGGCGACCCCTGCACCACCGGCTACCTGACGGGATGTCTGGTGGGCGACGCCGAGGGCGGCCTGCGGTTCGAGGCCCGCGCGGGCGGCCGCCTCGACCACGGCCGCGACTTCTACGCACCCGCCGTGCTCCAGGAACCGGGCCGCGCCCTGATGTGGGGCTGGTCCTGGGAGGCGCGGGACCCGGCCGAGGCCGAGCGCGCGGGCTGGGCCGGCGTGCTCACCGCCCCCCGGGTCCTCGACGTGGCCGGGGACGGATCCCTGTGCCTGTCCCCCGCTCCGGAGCTGGCCGTCCTGCGCGCCCCCGAGCCGTTCGTGACGTCTCCGGCCCGGGCACCGCTGCCGCAGGCGTACGACCTGGAGGTCACCGCGGGCGCGCCGGTCACCGTGTCGCTGCTGCGGTCGCCGTCCGGTGAGGAGCTGACCGTCCGGCTGGACCCCGGCGCGGGCACCGTGACCCTCGACCGCTCCGCCTGGCCCCGTGCGGGCCGGGAGGGCTCGGCACCCCTCGTGGTCCGGACCCCGGCCCGTACGGTCCGCGTGCTGGTCGACGGTTCCCTGCTGGAGCTGTTCGCCGACGACCGCGCCATGGTCACCGAGCGCGTCTACCGGCGGCCCGGCGATGTGCCCGAGCTGGTCGTCACCGGCGAAGCGGCGACGGTCACCGGATGGGCGCTGGTCCCACCGACGCACGGCTGACCACCGGGCACGCGATCCGCCGTACCGTCGCGGCCGGGGTACGGCCCGTGCCGATCGCGTCCAGCAGCAACGTGGCGGCGGCCTCGCCCATCTCCCGGTGCGGCAGGGCGACACTCGTCAGGGCGGGGGTGAGGAAGGCGGCCATGTGCTCCTGGTCGTCGTAACCGACGACGGACAGGTCGGCGGGGACGTCGATCCCGAGCCGGGTCGCGGCGTGCAGGATGCCCGCCGCGACCCGGTCGTTGTAGGCGAAGATCCCGGTGGGGCGGCGGTCGGCCGCAGCGCCCTCGAGCAGCCGGACGGCGCCCTCGTAGCCGCCGGCGATCTCCCCGCCGGTGCGCACCACCCACTCCTTGGGGACCGTGATGCCCTCGGCGCGCAGCGTGTCGCGGAAGCCGCGCAGCCGCTCGACGGAGGCGATGTCGTCGAGGCCGCCGATGTGCGCGAGGCGCCGGTGGCCCTGGTCGAGCAGCAGCCGGGCCGCCGTGCGGCCGCCGGCACGTTCGGCGGGGATGACGGCGGGCAGGGAGTCGTCCTCGGGCAGGCAGTTGGCCAGCACCGAGTGCGTCCGGTGCAGGCCCTCGGGGACGCGGACGCGGCGCAGGGACATCGCCGCGTAGATGATGCCGTCCACGCGCCGGTCGAGCAGCTCGGCGACGGCCGCGTCCTCCTTGGCCGGGTCGCCGCCGGAGTCGACGGTGAGGACCAGGTGCTCGCGGTCCCACGCGGTCTCCATGGCGCCGCGCAGCAGCCGCCCGGCGAACGGCGAGGACGCGATCTCGTCGGTGACCAGTCCGATCACGGCCGTACGGCGGCGGCGCAGGCCGCGGGCGACGGGGTCGGGCCGGTAGCCGAGCTGGGCGGCGGCCTGCCGGATGCGTTCCTGGGTGGCCGGCGAGAGGTTGCCCTCGGCCCGGCCGTTGAAGACGAAGGAGACCGCGGTGTGCGACACCCCGGCGAGCCGTGCCACGTCGCGTGACGTGGCGCGCGTGCCCGCGGGGCGCTGTTCCTCGGTGCCGCCCATGCCGTGCGCTGCCCTCATCCCCACCCGGTCCGGTTGATCACTGCTCACCCTATCCGTGACGCTGGTAGGACGACACAGCCGAGGGGAAGGTCCGACCCGTGAGCGAGATCCCGACGTACACCCTCAACGACGGCATGGTGATCCCGGCCCTCGGGCTCGGCACCTGGCCGATGGACGACGCACTGGCCGAGCAGGCCGTGCGCGGCGCACTCGCCCTGGGCTACCGCCTGGTGGACACGGCGGCGAACTACGGCAACGAGACCGGCGTGGGCCGGGGCATCGCGGGCAGCGACGTGCCACGCGAGGACGTGGTGGTGACGACGAAGCTGCCGGGCCGCCACCACGGCTACGAGGAGACCCTCGCCTCCTTCGAGGAGTCCCGCCGGCGTCTCGGTCTCGACCACGTGGACCTCTATCTGATCCACTGGCCGCTCCCCCGCCTCGACAAGTACGTCGACTCCTGGCGGGCGATGATCAAACTGCGGGAGGACGGCCTGGTCCGCTCGATCGGCGTCTCCAACTTCACCCCGGAGCACATCGCACGCCTGCACAAGGAGACCGGCGTCCTGCCCAGCGTGAACCAGATCGAGCTGCATCCCCTCTTCCCGCAACGCGAGCTGCGCGCCTTCCACGCCGAGCAGAACATCGTGACCGAGAGCTGGAGCCCACTCGGCAGGGGCAGCCATCTGCTGGACGACCCGAGGATCGCCGGCATCGCCCGGAAGTACGGGGTGTCGCCCGGCCAGGTCGTCCTGCGCTGGCACGTCCAGCTCGGCGCACTGCCGATCCCCAAGTCCGCCGACCACGAGCGCCGGCGGGACAACCTGGACGTCTTCGGCTTCGAGCTGGACGCCGAGGAGATGGAGGCCGTGGGACACCACCACGGCCCGCGCCGGCTCGGCGGCGACCCGGAGACCCACGAGGAGTTCTGAGCCGCCGCGCGGGGTACCCGTCGCTCCCGTCGGAAGGAGGAACCCGTGGAGCGCTTGCGGGAGTACCACGCCAAACGGGACTTCGCCCGCACCGCGGAGCCGCAGGGCCGCACCTCGGCCGCGAGCGACGAGCCCCGGTTCGTGGTCCAGATCCACGACGCGCGGCGGATGCACTTCGACTTCCGGTTGCAGGTCGGCGACGTGCTGAAGTCCTGGTCGGTGCCGAAGGGGCCGTCCGGCGACCCGCACGACAAGCGGCTGGCCGTGCCCACCGAGGACCACCCGCTGGAGTACGAGGACTTCGAGGGAGTGATCCCCAAGGGCGAGTACGGCGGCGGCACGGTGATCGTCTGGGACGCCGGGACCTACGAACCCCTGAGCCACGACCGCCGCGGCCGTCCCGTCGACTTCGCGGAGTCGCTGGAGCGCGGGCACGCCACGTTCCGGCTGAAGGGGAGCAAGCTGCGCGGCGAGTACGCGCTCACCCGGTTCCGGGACGGCGACTGGCTGCTGGTCAAGGCCGGACGCCCAGCGGCCGGCCGCGGCACACCCGATCCGCGCCGCGCCCGCTCGGTCCGCACGGGCCGGACACTCGCCCAGGTCGCCGCGGACGGGTGAGCCGTCATTCCCGGTGCTTGCGCAGCGCGGCCAGCGCCCGGTCCGCGTGCGTGTTCATCCGCAGTTCGCTGCGGACGACCTCGAGAACGGTACGGTCCTCGGCGATGACGAAGGTGACCCGTTTGGTGGGCGCGAGGGAGAACCCGCGCTTCACGCCGAAGCGCTCCCGCACGGCACCGTCGACGTCGGCGAGCAGCGGCACACCCAACGCATGACGTGCGGCGAACTCCTGCTGCCGGTCCACGGCGTCACCGCTGATCCCGACCGCACGGGCCCCGACGGCGGCGAACTCGGCGGCGAGATCCCGGAAGTGACAGGCCTCGGCGGTGCAGCCGGGGGTGAGAGCGGCCGGGTAGAAGAAGAGCACGACCGGCCCGTCGGCGAGAAGCCCGGTGAGCCGCCGGACAGTGCCCGTCTCATCGGGCAAGGCGAAGTCCTCGACCCGGTCCCCCACGGTGATCACGGCCGCACCTCCGCGGCGCGCGCGACACCACGCGCCCACAGCACGAGCGGCACCTGAAGGGGCAGCCGCGCCAGGGCCGCGGTCCGCTGCGGTGCCGGACGCCGACGCCAGTCGACGGCCATCTTCACATTCGCCGGGAACACCCCGACGAAGAACCCGGCCGCCGCCAGCGCGGCGGTCCGCCGGGTGCGCGGAACGGCCAGACCCGCCGCGAGGACCAGTTCGGCGGCGCCACTGGCGTACGTCCAGGTGCGCGGCCGTCCGGGCAGCGCACGCGGGATGGTCGCGTCGAACGAACGGGGCGCGGCGAAGTGGGCGACACCCGCCGCGGCCAGCAGCCCGGCGAGCAGCAGGGGTGAACGTTCGGGCACGGTTCCTCCTGAGGGTGACCAGACGCGCGATATTACTGGTTAGTAGGGCCGCGCGAACAGCCTCCACCGGGGCCCGCTCCACCACGGACCGCAGGCGCTGCACCCGCCCACCGTTCAGCCGCACGGGCCAGCCCACCGTTCAGCCGTACGGGCCGCCGCGGGCATTCAAGGGGCGCGGGGCTGCGTCGATCTGCGGCTCCGCCCCGTGGTCGCGACCAGCCGCGGCGCCGCCCGCACACGCCGCCGCAGGCGCACCCGCCCAAGCCGCCCGCAGGCACAGGTCAGGCGCCGTCCCCCTCCGCCTCCACCACTGCGGCCCGCGCCAGAAAGTCGTCCACCATGCGATGAAACAGCGTGGCGAGCTGTCGCAGATCCTCCGTGGACCACTCGGCCAACGCGAGCTGCATACCGCGCGCCCCCGCGTCCCGGACGGCGTCCACCGCACTGCGCCCCGCCTCCGTCAGCTGAATACGCTGCGCGCGCCCGTCGTCGGGATCGGGCACGCGCGTGACGTACCCGGACTTCTGCAGCTGCTGCACGGTACGCGTGACGTGCGAGGCTTCCACGCCGAGCCGGTTGGCCAGCTCCCCGGAGCGCAGGGGCTCGGAGTCGGCGACCTGGCGCAGCAGGGCCACCGCGGCCCGGTCCAGCGGGACGCCCGCCAGGGCCATCAGCCGCTCGTGCTGCCGCGCCCGGGTGCTGAGGTAGGTGATCCGGTTCAGAGCGCGCTCGATCTCGGCGACTTCCGGGGAGGCAGCGGGGGCGGCGGGAAGCGGTGATGTTGCCATGGACCCACGCTACCATATCGTTGCGTAACTCAAGTAATTCCCAGCCGGGCCGGCTCCCTGCGCTCCGGGGAGCCGCCCGCCGACCCGTTCAGGCGAATCCGCCGCGCCCCGCGCGTGACGCCCGGTCCCCGCGTCCACCTTTCAGGACGTGACCCTGCCACTGATCATTCCCATGCTCGCCACACCCGGCACCCTGCCGCCCGCCTCCCAGGACTCCCGGTGGGCGTACGAAACGAAGCAGGACGGGCAGCGTGTCGTGGCATACCTGGCCGGGGACGGCACCGTGGTGCTGCGGGCCCGCTCCGGTGAGGTCATCACCGCCGCCTACCCGGAGCTGCACGCGCTGGGCGACGCGCTCGGCGGCACTCCGGCCGTGCTGGACGGAGAGGTGCTGGCCCTGGACGCGCGGGGCCGGGCGGACTTCCAGCTGCTGCAGTCCCGGATGGGGCTCGCCCACGCCCCGGCACGCGCGGCGCGCAAGGCGGCCGAACAGCCCGTCCACCTCGTCCTGTTCGACGTCCTGCACCTCGCCGGCCGCTCGCTGCTGGCCCTGCCGTACCAGCAGCGGCGCACCCGCCTGGAGGCGCTCGGCCTGCACGGGCCGTACTGGTCGACCCCGGCGGCGCTCGTCGGCCATGGCGCCGAGGCGCTGGCGGCCACCCGCGAACACGGCCTGGAGGGCCTGGTGTGCAAGCGCCTGGACTCCGTGTACGAGCCGGGGGTGCGCTCCCGCGCCTGGATCAAGATCCGCAACATGCACGGTGTCGACGTGATCGTCGGCGGCTGGCTGCCGGGCAAGGGACGGCTGTCGGGGCTGCCGGGCGCGGTGCTGGTCGGCCAGCGCGACGCGGCCGGCGCACTGCGGTACGTGGGCGGGGTGGGCACCGGCTGGAGCGAGCAGGAGCGGACGCATCTGGCCGGACTGCTCGGTGAGTTGGCGACCGGCGCCTGCCCGTTCACACCCCTCCCGAAGGTGGCGGGCGCGCGGTGGGTGCTGCCCCGGCTCGTCGGGGAGGTGCGCTACAGCACCCGGACCCGGGCGGGGATGCTGCGTCAGCCGTCCTGGCTGCGACTGCGGCAGGACCTCACGCCCGAGGAGTCGGCCGCCGATCTGCCCGACACCTCGTCATGATCCGTGTATTCGGCGGGACTTCACCGAGGAGATACCCCGCCCCTCTTGGCGCGGACATGTAAAACGCGGGACGCTGAACGCCCCCACAGCCGCCCGACGTCCCCGTGCCAGGAGGAGGACGCAGTGACGTTCAAGGTCCACCGCAGGAGATGGCTCACCGGACTCGGCGGCGCGCTCGCGCTCGTCGTCGCCGTACCCACGGCCGCCTTCGCCGGCCCGCCGCAGGCCCTGCCGGCCAACGCCGACAGCCTGGAGCGCACCTTCCAGCCGGCGTTCGACTACGACACCGACGGCTGCTATCCCACGCCGGCCATCGGCCCGGACGGCACCGTCAACGGCGGCCTGAACCCGACCGGTGCCCTCAACGGCAACTGCCACGACGCCGCCGACCTGGACAACACCAACGGCTACTCCCGCTCCAAGTGCAACAACGGCTGGTGCGTCGTCCTGTACGGCCTGTACTTCGAGAAGGACCAGGCCCTGCCCGGCAGCAGCATCGGCGGACACCGCCACGACTGGGAGCACGTGGCGGTCTGGGTGCAGGACAACCAGGTCAAGTACGTCTCCACGTCCAACCACGGCTCGTTCACCGTGCACCCTGCGTCCGAGGTGCGCTTCGAGGGCACCCACGCCAAGGTCGTCTATCACAAGGACGGCATCGGCACACACTGCTTCCGCCTGGCCAACACGAACGACGAGCCGCCGGAGAACCACCGCCACACCTGGCAGTACCCGCCGCTCGTCGGCTGGAACGGCTACCCGCCGGGCATCCGCGAGAAGCTGAGCGCCTACGACTTCGGCAGTGCGCACTTCGGCCTGAAGGACGGGAGCTTCGCCTCCCACCTGGCCTCGGCCGAGCCCGCCGGCATCCCCTTCGACCCGAACGCCTGACGACCTGCCGCCGCCGCGCTCCGCTCACGCCTCGGCCTTGAGGCCCTCCAGGCCCGGTGTGACCAGCAGGGGAACGAACTCGACGACCTTGTGCGCGGCGACGCCGTTGAGCAGGTACGGATCGGTGGCCAGGATCCGGTCGAGCGCCTCGGCGGGCATGGAGGCGGCGAGGTACACGCCACCCGTCAACGGCACTTGCCGCCCGGCTGCCAGGAGCAGTCCCTGCGCGACGAGGTCGTTCAGCCAGTCGCCGTGGGCGGGCCGGTGCGGATCCACCTCGGGCAGCGGCACGGTATAGGTCACTGTGACGACGAACATGCTGCGGACCGTAGCCGACCCCCGGGCGCGCGGCGACCGGGTTTCCCACCGGCCGGGACCGGCAGGTCCAGGACTCCCGTCTGGGCCGGCTTCGGACCGCAGGCCGATCCGCGGTCGGAGGACGCGGCGTAGCGTCAGGGGCCATGACGCCGAACGACAGCACGGGAGAACTCGACGAGGCGTTCCAACGCCTGCACGCCACCGGTCCGGAACGGCTGGGGCGGCTCACCAACCACGCCCCCATGGTGGTCGAGGCGCTCGCCGCACATGGCCGGGCCGGGGCCGTGCACCGCTGGCTGGACCTCTACCGCCGCAAGCTGGAGGACTTCCCCGACCCGGTCGCCCCCGTCACGGACGACAACTGGCGCGAGGCGCTGGGCGATCACCGGCGGGCGGCCGACTGGATCGGCCACTTCTCCCGCGCGCTCGCCGACCGCCCGTGGCGCGCCGTCCTCGCCGAGTGGTGGCCGAGGCTGCTGCCCGGTCTGTACGGCGGCTCCACGCACCCGGTGATCCGGGTCGGCCACTCCGTCCGTGCCCTCGGCCGGGAGGACAGCGCGCCCCGGCGCACCGAACTCGCCCACGCCCTCGGCTACTGGGCGGCCCGGCACCGTACCGTCGAGGGCATCGTCACGCTCCCCGGCGCGGACAGCGCGGCGCGGACGCTGGACGCGGTGCTGCCCGTCGAGGGGGCCGAAGGGGGTTTCCCGGCCCGGCTGGCGGCCGTACGGCGGCTGCCCGGCTGGGCGCAGGACGTGGCCGATCCCGACACGGCCCGGGCCCGGCTCACCGAACTCGTCCGGGCCGCCACGCACCGGTACGCCACCCACGGGCACGGCGAGGAGACCATGCTGGTCCACGCGGCGACCGCACCCAACGCCGTCCTGCGCACGCTGGAGGCGCTGCCACGGGAGATGTGGGTGCCCAGTCTGCACGCAGCGTGGACGGCGTCCGCGGCGGTCACCGCCATGTACGCGCCCGCCGAGCCGGTCCCCTGGCGGACGCCGGGCGCCCTGACCGCCGAGGACGTGCTGGAGCGGGCGCTCGCGCACGGGGACGAGCACGTGATCAAGCTGACCGACACCGCCCTGGGCGTCGGCGACGAACAGGCCCTGGCCGCCGCGCTGCGCGCCGTCGAGCTGAGCGAACCGCTGGTCCGACCAGACCCCGTGACCCCATGATGTGCGGATGGATCATCACGACGAACTGCCCGCGGCCGTCCCGGCGGACGCCGTCCTCGCGCTCGCCGAGGGCCACCACGCCCGGGCCGCCAGGCCGCTCGGCTCCCGCCGGGCCGCCGGTCACCTGGTGAAGGCGTACGCGATCGAGGCGCCCGGGCGGACGGTCGGCGAGCAGGAGACCGAGGCGGCGCTGCGGATCGCCGGGGAGCACCTGGCGCTGGGCCGGACGCGCGGTTCGCTCGGGCTCGCGGTGCTGATCGTGCACGCGGGCGGCGACGGCGACTATCTGCTGGTCCACACCTGGATCGAGGGCTACATGTCGGACCTCGCGGTCTTCACCGGCCCGGCCGGCGAACCGGAGCTGCTGCGGCCCGGGCGTGCGGGTCTCGCGCCCTGTGTGTGGGAGGCCGCCCTCCTCGCGTACGAGCGCGAGGCGTTCTCCCGGCACGTCCTGGACGGCACCGGCGCGCTCGCCGAACGGCTCGCGTCCTGGGCCGGCGACACCCTCGAGGGGACCCTGCGATGACCGCCGCCGCACGCGTGCGCCCGGCGGTGCGCGCCGATCTGGCGCGGGTCGCCGAACTCGCCGCCCAGCACGCCGCCTACGAACGTTCCGCGCCGCCCGCGCCCGGTCTCGCCGAGCGTCTGGCCGTGTTGCTCTTCGACACAGCGCGGCCCCGGCTGCGCTGCCTGGTGGCCGAGCTGCCGGGCGGGGAGGTGGTCGGCTACGCCACGTGCGCGCCGGAGCTGTCCACCTGGGAGGCCCGCGAATACCTGCACATGGACTGCCTGTTCCTCGACCCGGACCACCGGGGCGGCGGCCTGGGCGCGCTGCTGGTGGACGCCGTCGTCGCCGAGGCCCGCGCGCTGGGCCTGACCGAGGTGCAGTGGCAGACCCCGGCCTGGAACGAGGGCGCGGCGCGCTTCTACGACCGGCTCGGCGCCCGCGCCCGGGAGAAGCTGCGCTACAGCCTGGCCGTGGCGCGCTGAGCGGCGTGGAGGGTCTATCGTGGCCCGCATGTCCGTTCCGGAACTGATTCGCATCGTCTCCCGCGACTCGCCGATGGCACTGGCCCAAGTGGAGCGCGTCCGCGCCGAGTTGGCCGCACTGCACCCCGGGGTGCGCACCGAGGTCGTACCGGTGAAGACCACCGGGGACAAGTGGCTCGGCGATCTGTCCCAGGTCGAGGGCAAGGGGGCCTTCACCAAGGAGGTCGACGCGGCCCTGCTGGCCGGCGAGGCCGACCTCGCGGTGCACTGCGTCAAGGACGTGCCCGCGGACCGGCCGCTGCCGGCCGGGACGGTCTTCGCCGCGTTCCTGAAGCGGGACGACATCCGGGACGCCCTCGTACACCCGGGCGGGCTCACCTTCGACGAACTCCCCGCCGGCACCCGCGTCGGCACCTCGTCGGTGCGCCGGATCGCCCAACTGGCTGCCACCCACCCGCATCTGACGTGCGTGCCGTTCCGCGGCAACGCCAACCGGCGGCTGGAGAAGCTGGCGGCCGGGGACGCCGACGCGCTGCTGCTGGCCGTGTCGGGCCTGGAGCGCATCGGGCGGCCGGACGTCATCAGCGAGGTGCTCTCCCCCGACGTGATGATGCCGCCGATCGGCGCGGGCATCCTCGCCCTGCAGTGCCGGCAGGACGACGGCGACCTCATCGACGCCGTCAGCGCGCTCGGCGATCCCGACACGCACCGGGAGGCCACGGCGGAGCGGATGTTCCTGCATGTGCTGCAGGGCCACTGCAACAGCCCGATCGCCGGCTTCGCCCGCGTGGACCGCAGCGGAGAACTCTCGCTGCGCGCCTGTGTCTTCACCCCGGACGGCAAGACCCGTCTGAACGCCCACGAGTGGGCCGGGCGGCTGGACCCGGCGACGCTGGGCACGTCGGTGGCGGTGGCGCTGCTGCGGCAGGGCGCGCGAGAGATCATCGACGGTATCGCGCACTGAGCGGACACGGTCGCACGTCACCGGGCGGGCGGCCGGAGCGTCAGGCGGTGCCCTCTTCGGCCTGGTCGCGCAGGAAGGTGCTGACCTGGTGAGCCAGGCAGTCCCGGCCCGCGCCGGCCGGGACGTGGGAGGGCTGGGCCTTCACGCCCAGGCCGCCGGTCCACATCCGGCGCTCCGCCCACTCCTCGTCGACCCGCAGCTGGACCTGGACGTCCACCTGGCTCAGGGCGTCCTCGGGGCCGGCGGCGTACAGCACGGCGGTGACCCGGCGCAGCGGGTAGACGTCGAAGCCCTCGATGAACTGCGAGTTGCGCCAGTCGATGAAGGCGCCCTCGCCGTCGGCTCCGACGCGCACGTCGATCTGGCCGTCCTCGAGGTGGACGCCGAACCGCTCGGGTCCGCGGTTCTCGACCGTCACCCGCAGCGCGAAGTACGTCAGCCCCTCGGCCGCGTCGTCCCGTCCGCGCGGCGGCTCCGCCTGCTCCAGACGGTGGACGCGGACGCGCAGACCGGCATGCTCCTCGTACTCGTGCCAGTCCCCGACCACGTTCGGCTCGTACACAGTCCACCTCTCGACTTCTGAGAGCTGCTTCCTATCCAGGCGGTCAGGGCACTGTCAAATGCGCCTCAGGCGCTGTGGCCAGCGGATTCGGCGTCGGTGATCGGTGATCAAGCCGTGCGCAGGGAGAATCTGTTTCCGGTCGTTCGGCCTGTTTTCGGGGGCGTGCCGCACATCACGTCCGCGGCCATGATCAGCGATCTTGACGGTGGGTCATGATCAGCGGGCCAGCCGGCCCAGCAGCGAGGAGGCTGCGGTGATGCCGAGCGCAGCGGCCACCAGGAGCACCGCGAAGTCCGCACCCAGGTGCGCGGGGGTGCCCAGCAGCAGGCCGCGCAGGGCGTCGACCTGGTAGCTGAGCGGGTTGGCCCGGCTGACGGCCCGGAGCCAGCCGGGCATGACGGAGAGGGGGTAGAGGGCGTTGGAACCGAAGAACAGCGGCATGGTGATGGCCTGCCCGAAACCCATCAGCCGGTCGCGGCTGAGCACGATGCCGGCGATGGTCATCGACAGGCAGGAGAAGAAGGCCGATCCGAGGACCACGGCCGCCGCGACGGCGAGCAGCTTCAGCGGGTTCCAGGTCAGCGCGACGCCTAGCGCCGCGGCGATGACGAGGACGACGACCGCCTGGACAAGTGCCTTGACCCCGGCGGCGAATGCCTTGCCGGTGATGAGCGCGGCGCGCGGAGTCGGCGTGACCAGCAGCTTGTTGAGGACTCCGGCGTCGCGCTCCCAGATGATCTGGATGCCGTAGAAGATGGCGATGAACATCGCGGACTGGGCGATGATGCCGGGCGCCAGGTAGTCGACGTAGGGGATGCCGCCGGTCGGGATCGCCCGGATGCGGGTGAAGGTCTGACCGAAGATCAGCAGCCACAGAGCGGGCTGCACGGCCCGGGTGTACAGCTCGGTGCGGTCGTGGCGCAGCTTCTGCAGTTCGACCGCGCACATCGCGAACACCCGGGCGGGCACCAGCCGCCAGGGCGCCCTGGGCTCGGGCGGGCGGAGCAGGAGGCCGGGCGCGGGGTCAGCCGACGCGGCGTGCGGTGCGGCGGGTGGATCGGACATCGCGGAAGTCTCCTGAGGTGTCGTCGAGGCCGCTGCCGGCGACATCGCGGAAGACGTCCTCCAGCGTGGCCGGGGTCGCCGTGCCGCGCCGTTCGGCGAGCCCGGCGCGCAGTTCGGCGGGGGTGCCGAGGGCCCGGATGCGGCCGCGGTGCATCAGGCCGACCCGGTCGCAGTACTGGTCGGCCTCGTCCATGTAGTGCGTGGTCACCAGTACCGTCATGCCGGTGGCGGCGCGTACGGCGTTGATGTGGTCCCACACGCCGGTGCGGGCGATGGGGTCCAGGCCGATGGTCGGCTCGTCGAGGATCAGCAGGCGGGGCGCGCTGACGAGAGCCTGGGCGAGTTCGAGGCGGCGGACCATGCCGCCGGAGTAGGTGCCGGCGAGCCGGTCGGCGGCGTCGGAGAGGCCGACGGCCGTCAGCGCCTGGGCGACCCGGGGGGCGCGTTCGCGGCGCGGCACGTCGAAGACGCGGGCGAACAGGGCGACGTTCTCGCGGCCGGTCAGGCCCGCGTCGGCGGACAACTGCTGCGGCACGTAACCGAGCAGGCGCCGTACGGCCATGCGTTCGCGGGCCGCGTCGTGGCCGAACACGCGGATCGTGCCCGGCGGGACCGGGAGCAGGGTGGTCAGGCAGCGGATCGCGGTCGTCTTGCCGGCGCCGTTCGGCCCGAGCAGTCCGAAGACCTCGCCCTGCCGGACGGTCAGGTCGAGCCCGTCGACCGCCTTCGTCGCACCGAAGGCGTACACCAGGCCGGCGCAGGACACGGCGTCGGGGACGGGATCGGCCAGGGGGCCGGTGGCGGTCGCGGGACCGGTCGCGGGGTCGGCCATGGATCCGGCCAAGGGGTCGCCCATGGGGCCGGTCGCGGGGGTGGTGGCGGGACCGGTCGCGGGGTCGGTCATGGGGTCTCCCCCTCCTGCCTCAGGCTCTCGGCCAGCCGGCGCAGCGCCGGTACCGCGGCGCGCAGCGCCTCCCGGTCGGCCTCGGGCAGCCCGGCGAGGTGGCGGTCCAGCAGTTCGGCGCGGCGCTCCTGCCAGTCCCGCAGCCGCTTGAGCGCGGCGTCGGTCGGCAGCAGACGGGCGGCACGACGGTCGGCGGGATCGGTCTCGCGGACCAGGTAGCCGCCCCTGACCAGGTGGTTGACCAGTGTGGAGACGGAATTGCCCGCGAGGCAGAGCTCCTTGGCCGCCTCGGAGATGCCGATGCCGGGCCGGGCCTCGGCCAGTCGCAGCAGTTCGACCTCGGCGCCGCGCAGCCGTGGGGCGGTCAGTCCGGCACGCAGTCGGCGCCGGGTCAGCCGGTGCACACCGACGAGGGCGCCGGCGAGCTCCTCCGGGAGGGTGTCCTGGTCCACGACGCCGAGATTAGCTCTGTGTCAGAGGTATTCCGACCAAGGGCGGGTCAAGAGAGGCGGCGCTCACACAGCGCCGCCGGGTGGTCGCAAATCGCCAGGTTCTTCGCGAATCGGGTTTCACCCTGATGGAAGAAGGGAATCTGCTTGTCAGTGCTTCGGACAGGAGGCACCTCCGTGGGCCCGGTGTGCCGGACCCGACGCCCTCCATGTCCGGTCCGCGTGCTCGTCCCACGGTGTCTGTCCACCCAGCATTCGCTGAGGGAGGCGCGCATCGATGCGTACCGCCATCAGGACGCAGCAGCATCCGCACGACGACGCCCCCGACACCGCCGCCGACTTCGCCCGCCTGGCGACACTGCCCGACGGCGCCGAGCGCAAGGCTCTGCGCGACGAGCTGGTCCGCCTGTGGCTGCCCATGGCCGAGCGGATCGCCGTACGGTTCCGCGGCCGCGGGGAGTCCCTCGAGGACCTGTACCAGGTCGCCGCCCTCGGGCTCGTGAAGGCCGTCGACCACTTCGACCCGGACCGCGGCGGCGCCTTCGAGGCGTACGCCGTGCCGACGATCACCGGCGAGATCAAGCGGCACTTCCGCGACCACATGTGGACGCTGCACGTGCCGCGCCGGGTCCAGGACCTGCGCAACCGCGTCCGGCGTGCGGTCAAGGAACTCGGCCAGACCATCCCGGGCCGGCCGCCCACCATCGCCGAGATCGCCGCGTACGCCCAGCTCACCGAGCAGGAGGTGCGTACCGGCATGGAGGCGCTGGAGTGCTTCTCCGCGCTGTCGCTGGAGGCGGAGATGCCCGGCACCGACGGCTACGCCCTCGGGGACGCCCTCGGCGGCCCGGACCCGGGTTTCGACACAGTCGTGGACCGCGAGGCGGTCAAGCCGTGCCTGCAGGCCCTCCCGGAGCGCGAGCGGACCATCCTCTACCTGCGGTTCTTCCAGGGGATGACACAGAGCCGGATCGCCGAGCAGCTGGGCATCTCCCAGATGCACGTCTCGCGGCTGCTCAGCGGCTGCTTCGCCCAGCTGCGTGAGGAGATCCTCGCCGAGCGGCAGTGATCCGGGACGTGGCTGGTCCAGGCAGGGGTCCGGTGGTCCGGGCGGTGAGCCGGACCGTGGTCCAGGCAGCGGTCCGTGATCGTTCGCAGTGGTTCGCAGACAGGGGCGTCACCCGGTCGGTGGCGTCCCTGGGATCTGGGTGGGGCCGTTGCGGTCCATCGCGTCCTCGAGCTCCGCACGGATCTGTGGCGGCATCTCCCCTGTGCGGGCCCAGATGAGTATCAGCTCCGCGACATTGCGGAGCTTGATGTTGGTGTGCTGCGAGACCTCCTTCAGGACCTGCCAGCCCTGATCGGGTGTCATCCGGCCGAGTGCCACGATCATTCCGATCGCCTGGTCCACCACGGCGTGCGAGGTGACCGCTTCCTTGAGCTGATCCACTTCTTCCTGGAGCTCGAAGAGCCGACCGGTTTCGTCGTCCGGGTCCCGCGGTACTCGTGCCACCTCTCCAACGTTGCCCCCGGGGGCCGCCCGCCGCCACCGGGGGTATTCGACAGGCGGCCCGCAGGGGTCCGGTCGGACACTGGAGGTGGACCGGTGGCCGACCGGCCGAAGAGATCAGGACGCGAGCGCCATGAACCACGACACGCCACCCTCCCCACCGTCCCCGCGAGCGACCGAGGTCGTCTCGTCCCACCACGTTTTCGGCGCGCCCTGCTGGGTGAGCCTGACCAGCCGCGATCTGGAGGCCACCCAGGACTTCTATTCGGCGGTGCTGGGGTGGAAGTGGCGCAAGGGGAAGCTGGGCGACCGGTTCCGGATCGCGCTGGCGGACGACGTGCCGGTCGCCGGGATCGCGGCGGTCGCCACGATGTGGCAGATGGCGGTGGCGTGGACGCCGTACTTCGCGGTGCCGAGCGCCGACGAGGCGGTGTCGCGGGCGCGCGAGCGTGGTGGGACGGTGGCCGTCGGGCCGATCTCGCTGCCGCCGGGGCGGGCCGCGCTGATCGCGGACCGGGACGGGGCGACGTTCGGGATCTGGGAGGGCGAGCTCTTCACGAACTGGGAGAGCTGGCGGCAGGCCGCGCCGGCGTTCATCCGGCTGCACACCCGCGACGCGTTCGATGCGGCGATCTTCTACGGCGAGATCCTCGACTGGGCCTCGCGGCTGCCCGGCTGCTGCGAGGTGGGTTACGAGGGTGACGAGGTGGTGCTGCGCAGCGAGGGCGAGATCGTGGCCCGGATCGAGTCGGGCGCGCTGGAGGCGGCGCCCGATCCGACCATCCGGCCGCACTGGCAGGTCCACTTCGCTGTCGCCGACGTGACGGCGTGCGCGTTGGCCGCGGAGCAGCATGGGGGGAGTGTGCTGGGCAAGGGGGCGGGTGAGGCTGTGCTGCGGGATCCGGATGGGGCGCAGTTCACGATTACGTCCCGTACGTTGCGGTGACCCTCTGGGGGGCGTTGTTCGGGGTGCGATTGCGTTGTCGTCTGGGGGTGCGTTGTGGGGTGGGGGGCGTTGTCTCGTCTGCGGGTTTCGTTGTGACGTAGGGGGCGTTGTCGTCTGCGGGTGCGTTGTGACATAAGGGGCGTTGTCGTCTGCGGGTGCGTTGTGTGCGTTGTCGTCTGCGGGTTTCGTTGTGGCTGGTCGCGCCGTTCCCCGCGCCCCTTTTTTGCCTGCGGCGGCCCGTCGCGGTCGCGTCGTGGCGTGCGTAGCGCCTACGGCCCGATGGTCACGGCGGGGCCGGGGTGGGGGGGTGTCCGTCCTCGGTCCGGCCGCCCGTTCCCCGGTACGGCGCCCTGTGCCGGTGCCGGCCGCTGCGGGCGGACACCCCCCACCCCGGCCCCTTCCCGCCGTCGGCGGGTGCAGGCGTCGCCCTGCATGGCGAAGGAGCCGCCGCCCGTAGGCAGCGGCTCCTTCGGGCGGTCAGCCGCGTTCCGGAGGGTTTCTTCGGCCTCGGGACGGGCGGGAGAGGACGATCAGGCTGCGGGGGGCGACCGTAAGGTCCGTCGC
The DNA here is from genome assembly GCF_055609245.1 of Streptomyces sp. NPDC036813. NCBI lineage: Bacteria > Bacillati > Actinomycetota > Actinomycetes > Kitasatosporales > Streptomycetaceae > Streptomyces > Streptomyces sp. NPDC036813. The sequence goes on along the minus strand of NZ_JBVJPV010000002.1, from coordinate 156,928 downwards.
TGCCTTGTACTCGGTTTCGTCGGGGGTGCCGTCCGGTTCCGCGGTGTCGATGCGGGCCGTCCAGCGGTCGCCGTACAGGGGGGCGGGGAGGGTGAAGACCACCGGTTCCCAGTAGCTGTTGAGCAGGAGGAGGAAGGAGTCGTCGACGACCGGGCGGCCGTAGCGGTCCGGTTCGGCGATGGCGTCGCCGTTGAGGAAGACGCCGATGCAGTGGGCGTCGGAGCGCTGCCACTCCTCGTCTGTCATCTCCTGGGCGTCCGGCAGCAGCCAGACGAGGTCGGGCAGGGGCTGGTCGGCGTTGGTCGCGGTTTCGCCGCGGAAGAAGCGGCGGCGGCGCAGTACCGGGTGCTCGGCGCGCAGTTGGATGAGACGGCGGGTGAAGTCGGCCAGGTCGCGCTGTTCGTCGGTCAGCCGCCAGTCGATCCAGGAGATGTCGTTGTCCTGGCAGTAGGCGTTGTTGTTGCCGCGCTGGGTGCGTCCGAGTTCGTCGCCGTGGGACAGCATCGGGATGCCCTGGGACAGCAGGAGGGTGGCGAGCAGGTTGCGCTGCTGGCGGGCGCGCAGTTCCAGGACCGCGGGGTTGGCGGTCTCGCCCTCGGTGCCGCAGTTCCAGGAGCGGTTGTGGCTCTCGCCGTCGCGGTTGCCCTCGCCGTTGGCCTCGTTGTGCTTGTCGTTGTAGGAGACGAGGTCGCGCAGGGTGAAGCCGTCGTGCGCGGTGACGAAGTTGACGCTGGCGCGCGGGCGGCGCCGGTTGTGCTGGTAGAGGTCGGAGGAGCCGGTCAGGCGTGAGGCGAACTCGCCGAGCGAGCCGGGCTCGGTGCGCCAGAAGTCCCGTACCGTGTCGCGGTACTTGCCGTTCCACTCCGACCACAGCGGCGGGAAGTTGCCGACCTGGTAGCCGCCCTCACCGACGTCCCAGGGCTCGGCGATCAGCTTCACTCTGCTGATCACCGGGTCCTGCTGGATGAGGTCGAAGAAGGCCGATAGGCGGTCCACCTCGTGGAACTGTCTCGCCAGCGTGGCCGCGAGGTCGAAGCGGAACCCGTCGACGTGCATCTCCGTCACCCAGTACCGCAGCGAGTCCATGATCAGCTGCAGCACGTAGGGGTGGCGCATCAGCAGGCTGTTGCCGGTGCCGGTGGTGTCGTAGTAGTGCGCGAAGTCGCCGTCCACCAGGCGGTAGTACGAGGCGTTGTCGATGCCGCGGAAGGACAGGGTCGGGCCCTTCTCGTTGCCCTCGGCGGTGTGGTTGTAGACGACGTCGAGGATGACCTCGAGTCCGGCCGCGTGCATCGCCTTGACCATCGACTTGAACTCCGCGACCTGCTGGCCCCGGCTGCCGTGGGCGGCGTAGGCGTTGTGCGGGGCGAAGAAGCCGATGGTGTTGTAGCCCCAGTAGTTGGCCAGGCCCTTGTCCTGCAGTACGCCGTCCTGGACGAACTGGTGGACCGGCATCAGCTCCACCGCGGTCACACCGAGCGAGGTCAGGTGTTCGAGGATCGCGGGGTGAGCGAGGCCGGCGTAGGTGCCCCGCAGCTCGGGCGGCACGTCGGGGTGGGTGCGGGTCAGGCCGCGCACGTGCGCCTCGTAGATCACGCTGTCGGCGTAGGGGGTGCGCGGCGGCCGGTCGTCGCCCCAGTCGAAGTACGGGTCGGTGACCACGCCGAGCATGGTGTGCCCGGCGCTGTCGGCCGGGTCGGGGCCCTGGGGACTGCGCTCGTACAGCGAGGGGTGGTTGTCGATCTGGCCGTCGACCGCACGTGCGTACGGGTCGAGGAGCAGCTTCGCGGGGTTGCACCGGTGGCCCATGGCCGGTGCCCACGGCCCGTGCACCCGGTAGCCGTAGCGCTGGCCGGGGCCGACGCCCGGGAGGTAGCCGTGCCAGACGAAGCCGTCCGCCTCGGTCAGCGCGACGGTGCGGTGGGCGCCGCGATCGTCGACGAGGATCAGTTCGACGCGCTCGGCGACCTCGCTGAACAGCGCGAAGTTGGTGCCCTGCCCGTCATGTACGGCACCCAGCGGGTAGGGGTGCCCGCTCCACACGGGCACCCCTGCCTTCTTCTTCGGGTCGGTGGTCGTCACCGGCTCGCCTCCAGTACGTCGCCCACCGTCTCGCCGGCCAGGGCGACGCTCCGCAGCGCACGCGGCACCTGGAGCATCTCGCGCAGGGCCGGGAACGGCGTGGTCGGGATGAGCGGCTCGCGGTCGCCGACACGGGCCCGCTGCGAGAACCAGATGACCTTGCTGCCGGTGTCGGTGGCGCAGCACCCCCACCCGTCGCTGCTCGCCGCGAGGCGCTCCAGGCAGCTGCGCAGGTCCTGGTCCGGGCGCAGGTCGCAGTCGTTCTCCCCGATGGCGGTGATCAGGTGCTGACCGTTCCACCACATCTCGATGGAGGTGTTCTTGTCGGTGGCGTGTTCGTCGATGGCCCGCAGCAGCATCTCGGTGCTGCGGCACACGGGCTCGACCAGGTTCTCCAGGTCCCAGTACTTCAGGTGCGCGGCCAGAATGCGCCTGACCTGTCCGACCCGTTCCGGGCTGACTTCCACGTCGAGGTGGTAGTAGCAGGGCACTGCGGTCTTCATCGTCGTTGGCTCCTCACCGGCGACGCTCAGGCTCCTAACGCCCTGGCGGGCGGAACCCCGAACACGAAGCGTGAGCGATGTTCGCTTCTGAGTCACCTCCAACACTGAGGGTGATACGCCATTCGTGCAACACGAGCGCACCACGGCCAAGATCCAACAGGACGGTAGGTCATCGCGCGTGCACCATAAGTGAAGGCCACGAGAGGTTTTTCGGCTGATGCCCCTCTGCGTGCGCGGCCGGCCCGTCCGTCGGGCGTCATACCTCTCGCACTCCCGGAAGGTGAACAGCGCCATGCTGCTACCCGCGAAAGCCGAAGTCGCCAGGCATCTGCAGCGTTACCGCGCGTGGGAGCGGGCCATGCTCGCCTCCCCGGCCGACACCGCGGTCAGGGCCACCTTCGAGGACACCGGATACACCCTGTGCGTGCTGATGGGCAAGCGTTGCGCCCGGGAGGCCGCCGACGCCGCCGAACGGTATCTGCGGTCGGACGCGGCCACCTCCCTGTGGCAGGGCGCTCCGCGACGACGGACGAAAAACGTGGCGCGCAGGAGTGGATCACGCTCCGCCCGGCGTTTCCCGGCGGAGCACTAGCCCTCCTCCGGTGCAGCTTGGACATCCACCAGCCGGGCCGCGGCCCGGCTTCGAGCACGCAGGAGGTTCACGATGAAGTCCACCAGGCCCATCGGCCGTATCCCCGTGCGGGATGTCCATCCGCGCGTGGAGTGCGGCAGGCGACCGGCGAAGGCCGTCGTGGGCGAGACGTTCCAGGTGACCGCGACCGTGTTCCGCGAGGGGCACGACGCGGTCGCCGCGAACGTCGTCCTGCGCGGTCCCGACGGCCGCAAGGGGCCTTGGACTCCCATGCGTGAACTGGCCGAGGGCAGCGACCGCTGGGGCGCCGAGGTGACGGCGGACGCGGAGGGCCACTGGACGTACACCGTGGAGGCGTGGAGCGATCCGGTCACCACCTGGCGCCGGCACGCGGCGATCAAGATCCCGGCGGACATCGACACGGGCCTGGTGCTGGAGGAGGGCGGCCAGCTGTACGAGCGGGCGGCGGCCCGGGCGCCGCGTGGCCCGGCGCGCGCCCTGCTGCGGGAGACCGCGAAGACGCTGCTGGACGACTCGCTGCCGGTGCAGGAGCGTTACGCCGCCGCGCTGGCGCCGGAGGTGGACGAGGTCCTGGCCCGCCATCCGCTGCGGGAACTGGTCACGGCGTCCAAGGCCATGCCGCTGCTGGTGGAGCGGGAGCGGGCGCTGTTCGGGTCCTGGTACGAGTTCTTCCCGCGCTCGGAGGGCACGCCGGAGCAGCCGCACGGCACCTTCCGGACGGCGGCGCGGCGGCTGCCGAAGATCGCCGCGATGGGTTTCGACGTCGTCTATCTGCCGCCGATCCATCCGATCGGCACGACCTTCCGCAAGGGGAAGAACAACACCCTCACCGCCGGTCCAAAGGACGTGGGCGTGCCGTGGGCGATCGGCTCGTCGGAGGGCGGCCACGACGCCGTGCACCCGCAGCTGGGCACGATCGAGGACTTCGACTGGTTCGTGGGGCAGGCACGCTCCCATGGCCTGGAGATCGCCCTCGACTTCGCGCTCCAGTGCTCCCCCGACCACCCCTGGGTGCACAAGTACCCGGAGTGGTTCCACCACCGGCCCGACGGGACGATCGCCTACGCCGAGAACCCGCCGAAGAAGTACCAGGACATCTATCCGATCGCCTTCGACCAGGACATGGACGGCCTGGTCACCGAGACGGTCCGTGTCCTGCGGCACTGGATGGAGCACGGGGTGCGGATCTTCCGCGTCGACAACCCGCACACCAAGCCGGTGGTCTTCTGGGAGCGGGTCATCACGGACATCAACGCCTCCGATCCGGACGTGATCTTCCTGGCCGAGGCGTTCACCCGCCCGGCGATGATGCACACCCTGGGGCAGATCGGTTTCCAGCAGTCGTACACGTACTTCACCTGGCGCAACAGCAAGCAGGAGCTGACGGAGTACCTCACGGAGCTGTCCGGCGAGGCGGCCTCGTACATGCGGCCGAACTTCTTCGCCAACACCCCGGACATCCTGCCCGGCTACCTCCAGCACGGCGGCCGCCCCGCCTTCGAGGTGCGTGCCGTCCTCGCCGCCACCCTCTCCCCCACCTGGGGCGTCTACTCCGGCTACGAGCTGTGCGAGAACACCCCGCTGAAGCCGGGCGGCGAGGAGTACCTGAACTCGGAGAAGTACCAGCTCGTGGCGCGTGACTGGGAGGCCGCCGAGCGCGAAGGCCGCACCATCGCCCCGCTGATCACCCGCCTCAACGAGATCCGGCGCGGCCACCCGGCGCTCCGCCGGCTCCGCAACCTCCGTTTCCACGCCACCGACAACGACGCGGTCATCGCCTACAGCAAGCGCGAGGGCGACGACACGGTGCTCGTGGTGGCGAACCTCGACCCGCACCACACCCAGGAGGCCACGGTCTCGTTGGACATGCCGCAACTCGGCCTGGACCGGCACGCCGAGACGACCGTGCACGACGAACTGACCGGTGCGACCTACCGCTGGTCGGGCGCCAACTACGTGCGCCTCGACCCCGGCCGGACGCCGGCCCACGTGTTCCACGTCCGGTGAGTCACCCCACGAAACGGAGGTCGATCAGCCCCATGTCCGTCAACTCGCCCGTCCCGGACACCTTCGAGGACACCCCGGCAAAGGACCGGGACCCCGACTGGTTCAAGCGTGCCGTCTTCTACGAGGTCCTCGTCCGCTCCTTCCAGGACAGCAACGGCGACGGCGTCGGCGACCTCAAGGGACTCACCGCCAAACTCGACTATCTGCAGTGGCTGGGCGTCGACTGCCTGTGGCTGCCGCCCTTCTTCAAGTCGCCCCTGCGGGACGGCGGCTACGACGTCTCCGACTACACCTCGGTGCTGCCCGAGTTCGGTGACCTGGCGGACTTCGTGGAGTTCGTGGACGCCGCCCACCAGCGCGGCATGCGCGTGATCATCGACTTCGTCATGAACCACACCAGCGACCAGCACCCGTGGTTCCAGGAGTCGCGCAAGAACCCCGACGGGCCCTACGGCGACTTCTACATGTGGGCCGACGACGACAAGGGCTACCCGGACGCCCGGATCATCTTCGTCGACACCGAGAGCTCCAACTGGACGTACGACCCGGTGCGGGGGCAGTACTTCTTCCACCGCTTCTTCTCCCACCAGCCGGACCTCAACTACGAGAACCCGGCGGTCCAGGAGGAGATCCTGGCCGCGCTGCGGTTCTGGCTGGACCTCGGCATCGACGGCTTCCGGCTGGACGCGGTGCCCTATCTGTACGCGGAGGAAGGCAGCAACTGCGAAAACCTTCCGGCAACCCATGAGTTCCTGAGGCGGGTACGCCGCGAGATCGACCTGATGTACCCGGACACGGTGCTGCTGGCGGAGGCCAACCAGTGGCCGGAGGACGTGGTCGACTACTTCGGCGACTACGCCGCCGGCGGCGACGAGTGCCACATGGCCTTCCACTTCCCGGTCATGCCGCGCATCTTCATGGCGGTGCGGCGGGAATCCCGCTATCCGGTGTCGGAAATCCTGGCGAAGACGCCGCCGATCCCGTCGGGCTGCCAGTGGGGCATCTTCCTGCGCAACCACGACGAGCTCACGCTCGAGATGGTCACGGACGAAGAGCGCGACTACATGTGGGCCGAATACGCCAAGGACCCGCGGATGCGCGCCAACATCGGCATCCGGCGGCGCCTCGCCCCGCTGCTCGACAACGACCGCAACACGATCGAACTCTTCACCGCGCTGCTGCTGTCCCTGCCCGGCTCGCCGATCATCTACTACGGCGACGAGATCGGCATGGGCGACAACATCTGGCTCGGCGACCGCGACGCCGTACGCACCCCCATGCAGTGGACGCCGGACCGCAACGCCGGCTTCTCCACGGCCGACCCCGGGCGGCTCTATCTGCCCACGATCATGGACCCGGTCTACGGCTACCAGGTCACCAACGTCGAGGCGTCCATGGCGTCGCCCTCCTCCCTGCTGCACTGGACCCGGCGGATGATCGAGATCCGCAAGCAGAACCCCGCCTTCGGACTGGGGACGTACACGGAGCTGACCTCGTCGAACCCGGCGGTGCTGGCGTTCCTGCGCGAGTACGAGGACGACCTCGTGCTGTGCGTGCACAACTTCTCCCGCTTCGCCCAGCCCACCGAGCTGGACCTGCGGGCCTACAACGGCCGCCATCCGGTCGAACTCTTCGGCGGGGTGCGCTTCCCCGCCATCGGAGAGCTGCCCTACCTGCTCACCATCGCAGGCCACGGCTTCTACTGGTTCCGGCTCGCCCGAGTCGCATCCCGCATCGGCCGCCGACAGTAGCGCGCCGAGGAAAGGACGCGTCACCATGCCGAAGACCGCATCCCTCCAGCCGAGCAGTACCGGCGTCGCTCTGCATCTGGACTCGCTCGCGGGTCTGCTGCGCGAGTGGCTGCCGCGGCAACGCTGGTTCGCCGGGAAGGACCGGCCGGTCACGGATCTGCGTCTGCTGTCGATGACCGAGCTGTTCCCGGGCTGTCTGCATGTGCTCATCCATGCCGCGCACGCCGGGTCGCCTCCGCCGCACGCCGGTGTGCCCGCGCCCGGCGGAACGGTGGCCCCGGCCGGCGGAGACTGCTACCAGTTGCTGCTCGGCTTCCAGGAGCATCTCTCGCCCCGGCTCGGCAAGGCGCTGATCGGGCGGGCGGAGAGCGGCCCGATGGCCGGCCTCACGGTCTACGACGCGCTGCTGGACCCGCGCTCGGCGCATCTGCTGCTGGAGCGGATGCGCCACACCGGGACGCTCGGGCCGCTGCTGTTCGACTCCGATCCGTCGGTGCCGATCCCGTCGGGTCTCGCGCCCCGGCTGCTGGACGCCGAGCAGTCCAACACGTCGCTGGTGTACGGCGACGCGTTCATCCTGAAGCTGTTCCGGCGCATCCAGCCCGGCATCAACCCGGATCTGGAGGTGCCCCTGGCGCTCGCCCGGGAGGGCTGTGCGCGGGTGCCGGCTCCGGTGGCGTGGATGCGCACCAGCCGGCCCCAGGAGGCGACGCTGGGCGTGCTGCAGCCGTTCCTGCCGAACGCCTCCGACGGCTGGACGCTGGCCCTGCAGGCCCTCTCCCGCGGTGAGGACTTCACCGCTGAGGCGAGCGCGCTCGGTGCCGCCACCGCCGAGGTGCACCTCGCGCTCGCCGCGGCCTTCCCGGCCGGCGGCCACGCGGAGAACGCCCGGCTGGCGGCGGCGATGACCGAACGGCTGGACGCCGCCGCCCACCAGGTGAAGGCGCTGCGCCCGCACGTGCCGGGGCTGCGGGCGGCGTTCGGCGCGCTCGTGGCCTGCGACCCGGGCCCGCCGGCCCAGCGCATCCACGGCGACCTGCACCTGGGCCAGGTGCTGCGCGCCGGACGGGAGTGGTTCGTCATCGACTTCGAGGGCGAACCGTCACGGCCGCTGGCCGAGCGGCGCAGCACGCACTCGCCGGTGCGGGACATCGCCGGCATGCTGCGCTCCTTCGACTACGCGGCCCGCCAGCGCCGGCCGTGGCGCCCCGAGTGGGCGCGCCGCTGCCGGGAGGCCTACTGCGCGGGCTATGCCGCGCGGGCGGGCTGGGATCCACGCAAGAAACACGCCCTGCTGCGCGCCTACGAGACGGACAGGGCTGTCTACGAAGTGCTCTACGAGGCCAAGCACCGTCCTGCCTGGCTTCCCGTACCCATGGCGGCGATCGAACGACTCGCCGTGAGAGGAGACTGACCCGTGGCGCTGCGCGACACCTCACTCCCCGAGCCGTCGGGCCCGGCCCGCACAGCGGCCACCGACCTGGACCCGGCCGACCGGGGCCGGCTGCTGGCGGGTGCCCATCACGATCCGCACGCCCTGCTGGGCGCCCACCCGGTGCCCGGCGGGGTGCTCTTCCGGGCGCTGCGTCCGTTCGCCCGCGCGGTCGCCGTCGTGGTCGGCCGCAAGCGGCACCCGCTGACCTCGGACGGCGACGGCCTGTTCTCGGCCGTACTGCCGCTGAAGAAGATCCCGGCCTACAAGCTGGCGGTGGCCTACGAGGACGCCGAGTACGTGGTGGACGACCCGTACCGGTTCCTGCCGGCGCTCGGCGAGTTCGATCTGCATCTGATCCGGGAGGGCCGGCACGAGCAGCTGTGGAAGGCGCTCGGCGCGGAGCCGATGACCCACGAGGGCGTCACGGGCACCCGGTTCACCGTGTGGGCGCCGAACGCGCAGGGCGTGCGGGTCGCCGCGGACTTCACCTACTGGGACGGCACCCAGTTCCCGATGCGCTCGCTGGGCGCGTCCGGGGTGTGGGAGCTGTTCCTGCCCGGGGTCGGCGAGGGCACCCGGTACAAGTTCGAGATCACCTCGCGCCACGGCCACCGGTTCCTGAAGGCCGACCCGATGGCGCGGTGCACGGAGGTACCGCCGGACACCGCGTCGATCGTCACGGCGTCGCGTCACGAGTGGGCCGACGCGGACTGGATGGCGCACCGCGGTGACGTACCGGTGCACCAGGCGCCGTTCTCCGTCTACGAGGTTCACCTGCCCTCCTGGCGTCCGGGCCTGACCTACCGTGAGCTGGCCGAGGAACTGCCGGCGTACGTCAGGGACATGGGCTTCACGCATGTGGAGCTGATGCCGGTCGCGGGGCACCCGTTCAGCGGGTCCTGGGGCTACCAGGTCACGTCCTACTACGCGCCGATGCCGCGGCTCGGCACCCCGGACGACTTCCGCTACTTCGTCGACGCCTGCCACCGGGCCGGGATCGGCGTGATCATGGACTGGGTGCCGGCACACTTCCCGAAGGACGACTGGGCGCTGGCCCGCTTCGACGGGGACCCGCTGTACGAACCCGGGGACGATCAGCGGGCCGAGCACCCGGACTGGGGGACGTACGAGTTCGACTACGGCCGTACCGAGGTGCGCAACTTCCTGGTCGCCAACGCGGTGTACTGGTGCGAGGAGTTCCACATCGACGGTCTGCGGGTGGACGCCGTCGCCTCGATGCTCTACCTGGACTACTCGCGCGAGGACGGCCAGTGGACGCCGAACATCTTCGGCGGCAACGAGGACCTGGCCGCCAAGGCGTTCCTGCAGGAGATGAACGCCACCGTCTACCGGCGCTGCCCGGGGATCGTGACGATCGCGGAGGAGTCCACGGCCTGGGACGGCGTGACGCGGCCCACCGACAGCGGCGGCCTGGGCTTCGGCCTGAAGTGGAACATGGGGTGGATGCACGACTCCCTGCAGTACATGAGCAAGGAGCCGATCCACCGCAAGTACCACCACCACGAGATGACGTTCTCGATGGTGTACGCCTACAGCGAGAACTACGTCCTGCCGATCTCGCACGACGAGGTGGTGCACGGCAAGCAGGCCCTGGTGTCGAAGATGCCGGGTGACTGGTGGCAGCGCCGCGCCAACCACCGTGCCTACCTGGGCTTCATGTGGGCCCACCCGGGCAAGCAACTGCTCTTCATGGGGCAGGAGTTCGCCCAGGGCGGGGAGTGGAACGTGGAGCACGGGCCGGAGTGGTGGCTGATGGACCCCGGCCACATGGCCGCGGGGGACCACCGCGGGGTGCAGGAGCTGGTGCGGGACCTGAACACCCTGTACCTGTCCACGCCGGCGCTGTGGCAGCGCGACACCGACCCGGCGGGCTTTCGCTGGGTGGCCTGTGACGCCGCCGACGACAACGTGTTCGCGTTCGTGCGGTACGACGCCGAGGGCGGCCCGCTGCTCGCGGTGTCCAACTTCTCGCCCGTCGTCCGCCACGACTACGTCCTGCACGTCGGCGACGACGTCACGGCCTGGCAGGAGGTCCTCAACACGGACGCGGCGAAGTACGGCGGCAGCGACGTCACGCTCCCGGACCCGGTCAAGCCGGAGGACGGGAGGATCCGGCTCACGCTGCCTCCGCTGGCGACGGTGTGGATGTCGTCGTATCCTCCGCGTTCCATCTGACGATCACGGGGAACCCGACTGTGCGTCCCGTAGCGGCTCGGCCAGGAAGGGCGGCCTGAAGGTGCGCACAGTCGGTGTGGAGGAGGAACTGCTCCTCGTCGACCCGGAGACCGGTGATCCCAAGGCTCTGTCCGCGGCCGCTCTGGCCCGCGCGGAGCACGAGGACGCCGGTCAGGAGGTCTTCGAGAAGGAGCTGTACGACCAGATGCTGGAGTTCGCCACCCGGCCGCAGTCCGGGATGGCGGATCTCCACGAGGAGATCGTGCGGTGCCGCAAGGAAGCGGCCCGGCACGCCGAGAGCATCGGCTGCACCGTCGCGGCGCTGGCCACGTCGCCCCTGCCGGTCAGCCCGGCGATAGGGATGAACGACCGCTACCAGTGGATGGCCGAGCACTACGGCATCGCCACCCGGGAGCAACTGGTGTGCGGGTGCCACGTCCATGTGTCGGTGGACTCCGACGAGGAGGGCGTGGCCGTCGTCGACCGGATCCGGCCCTGGCTGCCGGTGCTGTCCGCGCTGAGCGCCAACTCGCCCTTCTGGCAGGGACGGGACTCGGGTTACCGCAGTTATCGCAGCCGGGTGTGGGGGCGCTGGCCCTCGGCGGGGCCGACCGAGCTGTTCGGGTCGGTGGCGGGGTACCGGCAGCGGGTGGACGACATGGTCGCGACCGGGGTGATCCTCGACAAGGCGATGGTCTACTTCGACGCCCGGCTCTCGGAGCGCTACCCGACGGTGGAGGTCCGGGTATCGGACGTGTGTCTGCACGCGGACACGGCGGTGCTCGTCGCCACGCTGGTGCGGGGGCTGGTGGAGACCGCGGCACGCGAGTGGCGGGCGGGGGTGGAGCCGGCCGGGCACAGCGTGAGCATGCTGCGGCTGGCCGCCTGGCGGGCCGCGCGCTCCGGCATCGACGGCGAGCTGCTGCACCCGGCGACCATGCGGCCGGCGCCCGCCGAGGAGGTCGTCCGGGCTCTGCTGGCACATGTCGAGGAGGCCCTCGCCGACAGCGGCGACCTCGAGTGCGCCCGCGATTCGTGTGCCCGGCTGCTGCGCGACGGCAACGGCGCCCGGATCCAGCGCGCCCTGCTGGAGCGCACCGACAGTCTGCGGGACGTGGTCGCGGAGTGCGTACGGCACACGCAGGCCTGAGGTCCCGGCGGCACCGTTGCCGGGCCGGGATCCGCGCCGTCGCTCACAGCGCCAGCGAGATGGCGTAGGCCAGGAAGAAGGCCGCCACCAGCACCACGAGGACGATGATCAGCACCAGCGGGGTCTTCCCCCAGCCCTTGGGCGGGTTGTGGACCTCGCGGGGGCCGGCCTCGGGCAGGCTGCTCTCCGCGGGCGGGGTCTCGCCCGGGGGAACACCGCCGCCCGGTTCCAGGCCGGTCGTGCGTTCCGGTTCGGGGTCGGGGTTCGTGAAACTCATGCGTTCCGAGTCCCCCATAGCGGGCGAGATCAACGAAGCCGCATCACTTCCGCGAACCGGGCACCGCGCGCGGCCGGGCGGGGCTAGAGTCCCACCACCGTCGGCCTGGGTGGTCCCGCAGGTCAGCGGCAGAGCCGCCCGCGCATCCCCTGGAGCCGCGCATGCCCGAGCCCGCCCTCGCTCCCCCGCCCGTCGCCCCGCTGACCGGCGGGATGGCCGACAGTGTCTTCGCCGCCGCCGACCGCGACCCCGTGCTGTCCGTGCTGGCGCGCCGCCGCGCCGACGGCGGATGGGACGAGGTCACCGCCGTGGAACTGCGCGACCAGGTGCTGGGGCTCGCCCGGGGTCTGGTAGCCTCCGGGATCCGGCCGGGCGACCGCGTCGCGATCATGGCACGCACCCGCTACGAGTGGACCGTGCTGTGCCACGCGCTGTGGGCGGTGGGCGCCGAGGTGGTGCCGGTGCATCCGACGGCCTCCCGGGACCAGGTGGCGTTCATCTTGCGTGACGCCGGCTGTGTGGGCGTGGTCGTCGAGGACGAGCCGAGCGTGATGACGGTCGGCTCGGTGTGCGCCTCGCTGCCGCGGCTGCGGCACGTGTGGCAGCTGGACGCGGGGGCGCTCGGGCAGCTGGCGGAGCGCGGCGTCCCGGTCGCGACGACCACGGTGGACTCGCTGCGCCGGCTCGTGCTGCCCGACTCCACCGCGGTCGTCGCGTACACCTCCGGCACCTCCGGCCGGCCGATGGGGTGCGCGCTGAGCCACCGGGCGCTGGCGCACCCCTGCGACACCCTGCTGGCGGGCTGGGGGCACACGGCGGCGCCACCGGGACAGCAGCCGTCGGTCCTCGCCTTCCTGCCGTTCTCCCATGTGTACGGCCTGATGATCCAGGGCCTGTGCCTGCGCGGCGGGGTGCTGATGGGGCATGAGCCGGACATGAGCGAGGAGGCGCTGTCCTCGGCGCTGCGCACCCTGCGGCCGACGTACTTCTACGCGGTGCCGTCGGTGTTCGAGAAGGTGTACAAGACATTTCTGCGCACCGCCCAGCGGGCCGGCCGCGGCGCGGTGTTCGAACGGGCGGCGCAGACGGCGCGGGATTTCGCGGCGGCGCGCGAGCGCCAGCGCACGGGCCGTGGGTCCGGGCCCGGTTTCGAGCTGCGGCTGCAGCACGCCCGGTACGAGCGGACGGTGTACCGCCGGCTGCGGGCGGCGCTGGGCGGCCGGGTGACGCGGGCGACGTCCGGCGGTTCCCCGCTGCACCGCGAGCTGTCCCTGTTCTACGAGGGCATCGGCATCTACGTGCACGACGGGTACGGGCTGACCGAGACCGGCGGCGGGATCACCATGCAGCCGCTGGGCCGGGAGAAGGCGGGGACGGTCGGGCAGGCCCTGCCCGGCATGGAGATCCGGATCGCGGGGGACGGCGAGATCCTCGTGCGCGGGCCGTCGGTGTTCCAGGGGTACGTCGGGAACCGGGACGCCAGCCGGGCCGTGCTGCGCGGCGGCTGGCTGGCCACCGGTGACCTGGGGCACCTGGACGAGGAGGGGTATCTGACCATCACCGGCCGGAAGAAGGAAGTGATCATCACCAGCGGTGGCAAGAGCGTGGCGCCGGCCTTCCTGGAGCAGCGGCTGCGGATGCATCCCCTGGTCCACCAGGCCGTCGTCGTGGGCGACAACCGGCCGTGCGTGGGTGCGCTGATCACCCTGGACCCGGAGTTCCTGGCGCACTGGAGGCGCTCGCTTGCCCTGCCGGGCAGCCATCCGCTGCGGGAGGCGCGTGAGGAGAACGCGCTGCGTGAGGAGATCGGGCGGGCCGTCGCCGCGGCCAACAGCGCGGTGTCGCGGTCGGAGTCGGTGCGCGTCTTCCGCATCCTGCCGGAGCCGTTCGACCAGGCGAGCGGGCTGCTGACGCCGTCGCTGAAGCTGCGCCGGGACGCGATCGTGCAGGCGTACGCCGCCGAGATCGACGCGATGTACGCGGCCCGCTCACGCCCGGTGCGGCAGTACGCGTCGGAGCCGCCCGGCTGGGACGACTCCGACGATGTGTTCCGGTGATACGGGAGGTCACCGCTCATGAGGGTGTCGCTCCTCGACGGTCACCGGTCACGAGGGTTCCGTACGAGGGTCACCGGTCACGGTGGTGACGCGTGAGGGTCAGCTGCCGACGTACCAGCTGAAGCCGCCGTGGGACGCGGCCAGCGAGATCAGCACCACGAAGATGATCAGGTCGATGACGCCGAGCACCACACCGGCCTTGGCCATGCCGCCGCCGCCCTTCACGGGCGCCTGACGCAGGCCGACGGCTCCGAACACGATCGCGAGGGGGCCGAGGATCACGCTGGCGAAGAACACGCCGAGGATGCCGCAGACGAGGCCGGCGATCGCCAGACCGTTGGTGCGCGAACCGGAGGACGCGGCAGGGGAACTGCCGTAACTCGACATCAGTTTCTCCTGGAGTCAGGGGTGTTGGTGTCGTACGGCCGTCCGGGTGCCCTGGGATCGGGCCCGCATGCCACCGGGAAACGAATATGTTTTCGATGGTGCGGATGGGATCGAGACGCGTACCTTCCTGACCCCTGGGAACCCTCCAGATGTCAACGACACGCTCACAAGAAGGGACGACCGCCCTGCTGTCGCCGGGTAGTGGATGGGACATGGCAACCGAGCCGCGTTGGGACAATGCGCTGACCACCCGAGATATGCCGAACCGCACGACACGTTTCGAGGGAGAACCACGGGACGTGACGGGGGCGCGGCTGGCCGCGGAGGACTTCCTCCGTGCCCTGGCCAGGATCCAGCCGCCCTCGGCGGAGGAGTGCTGGCACGACATCGTGTTGATCGTCACAGAGCTGGCCGCCAACGCGGTGCAGTACGCCCCGGGCCCCTTCGAGCTGCAGCTGCGGCGCACCTTCGACGGAGTGCACGTCGTCCTGCACGACACCAGCACCACACCGCCGACTCCGCGCCCCTTCCACCCCAGCCACGGGGGCGGCGGCATCGGCTGGTACCTGGTGCAGACGCTGTGCACCCAGGTCAGCGTGGTGACGAACGACCACGGCAAGGACGTGCACGTCTTCCTGCCCTGGTGACCCCGGGCGCCGCCTCAGCCCCCGGGCGTCTCGGCGGGGCCCGGCACGGCCCGCAGCGGCACCAGCACGCTGATCGTCTTGCCACCCCTGGGTCGCGGCCTGACGGCGATCTCCCGGCCCAGCCGCAGGATGAGCGGCCACCCGAAGCCACCGGCCGCCTCGTGCGGCGCCGGAAGCGTCCCCGGGCCGTGCACGGCGTCCGGTACGACGTCACTGTGGTCGTGCACGGCCACACGCACCCCCTCGTCGCAGACGTGGACGTCAACGCCGGCCAGTCCCCCGCCGTGCCGAGCGGCGTTGGCCGCCAGCTCCGAGACGACCAGCAGCAGGTCGACGACGTCCTGCTCGTGGGCCCTGCGCGAAGGAGACTCCCACCGCTCCCCCACCACTGCGCGGACCAGGGAGCGGGCTTCCGCGGACGTCGTGACGGGTACGCCTTCGACCGCGTCCGCCGGGTGCCGCTCTACCACGCCTTCAATGCCCGCTTCACCACGCCCTCACCGCCCCGGGCCGCTCGGGCGCCCGGCCCGCGGTGTTCTCGCCGCTCATCCCACGCTCTCCGTCCGCGCCGGCCCGCCCGCGCCCCGCACGGACAGCCGGTGCCACCGTGATCCCCGAAGCGGTTACCCGCCATCGGCCACCGCATGCCGTCGCCCGGCGGCGACGGTTTTCGGCCGCTCTGCGAGGCCGGTGGAAGCTCACCCGCACGGCGCCGGCACCCTTCGCCGGGCCACCGGAAAGCCATACCGTGTACCCGGATTCACGCTCTCTACACACGGTGCCTGACGTGCGGTTTCCGTGTGACCGTTCGTTGGCGGGATGCTGTGTCGCCGCGTGTCGGCGTGGGTTAATCTGCGGCGTATTTCTCACACCGCTTCAGTCCTCGTGGACTGCGAAGACACCCTGTGGCGGACCGCTGTGACTTGGGAACGAGGGGACGGATGACCAGCAACACGACCGAGGCCGTGGACCCGGTCCCGGCCGACCAGGAGCTGAAGAGACTCCTGGTCGGCCTGACGGCGGTCCGGGACGGCGACTTCGGTACGCGGCTGCCCGACGACGTCGACGGGCTGATGGGCGACATCGCCAAGGTCTTCAACGGCATGGTCGACCAGCTGTCCGTCTTCACCTCGGAAGTGACCCGGGTGGCGCGGGAGGTGGGCACCGAGGGGACGCTCGGCGGCCAGGCCGAGGTACCGGGCGTGTCCGGCACCTGGGCCGACCTCACCGACTCCGTCAACGCGATGGCGGGCAACCTCACCACCCAGGTGCGCGACATCGCGCAGGTCGCCACGGCCGTGGCCAAGGGTGATCTGTCGCAGAAGATCGACGTGCCCGCCCGGGGCGAGATCCTCCAGCTGAAGAACACCGTCAACACGATGGTCGACCAGCTCTCCGCCTTCGCCGACGAAGTCACCCGCGTCGCCCGCGAGGTCGGCAGCGAGGGCCGCCTCGGGGGGCAGGCGCAGGTGCCCGGGGTCGCCGGTGTCTGGCGGGACCTGACCGACTCCGTCAACCTGATGGCGGGCAATCTGACCGCGCAGGTGCGCAACGTCGCCCAGGTGACGACCGCCGTGGCGCAGGGCGATCTCTCCCAGAAGATCACCGTCGACGCCCGCGGCGAGATCCTCGAACTGAAGAACACCATCAACACGATGGTCGACCAGCTCTCCGCCTTCGCCGACGAAGTCACCCGCGTCGCCCGCGAGGTCGGCACCGAAGGCCGCCTCGGCGGACAGGCCGACGTCAAGGGCGTCAAGGGCACCTGGCGAGATCTCACCGACTCGGTGAACTTCATGGCGGGCAATCTGACCGCGCAGGTGCGCAACGTCGCCCAGGTCGCCACCGCCGTGGCGCAGGGCGACCTGTCCCAGAAGATCACCGTCGACGCCCGCGGCGAGATCCTGGACCTCAAGGAGACCATCAACACGATGGTCGACCAGCTCTCCGCCTTCGCCGACGAGGTCACCCGCGTCGCCCGCGAGGTCGGCACGGAGGGACGCCTCGGCGGACAGGCCCATGTGCGCGGGGTCTCCGGCACCTGGAAGGACCTCACGGACAACGTCAACGTGATGGCGTCCAACCTGACCAGCCAGGTGCGCTCCATCGCCCAGGTCGCCACCGCCGTGGCCAAGGGCGACCTGTCCCAGAAGATCACCGTCGAGGCCAAGGGCGAGGTCGCGGCGCTGGCCGACGTCATCAACACGATGGTCGACACGCTGTCGGCGTTCGCCGACGAGGTCACCCGCGTCGCCCGCGAGGTCGGCACCGAAGGCCGCCTCGGCGGCCAGGCGCAGGTCCCCAATGTGGCGGGCACCTGGAAGGACCTCACCGACAACGTCAACTCGATGGCGAACAACCTCACCGGCCAGGTGCGCAACATCGCCCTGGTGACGACGGCGGTGGCCCGCGGTGATCTGTCGAAGAAGATCGACGTCGACGCCCGCGGCGAGATCCTGGAGCTGAAGACGACCATCAACACGATGGTCGACCAGCTCTCCGCCTTCGCCGACGAGGTCACCCGCGTCGCCCGCGAGGTCGGCACCGAAGGCCGCCTGGGCGGACAGGCCGAGGTCGAGGGGGTCTCCGGCACCTGGAAGCGGCTGACGGAGAACGTCAACGAGCTGGCGGGCAACCTGACCCGGCAGGTGCGGGCGATCGCCGAGGTCGCCAGCGCCGTCGCCGAGGGCGACCTGACGCGGTCCATCAACGTCGAGGCCTCCGGCGAGGTCGCCGAGCTGAAGGACAACATCAACTCCATGGTGGAGTCCCTGCGCGAGACCACCCGGGCCAACCAGGAGCAGGACTGGCTCAAGACGAACCTCGCGCGGATCTCCGGCCTGATGCAGGGCCACCGGGACCTGCCGGTGGTCGCCGAGCTGATCATGGACGAACTGGTGCCGCTGGTGTCCGCCCAGTACGGCGCGTTCTACCTGGCCGAGGAGGGCGCCGACGGGGCCGAGCTGCGGCTGGTCGGCGCGTACGGGTGGCCCGACGACGAAACGCGTCCCACCCGGATCCGCTTCGGGCGGACCCTGGTCGGCCAGGCCGCCCGCAGCCGGCGCGCGATCACCGTCGACGAGCTGCCGCCCGGCTATGTGAGCATCTCCTCCGGGCTCGGCCAGGTCCCGCCGGCCGCGCTGGTGGTACTGCCGATCGTGGTGGAGGGGCAGGTCCTCGGCGTGATCGAACTGGCCTCCGTGACGCCCTTCACCCAGATCCACCAGGACTTCCTGACCCAGCTGATGGAGACCATCGGCGTCAACGTCAACACCATCGTGGCCAACGCCCGCACCGACGAGCTGCTCGGCGAGTCGCAGCGCCTGACCGCCGAGTTGCAGGCCCGCTCCGCGGAACTGCAGGTGCAGCAGGAGGAGTTGCAGCGCTCCAACGCCGAACTGGAGGACAAGGCCTCGCTGCTGGCCGAGCGCAACCGCGACATCGAGGCGAAGAACCTGCAGATCGAACAGGCCCGCCAGGAGCTGGAGACGCGCGCACAGCAGCTGTCGCTCGCCTCCAAGTACAAGTCGGAGTTCCTGGCCAACATGAGCCACGAGCTGCGCACCCCGCTCAACAGCCTGCTGATCCTCGCCCAGTTGCTGGCGCAGAACCCCTCGCGCAACCTCACGGCGAAGCAGGTGGAGTACGCGCAGATCATCCACTCCGCGGGCTCCGACCTGCTCCAGCTCATCAACGACATCCTCGACCTGTCGAAGGTCGAGGCCGGCAAGATGGACGTGGCGCCCGAGCGCGTCGCACTGCAGCGGCTGCTCGACTACGTCGAGGCAACCTTCCGTCCGCTGACCACCCAGAAGGGCCTCGACTTCCAGGTGACGACGGCGCCCGGCGCGCCCGCCGACCTGCTCACCGACGACTCCCGGCTGCGGCAGATCCTGCGCAACCTGCTGTCCAACGCGGTGAAGTTCACCGAGCAGGGCGGCGTGGAGCTGAGCATCGAACCGGCGGCCGACGACGAGGTGCCCCCGACGGTGATCCGGGGCGGCACGATCGTCGCCTTCCGGGTGAAGGACACCGGCATCGGCATCCCGGAGCAGCATCTGGAGTCCATCTTCGGGGCGTTCCAGCAGGCCGACGGCACCACCAGCCGCAAGTACGGCGGGACCGGACTCGGGCTGTCCATCACCCGGGAGATCGCCCATCTGCTCGGCGGCGCCGTCACGGTGGACAGCGTCCCCGGCCGCGGCAGTACCTTCACCCTCTTCCTGCCCGTGGCCCGGGCCGATTTCGAGGAGGCGCTCGGGGCCGCCCGCCGAGGGGAGATCACCGGGGAGGTGGTGTCCTCGGAGGTGACCGACCTGCCGGTCCCGATCGGCTCGCCGCTCACGGCCGCGCCCCGGCCGCGACGCCTGCTCGTGCTGGAGGAACGCCCGCGTGGTCTGCTCACGCTCGTCGCCGAGAGCGTGATCGCCGACATGGGCCGCACCCGGGACGACGGCACCGAGGCGCCCTTCATCGAGGTCATCACGGCGGTGGGGGCACAGGAGGCGGCCGGTGCGCTGGCCGCCGAGCCGTGCCACTGCGTCGTCCTCGACATGGGCATGCCCGAGGAGGAGGCGATCCGGTTCCTGGACGCGCTGCACGGCGACTCGGCGCTGGCCAACGTGCCGGTGCTGGTGCACCACGGCAGCCGGCGCACGGGTTCCGCCCAGGAGAAGGCGCTCGCGGCGCACGCCGAGGGACGCCCGCTGGAGTTCCTGGCCGGGCTGGACGAACTGCGCGAACGGATCACCCTGCACCTGTCGGCCGAGGAGCCCGGAGAGGCGGTGCCCCTGGTACGGGTGGAGGAGTCGCCCTCCGCGCTCTCGCCAGAGCCCGACGCTGCCACGGACGGCCGTACGGTCCTGGTCGTCGACGACGACGCCCGCAACCTCTTCGCGCTCAGCGGCATCCTGGAACTGCACGGCCTGCGGGTGCTGCACGCCGAGAACGGCCGTGAGGGCATCGAGACACTGCTCGCCCATCCGGACATCGCGCTGGTGCTGATGGACGTGATGATGCCGGAGATGGACGGCTATGCGGCCACGGCCGAGATCCGCGGCATGCCGCAGTTCGCCGATCTGCCGATCATCGCCGTCACCGCGAAGGCGATGCCCGGCGACCGCGAGAAGAGCATCGCGTCCGGGGCCAGCGACTACGTCACCAAGCCCGTCGACACGCAGGACCTCATGTCCTGCGTCCGGCGCTGGCTGACCGCGTGAGGACGGCATGAGTTCTTCCCAGGAGCCGGCCGGTCCGGTCGGCGCCGCACAGCAGACGACCGGGCCGGCGGCGGGCGATACGCCCGCCCTCACCCCGGACGGGCCGGCGACGGCCGGTACACCCGCCCTCACCCCGGACGCCTCGCCCGGCCGGTGGGCCGGGGTGCCCACGACGTCGCCGGTGGGGCGGCTCGCGGCGACCGTGGAGCGGCTGCGCCGTGAGGTGCGGGACGCTCAGGCGGAGGCGGAGGGCCGCGCGCTCATCGAGCTGGCCAAGGGCATCCTCGTCGAGCGTCTCGGGTGCGGGCCGGCCGAAGCGGCCCGGCAGCTGACCGAGCTGGCCGAGCAGGCCCGTCTGGCGCCGCTGGAGTTCGCCGTCGAGGTCATCAACCAGGCCGCGCGGGACCGCATGTCGGAGGTGGCGAAGTCCTTCCTCGCCACCGTCGAGACGGCCGGCGAGGCGAGCGGTGGCACCGGCGACGGTTCGGCGGCCGTACGGCTGCGGGCCGCGGAGAGCGGCGCGCTGGCCGCCGATGACACCCAGTCCGTCGCCCAGTCGCTGCTCCAGCACGCCCTGCAGCCGCTCGGCGCGGTGGCGGTCGCCATCTGGTCGGCCGGCCCGGACGGGTCCCTCACCCTGGCCGGGAGCGCCGGGTTCGCCGCCTCGGAAGCCGCACGCTGGCGGTACATCCCGCCCGAGGTGGCGACCGTGGCCAGGCGCGGCCTGACCGAGCCCGACGGCCAGTGGATGACGTCGCTGGCGGCGACCGGCCTGCCCACCATCGGCCGCCGGCTGTACCCGGAGGGCGGGCGGGTGGCGCTGCCCGCCGGCACCGCGGGACGGGTGCTCGGTGTACTGGAGATCGCCTGGCCCGAGCCGCTCGCCCCGGTGCCGCCGCAGGTGGTGCGGCAGGTGGAGGCGCTGGCCGAGCTGTGCGCCCACACCCTGCACACGTACGCGCCCGAGGCCGTGACCGAGAGCGAGCCGCGGCTGCTGCCGGACGCGGCGGAGCTGATCGACCTGGCCGACGGGCTGCACGACCCGGCCCTGGTCCTCGTGCCGCATCTGGACGGCTCGGGACAGCTGGCGGACTTCCGCATCCAGCACGTCAACGGCCGGTTCCTGGATCCGGCTGGCCGGCCGCGGGCGGTCGTCAGCGGCGCGCTGCTGCTGGAGGCGTATCCGATGGCCGCCGGGCACAGCGACCTGTTCCAGCAGATCGAGCGTGTCTACGCCACCGGGGAGCCGTTCCGCGCGCAGCGGATGAGCCTGACGGCCCTCGTCGACCAGGTGCCGCTGTCGGCGGTCGCGGACATCAGCATCAGCCGGCACGGCTCCTGCGTGCTGCTGATCTGGCGCATCGAGGACGAGGCGGCGCGGCTGGCCAGCCTGCTGCAGCACGCCCAGCGCCTCGGCCGGATCGGCGGCTTCGAGGAGAACGCGCTCACCGGCGAGATCACCTGGAACGGACAGCTGTTCGATCTGTACGGGCGTTCCCCGTCGGCCACGCCGGTTCCTCTGGAGGAGGTCCCGGCGCACGCGCACCCGGACGACTCGGTCGCCCTGGGCCGGTTCCTGCGGACCGTGCTGCACCACCGGCGGCCGTCGTCCACGGCGTTCCGGTTGCAGCGGCGGGACGGGGTGACGCGCCACATGCGCATCGTCGCCGAGCCGGTGCTGGACACCGACGGCCGGCTGGTCGCCGTACGTGGGGCGTACCAGGACATCTCCTCCCAGCACTGGACGGAGGTGGCGCTCGCCGCCACCCGGGACCAGCTCGCCCACACCGAGCAGCAGGCCAGTGAGCGCAGTCGGCTGGCGCTGCAGTTGCAGCAGGCCATCATGCCGCCCACGCGCGATCCGCTGGCGGTGGAGGGGCTTCAGGTCGCCGTGCGCTACCGGCCGGCCGAGACCGAGCACCTGGTCGGCGGTGACTGGTACGACGCCGTGGTGCTGCCCTCCGGTCTGGTGCTGCTGTGCGTCGGCGACGTGGCCGGGCACGGTATCGAGGCGGCGACCAGCATGGTGGTGCTGCGCAACGCGCTGCGCGGTCTCGCGGTCACCGGGGCCGGCCCCGGCCAGCTGCTGTCCTGGCTCAACATCGTCGCGCACCATCTGACCGGCGCCGTCACCGCGACGGCCGTGTGCGCCCTGTACGACCCGCACCGGCGCACCCTGCGCTGGGCCAGGGCCGGGCATCTGCCGCCGGTCCTGGTGCGCTCGTCGCAGGCCAGTCCTCTGCCGCTGGTGAAGGGCATACTGCTGGGCGCCGTGCCGGAGGCGCCGTACGAGGAGGACGAGGTGGTGCTGTCCCCGGGGGACACGCTGCTGATGTTCACGGACGGTCTGATCGAGCGGCGCGACCGCTCCATGGAGGACTCCCTGGCCCATCTGCTCACCACCGCGCGCAGCGCGCCGGCCGCCCTGGACCACCAGCTGGACCGGCTGCTGACGTACAGCCGGTCGGACACGGACGACGACACGTGCATCGTGGGCATCCACGTCACCTGACGGCGCGAAAGAACCGCACGATCGTGGGACGCATGGTTGTGGCGTTCGGGGGTAACCGCGGGTGGGCAGTGAAACGACCATGGGCGGCAGCCCTGACGGGCGGGTGCACCCGCACCCGCCTCACCGACCCGAACCGGCCGCCCGCTCTTGTTGGAGGTACCCGTGCCCCTTGCCCAGAACCCGCTCTCCGTCGAGGTCACCCTGCCCCGCGAGGATGTAGCCCTGGTCGTGGTCGAGGGGCATCTGGACCTCGACACGGCGACGGAGTTCCAGGCCCATCTCGCCAACCAGCTGCACCACGGCCGCAGGCACTTCCTGCTGGATCTGTCGGCGGTGCCGTTCATGGACTCCTCGGGGATGAACATCATCCTGCGCGTGTACCAGGAGGCCCGCGAGCTGCCCGGGACGGTGCATGTCATCGCGCCGACCCCCGCGGTGCGGCGTGTCCTCGATCTCACGGGCGTGAGCATCACCGTCCCGATCTCGGACTCGGTGCAGGAGGCGCTGGCGCTGATCGACCGGGGCCCGCAGGGCGCCGAGAACCCGGAGGCGCCTCAGACGTGACGCGGCGCGGATCCGGCCGCACCCCGGCGGATCCGCACATGATCATCTTTGTGATCGTTCTCACCCCGGGACGGGTTCCACCGTCACCGGGGTGGTCGCGGTGCACGCACGCGGCACGGGCCCGTCCCGAACACCGGTTCCCGTGTCCGTCGGATGTCGTACCGGCGCTCCCCGGGGGGCGCCGCCCTCGGGTTCAATGCCCGCGACCCGGTGTCGTCCTCCGTTCGAGCATGGTTAGGGTGGGCCACCGGCAGAGATCACATCGCCTCTCGTCGCCTTCCGCAGGCCGCAGCGATGCAACGCAGATTGAGGAGTGACACACGTGCCGGAGCACGAAGCGTCAGCCGACCACGGCTCGCCCGCACGGGACGTCGCGGCGTTCCTGCGCCGCCGCCGGGAGCAGATCGCCCAGCGGTGGGCCGACGAGCCACTGTTCCGCACGGTGTTCACCGTCTCGCGCGACGAGGCGGTGGAGGCGGGCAAGGCCGTGGCGGACGCGCTGTCCGACGTGGCCGCGTCCGAGCGGGTCGCGTCGCTGGACGCGCCCGGTTTCGGCGCCGTACGCGAGCAGCTCGGCCGGATGGGCGCCGCCCGGGCCCGCGCCGGGCTCACCCCCGGGCAGATCTCCGGTGAGCTGGACGCGCTGCGCCGGCCCGCCGTGGAACTGCTGCTGGCCGACCTCGACGCCGCCCCGGCCGACCGGGTGCGGGAGTGCTCGGAGGCGCTGGCCGTGCTGCTCGGCACGCTCCGCCTGGTCGTCATGGAGACGGCGGTCCTGGAGGGACAGGCGCTGATCGACCGGCAGCGGCTGCAGCTGCTGGAGGTGGCGACGCCCGTCATCCGGCTGTGGAACGGCGTGGTCGCCGTCCCGCTGATCGGCACCCTGGACAGCGCCCGCAGCCAGGTCGTGATGGAGACCCTGCTGGAGGCGGTCGTCGAACAGAAGGCGCGCTTCGCCATCCTGGACATCACGGGCGTGCCGACGGTGGACTCGCTCGTGGCGCAGCACCTGATGAAGACGGTGCAGGCGGCGGCCCTGATGGGCGCCGAATGCGTCGTCTCCGGCATCCGCCCGGCGATCGCGCAGACCATCGTCCACCTCGGTCTGGACCTCGGCTCGGTGAAGACGCGGGCCTCCCTCGCCGACGCGCTGGCCTACGCCCTGCACGAGCTGGGCGTCGGCATCACCGGTCCCACTCCCGGCGGTGCAGGTCCGCGGTGACCGAGGGCTTTTCGCATCCGATGAGCGGCGGCCACGTGCCGGTGCTCCGGCTCGGTGACGTCCTCCTGGTCACGCTGCAGGGGGATCTGTACGACAGCATGGCGCAGCGGCTGCTCCAGGACATCACGGAGGCGATCTCGAGCAGCCGGGTCGCCGGGGTCGTCATCGACCTGTCCGGCGTGGAGATCGTCGACTCCTTCCTCGGGCGGGTGCTGGCGGAGATCGCGGCGAACGCCCGGCTGCTGGCCGCGCAGACCGTCGTCGCGGGCATGCGGCCGGCCGTCGCCATCACCCTGGTGGAGCTGGGCCTGACCCTGCCCGGGCTGCGGACCGCGCTGACCACCCAGGCCGCCCTGGACCTGCTGACCGGGCCGAACGGCCCCCGGCCGGGGAGCGATTGATGGAGACGGCTGCGGGCATCGAGGCCCGTCTGCCGATCCGGTCGGACATGGACCTTGTGTGGGTGCGCCAGCACATCCGTCAGGCGGCCGCACAGCTCGGCTTCGGTCTGGTGGAGCAGACCAAGCTGGTCACCGCCGCGAGTGAGCTGGCGCGCAACACGCTGGTGCACGGCGGGGGCGGCGAGGTGCACACCCTGCCCCTGGTGAGCGGGCGGGCGCGGGGACTGCGGCTGACCTTCACCGACCAGGGGCCGGGCATCGCGGACGTGGAGCGGGCGCTGAGCGACGGCTACACCTCCGGGGGCGGCCTCGGGATGGGGCTGGGCGGGGCGCGTCGTCTGGTGCACGAGTTCGCGATCGACTCCACCCCGGGCGCCGGCACCACGGTCACCGTGACGTCGTGGGCGGCCCGGCCGCCGCTGCCGCGTGAGGAGATCTGATGGCCCGGGTGTGGCATGTGCCGGTGCAGGACTCGACGCGGGTGCGGGACGCCCGGGTGGCCGCGGAGGGCGCGGCGGCGCTGGCCGGTCTGGACGAGCGGCGTACGGCGGCCGTGGCGCTGGTGGCGACCGAGCTGGCCACCAACCTGCTCAAGCACGCCGGCGGCGGGCTGCTCCTGGTCGACGTGGTCGCACCGCCGGCCCTGCCGGGCGTCGCCGAGGAGGCGGGCGTGGTGCAGATCGCGGCCGTCGACCACGGTCCGGGGATCGCCGATGTGGCCGAGGCGCTGCGCGACGGGTTCTCCACGACCCGTTCGCTCGGGGCCGGACTCGGCACCTGCCGGCGCATCGCCGACGACTTCGGCCTGCACACCGTGCGGGGCCGCGGCACTGTGGCGCTTGCCCGGATCGGTCCCGTCGTGCCCGCACACGTCCGCCGGCAGGTCGCCGGGGCGCGGGCGGGCGGGGTGGTCGTGCCGTTCGCCGGGGCCGACTTCTCCGGTGACGCCTGGGCATGGGCACGATCCGGGGACCGGCTCACCCTGATGCTGGCCGACGGTCTCGGGCACGGTCCTGAGGCGTCCCGGGCGTCCGCAGCGGCCGTGCGCGAGCTGCACCGCTCCGCCCACCTCCCGCCGCCCGAGCTGCTGCGCCGGCTGCACACGGAGCTGGCCGGCACCCGGGGCGCGGCGGTGGCGCTGGCCCAGCTGGAGACCGACGCGAACCGGCTGCGGTTCGCGGGCGTCGGCAACATAGGGGCGCGGCTGCTCGAGGGCGACGCCTGGCGTGCGCTGCTGTCGCGTCCCGGCATCGTGGGCGTGCACCGGCCGACCACGCTGACGGAGACCCTGCTGCCGTGGTCGGCGGACCGGCTGCTGATCCTGCACAGCGACGGCCTGCCCAGCCGCTGGGTCCCGCCGTCCGACCCGGAGCTGCTCGCGGCCGATCCGGCCGTTCTGGCGGCCGTGACGGTCCGTGACGCGAGCAGCAGCGCCAGCCCGGTGCGGGACGACACCGCCGTGGCGGTCCTGGCGCCGAACCCGCCGGAGCGACCATGACCCGTACCTGGCAGATCGCCACCGCCACCGACGCGGCCCGCGCCCGGATCGCCACGCTCGGGCTGGCCGCAGCGCACGGGGTGTCCGCGCTGGACCGCACCCGGCTGGCCGCGGCGCTCAGCGGACGGCTGCGGCAGTGCCTGACCAAGGGCGGCACCTGGCGGGTCACCCTCGAACCGGATCCGGCCGAGGGTCTGCTGCACGCCGTCGTCGAGCCCGCGCCGGGCACGGACGTCGCCGGTGAGGGGCCGTGGCGCACGGCGGTGCCCTGCCCGGAGTTCGCGGACGCCGTCGCGGTGGGCGACCCGCCGGACGACGCCGAGCTGCTCGCCGAGGCGCTGCTGGGCGCCGACGAGGACACCGCGCTGGTGCTCGGCAAGCTCGCCGAGCAGGAGGACCTGGTGGCCTTCCACCGGGAGGAGCTGCACCAGACCAACCAGGGCGTGCTGGCGCTGCACGCGGAGCTGGACGCCGCAGGGCGGGCCCAGCGCGAGGCGTTCGCCGCGGAGCGGGCGGCCCGGCAGGAGGCGGAGCGGGCGCGGCGCCGGCTCACCTTCCTCGCCGACGCCAGCGCGGAGCTGACGGCGTCCCTGAACCATGACGAGATCGTGCGCCGGCTGCCGCAGCTGCTGGTGCCGGAGTACGCCCGCAGCGTCGACGTATGGCTGTTCGACGGCGACGGGGAGCGTGGCGAGCGCGCGGACGCGGCGCCCACGGTGCCGCATCCGGCGGCCGCGGTGATCGCGGCCCGCACCGGGCGGCCGCAGTACGCCGCCGACCATCCCGGCGCACTGCCCGGGGTCGACGACCAGCCTCCGTCGGCGCTGGACCCGCTGCGGCCGCTGCTGTGCGTGCCGCTGTCGGCGCGGCGGGCGCCGCTGGGCGTGGTGACGCTGTCGCCGCCCGGCGAGCGCTGGGACCCCGACGACGCGGTGATGCTCATCGAGCTGTTCCGGCGAGCCAGCACGGCGATCGACAACGCCCGCCGCTTCGAGCACAACCGGGACATCGCCGAGACCCTGCAGCGGGCCCTGCTCACCGACCTGCCCACCCCGCCGGGGCTGCGGCTGGCCGCGCGCTATCTGCCGGCCACGTACGGGCTGAACATCGGCGGTGACTGGTACGACGCGTTCCTGCAGCCCGACGGCAGCCTGATCACCGTCGTCGGGGACGTCACCGGTCACGGGCTGCACGCGGCGGTGATGATGAGCCAGCTGCGCACCGCGCTGCGCGCCTACGCCGTGGACGGCAGCAGCCCCGGCCGGCTGCTGACCCGGCTGCACGAGTTCCTGCATCATCTGCAGCCCGACCTGTACGCGACCGCCGTGATCGCCCGTTTCCACCCGGACGAGGCGACGCTGACCTGGGCGGCCGCGGGCCATCCGCCGCCGGTGCTGCGCGGCCCGGACGGGCGGGTGCGCATCCTGGACGACAAGCCCGGCGCGATGCTCGGCATCCCGCTGCGGCAGGAGATCGCCGATCACACCGTGCCGGTGGCGCCGGGCTCGACGCTGGCGTTGTACACCGACGGCCTGGTGGAGCGGCGCGCCCACGGCATAGACCCGGGCATCGGCCGCCTGGCCGACGCGCTCGGGGAGTTCCCCGGCGCGGAGCTGGCACGGGATCTGGAGAGCGCGGCCGACCGCATCCTGCCGCCGCTGCTGAGCGACTCGGAGCGCGACGACGACGTGTGCCTGCTGCTGTGCCACCTCGCCGGGTCGTCCTGATCCCGGGTCCGCCTGCGCCCTCCGCTCCTCGTCACCATCCTGACCTGCGGTCAATCCCGCGTACGGGGCGCCCGCACGGGCGTGAAGGGGCAGACTGACTGGCGTACGTTCGTCTGCCTGCCGCACCCGACTGGCGCGGTGGCCGCGAACACGGTGGGATCGATCAGGTGCGAAGCAGCGCTCCGGCGGGCACACGCACACGAGTCGATCCAACCGCCCGGAGCCGCAGAAGGGATGACCAACGTGACACGACCCAGGATCCTGGTGGTGGGCGCGGGCTTCGCGGGAGTGGAGTGCGTACGGCGCCTGGAGCGCATGCTCTCCCCCGGCGAGGCCGATCTCACCCTGGTGACACCGTTCTCCTACCAGCTCTATCTGCCGCTGCTTCCCCAGGTCGCCTCCGGTGTGCTGACGCCGCAGTCGATCGCCCTGTCGCTGCGCCGCAGCCGCAAGTACCGCACCCGGATCATCCCGGGCGGCGCGATCGGCGTGGACCTGAAGTCCAAGGTGTGCGTCATCCGCACGATCACCGACGAGATCGTCAACGAGCCGTACGACTACATCGTGCTGGCCCCGGGCAGCGTGACGCGCACGTTCGACATCCCGGGCCTGACGGAGCACGCGTTCGGGATGAAGACGCTCGCCGAGGCCGCGTACATCCGCGACCACGTCATCTCCCAGCTCGATCTCGCCGACGCCAGCAACGACCCGGCCGAGCGGGCCGCGCGGCTGCAGTTCGTGGTGGTCGGCGGCGGCTACGCCGGCACCGAGACCGCGGCCTGCCTGCAACTGCTGACCTGCAACGCGGTCAAGCGCTATCCGCGCCTTGACCCGAAACTGATCCGCTGGCACCTCATCGACATCGCCCCGAAGCTGATGCCCGAGCTGGGCGACAAGCTCGGCCGCAGCGCCCAGGAAGTGCTGCGCAAGCGGGGCATCGACATCTCGCTCGGCGTCTCCATCGAGAAGGCCGGGCCGACCGAGGTCACCTTCACCGACGGCCGGGCGGTACCCACGCACACCCTGATCTGGACGGCCGGTGTGGTCGCGAGCCCGCTCATCGCCACGCTCGGCGCGGAGACCGTGCGCGGGCGCCTGGCGGTGAACCCGGAGATGAACCTCCCGGGCCACGACGGGGTGTTCGCGCTCGGCGACTCCGCGGCCGTGCCCGACCTCGCCAAGGGCGCCGACGCGGTGTGCCCGCCGACCGCGCAGCACGCGATGCGGCAGGGCAAGGTCGTCGCCGACAACGTCATCGCCACGCTGCGCGGGCAGGCGATGCGGCCGTACGAGCACAAGGATCTGGGGCTGGTCGTCGACCTCGGCGGAAAGGACGCGGTGTCCAAGCCGCTCGGCATCGAACTGCGGGGCCTGCCCGCGCAGGCCGTGGCGCGCGGCTACCACTGGTCGGCGCTGCGCACCGGTGTCGCCAAGACGCGGGTGCTGACCAACTGGACGCTGAACGCGCTCGCCGGCGACGACTTCGTCCGCACCGGTTTCCAGGCGCGCCGCCCGGCCAAGCTGAAGGACTTCGAGTACACCGACACGTATCTGACGCCGGAACAGGTGCGCAAGCGGGTGGAAGGGGCCGAGGCGCCGGGCCAGTGAGGCGGTGCAGGGTGTTCCCGCACGTCATGGCATGCTGAAGGCCGTAAGCCACGACCTTTGAGCGGAGTGACACGGCGGCGTGAGGGCAGCTGGGCGATCGGGCCGGACACGACTGTGGGACGCGCTGGCGGCGTCCGACCCGGGGCTGCTGCGGCTGGTCGCCGGCCTGAGGACGGCGGGTGCGATCGCCCTGACGCTCGCCGTGCTCGGCGTGCTGGGCGCCCCGGTGAAACATCTGGTCGCCGGGGCGATCGCCGCGATGGTGGCGACGTTCGCCATCCGGGAGAAGCAGCGCACCCAGCAGGCGGTGACACTGGCGCTGGGGCTGCCCATGGCGCTGGTGTCGCTGTCGCTGGGTTCCGTGCTGACCACCCTCAGAGTGGCCGGTGACCTCTTCTTCGTCGTCCTCATATTCTGCGCGGTCTACGCTCGGCGGTTCGGCGACCGGGGCACCGCGCTCGGTCTGATCGCCTTCCAGGTGTACTTCCTGTCGCTGTTCGTGGGCGCCACCTCCGAGACCCTGCCGGAACTGTGCGGGGTCGTCGCCGTCGCGTTCGCGGCGAGCGCGCTGCTGCGGTTCGCGGTGGTGCCGACGGGACCCACCTGGATCCTGGAACGCCTCCGGCAGGCGTTCCGCGCCCGACTGGCGCAGTTGCTGGCCGCGCAGGTGGAGTTGCTGGACGCCGGGCCCGACGACGTCGACAAGGCGCTGCACGAGGTGCGCGAGGGCACCGCGCGGCTGCACGAGACGGCGATGATGATCCAGGGGCGCCTGGAGGAGGGCACCTCCGACGAGGCGGTGGCCCGGCTGGTGCAGCGGCGCATCGCGGACGCCGAGATCGCCGCCGAGCGGCTCGGGCTGCTGCTGCTCACCGCGCGCAGCGCCGAACGCGCCGACACCCTGACCCTCCATCTTCCGGGCGCGTCGCTGCCCACAGGCGGTCATCTGCCGGTGCGCGACGAGGCGACCGGGGCGCTGCGCCGTGATCTGCGGGCGCTGCGGATGCTGGTGCTCCAGCCGGCCGCGGCGGCCCGCGGCACCGGGCTCGCGCAGGTGCGCAACCGGCTGCTCGGCTACCGGGACGAGGAGAACCTGCCGCCCGCCGCGAGTGCCGTCCAGGACGTCTTCCGCGGCATCGGTGAGACGGCGCGCGCCGTGATGGGCCTGCGGGTCGCCCTGGACGGGCCGCAGGACGAGTCCGACGACTCCCCCGCGACGACGCGGTCCCGCGAGGAGCTGGACGCCGAGGACGCCGCGATCGGCGGCGCGGAGGAGAGCGAGCGCGAGGAGGAGGAGCAGCTTTCCGGGCTGAAACGGCCCACCACGCGGGCGGCGGTTCAGGTGGCGGTCGGCTCGTCACTGGCGATCGTGGGCGGGGAGTTCCTCTCGGCCCAGCGCTGGTACTGGGCGGTGCTCACCTGCTGGATCGTCTTCATCAACACCTCCTCCACCGGGGAGATCCTGGTGAAGGGATACCGCCGGCTGCTGGGCACCGTGCTCGGCGTGGTGGCGGGCATCGCGCTGGCGGGGCTGGTCGGGCATCACACATGGACGGCGTTCGCGCTGGTGCTGCTGTTCGTGTTCGCGATGTTCTACACCGCGCCCCTGTCGTACACGCTGATGTCGTTCTTCGTGACGGCCGCGCTGGGGCTGCTCTACACGCTGCTGCACACCTACAGCGCGTCGGTGCTGGTGCTGCGGGTGGAGGAGACGGCGCTGGGGGCGGCCTGCGGGGTGATCGCGGCGGCGCTGGTGCTGCCGGTGCACACCGGGCGTCGTACGGACGAACTGCTCGGGACGGTGCTGGAGCGGCTGGCCGATGTCACCGAGCGGGCCGTGGACCAGCTCAGCGGTGGGCCCGAGGTGGAGCTGCTCGACCTGGCACGTGACCTGGACCAGGCGCTGGCCGATCTGAGCGCGGCGACGCAGCCGCTGACGCATCCGGTGACGCCGCTGCGCTCGCGGCGCGACACCGCCCGCTATGTGGTGGCGTTGCTGGAGACGTGCGCGTATCACGCGCGGTCGCTGGCGGCCATGGCGGAGCTGCTGCCGACGCATCCCGCGATCGCGGCCGACCCGCGACTGCGCGGGGCCGGGCAGCGCATCCTGGACAACATCCGCACCATCGCCGCACATGTCTCCGGCGATCCGGCGGCCGGGCGGGTGGCGACGGGACCGAGCCTCGCCGCCCTGCTCCAGCCCGGCGACCCGGGCACGCCCCGCTACGGCCGCATCACCGACCGCGTGCTGCGGCATCTGCAGCGGCTGGACGAGGCAGTGGTGGGTCTGGCCCGCCCGCTCGGGGCACCCCGAGCCGAGGCGGAGCCGGCGAAGTAGGCAGGGGCGTACCGCAGCGGTGGCAGGGCCGCACGGCAACCGTGGCCGTGCGGCCCTGCCACCGCTGCGGCCCGGTGACCCCGGTGGTCAGAAGTCGCTGGGGAGGCCGCTGGCCTCGGCGATGCCGCGCAGTTCCTCGTCGGTGCGGCGGCGTTCGTGGAGGTAGCCGGCGATGCGGCCGAGGCTCGCGGGGTCGGCGGCGGTGGCCGCGTCGGTGACCACGCGGACCGGGCCGGAGCCCTCCACGTCGATCTCGACGACCTGGTTGTCCAGGCGGCCGGTCACGGCGGTGGCGATGACGAGGGCCGCCTCGTCGCGGATCACCTGGGGCAGGCCCTCCGCGCGGTCGCAGTCCACGACCAGTTCCATGCCTCCGAAGCGCTGCTCGTCGATGGCCCGCAGCACCGGTTCCACGACGCTGAGCAGCAGCTGGAAGTCGTCGCTGTCCATGCGGAACCGCAGCAGGTCGAGGTAGACGTCCACGGGGCGTTCGTCCGGCGGGAGGTCTGAGTCGTCCATGTCCCCCGTGTTCCCCGGCCCGCGCCGCTCAGACCCGCCGCCAGCGCGCCAGAGCGAAGGAGAACAGGCCGAACAGCACGAGACCGGCCGCGACGAGCGCCAGCAGCCACGGCCCGAGCGGGGTGTCGGCGAACGAGCGCAGGGTGTCGTCGAGTCCCTTGGCGCGCGCCGGGTCGTAGGAGACGGCCGCGCGGACGGCGAAGGCGCCGGCGGCCGTGAAGACGAGGCCGCGCGCGACTCCGCCCGCCACCCCGGTGATGTCGGTGAGCCGCAGGGCCCAGCGCGACATCCGGGCCAGCCGCAGGTCGTCCCGGTACTTCCGCCGGGCGGCCGCGACGGCGATCCATACGCCGGTCACGACGATCCCGGCTCCGACGGCGCCGACGACCCACTGCCCGGCGGGCAGGTCGAGCACCCGCGCGGTGACGTCGCGGGACTGCCGGTCGCTGGACCCGCCGCCGCCCGATCCGGCCGCGAAGGACAGCACGGAGAAGGCGACGGAGCAGTAGAAGACGCAGCGGACGACCGCGAGGAGCCGCTTCTTCGCGGTGCGGCCGTCCTTGCCGGCCGAGCCGAAGACGGCCTCGGACAGCCGCCACAGCGCCATCCCGGTCAGGCCGACGCCGAGCGCCCACAGCAGCACCGCGCCGAGGGGCTGCTGCGACAGTTCGGCGAGGGCGCCCCCGCGGTCGGCCTGGTGTCCGCCGTCGCCGGAGGAGATCTGCAGCGCCAGCGCGCCGACCAGCAGATAGATGACGCCCCGCGCGGCCAGTCCCGCGCGTGCCGCGCCCTCGGTGAGCGTCCCCCGCGCCATCCGTTCGGCCTCGGCGCGGCCGCCCTGCCCCATGGCATATGTGTTCATCGTCGCCTCCCCGACTCCGGATGCCCCGTGCTGCCGTGAACACACCGCGCGGTCCGGGTCCGCCCCCCGGGGTCCGGCACCTGAAACGCCGTACGCCTCCCAGGTCCCGCGTGGCGTGCTGCGGGGCCTGGAAGGCGTACGGCGTCGTCGGTGTGCGGCGGTGTCTCAGCGGGGGGAGCCCGGGCGGCCGGAGCGGCGGCCCATGGCCTCCTCGCGGACCCGGGCGCAGCTGCGGCTGATCAGCCGCGAGACGTGCATCTGGGAGATGCCGAGGCAGTCGGCGATACGGCTCTGGGTCATGTCCTCGAAGAAGCGCATGTAGAGGATGGCGCGTTCACGTTCCGGCAGATGGCGCAGACCCTCCTTGGCGGACTCGCGGTCGATGACGATGTCGTAGGAGCCGTCCGGTGCGCCGAGGGTGTCCGCGAGGCTGTAGCCGTCGTCGTCGGCCGACACCTCGGCGTCCAGGGACAGCGTGCTGAAGCTGTCCAGGGCCTCGAGACCGGCGTTGACCTCGTCCTCGGTCAGTCCGGTGTGGGCGGCGATGTCGGCGACGGAGGGCTCGGGGGATCCGGGGCTCTGGGTGAGGTCGCGGCGGGCGAGCCGCACCTTGTTGCGCAGCTCCTGCACCCGGCGGGGAACGCGCAGCGCCCACATCCGGTCGCGGAAGTGCCGCTTGACCTCGCCGGTGATGGTCGGCACGGCGTAGCTCTCGAAGGCGCCGCGGCTCGGGTCGTAGCGGTCGATGGCCTTCACCAGGCCCAGCGCGGCCACCTGGCGCAGGTCCTCCAGCGACTCGCCGCGGTCGCGGAAGCGGCCGGCGATGCGGTGGGCCATGGGCAGCCAGGCGGTGACGAGCTCGTCGCGCAGGGCCTCGCGCTCGGGGCCGTCCTCCAGCGCGGCGAGACGGGCGAACGCCTCCACGGTGTCGGGGGCGTCGTCGTGGGACCGCCCCGGGGAGGTGGTGGGTCGGACGTCCGTGCCGGGTCGGCTTGTCGACATGTCGCTCAGCATGATGCGGATTCGCTCCTGACAGGTGATCTCAGGGACTTACCGCGGGAGGGGTGGTGGTGCCGTCCGGTTCGCCGTCAGGCACCTGGGCAGCCACTACCGCTCCCGCTGACGCGCCTCCGGTCCGAAGCACGAAAATGCGTGTGCCCCTCCTCTCCGGCAGCAAACACGGCCGACGAGGTGAGCTGCGGGAAGTCGTCGGGAGAAGGTCACGGGAAGACGGGCACCTCGGCCGTGATCCGCTTCCCGCCCGCGGGCAGGTCGGTGACGTTGACGTCTCGGGCGAGCCGGCACACGATCGGCCAGCCGCGGCCGCCGACCCTGCGCCGCCCGTCGGTGCCGATGGGTGCCGTCGTCACCGGCAGCCGCCTGCTGCGGTCACACACGGACACCCGCACTCCCCCGGACACCAGGTCCACGGCGTAGTCGGTGACCCCGCCGCCGTGCAGGATGGCGTTGGACGTCAGCTCCGAGGCGACGAGCAGCGCGTCCGAGAGCGATTCCTCGTCGCAGTGGACTCCCGTGGCCCGGCAGCCCCGGTCGACGGCGCGGCGCACGGCCGCGCGGACGTCGGCCGGGCAGCAGGTTCCGCACTGCTCGCAGCCCCCTGTCTCCAGGGGTTCGATGGCGTACTCCGCGCTCATCCTCTCGCTCCCTCACAGTGGTCCCTGGCGCGTTCGGGGAAAAGACCGGCGCGCTCGCCGGGCCGGGCGGGTCAGGGGGCCCGGCGGCTCGGCGCCGCGTGCACCGACCGGCATCGGCCGATCGGGTCGGCAGGGGCCGTGGCACCGCCCGGGGATCCCCGGCGTCCGCGGGGTGCATGGACCCTTGTAGTCCGGCTCACCTCTCCTGGCCGCGGCAAACCTGGCGTTTCGGGCATGCTCCGTCCATGACGGAGGTAGCAGGGCTCTGCCAATGACGCGGGTGGCAGGTCTCTGCCAATGACGCGGGTGGCCATGCTCCGTCATTGACGCGTGCGGCCGGGGTAGTCGGACGGCATGACCGATGTCGTGGACTCAGACGAGCTGTTGCGACGGATCCAGCGCGCCCGGGCCTGCGCCGCCGAGGAGGCGCGCGGCTGGCGGGCCCGCAGCGAGAAAGCGGAAGGACGAGAGGACGCGGAGAGCGGGGCCTCGGAGGCCGCGGTGCGCAGTGTGGCGTACGAGGTGGTGCTGCGGGTGCTGGACGAGATCGTCACACCCGGCGCGCACGCGAAACCGGACTGATCACCCGGGTGGGCCGGGTTGCCCGCCACGGGTGCGGGGAACCCGGCGCCCATGTCAGCTGATCACACGCGAGCACCCGTTCTGGACGCCCTGGTCGACTACCGTCGCCGGGGCCGTCTGTCGTTCACCCCGCCGGGCCACAAGCAGGCCCGCGGCGCCGATCCGGCCGTACGGGAGGTGCTGGGAGACGCGGTGTTCCTCGGTGACGTCCTGGCGGCCGGCGGTCTGGACGACCGGCTGACCCGCGGGCAGGTGCTGGAGCGGGCCGAGAAGTTGATGGCCGACGCCGTGCACGCCGAGCACACGTTTTTCACCACCTGCGGCAGTTCCCTGTCCGTGAAGGCCGCCATGCTGTCGGTGGCGGGGCCGCACGAGAAGCTCCTGATCGGGCGGGACGCGCACAAGTCGGTGGTGTCGGGGCTGGTCCTGTCCGGGGTCGAGCCGGTGTGGGTGGAGCCGCGCTGGGACGCCGAGCGGCATCTGGCGCACCCGCCGGGAGCCGAGGACTTCGCCCGGGCCTTCGCGGCGCATCCGGACGCCAAGGGGGCGCTGGTGACCTCGCCGACTCCGTACGGCGCCTGCGCGGACCTGCGCGGGATCGCACAGGTGTGTCACGACCGGGGCGTGCCGCTGATCGTGGACGAGGCGTGGGGCGCCCACCT
This sequence comes from Streptomyces sp. NPDC036813, assembly GCF_055609245.1. Taxonomy (NCBI): domain Bacteria; kingdom Bacillati; phylum Actinomycetota; class Actinomycetes; order Kitasatosporales; family Streptomycetaceae; genus Streptomyces; species Streptomyces sp. NPDC036813. The sequence goes on along the minus strand of NZ_JBVJPV010000002.1, from coordinate 120,454 downwards.
CCCCTTCCATCCGGATCTGCCGTCCTGGGCGATGGACGCGGGCGCCGACATCTGCGTGACGAGCATCCACAAGATGGGCAGCGGTCTGGAGCAGGGCTCGGTCTTCCATGTGCAGGGCGATCTCGTACCGCCGCAGCTGCTGAAGAACCGCTCGGACCTGCTGGGCACCACCAGTCCGTCGGTGCTGATCTACGCGGGCCTGGACGGCTGGCGGCGGCAGATGGCGCTGCGCGGCCGGGAACTCATGGGCGGCGCGCTGGAGCTGGCCGCCGAGGTACGCGAGGCAATCGAGGAGATCGACGGGCTGCACGTCAACGACCGGGACGACTTCTGCGGCCCCGGTCTGGCCGTCGACTTCGACCCGCTGCCGACGATCATCGACATCGCGGAGCTCGGTGTCACCGGCTACCGGGCGGCGGACTGGCTGCGCGAGCACCGTGAGGTGGAGATGCATCTGGTCGACCACCGGCGGATCGGCGCGCAGATCACGCACGGGGACGACCGCACGACGACCGGGGAACTGCTTTCCGCACTCAAGGAACTGGCGCGGGTCGCGCCGGAGCTGCGGGACGCGCCCCGGGTGGACGTGCCGTCGCCGGGTGAGCTGCGGCTGGAGCAGGTGGCGCTGCCGCGTGACGCGTTCTTCGGGGCCGCCGAGGATGTGCCGGTCGCCGAGGCGGTGGGACGCATCGCGGCCGAGATGATCACGCCGTACCCGCCCGGCATCCCGGCGGTGCTGCCCGGCGAGCGGCTGACCGAGCCGGTGCTGCGCTATCTGCGCACGGGACTGACGGCGGGGATGTACCTGCCCGATCCCGGTGACCCGGAGCTGGAGACGGTCCGGGTGGTGAAGTGAAACGGGTCACGTGACCGGGTTTCGGCTGGGCATCTCCGCCCGAGATGGTTTACGGTTCATCCATACGTGGTGACGGGGTCGACCCTCGCAGTCCTCCGTACACCACCCTTTACGGCCCTGGCTGGTTTCCCCCGTCCAGCCAGGGCTTCTTCATGCCCGCGCACCGCGCGTCCGCCGATCGTGCCGTGGAACTACGCCGTCCGCCGAGGTGCCTGTCGGCCCGGCAGCGGCTGAAATGGGCGTAGGGAAAGCACCGGAACCATCGCCGGCGAGGAGCCCCGCCTCATGACCAAAGCGACGAAACTCCTGACCGCTCTGCCCCCGCCCCAGCGTCGGCACCTCATGGAACTCGCCCATGAGGTGTCCTTCCCCGAGGACACCCACATCTTCGAGGCGGGCGGACGGGCCGACCGCTTCTGGGTCATCCGCTCGGGATCGGTCTCCCTGACCCAGCAGGTGACGTCGATCCAGCGGGTCACCGTCGCCTCCCTGGGCGCGGGCGACCTGCTCGGCTGGTCCTGGCTTTTCCCGCCGTACCAGTGGGATTTCGGCGCGGAGGCCTTCAGCCCGGTGCGTGCCTACGAGTTCCACGCGCAGCCGGTGCTGCGGCTGTGCGAGGAGGAACCAGCCCTCGGCTTGTCGCTCATGCGCATCGTCGCCGAGATCCTGGCCCACCGGCTGGAGACGACCCGCAACAAGCTGATGGAGCAGTACTCCATGCGGCGCTCGCGGTAGGGCGCGGGCGGGGGGCGATCCCGCCTCCCTCCTGCCGCGACCGGTCCTGCCTGCGACCGGGTCCGCGCGACGCGCGCGGGCCGGGGTCCGGCCGGGGTCCGGCCGGACCGATGCCGCACGGGTGCGGTCGGGCCATTGGTGCGTAGGTGCGGTCGGGCCCTGCGAGCCGGGTGCGGTCGGGCCGCCCCGGCGTCCAGGGCGGTGGCCGGCTGCGAGCCCAGGGCGGCCGTGCCGTGCGGCCGGGTGGTGGCCGACTCCGGGCCCAGGCCGTGGCTGCCGTGCGGCCCGGTGGCGGACTCCGGGCCCAGGCCATCCGAGCCGTGCGCCCGCCGTGGCCGGATCCGGGCTACCGCCCAGACCATGCGTGTCGCGGCCGCCGTGGCCGAATCCGGGTCAGCGCCCGAGCCATGCGTGTCCCGGCCGCCGTGGTCGGCTTCGGGTGACCGCCCGAGCCATGCGTGTCGTTCGGCCCGGGCGGTGGCCGACCCCGGACCGGGGCCATGCCTGCCGTGTGATCCGGCGATGGCCCGGTGGCCGGCTCCGGGCACGGGCCGCGTCTTGCGTGTGGCCCGGCGGTGGCCTGTCCCGGCCCCGGCCCCGGCCCCAAGATGCCATGGACCCGCGCCGGGCTCGACCCGACCCCGCCGGCCCGCGGCAGCCGGGCCGGTATCGGTCGGCTCGGGCTGTGGCCGACTCGGGGCCCGAACCGTGCCTGCCGTTCGTCCCATGGTGGCCGGCTCCCGGCGCCGCGCCCCGCGCGACGTGCGCCGGGCCGGGCCCCGTCCTGCGTCCCGCCGCCGGACCGGTGCCGCTGGGCGCGGTCCTCGGGGGTCAGATCCGGTAACGCCGCAGCGCCGGCATCGTCGTGGCCAGCAGGAGCATGACCGTGACGACGAGCAGGCCGCCGCCCGCCACCGCCGTGCGGGGCCCGAAGGCCGAGCCCGCCGTGCCGTGCAGGACGTCGGCCAGGCGCGGGCCGCCCGCGACCACGACCGTGAACACGCCCTGCATCCGGCCGCGCATCTCGTCGGTGGCGGCGGAGAGCAGGATCGCCCCGCGGAAGACCATGGAGATCATGTCGGCGAGCCCGGCCGCCGCCAGGAACAGCACCGCGAGCCACAGGTTGCCGCTCAGCCCGAAGCCGGTGATCGCCGCGCCCCAGGCGACGACCGAGCCGATCACCATCCAGCCGTGCCGGCGGGCGCGGGAGAACGTGCCGGAGAACAGCCCGCCGAGCACCGCGCCCACCGGGATCGCGGCGAACAGCAGGCCGAGGGCGAGCCCCTCGCCGTAGGAAGCGTAGGTCTGGGCGGCGAGCTGCGGGAACAGGGCACGGGGCATGCCGAGGACCATCGCCACGATGTCGGCGAGGAAGGACAGCAGCAGCACCTTGTGCCCGGAGATGTAGCGGAAGCCCTCCGCTATCTGCCGCACGCCCGCGCGCCGGGCCGCGGCCTGCCCGAGCGGCGGAAGCGGCGGAAGCCTGAACACCGCCCACAGCGTGACGCACAGCGCGAGGGCGTCGACGAGGTACAGCTCGGGCAGGCCGATGACGGGGATCAGCGCGCCTGCGAGCAGCGGCCCGGCGATCAGACCGGTCTGCATGACCGTCGAACCGAGCGCGTTGGCGGCGGGCAGCTCCTCGGCGGGGACGAGACGCGCGATGGAGGCGTTGCGGGCGGGCGAGTTGAGGCCGAAGAACGCCTGCTGGAGCGCGAGCAGCACCATCAGCGCGGCCACCGAGTCCAGTCCGACGGCGGCCTGCACCCAGAACAGCACCGAGGTGACGGCGATACCGGTGTTGGTGATCAGCAGCAGCCGGCGCCGGTCCACGGTGTCGGCGACCGCGCCGCCCCACAGCGCGAACACCACCATCGGCACCAGGCCGGCGAGGCTGGCGTAGCCGACCCACGCCGAGGAACCGGTGATGTCGTAGATCTGCTTGGGCACGGCGACGGCGGTGAGCTGGCTGCCGACGGCCGTGACGATGGTCGAGGACCACAGTCGCCGGTAGGCCGGACGGCGCAGGGGACGGGTGTCCATCGCCCATCGGCGCCAGCCCGTGCGCACCCCCGGCCCGGGGGCCGCCGTGCGCTGCTCGTCCTTCGCTTCGGTGGTGCTGTCGCTGGTGTCCACGGGTTCCCTGGATGCTCGCTACATCTTTTTGTTGCCAGGGTTCACTATCGCAGCACCGGCTGTGCGCCCGGCCGGATGACCGGCGACCGGTCAGCTGCCGACGATCAGGGACACCCCCAGGGTGAGCATCGTGACGGCGACGAGGGCGTCCAGGACGCGCCAGGCCGCCGGGCGGGCGAGGTGGCGGCTGAGGAGGCGGGCGCCGAAGCCGAGGGCGCTGAACCAGCACAGGCTGGCGAGTGCGGCTCCGAGGCCGAAGGTCCAGCGCAGCGGCCCGCGGTCGGCGGCGATCGAACCGAGCAGGAAGACGGTGTCGAGGTAGACGTGCGGGTTGAGCCAGGTCATCGCCAGACAGGTGAGCACCGCGCGACGGCGTGAGCCCGCCGCCTCCCCCTCCGCCCGGAGCGCCCCCGGCTTCAGCACCCGCCGGGCGGCGAGGAGGCCGTAGCACAGCAGGAACGCGCCGCCGATCCAGCCGACCGCCGTCAGCGCGCCCGGCCAGGCCACCACCACGGCGCCCACACCGCCCACCCCCAGGGCGATGAGGAGCGCGTCCGACAGGGCGCAGATGCCGACGACGGCGAGGACCGCGTCGCGGCGGATCCCCTGGCGCAGGACGAAGGCGTTCTGGGCGCCGATGGCGACGATGAGCGACAGGCCGGTGCCGAAACCCGCGGCGGCGGCGGTGAGAGAGCTGGACATGCCCTCGACGCTACGGAAGCGATCACTCCGCGTACAGCTAAAGATTCTTACGTATCATTAGCTGTCGTGATGATGCGATGACCGGGGAGCTTCCCCTCGACCAGGTGCGCACGCTGCTCGCGGTGGTGGACGAGGGCACGTTCGACGCGGCGGCGGCCGCCCTGCACGTGACGCCCTCGGCGGTCAGCCAGCGGGTCAAGGCCCTCGAACAGCGCACCGGGCGCGTCCTGCTGCTGCGCACCAAACCGGTGCGGCCCACCGAGTCGGGTGCGGTGCTCGTACGGCTCGCCCGGCAGGTGGCCCGGCTGGAGCGGGACGCCCACGCCGAGCTGGGCCTCAGCGGCGCCGGGGAGCCGGTGCGGGTGCCGGTGGCGGTGAACGCGGACTCGCTGGCCACCTGGTTCCTGGGCGCACTCACCCGGGTGCCCGAGGAACTGCGGCTCTGTTTCGAGCTGCGCCGCGAGGACGAGGACCACACGGCGGCGCTGCTGCGCGAGGGCCTGGTGATGGCGGCGGTGACGTCCTCCCCCGACGCCGTGCCCGGCTGCTCGGTGCGGTTCCTCGGCCGGATGCGCTATCTGCCGGTGGCGGCCCCCGAGTTCGCCGCACGGTATCTGACGCACGGTCCGCTGCACGACGTCCTCACCGAGGCGCCGGTGATCGTCTTCGACCGGCGCGACGACTTCCAGGACGGATTCGTACGGCAGTTGCGCGGCGGCCGTGGCGCGGCGAGCGCGCTGCGGCACCACGTGCCCACGTCGGAGGGGTTCGCCGAGTCGGTCTCCGCCGGGCTCGGCTGGGGCATGCTGCCCGAGGCGCAGGCCGAGCCGCTGCTGCGCGCGGGGCGCCTGGTGGAGCTGGCACCGCAGCAGGTGGTGGACGTCGCGCTGTACTGGCAGCAGTGGCGGCTGGACTCTCCCGCACTGGCCACGGTCGCCGACGCGGTGGCGGAGACGGCCGCCGAGGCGCTGCGCGGCTGATCTGCGGTACCCCGTCGGGGTAGCCGTCCCCAACAGGCGAGGAATAATGGGGTGTTTCACCCCAGCATCGACAGGTGACCCGAAGGCGAGTGAATCAACCGCAAGCCCACGCGACCCAACGATGCAATCGAAGGTGACTTCTGATGCACAACTGGCGAGAGCACGCCGCATGCCGCCACGAGGACCCCGACCTCTTCTTCCCGATCGGATCCACCGGGCCGTCGCTGGTCCAGACCGAGCAGGCGAAGGCGGTGTGCCGGGGCTGCCCGGTCCAGGAGCCGTGCCTGCGGTTCGCGCTCGACAGCGACCAGACGATCGGCGTGTGGGGCGGCACCAGCGAGACGGAACGCCGGAGGCTGCGGCGCCGGGCGGGCAGCCGCAGGTCCGGTTAGGCGACCGACCGGGCGGCCGCCCCGGCTTCCCGTCGGCACCGCTCGCGGCGGCCGCCCAGGCTCCCGGTCGGGACCACGGGCGGCGTCCGCACGACTGCGGCGGGGCGCCCCTGCCCGCGGACGCCCCGCCCCGGTCACGTCCCCCCGGCCACGCCTCCGGCTCCGGTCACGTCCCGCCGGCTCCGGTCAGGAAGCCCGGCCGCGGCCGGTGCGGTCCAGCGGCCCCCAGTCGTGGTGCTGCCTGTCCACCTCGGCGCGGGCCTCGTCGATCACGGCCGGGTCGATCCAGCACATCGGCTGGACCTCGACGACCAACGGCTCGTTGTCCGGACCTCGTCCCGTCTCGTGCCCCTGCAGCACCCAGGGCCGGATGCCGGGCCCCTTCTCGTGCGGCAGATGAGCGTAGTCGTACAGCCGGCGCGCGACCCAGAGCCGGAGCGGGCGGCCCTCCCACCACTCCTCCACGTCGAGCGGGTTGGCGGACAGGCCCGGCATGGGGACGCCCGTGAGCTCGTCGGTGCTGGAGACCTTGCCGAGGTCGGTCTCCGGCCCCTTGGACCAGCGGACGTACAGCCGCCGGTTGCCGTCCACCAGACCGGTGAGTTCGGCGAGCGAGCGCACGACCGGCAGGTCGTCCCCTTCGTGCATGGCAGGACCTCCCTGTAAGCCGTTCAGGCCGACGGAGTACCCGTGGGACGCACGGGAAACCGGGGAGGTCGCCGCGCTCACCAGCAGGGGTGCCTGCGGCGCCGTCGTCCTGCCGTCACATGCCGAAGTCGGCGGTGATCGTCTCGAGGTGATCGCGCCCGGCAGCCTCGTGAGCGGCACGGACGAAAGCGCCCTGACCGGCGCCGATGAGCGCCAGGGCGTCTTGGAAGGCGGGCCCGGGCCCGGCTCGCGGCAGCCTCTCCCCGCATCCGCCGCCGGATCCACCACGGTGTCTCCCGCGGGGACTACGTCATCGCACTCACGTGGCCGCACCGCATGATCGCCAATGTGAGCCGCTGAACCGAAGCCGTACGTCGGCGCATGTCCGCCGCCGTGCGCCGCCAGGGCCACGAGGAGGGCGGCGGCCTCTGCGACCGCGGCATCGACGCGGCGTGGACGACCGCGCCGGTACCGCTCGCGTCGGCTGCCGCCTCCAGCGGTACTAGGGCCGGGCCGGTTTGCCGGGGGCGTAGAGCCAGGTGTGGAGCAGGGCGTCCACGTTCTTGCCGGTCAGGCGGTCGGTGAGGGCGACGAAGCCGGCCGTCGTGCCGTGGCCGTACCGGTGCTCGGCCGCCCAGGCGCGCAGGACGGACCGGAAGGCGCGGTCTCCGACGGCCCGGCGCAGGGCCTGCAGGGCCATGGCGCCGCGGGCGTAGACGGGGGTGCCGAAGATGCGGGCGCCGCTGCCGGGGTCGGCGGGCGGGTACGCCCACAGCGCGTCGCTCGCCGGGCGGGCGTAGAGCGAGTCGAACGTCTGCTGGGCGCTCGGGCCGCCGTGCTGCTCGTCGTAGAGCCAGGACGCGTAGGTCGCGAAGCCCTCGTTGAGCCAGATGTCCTTCCAGCTGGTGAGCGAGACGGAGTCGCCGAACCACTGGTGGGCCGTCTCGTGCACGAGGGTGTCGACGTCGGGCGCGGAGTCGTAGACGGGCCGTGTCTGTGTCTCCAGCGCGTAGCCGACGCCCGGCGCGTGGTCGACGATCGAGCCCGCGGCCCGGAAGGGGTACGGCCCGAAGACTCCGCTCTCCCAGGCGAGGACGGCGGGCAGTTGCTTCAGCACGGGCTCGGCGGCGCCGGCCTCCCTCGGGTCGACGGCGTCGTAGACGCGGATGCCGTCGCGGGTGGTGTACTGCCGCACTTTGAACGCGCCGATGGTGGCGGTGGCCAGGTAGGCGGCCATGGGCTCGGCCTGATGCCAGCGGAAGGTGGTGGCGCCGCGGGCGGTGCGGGTGCCGAGCAGGACACCGTTGGCGACGGCGGTGCGCCCCTCGGGCACGGTGAGGGTGAAGTCGTACGACGCCTTGTCCAGGGGGTGGTTGTTGGCCGGGAACCACGTCATGGCGCCCTGCGGTTCCCCGGCGACGAACGCCCCGTCGTCCGTGGGGATCCAGCCGTCGGGGGATCCGTCCGGGTCGGTGACCGGCTTCGGGACGCCGTCGTAGGTGACGGTGACTCGGAAGCGCTGCCCGGCGCGCAGGGCGTGGCGCGGCATGACGACGAGTTCCTGGCCGTCGCGCCGGTAGGCGGCGCGGGCGTGGTCGACGGTGACGCCGGTGACCTTCAGGCCGGTCAGGTCGAGGTCGAACCGGGTCAGGGGCTGCGTGGCGCGTGCGGAGAGAACCGCACGGCCGTCGAGGTGGCGGGCGCGGATGTCGTAACGCAGCGTCAGATCGTAGTGGCTCACGTGGTAGCCGCCGTTGCCGGCCAGCGGGAAGTAGGGGTCGCCGACCCCCGCGGTCCCCGTCGTGCCGGCCGCGGCGGGCGTGGCGGTGGCGAGGAGGGCGGCGAGCGCGACGGGGACGGTGGCGAGGACCGCGGTGCGGCTTCGGGAGGCGGTGCGTCCGGCGGACTGCTGCGGGGATCGGCTGAGGAAGGCGGTGCGTCCGGCCGACTGCTGCCGGGATCGGCTGAGGACGGTGGTGCGTCTGGCGGGCTGCCGGGATCGGCTCACGTGCGCTCCTTGTGGGGTGCCGGGTGATCAACCGGGCCTCAGCGTAGGAGGCGCGGGCCGCCCGGTCGCCCCTCGTTTCAGGCCACGTCGTACCGCGTCGTGCGGGCGGCCCGCATTACGCTCGCAGCGACCGCCCCCGCAGAAAGGCCCGCCGATGAGCGTCCGCGTGCGTCGCGTGTACGACCCCCCGGAGCCGGACGACGGCGTCCGCGTCCTGGTCGACCGGCTGTGGCCGCGCGGCCTGGCCAAGGACGCCGCGCACGTGGACGAGTGGCCCAAGGGGCTGACCCCGTCGACCGAGCTGCGCCGCTGGTACCACGCGGGCGAGGGCTCCTACGAGGAGTTCCGGCAGCGTTACGAGACGGAGCTGGCGGAGCCGGAGGCGGCCGAACTCCTCGACCACCTCCGCACGTTGACCCGCCGCGGGCGGGTCACGCTGCTGACCGCCTCGAAGGCGCCCGGCGAGTCCCACGCGGCGGTGCTGCTCGGGCTGCTGAAGGGAAAGCGGTAGCGCTCGGGCGTGTCACCCCCGTCGTCACGCGGTCTGCACGGCCGCAGCCCGCCCCGCCGCGCGCCCCGAGAACAGGCAGCCGCCGAGGAACGTGCCCTCCAGCGCGTTGTAGCCGTGGACGCCTCCGCCGCCGAAGCCGGCCACCTCACCGGCCGCGTACAGTCCGTCGATCGGCGTGCCGTCCAGGCCGAGGGCGCGCGAGTCGAGGTCGGTCTGGATGCCGCCGAGGGTCTTGCGGGTCAGGATGTGCAGCTTGACGCCGATCAGCGGGCCGGCCGCCGGGTCGAGGACGCGGTGCGGGGTGGCGACGCGGCCGAGGCGGTCACCGATGTACCGGCGGGCGTTGCGGATGCCCTGTACCTGGGCGTCCTTGCTGTAGGGGTTGGCGATCTGCAGGTCGCGGGCCTCGATCTGGCGGCGGATCGTTCCGGCGTCGAGCAGCGGCTTGTCGGTGGAGGCGTTCATCTTCTCCACCAGCCGCTCCAGCGTGTCGGCGACGACGAAGTCCGCGCCGTGCCGCAGGAAGTCGGCGACCGGGCCGGGCGCGCCCTTGCCGAGCAGGCGGTCGCGCAGCACGGCGCCCTTGTCCTTGGCGGTGATGTCCGGGTTCTGCTCGGAGCCCGACAGCGCGAACTCCTTCTCGACGATCTTCCGGGTGAGGATGAACCAGGAGTGGTCGTACCCGGCGATGTCCTCGGTGGTACGCAAGTGCTTCAGGGTGCTGAGGGTGTCGTAGCCGGGCAGGCAGGGGTCCGGCAGACGGCGGCCGAGTGCGTCGAACCACAGCGAGGACGGGCCGGGCAGGATGCGGATGCCGTGACCGGGCCAGATCGGGCTCCAGTTCCGCAGGCCCTCGGTGTAGTGCCACATGCGGTCGCGGTTGACCAGCCGCACCCCGGCCTCGGCGCTGATGTCGAGCATGCGGCCGTCGACGTAGGCGGGCACGCCGGTGACCATCTCGGCGGGCGGGGTGCCGAGCCGCTCGGGCCAGTAGCGGCGCACGATGTCGTGATTGGCGCCGATGCCGCCGGTGGTGACGATCACGGCCTGGGCGGTGAGCTCGAAGTCACCCGTCTCGTCGCGGTTGGAGGCGACACCGCGCGGCGCGTCGTCGTCGGCGAGCAGCTTGCCGCGCACGCCGCGGGCCGCACCGCCCTCGATGACGAGTTCGTCGACGCGGTGGCGGTGGTGGAAGGTGAGCAGCCCGTCGCGCGCGGCCTGCTCGGCGTGGTCGGCGAACGGCTCCACCACGCCGGTGCCGGTGCCCCAGGCGATGTGGAAGCGGGGCACGGAGTTGCCGTGGCCGTCGGCGCGCAGGTCGCCACGCTCGGCCCAGCCGACCGTGGGCAGCAGGTCGATGCCGTGGCCGGTGAGCCAGGACCGCTTCTCCCCCGCCGCCCACTCGACGTAGGCGCGTGCCCAGCGCACCGCCCAGGAGTCCTCGTCGGCGAGCCGGTCGAATGCCGCGCTGCCCTGCCAGTCGTTCCAGGCGAGGTCGAAGGAGTCCTTGATGCCGAGGCGCCGCTGCTCCGGGGTGTCGACGAGGAACAGTCCGCCGAAGGACCAGAAGGCCTGCCCGCCGAGGTTGGCCGCGTTCTCCTGGTCGACGAGGGCGACGCGCCTGCCCCTGCTGGTCAGTTCGTGCGCCGCGACCAGGCCGGCGAGTCCGGCTCCGACGACGATGACGTCCGCGTCCATCCGCGTTCCCTTCAGGGTCGGGGGGGCGCGCTGCCGTCCGTGAGCAGCGCGGTGAGGAGTTGCTTGAGCCAGGCGCGGGCGTGCTCGACGTCCTTGTCCAGCAGCAGTTGGGTGGTGACGCCGTCGTAGGCGGCGACCACGGCGTGTGCGGCGCCGTCGGCGTCGCCGAGGGGGGCGGGCAGAGCGGTGTGCGCGGTGGCGCGGGCCAGCCGGTCGGCGATGGCCCGCCGCAGCCGCGCGCGGTGTTCGAGCAGGGTGCGGGCGACCTGCGGGGCACGGGCGGCGTGCACCAGGAAGTCGGTCTTGACCAGCAGCCAGTCCACGTCGAGCAGGAGCACCTCGGTGACCCGGTCGACCGAGGCGGTCACGTCGAGGTCGGGACCGTCCTGGGCGAGGGCGCCCGCGACCTGCTCGGCGATCAGGTCGGCGCGCTGCTCGTACAGCGCGAAGAAGAGCTCGTCGAGGCTGGAGAAGTTGGAGTAGAAGGCGCCGCGGCTGTAGCCGGCGGCCTCGCAGACCTCCTCGATGGAGACCCGCCCGAAGCCCTTGGCGGCGAACACGGCGAAGGCCGCGTCCAGGAGGTTGGCCCGCGTGCGCACCCGCCGCCGGGTGACCCGCGGGGCCGTGCCGTCCGTCGCCACCGCCGCCTCCGTTCGATACGCGCCCGGTTCGATACGTGAATGTATCGGATACATCGATGTATCGAAAGGTTCGGCGCCGAGCCGGCGCTCACATGGAACATATTTTCGATTCAGGGTTACGCTGAAGCCATGGCCACGCACCTCCAGGGCTCCCTGTTCGACCAGACCGACGAGCTGCGCCTCGGCTCCCTCGACGGGATCCGGCGCACCGAGCTGGGTTCCGGCGCGTGGATCGACGTGCTGCCGGGCTGGCTGACCGGCGCGGACGCCCTGTTCGAGCAGCTCGCGGCCGAGGTCCCCTGGCGCGCGGAGCGCCGCAAGATGTACGACCAGGTCGTCGACGTCCCCCGGCTGCTGTCGTTCTACGGCGCGGACGACCCGCTCCCCCACCCGGTGCTCACCGAGGCCCGCGACCGGCTGTCCGCCCACTACCTCGAGGAGCTGGGCGAGCCGTTCACGACCGCCGGCCTGTGCTTCTACCGCGACGGCCGCGACAGCGTCGCCTGGCACGGCGACCGGATCGGCCGGGGTTCGCGGGAGGACACGATGGTCGCGATCCTGTCCGTGGGCGCCCCCCGCGACCTGCTGCTGCGTCCGGTGCACGGCGGCGGCGCCGCGGTCCGCCGCCCCCTGGGCCACGGCGACCTGATCGTGATGGGCGGCTCCTGCCAGCGGACCTGGGAGCACTGCATCCCCAAGACCACCCGGGCCACGGGACCGCGCATCAGCATCCAGTTCCGCCCGCACGGCGTCCGCTGAGGCGGCCCGGTCTCCCCGCCGTCCCCATGATCTGCTTTGCTGTGCGCCGACGGCCAGCGACCTCACACGGGGGACGACACATGCGAGCGGACGTACGCCAAGTCGCCGACGGCACCTACCTGGTGCACGGCTCCAACACCAACTGGGTGATCCTCACGGACGGCGACGACGTGACACTCGTCGACACGGGCTATCCCGGGGACCGCCAGCTGGTGCTGGACTCCCTGGCCCAGGTCGGCAGTTCACCGGAGGCGGTGGCGGCCGTGCTGATCACGCACGCGCACAACGACCACCTGGGTTCGGCCGAATACCTGCGGACCGCCCACGGCACACCGGTCTACTTGCACGAGGCCGAAGTGCCCCACGCCCGCCGGGACTTCCTCCAGCAGGTCACCGTCGGCGAGGTGCTGCGCAACGCCTGGCGGCCCGGCGTGCTGCCGTGGATGGTGCACGCGCTGCGCTCCGGCGGCACCGAACAGCACCCGGTCACCGCTCCCGCGGCCTTCCCCGGCACCGGTGCGCTGGACCTGCCAGGCCGCCCCGTGCCCGTGCACACGCCGGGTCACACCGACGGGCACTGCGTCTTCCACCTGCCCGGGACCGGTGTGCTGATCTCCGGGGACGCGCTGGTCAGCGGCCACCCCACCTCGCGTGCGACGGGACCGCAGCTGCTGCCGGACATGTTCCACCACGAGCGGGCCCGAGCGGTGGCCTCCCTGGAGATCATCAAGGGTCTGGAGGCCGACGTCCTGCTGCCGGGCCACGGGCCGGTGCACCGGGGCGGCACGGCGGCGGCCGCCCAGCAGGCATGGGAACGGGCCGCCTAGGCGGCCCACACTGCGCTGCCGGCCGGCCGCAACGCTCGGGCGGCTGCCCAGCCGTCCGCAGGGCCCTGCACAGCCGTCCACACGGCGCTGCACCTCCGCTTAGGCTCTGCCCATGGCTTTGCAGATCAGCGCCACCAACCCCGAGCACCCCGCGCTCCTGCTCGAACTTCCGTGGCAGCTGCCGCTCGAGGAGTGGCCCGAGGAGTTCCTCGTGCCACTCCCGCGCGGCATCTCCCGGCACGTCGTCCGCTACGCCCGCGCCGGCGACGAGGTCATCGCCGTCAAGGAGCTGGCCGAGCGGCCCGCGCTGCGCGAGTACGAGCTGCTGCGCGACCTGGACCGGCTCGCCATCCCCGCCGTGGACGCGCTCGGCGTGGTCACCGGGCGCACCGATGCCTCCGGCGCACCGCTGGAGCCGGTGCTGATCACGCGCCACCTGCGCGGCTCCCTGCCGTACCGGTCGATGTTCGAGACGACGATGCGGCCGGCGACCATGCACCGCCTCATGGACGCGCTCGCGGTGCTGCTGGTCCGGCTGCACCTGGCCGGGTTCGCGTGGGGAGACTGCTCGCTGTCCAACACGCTCTTCCGGCGGGACGCGGGCGCGTACGCCGCCTATCTCGTGGACGCCGAGACCGGCGAGCTGCACCAGCGGCTCAGCCCCGGCCAGCGCGACTACGACCTCGACCTGGCCCGGGTCAACATCAGCGGCGAGCTGCTGGACCTGGAGGCGTCCGGGGCACTCCACCCGTCCGTGGACCCGGTCGAGTTCGGCACCGAGATCTGCGCCCGTTACGGGGAGCTGTGGCGGGAGCTGACCCGCACGTCGGTGTACCCGGCGGGCAAGTACCACTACATCGAGCGCCGCATTCGCCGCCTCAACGACCTCGGTTTCGACGTGGCCGAGATGCAGATCGAGCACAACCCCCACGGCGACTCCGTCACGTTCGTGCCGAAGGTCGTCGACGCGGGCCACCACCAACGGCAGTTGCTGCGGCTCACCGGCCTCGACGCCGAGGAGAACCAGGCGCGGCGGCTGCTGAACGACCTGGAGAGCTGGATGGCCACCCAGGACGACCACGCCCCGGGCGACCCCCTCTCCACCCGCCCGGAGGTGCTCGCGCACCGCTGGGTGCGGGACGTGTTCCGGCCCACCGTGCGGGCCGTACCGCCCGAACTGCGCGGCACCATGGACCCGGCGGAGATCTACCACGAGCTGCTGGAGCACCGCTGGTACCTGTCCGAGCGGGCCCAGCACGACATCGGTCTGGACACCGCCGTCCAGGACTACATCGAGAAGATCCTGCCCAAGGCGCGCGAGACCCTGGAGCCCACGCTCCCTCAGTGACGCCTCACGCGTGCGGGACCACGGCCACCGGGCAGCCGGCGTGGTGCAGCACCCCATGGGCGACGGACCCGATGCGGGCGCCGACCGCCGTGCGGTGGGCCCGCCGCCCGACCACCAGCAGTTGCGCGTGCTCGTCCGCCACCGACAGCAGCACCTGGCCCGCGCTGCCGATCTCCACGTGCTCGACGACCGGCACGTCCGGGAAGCGCCGGCGCCACGGCTCCAGCGCGTCCGTGAGGGCCTTGCGCTCGAACGGCTCCAGACCGCCCGCGTCGTCCAGCAGCTTCAGCGAGCCGGGGCTGTAGGCGAACACCGGCGGCAGCGTCCACGCCCGTACCGCGCGCACGGTGGCGCCGCGTGCGGCGGCCGTCTCGAAGGCGAACCGCAGCACGTCGGCGCTGTCCTCCGGCTCGCCGTGCTGGCCGACGACGATGTCCCGCCCCGCCGCCTCGGCGCTCGCCTCGTCGCCGGCGCGCACCAGCACCACGGGCCGCGTGGCTTCGGCGATCACCTGCTGGCCGACCGAGCCGACCAGGAAGCCCATCAGCCGGCCGTGCCCGCGCGAGCCCAGCACCAGCAGTTCGGAGGCGGCGGCCGCCTCCAGCAGGGTCGGTACCGCCGAGCCCTCCAGCACGTCGCTGGTCACCGCGAGGTCCGGGTGCCGCTCGGTGACCGCGCGGACCGCGCCCTCGAGCGCCTGCACCGCCCAGCCCTGCTGCGCCTCGTGGCCCGCCACCTCGGACGGCACGGCCGGCTGGAACTCCCAGGCGTGCACCACGCGCAGCGGCAGTGAGCGGCGCACGGCCTCCCGGGCCGCCCAGTCCAGCGCGGAGCGGCTCTCGTCCGTCGCGTCGACCCCTGCCGTGATCGGGCCCGTCATCCGGCCGCCTCCTCGTGTCGCAATCCGCTTGTGTCTCCCCCAGTCTTCCTCACTACGCTGCCGACATGACCTTGGAGTGGGAGCAGGTGATCGTGGACGCGGCCGATGCCGCGGCCCTGGGGCGCTGGTGGGCCGAGGCCCTCGGCTGGACGGTCGTCAACGACGACCCGGACGAGTTCGAGATCCGTCCGTCGCCCGACCGTCTGCCAGGGCTGCTCTTCGTGCCCGTGCCGGAGGCCAAGACCGTCAAGAACCGTCTCCATCTCGACTTCCGCCCCGACGACCAGCGCGCGGAGGTGGAGCGCCTGCTCGCGCTTGGCGCGCGCCGCGCCGACGTCGGGCAGGGCGAGCAGCCGTGGGTGGTACTGACCGATCCGGAGGGCAACGAGTTCTGCGTGCTCGGTGAGCGCGGCGCCTGAGCCCGGGGCGTATACCCGAGCGGGCCGGGCGGATCGAACATACGATGGGCCACGGACCGGCGCGTCACAAGGGCGGGCCGGGCCGGTGACCGACCTCGGGGTGGGAGTCGTATGGCACAGGCCGCCGATGCTGCGCGGACCGTCATCCTGACCGTGGACGACGACCCGGGGGTCTCCCGCGCCGTCGCCCGCGATCTGCGGCGGCGCTACGGCGAGTCGTACAGGATCGTGCGGGCGGAGTCCGGCGAGTCCGCGCTGGAAGCGCTGCGCGAGCTGAAGCTGCGCGGCGACCTGGTCGCGGTGATCCTGGCCGACTTCCGCATGCCGCAGATGAACGGCATCGAGTTCCTCGAACGGGCCATGGACGTCTACCCGGGCGCCCGGCGGGTGTTGCTGACGGCGTACGCGGACACCAACGCGGCGATCGACGCGATCAACGTCGTCGACCTCGACCACTACCTGCTCAAGCCGTGGGACCCGCCGGAGGAGAAGCTCTACCCGGTCCTGGACGACCTGCTCCAGGCGTGGAAGTGCAGCGACTTCAAGCCGGTGCCCAGCACCAAGGTGGTCGGGCACCGCTTCTCGGCGCACTCCTCGGAGGTGCGCGAGTTCCTGGCCCGCAACCAGGTGCCCTACCGCTGGTACTCCGCCGACGAGCCGGAGGGGCAGCGGCTGCTCGCGGCGGCCGGTGCCGACGGGCGGCGGCTGCCGCTGGTGGTCACACCGGACGGGGAGCCGCTGATCGAGCCGGACCCGCCCGAGCTGGCCGCCCGCGTCGGCCTCGCCACGACACCGACGGCCGACTTCTACGACCTCGTCGTGATCGGCGGCGGCCCGGCCGGGCTCGGCGCCGCCGTGTACGGGGCCTCCGAGGGACTGCGCACGGTGCTCGTGGAGCGGTCGGCGACCGGTGGGCAGGCCGGGCAGAGCTCCCGGATCGAGAACTACCTCGGCTTCCCGGACGGCGTCTCGGGCGCCCAGCTCACCGACCGGGCCCGGCGGCAGGCCGCCAAGTTCGGCGCGGAGATCCTCACCGCGCGGGAGGTCACGGGGCTGGAGGTGAGCGGCGCGGCGCGGGTCGTGCGGTTCGCCGACGGCTCGGCGGTCGCCGCGCACAGCGTGATCCTCGCGACCGGCGTGCAGTACCGGCAGCTGCCGGCACCCGGCGCCGACGACCTCACCGGCTGCGGCGTCTTCTACGGCTCGGCACTCACCGAGGCGTCCTCCTGCCAGGGCCACGACGTGTACATCGTCGGCGGCGCCAACTCGGCGGGGCAGGCGGCGATGTACCTGGCTCGGGGCGCGAAGCGGGTGACGCTGCTGGTGCGCGGTCCGTCGCTGTCGGCGTCGATGTCGCACTACCTGATCCAGCAGATCGAGGAGGCGCCCAACATCGCGGTGCGCTCCCGCACGGTCGTCGAGGCCGCGCACGGCGACGGTCGGCTGGAGCGGCTCACCCTGCGCGACGTCGACACCGGGGAGCGGGAGGAGGTCGACGCGGGCTGGCTGTTCGTGTTCATCGGCGCCGCCCCGCTGACCGACTGGCTGGACGGTACGGTGCTGCGCGACGAGCGCGGGTTCATCCTGGCCGGGCCCGACCTCACCCCCGACGGGCGGCCGCCGGCGGGCTGGGAGCTGGACCGGCCGCCGTACCACCTGGAGACCAATGTGCCGGGCGTGTTCGTCGCGGGCGACGCGCGCGCGGAGTCCGCGAAGCGGGTCGCGTCCGCCGTCGGAGAGGGAGCCATGGCCGTGATGCTCGTCCACCGCTACCTGGAGCAGTCGTGAGCGGGCGGCCGGTGCCGTGCAGCCCGGCGGAGATCGGCTCGCTGTTCCTGTTCGAGAAGCTCTCCCCCGAGCAGCTGGGCCGGCTGTGCAGCGAGGGCCGGGTGGAGCTGTTCGACCCCGGCCCGGTGTACGCCGAGGGTGACCCCGCGACCTGCTTCTTCGTGATGGTCGAGGGCACGGTGGTGCTCTCGCGGCGGGTGGGCGCCGAGGACGTGGAGGTGACGCGGACCTCGCAGCCCGGGGTGTACGCGGGCGCCATGCAGGCCTACCTGGGGGACCGGGTGCAGCAGGTCTACAACAACTCCATGCGGGTGACCGAGCCGACGCGGTTCTTCGTGCTGCCGGCCGACACATTCGCGAGTGTCATGCAGGAGTGGTTCCCGATGGCCGTCCACCTCCTGGAGGGCCTGTTCTTCGGGTCCAAGGCCACCCAGCGGACCATCGGGCAGCGCGAGCGGCTGCTGGCGCTCGGCTCGCTGTCCGCGGGGCTCACCCATGAGCTGAACAATCCGGCCGCCGCCGCGGTGCGGGCCACCGCGACGCTGCGGGAGCGCGTCGCGAAGATGCGGCACAAGCTCGCCGTGATCTCCTCGGGACCCTATCCGCGCGAGGTCCTCGCGGGTCTCATCGAGATCCAGGAGCGCACCGCGGAACGCGTCGGCAAGGCGCCCGCGCTCAGCCCGCTGGAGGCCGCCGACCGGGAGGACGCGCTCAGCGACTGGCTCGACGACCACGACATCCCGGACGGCTGGCGCGTCGCGCCGACCTTCGTGCAGGCAGGGCTCGACGTCGACTGGCTGGAGCAGGTCGCGGCCGCCGTCGCGCCGGACGTCCTGCCCGGCGCGATCGGCTGGCTGAACTACACCGTCGAGACCGAGCTGCTGATGGACGAGATCGAGGACTCCACCACCCGTATCTCGCACCTCGTCGACGCGGCGAAGCAGTACTCCCAGCTGGACCGCGCGCCCTACCAGGTCGCCGACGTGCATGAGCTGCTGGACAGCACGCTGCTGATGCTGTCCGGCAAGATCGGCGACGGGATCAAGGTCGTCAAGGACTACGACCGTACGCTGCCGAGGATCCCCGCCTACCCGGCGGAGCTGAACCAGGTGTGGACGAACCTGATCGACAACGCCGTCGCCGCGATCCACGACACCGGTACGGAAGGCACGCTGACCGTGCGGACGGCGAAGGAGAACGACCGGCTGCTGGTGGAGTTCCGCGACACCGGTCCGGGCGTGCCGCCGGAGATCCGGGACCGTATCTTCGACCCCTTCTTCACCACCAAGCCGGTCGGCGAGGGCACCGGGCTTGGCCTGGACATCTCCTGGCGGATCGTGGTCAACAAGCACCACGGCGGCATCGAGGTGGACTCCGAGCCCGGTGACACCCGGTTCCGGGTGCTGCTGCCGCTCACCGCGGCGGAACCCGACACCCCACCCGAGGAGACGGAATGACTGAGGCCGACGGCATCGACCCGACCGCGGCGCCGAGCGGCACCGGCTGTGTGGAGTGCGAGGCGGCCGGCGGCTGGTGGTTCCATCTGCGCCGGTGCGCGCAGTGCGGGCACATCGGCTGCTGCGACTCCTCCCCCGCCCGGCACGCCACCGCGCACTTCCGCGCGACGGGGCATCCGGTGGTGCAGAGCTACGAGCCGGGCGAGGAGTGGTTCTGGAACTACGCCACCGACGAGCTGTACGACAGCGGACCCGCCCTCGCTCCCCCGCACAGCCACCCCGAGGACCAGCCCGCACCGGGACCGGCGGGCCGGGTACCGCCGGACTGGGCACGCACGCTGCGCTGAACACGGCCCCGCCGACCCACGGCCGAAGGCCGGCCGACGGCCGCACGGACGCTGCACCGAGCACCCGCGCGGCGGCGCGCCGCCGTCCCCGGCGAGCGCCCACGTGGCGGCTCTCGGACAGCTGTGCCGAGCACCCCGCCCGGCAGGGCGCGACCGCCGCGCCAAGCGTTCCCCGGTGGCGCGCGAACGCCACGGACGAGCGGAACGCGGCCACCGCGGCAGAACGCCGGCCGACGGCCGCACGGACGCTGCACCGAGCACCCGCGCGGCGGCGCGCCTCCCCTGGCAGGCGGATGCCGCGCTGAGCGCGGTCCGGCGGCCGCACGGACGGCTGCGCCGAGCGCCCTTCCGGCGGCGCTCGGACGCTACGCCGACCGGGACACGGCCACCGCGGCCGAATGCCGGCCGGCGGCCGGCGGCCGGCGGCCGCACGGACGCTGCACCGAGCACCCGCGCGGCGGCGCGCCTCCGTCCCCGGCGAGCGCCCACCCGGTGGCGCGCGGACGCGGCGCTCAGCGCGGTGGGCCGCGCGCGAACGCTGCCGACGAGTACCCGCCCCCCGGGACGCGACCGCTGTGCCGAGCAGCCGCCCCGCGGGACGCGGACGCCGCGCCGAGCGCCCGTTGCCTGGCGCGCGGACGCGGCGATGAGCGCCCGTGCCCTGGCGCGCGGACGCGGCGCTGGTGGCCGGTCCGGACGGTGGCGTCGGCGTTGTCGGTGGTGCGTGCCAGGATTGAGCCGTGTCGCAGACCGATTTCACCTCACCGCTCGTCGGCCGGGACCAGGAACTGACCCGGCTCCTCGGCGCCTTGGAGCGCGCCCGCGCCGGTGAGGCGCGGGCGGTGGTGGTGGCCGGGGACGCCGGGGTGGGCAAGACCCGGCTCCTGGACGAGGTCGCCGGGCATGCGGCCGGACAGGGCATGCGCGTGCTCACCGGGCACTGTGTGGACCTCGGCGACGTCGGCCTGCCGTATCTGCCGTTCACGGAGATCCTGGGCCGGATCGCCGAGGACGAGCGGCTGGCCCCGCATCTGGCCGCGCACGCCGCGGTGGAGCGGCTGCGCGGTGGCGGCGAGGCGCGCGGGGGCGACCCCGGACGGGACGCGGACGCCCGGCTGCGGCTCTTCGAGGGCATGGCGGCCCTGCTCGCCCGGCTCGCCGAGGACACCCCGCTGCTGGTCGTGCTGGAGGATCTGCACTGGGCCGACCAGTCCTCCCGGGACCTGCTGCGGTTCCTGCTGACCCGCGGCGCGCTGGGCGCACCGGGTCCCCGGCTGGCGGTCCTCGCGTCCTACCGCTCCGACGACCTGCACCGGCGCCATCCGCTGCGGCCCCTGCTGGCCGAGTTGGTGCGGCTGCCGGCGGTGGAGCGGCTGGAGCTGCGGCCCATGCCGGACGCCGAGATGACCCGGCTGCTGCGGACGCTGCGCGGCGAACCGCTGCCGGACGGCACGGTGCGTACGATCGTGGAGCGCGCCGAGGGCAACGCCTTCTACGCGCAGGAGCTGCTCGCCGCCACCGGTACGCGGGCGCAGGGCGTGCCGAGCGCCCTCGCGGACGTGCTGCTGATCCGGGTGGAGCAGCTGCCGGAGACCGCGCAGCAGGTGCTGCGGACCGCCGCCGTCGCCGGACGCCGGGTGGAGCACGACCTGCTGCGGGAGGCGGTCGGGCTGTCCGAGGACGCGCTGGAGGCGGCGCTGCGCGAGGCCGTCGGCCGCCAGCTGCTGGTCCCCGGCGACGGGGAGACGTACACCTTCCGGCACGCGCTGACCCGTGAGGCCGTCTACGCCGACCTGCTGCCCGGTGAGCGGGCGCGGCTGCACGGCACGTTCGCGCGGCTGCTCGCCGGGCGCGGCGGCACGGGCGAGAGCGCGGCGGAGCGCGCCCACCACTGGCGTGAGAGCCACCATCTGCCCGAGGCGCTCGCCGCCTCGCTGGAAGCCGCCGACCACGCCCGGCGGGTCGGTGCGCCGGCGGAGGAGCTACGCCATCTCGAGACGGCCCTCGACCTGTGGTCCGCGGTGGACGGCGGGGCCCGGCCGGCCGGTGAGGGCAGCGACCGGATCTCGCTGACGCTGCGCGCCTCGGCGGCGGCCGTGCACGCGGGCGAGGCGCACCGCGCGGTCGCGCTGACCCGGGCGGCGCTCGCCGGGATCGGGCAGGACGCGGACTCGGAGCTGGCCGCCCGGGTGCGCTACACGCTCGCCGGGAACTTGCTGACGGTCGACAACCTCACCGCCGCTTTCGCCTACAGCAGCGAGGCGCTCGCGCTGATCCCGGAGGAGCCGCCGACGCGCACGTGGGTGTGGGCGGCGGCCACCCATGTGATGGCGGCCCGTGAGGTCGGGGAGACGAAGACCGCGTTGCTGGTGGCGCGGCGAGCCCTGTCCGCGGCGGAGCAGCTGGGGGTGGCGGACGCGCAGGCCGATCTGCTGATCTCGCTGGTGGGTCTCGAGGGCGGTGCGCGGCGTACGGCCGAGGGGCGCGAACGGCTGGTGCGGGCCCGGGAGCTGGCCCGGCGCGCGGGCAACGCCCCGGTGGAGATGCGGGCGTTGTTCCATCTCGCGGTCGGTTGCTTCGAAGCGGGCGCCTTCGAGGAGAGCGTGCCGTGGGCGGCGGAGGGGCTGGAACGCGCTCGCGACGCCGGGCTCCTGTCGTCGCCGTATCCGCTGGAGATGCGGTATCTGCAGCAGCTGGTGCTGTACACGCTGGGCCGGTGGGACGAGTGCCTGCGGGCGGCGGCGGAGGCCGAGGCGGTGCC
Organism: Streptomyces sp. NPDC036813; assembly: GCF_055609245.1. Taxonomy (NCBI): domain Bacteria; kingdom Bacillati; phylum Actinomycetota; class Actinomycetes; order Kitasatosporales; family Streptomycetaceae; genus Streptomyces; species Streptomyces sp. NPDC036813. Next base: position 98,561 of record NZ_JBVJPV010000002.1, on the reverse strand, counting down.
GGCGGCGGGCGGTTACACGGCGGGCCCGGCGCTGTACGTGGCGCTGGCGCGCGGTGACGCCGGGGCCGCCGGGCGGGCGAGGGCGTTGCTCAAGGGTCCGTTCGACTGGATGGCCACGCTGGTCGCGGGGATCGTGCTGACCGACGGGGCCGCGTGGCGAGGTGATGCCGAGGCGGCGGTGGAGCAGGCGCGCGCCACGGTGGCGGCGCTCACCGACGAGGCGGGCACCCTCCCGGACGTGGCGGTGCGGCTGCTCGCGCTGGCGCTGTCCGCCGTCGCCGACAAGGCCGCCGCGCTGCGGTCGGCCGGTGACACCGCCGGGGCGCGGCGGTGGACCGATGTGGCGAACGAGCTGGTGGAGCCGGCGCGGCGGGCGGCCGGGCACAGCGAGGCGGGGCCGCCGCAGGGGCCGGAAGGCCAGGCGTGGCTGGCCCGGGCCGAGGCCGAGTGGACCCGGGCGGTCGTCGGACCGGACGCGGCGGCCTGGGAGAAGGCGGTGGCCGCGTTCGGCTACGGCGAGGTGTACGAGCAGGCCCGCTGCCGGCTGCGGTGGGCTCAGGCGCTGCTCGCCGAGGACCGGCGCGCCGAGGCCGCGGTGCAGGCCGGCGAGGTGCGGGAGACGGCCGTACGGCTGGGGGCCGCGCCGCTGCTGGAGCGGGTCGAGACGCTGATCCGGCGCGGCCGGCTGGGCGACACGCCGGCCGCCGAAGGACCGTCCGCTCTCTCGCCGCTGACGGCGCGTGAGCGGGAGGTGCTGCGGCTGCTCGCGCTCGGCCGCAGCAACCGCCAGATCGGTGAGGAGCTGTTCATCACCGGCAAGACGGCGAGCGTGCACGTGTCCAACATTCTGGCCAAGCTGGGCGCGGCGAGCCGTACGGAGGCGGTGGCGATCGCCTACCGCGACGGGCTGCTGGCGCCCGAGCCGCGCACGTCCTGACCCTCCTCAGGCACCTGTTGAGGTGACGCGGCGGCCGTCGTCACATCCCTGAGCCGCCGCGTCGTCATGCCCATGAGCCGCCGTCGTCACATCCGTGAGCGGCCGTCGTCCCGCCCATGACCCGCCGTCGTCGCCTCCAGGACCCGCCACCGGACGTGCGCCCGAATTGTCGCTTTTCTTGATTTTCGCCGCGATACTGTGCGCGGCCACGCCGTCCCGTTTCCGACGGGCGGTCAGTTGTGGCCCCAGCACAGCGACGTGACGGAAACGAGAGGCCTCGGATGATCCCAGCAGCACTGCGCAGAGGTACGGCACTGGGGGCGGTCGTGCTGTCCCTGCTGACGGTCCCGGCACACGCCGCCACAGCGCGCCCCGCGCATCCCGCCGCACCTGCGGCCGCCCTGCCGCGGCCCGACCTCGCCGGACTGCGCGAGGTCCTGCGCACCGCCGGGCGGCAGGGCGCTCCGGGCGCCATGGCACGGATCGACGACGGCGGCTCGGTGCTGACCACGTCCGTGGGCGTGGCCGACCGGGCCACCAAGCGGGCCCTGGCGGACACCGACCGCTTCCGCGTCGGCAGCATCACCAAGACCTTCACGGCCGTGGTCCTGCTGCAACTCGCGGACGAGGGCAAGCTGAACCTGGACGCGTCCGTCGACCACTACCTGCCGGGGCTGCTGCCCGACCGCCGGATCACCGTCCGGCACGTCCTCAGCCACCGCAGCGGTCTGTACGACTACACCAACGACATGTTCGCGCAGACGGTCCCCGGCTTCGAGGCCGTGCGCTCCAAGGTGTTCACCTACCGCCAGCTGGTGGAGCGCTCGCTGCGGCACGCCCCGACCGGCAGGCCCGGCGGCGCCTACTCGTACTCCAACACCAACTTCGTGGTGGCCGGCATGCTGGTGGAGAAGCTCACCGGCCGCCCTGTGGCCGCCGCCTACCAGGACCGCATCTTCACGCCGCTGAAGCTGCGCGACACCTTCTACGTGCACCCCGACACCACGCTGCCCGGCCCGTACGCCCGCGGCTACCTCACCCCCGACGCCCCGGGCGCCGCCCTGGTCGACGCCACCCGGCAGACCGTGTCGTGGGCCCAGAGCGCGGGCGCGATCATCTCCAGCACCCGGGACCTGAACACCTTCTACTCGGCGCTGCTGCGCGGCAAGCTGACCTCCGCCGCGCAACTGCGGCAGATGCGCAACTGGGTACCGGCCGGCACCGGGCAGGCGTACGGCCTCGGGCTGCGCCGCCGCGACCTGTCCTGCGGGGTGTCGGTGTACGGGCACACGGGGGCCGTCCAGGGCTACTACAGCTACGCGTTCACCTCCGCGGACGGGCGGCGCAGTCTCGCCGCGCTGGCCGACACCTCCAACAACGCGGCCGTGCACACGACGATGCTGCGCACGCTGGAGTCCGCCTTCTGCGGCGCCCCGGCGAAGAGCCGGCGGGCAGGCGCGGTGACGGAGCGGCCGGAGGACGCCGCGGGTGCGGCCGTCCGCCGCTGAGGAGCAAGCCGGTTCTCTCGCCGTCCGGAGCAACCCCCCTGGGTGATCCGGCGTCTTGAACGGCAGCACATACGCCGCCCCGGCCCACTCCCCCCTGGGTCGGGGCGGACCTCTGTATCCCGCGCCTCCCGGTGCGCCGAAGCCTTCCGCACGCCCCGCGTCCTCTTGGTCGCACCGCTGTCTTTGAACAAAGGACAGGAATACGGGCCGCGTTGAACGGACCTCGTCCCGGTCGCCGTACCTCAGGGAAACGGGTGAACCGGGGTGCAGCGAGGGATGACCATGGGCACAGCGGACGGCTCCACGCAGGCGTTGGTCGCCGGACGGTACCGGCTCCTGGACGTCGTCCACGAGGAGACCAACCGCGTCTGCTGGTACTGCGAGGACGTGGTCGCCGGACAGCCGCGCCTGCTCACCCGGACCGGGCTGCCGGACACCGGCAGCGAGGCGGGCGAGCGGGAGCAGGCGCGCCGCGCCACCGGGCGCGTCCTGCGCATGGCCGAGACGATGAGCCTGCTGTGCCCCGGCCGCATCCCGGCAGTTGTCGACGCCGTGTACGAGGCGGGCGACCTGTGGACGGTGACGGAGTGGACCGCGGGCGCACCCCTCGGCGAACTCCTCGCCCAGGAAGGCCCGTTGCACCCGGTGCGGGCCGCACGCATCGCCCTGGAGCTGCTGGACGTGCTGGAGGCCGCGCACAGGGAGGGCGTCACCCACGGTGAGCTGAGCCCCGGCCAGGTACTCGTGCGCGAGCACGGGCCCGTCGCGGTCACCGGCTTCGGGCTGGCCGGCGCGACCCTCGCCCCGCGCGTCGCGGCACCGTCGTACGCCTCGCCGGAACAGGCGCGCGACGAGCGGATCTCACCGGCCGCCGATCTGTGGGCGCTCGGCGCGCTGCTCTACACGATGGTCGAGGGCCGGCCGCCGTTCCGGGAGCGCGAGCGGCCGGAGGCCACGCTGCGGGCCGTGGACAAGCTGCCGCTGCGCACCCCCGTGCGCTGCGGGCCGCTGGCGCGCGTGGTGCAGGGGCTGCTGCGCAAGAACTCCCGGGAGCGGCTGCCGCGTGCGGTCGTCCGTGAGGTGCTCACCCGCGTGCTGCACGAGGATCCGGACGCGGTGGCGCCGGCCGTGCCCGCGCCCCGGCTGCGCCGCGCCTACACCGCCTGGCACGCCGGCCCGCCCTCATGGCGGCGGTACGTCGCGGTGGGCGCCGCGGTGGCGGTGACCGCCCCGGCCGCCCTGGCTCTCGCCCTGCGGCAGGGGCCGGGCACGGTCGACGCCGGGCCGCCGGCCCTCCCCTCCGCCACGGCGCGCGCGACGGCCACGGTCCCCCGGCCGTCCGGCACACCGACGCCGGGACTGCCGTCCGGCTTCCGGCCGTACCGGGCGCCGGAGGGGTTCTCGGTGGCGCTGCCGGCCGGCTGGGAGCGGCTGCGCACCTCGCGGGGGCAGGACCGGGCGTACCGGGTCGTGTTCGGCGCGACCGGCGATCCGCGCACGCTCGCCGTGACCTACAGCGAGCGCGTCGGCGCGGACCCGGTCGCCGTCTGGCGGGACGACGTGGAGCCCGGACTGCGGGCCGCGGGCGGCTACCGGCGGATCGGGCCTATCCGTGCGACGACGTACCAGGGCCGCCGGGCCGCCGACATGGAGTGGCTGGTGACGACGGACGGCGGGACGCGGGTGCGCACCTTCGGCCGGGGTGTCCTGCTGGGCGGCGGCCGGGGTTTCTCGCTGCGCCTGACCGCCCCCGCGGCCGACTGGGACGACACCGGCCGGCGTCAGGTGCAGGAGGTCGTCCTGCGCACGTTCCGTCCTGCCTCAGGATGACGCGCCGGGTGCGCGCATCTTGCGCAGCGGCACGCCGGGCACCAGCGGCATCGTGTGCCAGCGGGCGGTGAACGTCCGCTCCGGCAGCGAGCAGGTCACGCGCAGCGAGTGCGGGGTCTCCAGGAAGGCCACGTCCACGGCCAGGGTGCCGGCGTCCGTCCAGCCACCGCTGACGGCGGTCGGCAGCGGCTCCTCCGCGACCGCCCACCCGCCGTCGCCGAGGCGCAGCGGCAGTCCCCGGCCGTCCTCGGTGAACGTGAGCGTCCAGCCGTCCTCCCCGGCGGTCACCGACACGGACGTGAGGCCCGGCTGGTCCGCGCAGCTGCCGCCCTCCGGGTCGAACACGGCGCCCGCCCAGGCGTCCGCGCGCTCCGGCGGCGCGGGTTTGCCGGGCGCCGCGGGCAGCGTCAGGTGTGCGAGGCGCTCGCGCAGTGCCGCGTCGGCTCCGTCCCGGCCCTCCAGCGGTCCGGGACGGAACGCGGGCAGCAGATGGCTCCAGACCAGGTCGAGCACCGTCTGCATGCCCACGGTCTCCGACGTCAGGGCGACCACGGCGTCGTGCTCCGGCAGCACCAGGCAGAACTGCCCGTAGGCCCCGTCCCCGCGGTAACCGTGCCGGGACATCCAGAACTGCAGGCCGTAGCCGAAGTCCCAGTCGCCGCCGGACAGGGCGCCGGCGGTCGCGATGTGGGGCCGCGTGGCCTCGGCGACCCACTCCTCGGACAGCAGTTGCCTGCCCTCCCACCGGCCGCGGTCCAGATACAGCTGGCCGAGGCGCGCGACGGCGTCGCAGGTGGCGTGCAGTCCGCTGAAGCCCACCTCGCGTCCGCCCCGGTCGCGCTGCCAGACCACGTCGCCGATGCCGAGCGGGTCGAACAGCCGCGGACGCAGATAGTCGGTGAGCATCTGGCCCGTCACCCGCTGCACGAGGGCGGCGAGCGTGTAGGTGGCCGGCTGGTTGTAGGCGAACACGGTGCCCGGGTCGCGTTCCGGCGGCAGCAGGAGGAAGCCGTGGAGCAGGTCGTCCGGGTCCAGGGCGCGGGCCCGGTCCAGGGTCTCGGCGACATGCCCGCTGGCCATCGACGCCACGTGCCGGACGAGCATGCCGCGTACGCGGGGATCGGTGACCTCGTCCGCGAACTCGGGGAAGTACGCGAGCACCGGGTCGTCCAGCCGCAGCAGCCCTTCGGCGGCGGCGAGAGCGGCGGCCGTGGCGGTGAAGCTCTTGCTGAGCGAGTACAGCAGGTGCCGGCGGTCCTGGGTGTACGGCGCCCACGACCCGGAGGCGACGAGGCGGCCGTGGCGCAGGATCAGCAGGCTGTGCGGCGCGATGTCTGGCGCGGCGTCGAGGGCGTCGAGGAAGGCCTCGACGCCGGCGGCGTCGACACCCTGGGCGGCGGGGGCGGACGAAGGCAGCGGGCGCGCGATCATGAGTGGCATCCTGCCTCCGGATACGCCGAATGGTCGAGAGGGCCTCCCCGTGAGGGGTGCCTCGTTTTCACCCCCCGTCCGCCGGGGACTCGTGGCGCATGGTGCAAATCGGATACACGATGATGACCGAGCAGGCCGGCCCTCGTGAGCTGGTCGACCACGTGGTGCGCGCCGAGAAGGCGGGCTTCGACTTCTCCGTGACGTCCGACCACTACTTTCCGTGGCTGCGTTCGCAGGGGCACGCGCCGTACGCGTGGAGCGTGCTGGGCGCAGCCGCACAGGCGACCGAGCGCATCCCGCTCATGACGTACGTGACGTGCCCGACCTTCCGCTACCACCCGGCGGTCGTGGCGCAGAAGGCCGCCACCCTCCAGTTGCTCTCCGAGGGCCGGTTCCGGCTGGGTCTGGGCTCCGGGGAGAACCTCAACGAGCATGTCGTGGGCGGCGGGTGGCCCTCCGTGGACGTCCGGCACGAGATGCTCGAGGAGGCCGTGGAGGTCATCCGCGCGCTGTTCGAGGGCGGGCACGTCAACCATCGCGGCACGCACTTCGACGTCGAGTCGGCGCGGCTGTGGGACCTGCCCGAGGAGCCGCCCGCGATCGGCATCGCGGTGTCCGGTGAGAGGTCCTGCCGGCTCGCAGGCCGGCTCGGCGACCTGGTCATCGCGACCGAACCCAAGGCGGGTCTGCTGGAGGCCTTCGACCGGCACGGCGGGCAGGGCAAGCCGCGGGTCGGGCAGCTGCCGGTGTGCTACGACACCGACCGGGACACCGCGATCGAGCGGGCGCACGCGCAGTTCCGCTGGTTCGGCAGCGGCTGGAAGGTGAACTCCGAACTGCCGCACCCGGACTCGTTCGAGGCGGCGACGCAGTTCGTCACGCCGGACGACGTGGCCGAGTCGATCCCGTGCGGCGACGATCCGGAGGCCTTCGTGGAGGCCGTACGGCCTTATGCCGAGGCCGGGTTCACCGAGATCGCGCTCGTGCAGATCGGCGGCGACGCACAGGTCCCGTTCCTGGACTGGTCGGAGAAGACGCTGCTGCCCGCGCTGCGGGACGCGTTCGCCTGAGCCGGCGCCGCGATCGCACCGCATCGGGCACACGTGTGTACAAGCTCGGCCAATGGGTGGATATAGGCTTCCGCTCTGCACACCCGTCGGCCCTGCCCCCTCTGGAGTGTCCCGGTGACCCGAGCGATCGCCCCGTCCGAACCGCCCGCCGCGCCCGAGCCCGCGGCGGTCCCGAAGCCCGCGTCCGAGCCCGAGCCCACGTCGGCGTCCGAGCCCGCGTCCCCGCCGGCGTCCGACTCCGAGTCCGCGTCGGCACCGGGGGTGGTGGACGACCTCGTCGTCCGTGACGCACGCGAGTTCGGGGCGTACGCGCGCACCGGGGGGTGGGCGTTCGCGCTGAGGGTGGCGCGCAGTGTGCGCCCGGGCGGGCAGGCCGCCGAGGAGACGCCGAAGGTGAGCGCGAAGGAGTTCGCCGAACTGGCGGGGTGCTCGGCGGAGCGGGTGCTGCGCTACTACAGGGCCTGGGACCGGGCCGCCGACGACGGTCTGGTGCCGCACTTCGAGGCGCTGGGGCCGGGCCAGGAGGTGGAGCTGCCGGACGCCGACGTGTGGCTGACCTACTACGTCTCGCGCAGCAGCGCCGCCTCCGAGCGGGGCACGGCCATCGCCGAGGTCGCCGCGGCGGAGGGCATCCGGCCGACCAAGGCCCTGGAGGTGGCGGAGAACCCCACAGCGCTGCGCGCCGCGATCCTCGCCGACCCTTCCACCGCCCGGGCGGCGCAGCAGGCGCTGCTGGACCGGGTGCGCGAGGACCCGGAACTGCAGGCCGCGCTGGCCCGCGACGTGGTGCGCACCGATGACCTGAAGAAGGCCGTGGCATCCGAGAGCCGGTCGGCGGACCGCATCGGCTACGTACGGCAGATCGCCGAGTCCGGACGGATCAGGACGCCGGCCGGACAGACCGTCGAGGCGCCCGTCGACGTGCGCCGCGAGGCCGAACGTCACCTGTCCCTGATCGACGAGCTCGACGACGGCGAGGACAGCGCCGAGTGGGCGTCCGAGGCGTACGACACGATGAAGGGTCTGGTCGCCGAGACGGTGGAGGCCGACCCGGACCTGCGGGTGACGGAGCGGCGGCAGAAGTTCTACAGCAGCCTGCAGAAGGCCACCCGGGTGTTCGAGGAGCTGACCTTCGACGACGCCGAGGACTTCTACGAGGACGACATGCTCACGCGGCTGGAGGAGTTGCAGCAGGCGATCGGCTCGTGTCTGGCGGCACTGCGTGCCAGTCGCGGGAATCACCCGAGTAGCTGAGCATCTTCGGCGCTACGGGGGTACCAGGGGTTCGCTCCCGTCCGTTCCTCTCGGAAGGCCTGTCCTGGTGAACCCCTTCGCTCACACGACGCTGGTGGTGGAGTTGCAGGCGGGTGACACGGAACGCTTCGCCGTGCTCGCCCACCTGAGCTACGACGCCGCCGATCCCTTCGTCGTCACCGCCGTGTTCAGCCACCGGGGCCGGGTGCTGGCCCGGTGGCAGCTTGACCGGGAGATGCTCGGCGAGGGGCTGCGGCGGCCCGTCGGTGTCGGGGACGTGCGGCTGCGCCCCACGGGCGGCGGGCTCTTCGACGAGCTGCGCATGGAGTTCCTCGGCGACGCCCACCCGGACGGGGGGCGCCACCACGCGGTCGTGTTCGCCTGGGCGCCGGCCATCTCCGCGTTCCTGCGCAGAACCTGGCAGCTGGTGCCGCCCGGCCGGGAGGAGGTCCGCGTCGACGACTTCCTGGCCCAGCTCTCGGTGGGGCCGTGACGGGCCGGGCTTGAGTACGCGTACTCATGGCGTGGCGGCGGGTCCGCGGCCACGATGGGGGCTCCCCGCCCGAGGAGCCCGTCATGCCGAGGAAACGTCCCGCCCGTCCCGCGTCGCCACCGCGCCGAATTCCGCCGGTGCTGCTCGCCGCCGTGGTGGCCGCGGGACTCCTGGTGTCCGGGTGGGCGCCGCACGACCGTACGACGTGGCTGCTGGAGACGGTGTGGGCGCTCGCCGGGCTGCCGCTGGTCGTCGTGGTGTGGCGCCGGTTCCCGCTCACCGGCTTGCTGTGCTGCCTGCTGGCCGCGCACGCGCTGGTGCTCGCGCTCGGCGGCCACTACACCTACGCCGAGGTGCCGCCGGGCGACTGGGTGCGGGACGCGCTGGGGCTCTCCCGTAATCCGTACGACCGCTTCGGGCACCTGATGCAGGGGTTCGTGCCGGCGGTGCTGGTGCGCGAGCTGCTCAGCCGTACCTCGCCGCTGCGCGGCAGCCGCTGGCTGGCGCCGCTGACGGTGTGCGCGTGCCTCGCGTTCAGTGCGCTGTTCGAAATGTTCGAGTGGATCGCGGCGGTGATCGGCGGGCACGGGGCGGACGCCTTCCTCGCCACGCAGGGCGACGTCTGGGACACCCAGTGGGACATGTTCTGCGCGCTGATCGGCGCGACGGTCTCGGTGCTGCTGCTGGCGCGGCTGCACGACCGGCAACTGGCGGCGCTGGAGGCCCGGCGGCCGTCCGCACCCACCCGGCGTGAGGCCCAGACCGTCTCGGCCGACCCGGCGTGAGCCCCGGGCCGCTCCGGCCGACCCGGTGTGAGGGCCGAACCGCTGCGGCCGACCCTGCGTGAGGACCGAGCCACTGCGGCCGGCCCGGTGTTCAGCGTGAGGTGTAGCGGCGCCGGGTCCACAGCGGCAGCACGAACCAGCACAGCACGTACCAGGCGACCACCGCCGACACCAGGTACGGCACGTAGCTGTCGTGCGTCGCCACGCGCAGGATCAGCAGCAGCGACGAGGTCATGGCGGCGAGGAGCAGAAGCAGGCCCACGAACGTCAGCCGGGACGCCCAGCGCACCGCCTGCGGTTTGACCTGGCGGCCCGCGACGAGGCGGTGCAGGGAGACCGGCCCGATCAGCGCCCCCGTCGCGCACGCGCCCAGGACCACCGTGACGATGTAGATGGCCTGATCGGTGCTTTCCAGCTGGGCGTACTTGGGCGTGAACACCACGGTCAGCAGGAAGCCGAAGAGGATCTGCACGCCGGTCTGCGCGACCCGCACCTCCTGGATGAGCTCGCCCCACATCCGGTCGGCCCGCTCCTCCTCGGTCTCGTTGCGCCCCCGGCGCCGGACCGGCCCCTCTTCGGCGACCGCCACCATTCCTCCCGCTGAGAACCCGAACGTCGTCTCCGACGCGAGTACCCCGTAAAGCGGTGTTCCTGCCCGGTCCGGCCCGGACCGGGACCTACCAGCGGTGCTCGACCTGCTCCCGGATCCGGCGGTCGTACAGGTCGCGGATCGCCGCGAGGGTCTGCGGCGGCAGCTCCGGCAGCCGGGCGGCGGCCGCGTTGGCGCGGGCCTGCTCGGGCGAACGGGCTCCGGGGATCACCGTGGTGACGCCCGGCTGCTGGACGATCCAGCGCAGGGCGAGCTGGGCCGGGGTGTATCCCTCGGGGGCGAGCGCGGCGAACTCGGCGGCGGCCTCCACACCGGTCGCGTAGTCGACGCCGGAGAAGGTCTCGCCCTGGTCGAAGGACTCGCCGTGCCGGTTGAACGTGCGGTGGTCGTCGGCCGGGAACACCGTGTCCTTGGTGTACTTGCCCGACAGCAGACCGGAGGCGAGCGGCACCCGGGCGATGATGCCGACGCCGGCCTCCCGGGCGGCCGGGAGCACCTCGCGCAGGGGTTTCATACGGAACGGGTTCAGGATGATCTGCACGCTCGCCACGTTCGGCCGGGCGATCGCGGTCAGCGCCTCGGCGCAGGTCTCCACGCTGACGCCGTACGCGGCGATGCGCTCCTCCTCGACCAGGGTGTCGAGGGCGTCGAAGACCTCGTCGGAGGAGTAGACGGGCGTGGGCGGGCAGTGCAGCTGCACCAGGTCGATGCGGTCGACGCCGAGGTTGCGGCGGGAACGGTCGTTCCAGGCCCGGAAGTTGTCCAGGACGTAGTTCTGCGGGATCTGCTCGACGCGGCGGCCCATCTTCGTGGCGACCTCCACGTGCAGGTCGGGGCGGCTGCTGAGGAACGTGGCGATGGTGGACTCGCTGCGGCCGTCGCCGTAGACGTCGGCGGTGTCGAAGAAGGTCACACCGGACTCGGCGGCCGCCTCGAGCACCGTCAGGGCTTCCTTGTCGTCGACGTCGCCCCAGTCGGCGCCCAGTTGCCAGGTGCCGAGACCGATGACCGACGCGTGCTGACCGGACCTGGGGAATTCGCGCTCTTCCATGGCGCCAGTGTGTCACCGGGCGGCGGACGCCGCCGGAACGGGCGGCGTGAGGTGAGCCTGGATCGTCGGGCCGTACCGGGCGGCCAGGTCGTCGACCGGCAGGGCGCGTACCTCGTCGCCGCGGGCGATGCCGGCCATCACGCCCAGGCCGAGCAGAGCGGCCACGGCGAGTTCGGCGCGCAGGGCGGCGTCGGGTCCGCTCAGCCGGGCGGCGAGCCGCGCGGTGACCTGGCTGCGGAAGTTCGCCCGCAGCACGTCGCCGTGCTCGCCGTGCAGCGGGGCGAAGACGATGCGCAGGATCGGGTCGGCGCCCTGCTCGCGCTGGCTGACGACGACGTGCCGCACCATGTGCCGGCCGAGGTCGTCGAGCGGGGCGGCCAGCAGCGCCTCGGCGTCGTCGGCGAAGGACATCACCCGGGCGAAGAGGGCGTCCTTGTTCCCGAAGTACTTCAGGATCAGCGGGGCGCTCACCCCGGCTCGCTCCGCGACCGCCTTCAGCGTGATGTCGGCGTGCGCGTGGCGGGCCAGCAGGTGGCGGGCGGCCTTCAGGATGGCCGCTCGGGTCGCTTCGGCATCACGCCGGGCGGCGGCCCCGGGCTGGGGCGGGGCGGACGGGGCGGCGGCGGCGGAGTCCGCCGCCGTCGCGCGGGAGGAGGTGCTCACATCCCTCATGTTCCCGCCGGTGCCCGGTCCCGGTCGGCCCGGGTCCCGCCGCGGGCGCGGCGGGAGGCACCGGACGCCGCGTCGCCCGGAATGGTGAGGGCCGCAGCGCAGGCCGCGAGGGCGACGGCGCCGGCCATGGCGAAGGCGAGCAGGTAACCGTGCAGGGTCGGCACCGGCGACCCGGCGACCGGGCTGCTGTGGTGGACGAGGACGGCGGCCACTGCGGCGCTGGAGACGGCCTGGCCGATCGTGCGCATCAGGACGTTGACGCCGTTGGCGGAGGCGGTCTGCCCGGCCGGCACGGCGCGCAGGATCAGGGTCGGCAGCGCCGAGTAGGCGAGCGTGGTGCCGGTCGCGACGACCGTCGCGCCGAGGATGATCATCCACAGGTCCCGGCTGTCGGCGATACGCACCGCGTAGCCGCAGGCGATGACGGCGGCGCCGAGCGCGAGGGTGACACGGGGGCCGCGCGCGGCGGAGATGCGGGCCGAGACGGGCGACAGCAGCAGCATGGTCACACCGCCGGGCAGCAGGCACAGGCCGGTGGCGACGATCGACAGCTGCAGCCCGTACCCGGTGGCCTTGGGCGCCTGCACCAGCTGGGCGGTGACCAGGGAGTTGGCGTAGAAGGCGAAGCCCGTGAGCAGGGCGGCCACGTGGGACAGGCCCACGCGCGGGCGCACGGCGAGCCGCAGGTCGACCAGCGGTCGGGTGCTGCGCAGCTGGTGCCACCACCACAGCGCGAGGACGACGACCGCCCCGGCGAACAGCCCGGTGATCCGCGCGCTGCCCCAGCCCCACTGCCCGCCCTGGGACACGCCGAGCAGCAGGCAGACCAGGCCGGCGGCCAGCCCGAGCGCGCCGAGGGCGTCGAAGCGGCCCGGCTCGCGCACCGGCGACTCCTTCACCGCCCACCACACCGCCGTGACACCTGCCGCGCCGAGGGCGCTGGTCAGCCAGAACATGGTGTGCCAGTCGGCGTACTGGATGACGAGCGCGGCCAGCGGAAGTCCGAGTGCGGCCCCGATGCCGACGGTGGAGCTCATCAGGGCGACCGCGGAGCCGCGGCGCTCGGGCGGCAGTTCGTCGCGCAGGATGCTGATGGACAGCGGGACGACGGAGGCGGCGGCGCCCTGGAGGGCGCGGGCGGTGATCAGCACACCGATGTCGGAGGACAGCGCGCACATGACCGAGCCGACGGTCATCAGGGCGAGTGCCGCCGTCAGCACGCGCCGTTTGCCGTACATGTCGCCGGCCCGCCCGAGCACCGGGGTGAGGACCGCGCCGGACAGCAGGGTCGCCGTCACCGTCCAGGACACCGCGCCGGCCGAGGCGCCGGTCAGCCGGGGCAGGTCGGGCAGCAGCGGCACGACCACGGTCTGCATGACGGCCATGAGGATGCCGCCGCAGGCGAGCACGGGGATGGTGAGCCGGTCCCGCGGACCGTTCGGCCGGGATATCGGTACGGGCGACGCCATGAGCACTCCAGCGGCCGGGGACGGGCCAGGAAACCAAGAGGGTGAATTCCCATTCACCCTAGCCGGTGAATGGGAATTCACCCTCCTTCTTTTCCGAGGTTTTCCCTTCGTCGCCGCGCTGCCCCGGGGTGTTTCTCAGTCCTCCGGGCGGCGTGCCGCCAGCTCTCGCGCGTGCACGCTCCGGGCGAGCCTCGGGCCGAGCCAGCGCTTGAGGCGGCGCAGCGCGTCGAGCTGTCCGGCCGCTTTGTCGAGGCGGTAGTAGAGCTGGGGCGGGACGTACGGCAGCAGCGGCGAGTGACGCTGGCCGAGCAGGGCGAACATCTGCTCCGGCGGCAGCTGGAGATAGCGGGGCAGCTCCTCGTACCAGCGGGCGCTGTAGCGGGCCGCGCTCTGGGCGGGCAGCAGGGCTGTCAAACGTGCGCGTTGGTAGGCGGCGAGCGCCTGCGGCAGGGCCGCGTGCTCGCGCAGGGCGCCGGCGAGGGCGATGGCGTCCTCCAGGGCGAGGGTGGTGCCGGCGCCGATGGAGTAGTGGGTGGTGTGCGCGGCGTCGCCGAGCAGGACGAGGTTGCCGCGGTGCCAGGTGCGGTTGGTGAGGGTGCGGAACGTCGTCCACGGGCTGCCGCCCTCGCCCGCGGGGCGCCCGATGAGCCGGTGGCCGTCCAGGATCCGCGCGAAGAGGTCCTCCAGCAGGGCGAGCCGGTCGGGTTCGCCGCACCGGTCGAGGCCGATTCCGGTGAAGGTCTCCGGGGCGCACTCGATGACGCAGGTGCTGTGGTCAGGACCGTAGGGGTAGCCGTAGCACCAGATCCAGCCGTGCGCGGTCTCGACGAAGGCGAAGGTGAAGGAGTCGAAGACGCGGGTGGTGCCGAGCCAGACGTAGCGGTTGCGGCCCGGCGTGAGGTGTGACCCGAAGTGGCCGGCGTGGCGGGTGCGCAGGGCGCTGTGGACGCCGTCGGCCGCCACCACGAGGTCGGCGTCGGGCAGGTCGTCGGCGCGGACCTCGGACTCGAACTCCAGTCGTACGCCGAGGTCGCGGGCGCGGTCGGCGAGGATGCGCAGGAACCGGTGGCGGCCGATGCCGTGGCCCTCGTCGCCGGGTTGCCTGGTCAGCCGGTCGCGGACATGGGCGACGCCCTCGTTCCAGCGCACGGATGCGGCCTCGACGGCGCGCGCGGACTCGGGGTCGTGCGCGTGGAGCTGGTCGAGCAGTCCCCGCCAGTAGGTCACGCCCCAGCCGTAGGTGGAACCCTCCGGGTTGCGCTCGTGGACGGTGATGTCGTGGGCGGGGTCCTGCCGCTTGAGCAGGATCGACAGATAGAGCCCGGCGGGCCCGCCGCCGATGCAGGCGACCTTCACGCGCACCTCTTGAATTACCCGACGCAGTCGTTCGACAGCGCAGGGTAGCAGCCGAGAAGGTCGGTTTTACGCCGTCCCGCCTGTCCGGTGAGCGTGAGCCGACGGCCGCCCGGCCGCCGCCCGTCAGCCCGCGGCCGCCTCCCGGCACTCGGGGTGGCCCCAGCCCTGGGCGTTCTTCGCGATCTGCTCGCCGGCCGCGTAGGCACGGCCGCACACACAGCGGCCCGGGAACTTCGCCTTGATCGTGCGCGTCGACGACGAGCCCTTGGCCGCCCGGGCGGGCTTGCCTCCGCCGGTGCGCCGGCGCGGGCCTCCGGCGGACGGCGTGTCCGGCGCGGCCGGCGGCTCCGGCGAGCCGAGGGCGCTGCCCGCGGCCTCCTGGACGCTCGCCGCCTGGCTCGCCGCCCGGTCGGCGAAGTCGTTGAGCGGGTCGCCGTCGACCTGGTGCGCGGGCACGTAGCGGAACTCGACCTCGCGGCCGCTCAGCAGCTCGTCGATGCGCACGACCAGTTCCTGGTTGGCGACGGGCTTGCCGGCCGCGGTCTTCCAGCCGTTGCGCTTCCAGCCGGGCAGCCAGGTGGTGACGGCTTTCATGGCGTACTGGGAGTCCATGCGGACCTCCAGCGGCACGCCCGGGTCGGTGGCGGCGAGCAGCCGCTCCAGCGCGGTCAGTTCGGCCACGTTGTTGGTGGCCCGTCCGAGCGGCCCCGCTTCCCAGCGGGCCGGGACCTCCGCGTCGTCGGCCACCACCCAGGCCCAGGCCGCCGGTCCGGGGTTCCCCTTCGACGCCCCGTCGCAGGCCGCCACCACTCGCTCACGCATGCGCCCGATCATGCCATGCGCCGGCCCGCGGTCTCCCCGTGGCTAGGAGACGTCCGCGGTCTGCGGCATCTCGCCTGCCGTGGTGGTGATGTCGATCACCGAGAAGGCGGCTCCCTGCGGGTCGCTCAGCGCGGCGAAGCGTCCGAAGGGGCTGTCCATCGGGCCGAAGCGCAGCACACCGCCGCGCTTGGTGGCCTTCTCGACGGCCTCGTCGCAGTTGCTCACCGTGAAGTAGACGTTGATGTACGACGGGATCTCGGGCGGGAACTCCTCGCCCATCCTCATCCGGCCGAGGACGGTGTCCTCCCCGACGTCGAACATCCGGAAGTCGACCGCGTCGTCCTGCAACTGCTTGGCCCGGTAAGGGAAGACCGCCGTCAGGAAGGCGTCGGTCTTGTCCGGGTCCCGGGTGAACACCTCCGCCCAGCAGTACGCGCCGGGCTGCTGCGGCGCCGCCTCGAAGCCCTCGTGCGTGCCGCCCTGCCACACGCCGAACACGGCGCCGCCGGGCTCGCGCGCGAGGACCATGGTGCCGAAGTCGCCGACCTGCATCGGCTCCATCAGCACCTCGCCGCCGTGCTCGCGGACCTTCGCGGCGGTCGCGGCGGCGTCCGGCGAGGCGAGGTACAGGCACCACGCGGACTGGCCTTCCTGCCCCGGCATCGGCGGGACCACCGCGGCGACGGCCTTGCCGTCGGCGTAGGCCTGGGTGTAGTTGCCGTACTCCGACGACGCCTCGCCGAAGGTCCAGCCGAGGACGTCGCCGTAGAAGCTCTTGGCTGCCTCCACGTCGGAGAACATCGCGTCGGCCCAGCAGGGGGTTCCCTCAGGTGGTACGGCCATGATCGCGGCCCTCTTCCCGTTCGGTGGGGATTGTCACGGTTCCTCACGCTAGCCATCCCCCGCCCCCGACGCGCGCCGAGCGGCCGGCCCCGGCACAGACTGGTCAGGAGGGGGTGCGACGACCGGGAGCACACCATGGCCGGCGGGACGACGATGCGCGCGTGGTCGGTCCGCGCGCCGGGCCCGCCGGCGCGCGGACCGCTGCGGCTGGTGGACAGGCCGGTGCCGGTGCCCGGGGACGACGAGTTGCTGGTGCGGGTGCGGGCCTGCGGGGTGTGCCGCACCGATCTCCATGTCGTCGAGGGCGATCTGCCGGTGCGCCGGGCAGGCGTGACGCCCGGGCACGAGGTGGTCGGCACGGTCGCCGCACTCGGCGGGGCGGTGCACGGCTTCGCGGTGGGTGAGCGGGTCGGGGTGGCATGGCTGCGCCGCACCTGTGGGGCGTGTGCGTACTGCGCGCGGGGCGCCGAGAACCTGTGCCCCGCCTCCCGGTACACCGGCTGGGACGCGGACGGCGGGTACGCCGCGTACACGACGGTGCCGGCCGCGTTCGCCCACCGGCTGCCCGGCGAGGTGAACGACGTGGCGCTCGCTCCCCTGCTGTGCGCGGGGATCATCGGATACCGGGCGCTGCGCCGGGCGGCGCTGCCGCGGGGCGGACGGCTCGGGCTGTACGGCTTCGGCGGCAGCGCCCATCTGTGCGCGCAGCTCGCGCTCGCCGAGGGCGCCCGGGTGCACGTCCTGACCCGGGGTGCGGCGGCGCGGCGGCTGGCGCTGGCGCTCGGCTGCGCGTCGGCCGGTGACCTCGCCGAGGGGCCGCCGGAGCCGTTGGACAGCGCGATCCTCTTCGCGCCGGCGGGCGAGCTGGTGCCGGTCGCGCTGCGGGCGCTGGACCGGGGCGGGGTGCTGTCGATCGCCGGGATCCATCTGAGCGACGTACCGGCGCTGCGGTACGAGAGCGACCTCTTCTACGAGAAGGAGGTGCGCAGTGTCACCTCCAGCACCCGCGAGGACGGGCGGGAGTTCCTCGCGCTGGCCGCGCTCCACGGGGTGCGGGCGACGACCCACCCGTATCCGATGTCCCGGGCGCCGCAGGCGCTCGCGGATCTGAAGGCGGGACGGTTCGACGGTGCGGCCGTGCTGGTGAACGACCTGTTCTGAGCGCCTGCGGCCACGGCGGCTTCCCCTGCCTGCCGAGCGCCGCCGGGCGGGGGCGCCGGCTGTGGACAGCGGGCGCCCCCGCCGCCTCACTCCTGCCCGGCGTAGGCCCTCTCGAGCGCGGCCTTGTCGAGCTTGCCCATGGCCATCATGGCCCGCATCGTCCGGGCCGCCTTCTCCTGGTCCGGGTCGCTGATCATGTCGATCAGCCCGTTCGGGATGACCTGCCAGGACACCCCGTACTTGTCCTTCAGCCAGCCGCAGGGTCCCGGCTCGCCGCCGTTGTCGGTGAGCTTGGTCCAGTAGTGGTCGACCTCCTCCTGGCTGTCGCAGTAGATCTGGAAGGAGATCGCCTCGCTGAACGTGAACTGCGGACCGCCGTTGAGGGCGACGAACTTCTGGCCGTTGGCCGTGAAGTCGACGGCGATCACCGAGCCGGCGGGGCCCGGCCCGGCCTCGGTGTAGCGGCCGATCCGGCCGATACTGGAGTTCTTGAAGATCGACACGTAGTAGTGCGCGGCCTCCTCGGCCTGGCCGTCGAACCAGAGACACGTGGTGAATCCGTCGGTGGTCATGCGACACCTCCTGAAGGCGCCAAGCGGCGCGGAACGCGGTCACCAGTGTCGACCGGCCGGGGCGGCGAAACTCATCGGCCACGGGCAGCCGTTAATCCGTACGGCCTCTTGACCGAGGTCACCTAGCATCCGGGCCATGACGTCATCCGCCGCGGACACCGGCATCCGTCCCTTCCGTCTCGACATCCCGCAGAGCGACCTCGACGACCTCCACGACCGCCTCGACCGCACCCGCTGGCCGGACCAGCTCCCGGGCACCGGCTGGGCGTACGGGGTCCCCGTCGGCTACCTGCGCGACCTCGTCCACCACTGGCGGCACACCTACGACTGGCGGGCCGCGGAGGCCAGGCTGAACGAGTGGCCGCAGTTCACCACCACCCTCGACGGGCAGCACGTGCACTTCGCCCACGTCCGCTCCCCCGAGCCGGACGCCACCCCGCTGATCCTCACGCACGGCTGGCCCGGCTCCATCGTGGAGTTCCTCGACGTCGTGGGACCGCTGGCGGACCCGGTGGCGCACGGCGGCGATGCCGCCGACGCCTTCCACGTCGTCGTACCGGGCATTGTGGGGTTCGGGCTGTCCGGGCCGACCACCGAGCCGGGCTGGGAG
Organism: Streptomyces sp. NPDC036813; assembly: GCF_055609245.1. Classification (NCBI taxonomy): domain Bacteria; kingdom Bacillati; phylum Actinomycetota; class Actinomycetes; order Kitasatosporales; family Streptomycetaceae; genus Streptomyces; species Streptomyces sp. NPDC036813. The sequence continues at coordinate 80,087 of NZ_JBVJPV010000002.1, read as the reverse complement.
GCGGGCCGGGTCGCCGACGCGTGGGCGGAGCTGATGACCCGGCTCGGCTACGAGCGGTTCGGGGTCCAGGGCGGCGACTGGGGCGCGGCCATCTCCCGGGAACTGGGCCGCGCGCACCCCGGCCGGGTCATCGGCGTCCATCTCAATCTGCTGCCGGGCGCCCAGCAGCTCACCGAGCCGACCGAACAGGAGCTCGCGGCGCTGAGCCCCGGGGAACGGCAGGAGGCGCTGCGGTCCTGGCACAGCTGGGAGCAGTGGTTCCGTGAGGGCAGCGGTTACGCGGCGCTGCAGGCGACGAAGCCGCAGACGCTGGCCTACGCGCTGACGGACTCTCCGGTCGGGCAACTCGCCTGGATCGTCGAGAAGTTCCGGGAGTGGACGGATTGCGAGGAGCTGCCGGAGGAGGCCGTGGACCGGGACCGGCTGCTGACGAACGTGATGCTGTACTGGCTGACGGCGACGGCCGGCTCGTCCGCGCGGATCTACTACGAGCGCGCCCACAGCACCGGCCGTGCCGCCGCCCCGCAGGAGCCGTCCACCGTGCCCACCGCGCTCGCGCTGTTCCCGAAGGAGATCCAGATCCCGCTGCGGCACCGTGCGGAGCGCACGGAGAACCTGGTGCGCTGGACCGAGTTCGACCGCGGTGGCCACTTCGCGGCGATGGAGGAGCCGGACCTGCTGGTCGCAGACGTACGGGCGTTCTTCCGGCAGCTGCGCGAGAAGGGCTGACGGCGGGCTCTGCCCGTGGCGAATCTGCCGCGGGCAGAGAAACCTCCCCGGTGCGCGGGCCGGAGCCGACAGTGGAGTCGAAGCCGATCCCTGAACCGACGGGAGCTCCCATGACTCCGTTCACCGCCCTCGCACCACGCGCCGAGGAGGGCGACACCCCGCCGACCCGTTTCGACGACCAGCTCGCGGCCCAGCTGCTCGGGCAGCGGATCGTGCTGCTCGGCAGCCAGGTCGACGAGGTCTCCGCCAACCGGGTCTGCGCCCAGCTGCTCATCCTGTCGGCGGAGGACCCGCACACCGACATCAGCCTGTTCATCAACTCCCCCGGCGGCTCGGTGCACGCCGGCCTCGCGATCTACGACACCATGCGGCTCATCCCGAACGACGTCTCGACGCTGGCCATGGGATTCGCCGCGAGCATGGGCCAGTTCCTGCTCAGCGTCGGCGCCCCCGGCAAGCGGTACGCCCTGCCCAACGCGCGGATCATGATGCACCAGCCGTCCGCGGGCATCGGCGGCACCACCGCGGACATCGAGATCCAGGCGGAGAACCTGGAGTTCACCAAGCGGACCATCGAGCGGATCACCGCCGAGCACACCGGCCAGAGCCCGGAGACCATCTCCAGGGACGGCGACCGGGACCGCTGGTTCACGGCGGAGGAGGCCAGGGAGTACGGCATGGTCGACCGGGTCGTGGAGTCCTTCACGGACGTGCGCCCGGCGGCCTCCAGGCGACGGATGGGGCTGTGAGCATGGGCACGTACACGATTCCGAACGTCATCGAGCGCACCCCGCAGGGCGAACGGTCCTTCGACGTCTTCAGCCGGCTGCTGAACGAGCGGATCATCTTCCTCGGCACCGAGATCGACGACGGTGTGGCCAACGTCGTCATTGCGCAGCTGCTCCACCTGGAGTCGGCGGCACCCGAGCAGGAGATCGCGATCTACCTCAACTCCCCCGGCGGTTCGTTCACTTCGCTGATGGCGATCTACGACACGATGACGTTCGTGCAGGCGCCGATCTCCACGTTCTGCGTCGGCCAGGCGGCCTCCACGGCGGCCGTGCTGCTGGCAGGAGGGGACGCGGGGCGGCGGTTCGTGCTGGAGCACGCGCGCGTGCTGCTCGGCCAGCCCGCGTCCGGGGGCCGGCAGGGGACCGTGTCCGATCTGGCCCTGCAGGCCCAGGAGATGGTACGGATCCGCTCCCAGGTGGAGGAGGTGCTGTCCCGGCACACCCGGCACGACATCGCCACACTGCGCGCGGACATGGACCGGGACAAGGTGTTCACCGCGCAGGAGGCGGTCGCCTACGGGCTGGCCGACCGGGTGCTGAGCAGGCGCCAAGCCGGACTGTGAGAGGTGGCGCCGCGCTCAGGCGGCCAGGCACAGGCCGTTGTGCGACGCGGTGTTCGTGGTCGTGCCGCGGTTGCGGTGCGTGGTCCGGGCGGTGATGCGGACGAGTTCCGTCTGGGCGCGCGCCAGCAGGTCGCCGAGGCTCAGGCCGAGGGCGTGGGCGGCGGCCGCGAGGACCTCCGAGGATGCCTCCTTGCGGCCCCGTTCCACCTCCGACAGATACGGCATGGAGATCCGGGCGGTCTCGGAGACGTCCTTGAGGGTGCGCTCCTGGGCCTGGCGTTCGCGGCGCAGCACATCGCCGACCAGGTCCCGCCACAGGGGCTCCTTCGCCGCGGGGCGGCGCTCCGGACGGGCGGCCGGGGGGCGCAGCGGGATGACGCGGGCTTCGTTCACGCGGAACTCCTTCGCGCGGGACTCGTGCACGACGGCTTCGTTCACACGGGCTTCGTTCGATGTCTGAGTGCTCATCTGCCCAGCCTAGAAGCCGTGTTGGCGAGGGGAAGGGATCGGCGTTCTGCCCTGGGTGAAGTCGTCCCTTCCCGCGCGCAGGACGGTTTTCGGCCGCTTCCGCAGATTGGGGGGCATGCCCTGGACGACTCCGGGTAGGCGGAGGGGCAGCGCAACACGCCGCACCGTACTTCCGTGGGAGGGAAAGCCGATGTCCACCGCCGTGATCCGGTCGGAGGCACAGGTCGCCGCGAAGGCTGCCGGAACCAGCACGGGTGAGAGCCCGCTGCCGGGAGTCGAGGACCCGCGGACGATCGCCCCGCGGGACGCGCGGCAGCTGTCCCGACAGTTCTTCCGACGCCTGGCGGAGCTCGAGGAGGGGACGCACGAATACCAGTACGCGCGCAACACCCTCATCGAGATGAACATGTCCCTCGTCCGCTTCGCGGCCGGCCGCTTCCGCGGGCGCGGCGACGACATGGAGGACATCGTCCAGACCGGCATGATCGGCCTGATCAAGGCGATCGACCGGTTCGAGCTGGCGCGCGAGGTGGAGTTCACGTCGTTCGCGCTGCCCTACATCGTCGGTGAGATCAAGCGGTTCTTCCGTGACACGACCTGGGCCGTGCACGTGCCGCGGCGGCTTCAGGAGCTGCGCGTCGAACTGGCCAAGGCCCGCGACGAGCTGGCGAGCCGGCTCGACCGGGAGCCGACGGTCGCCGAGCTGGCGACGCTGATGAACATCTCCGAGAAGGAGGTCGTCGAGGCGCAGATCGCCGCAAACGGCTACAACTCCTCCTCGCTGGACGCCGCCCTCACCGGCGACGGCCCCGAGCACGGCGAGGCCGTGCTCGCCGACTTCATCGGCGTGGAGGAGGAAGGGCTGCGGCTCGTGGAGGACTTCCAGTCACTGGCCCCGCTGATGGCCGAACTGGGCGAACGCGACCGGCAGATCCTGCACATGCGGTTCGTCGAGGAGGCCACGCAGGCGGAGATCGGGGAACGGCTCGGCTGCTCGCAGATGCACGTGTCCCGGCTGATCAAGCGGATCATCCTGCGACTGCGTGAGGGCATGCTGGGTGAACTGGGCTGCGCCTGAGCGCGGCCGGGAGCGGGCCGGCGGCGCCTTCCGGGAGGAGGGTGCGCGGCCCGCTCACTGCGAGTGCAGGCGCAGCAGGGCGCTCACCCGCTTGCCGACGGGGACACGTTCGGCGGTGACCTGCGCCGCCAGTGCGTGGACGATCTCCAGACCGTGGCGGCCGACCCGCTCGGGATCGCGCGGGAAACGCATCGGCAGAGCGGCGCTGCTGTCGTAGACGGACACCGTGACCGCGGCGTCCGTGCCCTCCAGCTCCAGGATGTAGGGGCCGTTGCTGTGCCGTTCGGCGTTGGTGACGAGTTCGCTGACGACGAGCAGCAGGGCTTCCTCGGCGCGGCCGCCGATCTCGGCGCACCACTCCGTGCGCAGCTGCTCGACGAACTGCGCGGTGAAGCCGCGCGCCTCGGCGATGCTTCCGGGCTCGCCGGTGTAGTGGGTGGCCCGCCTCAGGGGCTCCACGGGTACGTCGAAACCCGTCGGTATCACTTCCCCGCCCAAGTAATCGGTCATGCGTGTCTCTCTAGGAAGCCGGTATGGCCGGACGTTGCTGCACCTGTGCTCGTACCCCGAGTCTCGCCGCGCACTCCCCGCCCGGGCCGCCGCACCGAGCGGTTTCGGTCACACGCGGTTCAGCCCGACGCCGGCGACTCGCCGGACGCTGACGCGGGCGGGGGCGGCTCGGGCGCGGGCGGCTGAGAGGTGGGCGGCGACAAGGTGGGGGGTGCGGAACCGGACGACTCCGAAGATGGCGGCTCGGAGGACGGCGGGGCCGGGACCGACGAGGACGCGCTGGACGTCTCCGGCACCGGGTGGGTGGGGCCGACGGACGTGGACACGCTCGACGAGGGGGTCGGCGAGGCGGGCGGGTGGGTCTTGCGGTCGTGGCCGCCGGTGTCGCCGCGGTGCCGGGCGATCCAGGTGTGGTGGTCGGGGTCGTAGAGGACGAAGACGGTGATGACCCGGGTGCTGGGGGCGACCGCGACCACGTCGGAGGAGCGGTACGACGGCCAGGAGTCGCCCTTGCGGGTGACGGTGCCCTGCTGGGCGACCGGCGGGGTGAGCGGGTTGCCGCAGGCGCAGCGCACGCTGGGTGTGCCGTGGTCGTCGATGAGGACGGCGGTGCCTGCCTGGAGGACGGCCTGGTAGCTGGTGGCGGCGCCGTCGCGGTAGCCGTGGTTGGTGACGCGGGTGTCCATGCGCAGCTGGACGGGGGTCAGGGAACGCAGGTAGGCGGGTACCTGGTCGGCCCGGACGCCGGCGACGGCGGCGAAGGCGCGGTTCTTCTCGGGCGCCGCCGTCAGATAGCGGATCTGGCGTTCGACGTCACAACTGGAGACCGTGCGGGTGCCGCCGTAGAGGCCGGGTGCCGAGCCGTCGACGCCACGGACCGCGTTCACGGGGGCCGACGCGGTGGCGGGGGCGGCAAAGACGGGCGGCGCCGAGCTGTCGGTCGCGGTGGACGGTGTGAACGGGTCGGGGCCGGTCTTCCCGGCCGCCTGGAGGAACACCTCGCCGCCGCCGGCCGAGCCGCCGGAGCCGCCGGATCCGCCGGAGCGGCCGAGGACGACGGCGACGACCACCGCCGCGACGATCACCGCGGTGAGCACGGCGACGCGGGGAGCGGACCTCCACCAGGGGCGGCGCGGCTCGGGCGCCTGGGACGAGCCGCCGGTGGGCTGCGAGGGGGGAGGACCGGACGGCGGCCCGCCGTGGCCCCCGGGACCGGAGAGCGGGCCGGAGGGAGGGCCGGTCGGGCGGCCGGAGGGACCGGGCGGACCGGGCGGGCGGCCCGAGGAGGGTGGTTCGACGCTCACAGGCTCCTCTTCCCGGGTGGGTTCTTTGCGGCATTTCCGCTCCTGCATACCGCTTTTCTCCACACCGTCCTCATTGTCATCCGGCTTGCGGTGGGGCCGCGAGCGGACGCGGACGGCTCTCCCGGCGCGCGGGCGGGGCACCCCCTGCATAGCGTGTCGGTGTGAGCCCGCGAACCACATCCGCCCCTGCCGTCGCACGGCACGGCTGGATCCAGGCCCTGGCCACGGTGTTGTCCGGTCTTGTCGCCATGGGAGTGACGGCGGCGCTCGGGCTGTGGGCGGCCGGTGCCGCCGACCTGCCGGACGGCGGGTTCTGGCGGGTGGTGGCGGCGACCCTCGTCACGGCCGTAGGTGGCTCGGTCGAGGTGACCGGGGGCGCCGGCGCGCTCGCCGACACCGGCGCGGGGGTGACCGTGATGCCGCTGTCGGTGACCCTGGCCGGCGCGCTCGTCGTGGCGGGGGGCTTTCTGCGGCCGCTGCGTCACCGCGCGGTGGCGGGTGGAACCGAGCTGGCGGGCTGGGCGGGACGCATCGCACTGCTGTGGCTGCTCGGGCTGATCGGGCTGGCCTTCGCCGCCCGGCACACCTTCGCGATCCCGCTCGGCAACGACACGCTCAGCGATCTGGGCGAGATCTTCGGCATCAGGCCCGAGGTCGGCTTCACCACGGACGTGCCGCTGACCGTGCTGTTCGGTCTGCTGTGGCTGGCCGGGGTGCTGGCGCTCGCGCTGCTGGTGGCCCGCGGGGCGCCGCTGCCGCCGCGCGTCGTGCGGTTCGCGGACTCGGTGCGCCCGGCGGCGTACGCGATGGTCGCGCTGCTGCTGACCTGCGTCGCGGCGGGCGTGGTCGTGGGGCTGGTCGTCGCCGCGTCGCGCGGCCATGCGGCGGAGACCTTCGCGGTGATCCTGCTGGGCCTGCCGAACGTGGTCTGGCTGGCGTTCACCCTCGGTCTGGGCGCCACCTGGCACGGCCGGGTCGACGGGCCGTTCGGGCTGCCGATGCCGCACCTGCTGGACGAGGTGCTGCGCACGCCGGACGTCTCCACGCTGAACCTGCACACCCTCACCGAGCGCGACGGGAAGGCGTGGTGGCTGCTGGTCGCGGCTGCCGTGCTGGTGCTCGGGGCGGCGTTCGTGATGGCGGTGCGCTCCCCCGCCCGGGTCCGGCTGTGGCAGCACGCGGTGCACCTGGCGATCGCGCTGGCCCTGACGGTCCTGATGATCTGCCTGGTCGGCCGCATCTCCGCCCACTACGGCCTGTCCTTGATGGGCATCGGTGACCTGGGCGGGGGGCTGTCCGGCAAGCTGTTCCTGACGCCCGAGGTGTGGACGGCGGTGGGCTGGGCCCTGCTGTGGGGTCTGGTGGCCGGCTTCCTCGGCGCGCTGGCGGCCGTCCGGGTGCGCCGTCGCGGTCCCCGCCCCTGACGCCACGCGCCGGAGAGGGCCCCCTCCCCCGACGCCGGTCGCCGAAGTCGTGCCCCGCCCCTAAGGCCCGAAGACGGGCCGTGCCCAGCGTGGTGGCGCCTTCGGACCACCGTGCTCAGGCGGTACGACGCTGAGGTCCACCTCCGTGGGCGGGTGGCCGCCGGCCGCGCCTCCCGCCGCCGCCGCGCGCAGGTCGGCGACGAAGGCGAGGCAGGTCGGGTGGCGCTCGTCGGGGCTCTTGGCCAGGGCCCGGGCGAACACGGTGTCGACGGCCGCCGGCAGGTCGGGCCGGGCCTCGGTGAGCGGGGGCGGGTCGTCGTACTGGTGGGCCCACAGCAGGGCCATGTCGTCGTCCCGGCAGAACGGCGGGCGGCCGGCGAGGGTCTCGTGGACGACGCACGCGAAGCCGTAGACGTCGCAGCGGCCGTCGACCGGGCGGCCGGAGATCTGCTCCGGGGCCACGTAGTCGAGGGTGCCGACGAACTGGCCGACCGTGGTGAAGCCGGTCAGGGACAGCGACTTCTTCGTCAGGCCGAAGTCGGTGAGGTACGCGTGCTCGGGATGGTCGCTGTCGGTGCCGCGCGCGACGAGGATGTTGCCGGGTTTGACGTCCCGGTGGACCAGACCGTGCTCGTGCGCGGCGTCGAGTGCGGAGGCCACCTGGGTGGCGATGCGTGCGGCGGTCGCGAGCGGCATCGGGCCCTGCCGGTCGAGGAGATGGCGCAGGTCGCTGCCGGCGACGTAGCGCATGGCGATGTACAGCACGCCGTCGGTCTCGCCGGCCTCGAAGACCGGCACGATGTGCGGGTGGTCGATCGCGGCGGCCACCCGGGACTCGTGCACGAAGCGCCCCCGGAAGGTGTCGTTGCGGGCGAGCTCCGGCGCGAGCAGCTTCAGCGCGACGGTGCGATCCAGACGCAGGTCGTGGGCGCGGTAGACGACGGCCATGCCGCCGCGGCCGATCTCCTGCTCGATGCGGTAGCCCGCGACCTGGCGGCCGATCAGGTCGGCGGGGCGGCCGGAGAACAGGCTGGTGTCACGGCTCATCGGTTCTCACCACGCGGGTGGGGGCGTGGTCGGGCGAGGGGCCCGGCCGGGGTGCGCCCTCGGCGGCGCGGGCGGGCGGACGCTCGGCCCGGGGGGCGTCCTCGACGGCGTAGGTGCTCAGCCGGGTCCCGTCGGCGTACACCCACCGCTCGTGCGCGGCGTCGAACAGCCATACGTCCTCGCCGTCGACGACGACACCGATGCGGGTGCCGTGCGTGCGCCGGCGGAAGGTCTCGCCGTCCAGGGCACCGGCCGACAGGTCCTCGACGGCGCCGCGGTAGCGCGCGAGGGCGGCCTCGGCGCCGGCCAGCAGCGGGCGCGGGTCGGCCGTCGCGGCGGCGGGTCCGCCGGCCCGTGGCGGGTCCTGGGGCACGGCCACGAGGAGGCGGCCGTCGACCCAGGCGGACCAGCCGTTGGAGCACACCACGTGGGCCCAGTCGCCGCGCCGCTCCGCGAGCTGCACCGGCAGCAGGGCGTCCAGCGGGACCGTCGGCCGGTCCGGGTCGGGAGCCTCCCAGGCCGGCATGCCGCCCTGGGGGACGACGTGGGTGGGCGCGAAGCCGGGTACCGGCGCGGTCATGGGCGCCTGCTTCCGCACGACGGTTCGGGTGCCTGCGTCCGCGTCACGTCCGGGTGCCTACTTCCGCATCACGACGGGTTCGTGGCGCCGCAGCAGCCGGGCCACGGCCCAGCCGAAGAGCGCCGACAGCACGAGCAGCATGGCGATGTTCAGCAGCCACACGCCCGCCGCGTGCTTGAACAGCGGGTCGGAGGTCAGCTCGCCGGGCACGATCCGGCCGAGCCCGACCGTGCCCGCCATCGCGCCGAGCGCCCACCGCGAGGGCACCAGCCAGGACAGCTGCTCCAGACCGGGCACGCCGTGCAGCTTGAGCAGGGCGCCGCAGAACACCACCTGCACGATGGCGAGCAGCACCAGCAGCGGCATGGTGACCTCTTCCTTGCGCACCAGTGCCGACACCAGCAGCCCGAGCATCATCGCGGTGAACGCCAGCAGCGCGACGGCGATGGTGATCTCGACGAGCGGCGGCAGCAGGACGCCCTTGCCGCCGGGGGCGTTCAGGTCGACGCCGAGCAGCGCCACCAGGGTGAGCACGACCGCCTGGAGGATCGTCACCGTGCCGAGGACGACGACCTTGGACATCAGGTACGCCGATCTGGACAGGCCGACGGCTCTCTCCCGCTGGTAGATCACCCGTTCCTTCACCAGTTCGCGCACCGCGTTGGCCGCCCCGGTCAGGACCCCGCCGACGCACAGGATGAGCAGCGCGTTCATCGCGGTGTCCCGGGTGAGGTGGCTCCCGGCGAGGGCGCGGGCCATCGCTCCCATCACGAACGGCAGCGCGATCATGATGGCGAGGAAGGTGCGGTCGGCGCTGAGGGCCGCCGTGTAGCGGCGGATGAGGGTGCCGAGCTGCGCGCCCCAGCTGCGCGGCGCGGACGGCCGCTCCATGATCACCGGGCCTTCGCGGGGCACGCGCGGCTGCGCTCCGGCGTCGGCGTAGCGGCGGTGCTGCGGCGAGGTGCGGTACTGGCCCGCCCAGTCGCGGTCCTGGTCGCGTTCGAAGGCCTCGAAGGCCTCCGGCCACTGCTCGTAGCCGAAGAACGCGAGGGCCTCCTCGGGCGGCCCGTACCAGGCGACCCGGCCGCCGGGGGCGAGAACGAGCAGCCGGTCGCACACGTCGAGGCTCAGCACGCTGTGGGTGACGACGATGACGGTGCGGCCATCGTCGGCGAGGCCGCGCAGCATGTGCATCACCGAGCGGTCCATGCCGGGGTCGAGTCCGGAGGTCGGCTCGTCGAGGAACAGCAGGGAGGGCTTGGTCAGCAGCTCCAGTGCCACGCTGACCCGTTTGCGCTGGCCGCCGGAGAGGCTGTGCACCTGCTGTCCCGCGCGCTGTTCGAGGCCGAGTTCGCGGATGACCTCGTCGACGCGGTCGCGCCGCTCGGCCTTGGCGGTGTCCTGCGGGAAGCGCAGTTCGGCGGCGTAGGACAGGGCGGCGCGGACGGTGAGCTGAGGGTGCAGGATGTCGTCCTGCGGCACGAGGCCGATGCGCTGGCGCAGTTCGGCGTAGTCGCGGTAGAGATCGCGGCCGTCGTAGAGGACGGTGCCGTGGTCGGCGGGGCGTTGTCCGGTCAGGGCGCCCAGCAGGGTGGACTTGCCGGCCCCGCTCGGGCCGACGACGGCGAGCAGGCACTTCTGGCCGACCGGGAAGGAGACGTGGTCCAGCAGCGTCTTGCGGCCGCGGTCGACGGCGACCGTGAGGTCCTGCACGTCGAGGGAGACTTCGCCGGTGTCGACGTACTCCTGCAGCTGGTCGCCGACCAGGCTGAACGCGAAGTGGCCGATGCCGACGATGTCGCCCTGCCCGATCGGGGCGACGTCGATCGGGCGGCCGTTGAGGAACGTGCCGTTGTGACTGCCGAGGTCGGCGATCTCGTAGCTGCCGTCCGGCAGATGGCGCAGTTCGGCGTGGCGGCGGGAGACGACCAGGTCGTCGAGGACGAGGTCGTTGTCGGCGGCGCGACCGATGCGCACGGTGCGCAGGGGCAGCGGCCGCACGGTGGTGGGCCGGCGGAAGGTGCCGGTGAGGGGGGGCATCGACACCCCGGAGGGCCGGGCGGGGGCGGCCGTCGGCGGGCTGACCAGGACGACACACGGGCCGTCGGCGGGGTTGCCGAACCGGATGACGCTGCCGGGTCCGACGCCCCACTGGTGGACGCGCCGCCCGTCGGCCCAGGTGCCGTTGGTGCTGTGGTCGTCCTGGAGCGTCCAGTGGTCGGCGTCGGGGTGCAGCACCGCGTGGTGCCAGGAGACGCGGGCGTCGTCGAGGACGATGTCGCACAGGGGGTCGCGGCCGACATGGTAGTCACGGCCGGGGGTCATCACCGTGGTACCCGAGTCGGTCTCCAGCACGAGTTCGGGTGCGGTCGATGCGGCAGGGCGCTCCACCATGCCAGGATTCTACCGATTGATCCCCTTGTGCGCCGTTCGAGCGAAGAGGGCCGGGGACGGCGACCAGGTCAGGCGACCGGGGTGACCAGGACCGGGGCGGCCCGCTGCATGCGCAGCGCGTCGACCGACTCGGCGAGCAGTTCGTACTCGGTGGTGTCGTCGCTGGCGGCGATGCGCACCAGCCGCCCGGTCGCCAGCGCCTCGGCCACCTGCTCCTGCCGGGTCACGTCCGCGCACCAGGCGCGCAGCACGGCGGGGACGTCCGGCACGGTGTCGGCGACCGGCACGAGGGCGCTCGGCGGGAACGCCTCGCTCTCCGGGCGTGGGTCCAGCCGCTCGGCGATCCAGGAGGCCCGGTCGCGCAGCCACCACAGCGCGAGGGCCAGCGTGGGCGCCCGGTAGGTGCCCAGTGGTACCCCGATGCGCCGGCCGTCGCAGACGCCGTACGCCGTGACATGGCACAGGAATTCGTCGTGCACCGTCCCACTCCCCCGTCGGTCGCTCGCGCGCCGGGCCTCGCTTTCGGTGCGGCTCGTAGGCGGTGCACTACCGCCCGTGTTCGAGTATGTTCACGGCTGAATCACTGTCACCATGACTTTCCGGCCAGTCTGCTGGCATATTCACGGTCCTGGTTGGCCGAAACCCTCTGCTCCGCTTCCGCGACCCCCTCAACCTCGCTGGCAGCGGCCCCTTACCTCGCGGGTAATCGACCCCGCCGTCGCGCTCGGGCACGGTGGTCTCACCGGATCACACCGATCCCCGATCCGGGTCACGACATCGCCGTACGACCTCGTGGAGGGTGATTCACCATGTCCGTGCCCACCGACCGCTACGACTCCGCCGTCGCCCGCTACTTCGAAGCCTGGAACGCCGCCGACGCCGAGGCGCGCGCCAAGGCGGTCGCCGCCGCCTGGACGGCCGACGGCAGCTACACCGACCCGCTCGCCGACGTCCGCGGCCACGACGCGATCGCCGCGCTCATCGCCGGTGCCCGTGAGCAGTTCCCAGGGTTCGTCTTCCGGCTCACCGGCGCGGTGGACGGGCACCACGACACGGCCCGCTTCTCCTGGGAGCTGGTGAGCGAGACGGACGGCTCGGCTCCGGTGGCCGGCTCCGACGTGGTGACGCTGGACGGCGAGGGACGCATCCGCGCCGTGCTCGGCTTCCTGGACCGGGTGCCGGCCGGGGCCTGAGCCGGCACCGATGAGTTCTCCGGCGGCCGGCGGTCTGCCCACTAGGACCACCGACCGCACGTCGGACCACCGACCGCCGGAGGATGTCATGACGACCCACAGCGCCGTGGACGCGGAGTTCACCGCCGTCCTGCGCAAGAGCCCCGCCAAAGGCGGCTGGACCTATGTGGTCTGGCCCGAATCCGTCGACTTCTTCGGCACCCGCGGACTGGTCAAGGTCCGCGGCACCGTCGACGGTCACCCCTTCGAGAGCTCCTTCATGGCGCTCGGCGACGGCACCCACAAGCTCCCCGTCAAGGCCGACGTCCGCCGGGCCATCGGCAAGGAGGAGGGCGACGCGGTGACCGTGCGGCTCACCGAACGGCTCGGCCGCTGAACAGTCGCCTCAGCCGTCCGCGCAGCCGTCTCGCCGATGGCTCAGCCTTTGATCGCCGCGTCGATGCGGGCCAGCTCCTCGGCGTCGAAGTCGAGGTTGCCGATGGCCGCAACGCTGTCGCGCAGCTGCTCCGGGCTGCTCGCGCCGACCAGCGCGGAGGTGACCCGGCCGCCGCGCAGCACCCAGGCCAGCGCCATCTGCGCCAGCGACTGGCCGCGGGACTTCGCGATGCCGTCCAGCTCCCGCAGCGTGGCGACCAGATCTGCGGTCACCGCGTCGCGCTGCAGGAAGGGGCTGTCGCTCGCCGCGCGGGAGCCCTCCGGGATGCCGTCCAGGTAGCGGGCGGTGAGCAGGCCCTGGTCCAGCGGCGAGTAGGCGATGGAGCCGACCTGCAACTCGTCCAGCGCGTCCAGCAGGCCGCTCTCCTCGGGCCGGCGGTCCAGCATCGAGTAGCGCGGCTGGTGGATCAGCAGCGGGGTCCCGAGGTCGGCGAGGATGCGGGCCGCCTCCCTGGTCTGCTCCGGCGAGTAGTTGGAGACGCCGACGTACAGGGCCTTGCCCTGCTGGACCGCCGAGTGCAGCGCGCCCATCGTCTCCTCGAGCGGAGTGTCCGGGTCGGGGCGGTGCGAGTAGAAGACGTCGACGTAGTCCAGGCCCATCCGCTCCAGGCTCTGGTCGAGCGAGGACAGCAGGTATTTGCGCGAGCCCCACTCGCCGTACGGGCCCGGCCACATCAGATAGCCGGCCTTGGTGGAGATCACCAGCTCGTCGCGGTAGGCGGCGAAGTCGTCCTTCAGCGCCTCACCCAGGGCCACCTCGGCGGCGCCGGGCGGCGGCCCGTAGTTGTTGGCCAGGTCGAAGTGGGTGACGCCCAGGTCGAAGGCGGTGCGCAGGATGGCCCGCTGGGTCTCGACCGGGCGGTCCGGGCCGAAGTTGTGCCACAGTCCGAGCGACAGCGCCGGCAGCTTCAGGCCGCTGCGTCCGGTGCGCCGGTAGGGCATGTCCGCGTAGCGGTCGGGGTGTGCGGTGTACAACGCGACTCCATGAGGGGTAAGGCACGTGGTCCGGTGCGTGGAACCGGTACCCACTCTGGCCTGACCTGGTGGCAGTGGTCCAACAGGAGAATCCGATGGGATTGTGCGACTAGGCTGCACAATCATGGAACTGCGCCATCTCCAGCACTTCGTCGCCGTCGCCGAGGACCAGCACTTCACCCGGGCGGCCGAGCGGCTGATGGTCTCCCAGTCCGGTCTGTCGGCCTCGATCCGCGCGCTGGAGCGGGAGTTGCAGACACCACTGTTCGTGCGCACCACCCGCCGGGTCACGCTCACCGAGGCGGGACGGGCCCTGCTGCGGGAGGCGGAGCGGATCCTGGCCGGGGTGCGGGCAGCGCACGAGGCGGTCGCCGCCGTGCAGGGCGTGCTGCGCGGCACCTTGTCGCTGGGTACCGAGCAGTGCATCGCCGGGGTGAACGTGGCCGGGCTGCTCGCCGCTTTCCGGCGCAGGCATCCGGACGTCGAGATCCGGCTGCGCCAGACCGGCTCGGGCGCGCTCGCCGAGGAGGTCGCCGCCGGGCGCCTGGACTGTGCCTTCGTCTACCGCACCCAGGCCGACACCGAGCAGCTGCGCTCGGTCGCGCTGGCCGGTGAGCCGATGACGGTGCTGTGCCATCCCACGCACCGGCTGGCCGAGGCCGGCGCCGTGGTCACGCTCGACGACCTCGGCGGCGAGGTCTTCGTCGACTTCCACCCCGACTGGGGTCCGCGCGGCGCCACCGACGCCGCCTTCGCCGCCGCGGGTGTGCGGCGCACGGTCGCGCTGGAGGTGAACGACGTGCACAGCCTGCTGGACCTGGTCGACGAGAACCTCGGCATCGCCGTGGTGCCGCGCCACTTCCGCCACAAGCGGCCGTCGCTGACCGCGCTGCCGGTCAAGGGCGCGGACCACCCGGCGTACGAAACGGTGGCCCTGCTGCCTCCCCCGCAGTCCACCAGCCCGGCGGCCCGGGCACTGATGACACTGCGGGAGAGCGACGGCGCCTGCGCGTGACACGCGGACCGCAGACACCGCCGGCCGGCGGCGCCGCGTGATCCGGAAACGGGGAGCGCCGCGGGGCGGCGTGCGCGATGGTGGACGTATGCATGCGAAGGACATCCTCATCGACGGCTACGGCCGCATCCGGGAAGAAGTCCATGCCGCCGTCGAGGGGCTGGGCCCGGACCAGCTGACCGCCCGCCCCTCCGCCGACGCCAACTCCATCGCCTGGCTGATCTGGCATCTCACCCGGGTCCAGGACGACCACGTCGCCGACGCCTTCGGCCTCGACCAGGTGTGGCTGAGCCAGGACTGGGAGAAACGGTTCGGCCTGGACCTGCCCCGCAAGGACACCGGGTACGGGCACACCTCGGCCAAGGTCGCCAAGGTGCGTGTCGACTCCCCCGATCTGCTCACCGGCTACTACGACGCCGTGCACGAACAGACCCTGTCGGCCCTGCGCACGCTCGCCGCCAAGGACCTGGAGCGCGTCGTGGACGAGCGCTGGGACCCGCCGGTCACCCTCGGTGTGCGCCTGGTCAGCGTCCTGTCCGACGATCTCCAGCACGTCGGACAGGCCGCCTACGTCCGCGGACTGCTCTAGACCTGCTCCAGGCCGTGTCGCCCGGATCATCCGGACGTCGCGGGACCTTACAGCGCGTAGCCCGGCAGGATCACGTCCTCGATGAGGGTCTTGCGCTCGTCGAACGGGATGAACGCGCTCTTGACCGCGTTCACCGTGACCGTGCGCAGGTCCTCGAGGGTCCAGCCGGCCTGCTCCACCAGCAGGGACATCTCGCGGGTCATCGTCGTGCCGGACACCAGACGGTTGTCGGTGTTGAGGGTGACCCGGAAGCCGAGGTTCTTCAGCTCGGTGATCGGGTGCTCGGCTATGGAGGTGGCGCAGCCCGTCTGCAGGTTGGACGTCGGGCACATCTCCAGCGCGATGCGGCGGTCACGGATCCAGGAGGCGAGACGGCCGAGCTTGCCCTCCACGATGTCCTCGGTGATCCGCACGCCGTGTCCGATGCGCTGGGCGCCGCACACCTGGAGGGCCTGGTGGATGCTGGGCAGGCCGTGCGCCTCGCCCGCGTGGATGGTGAACGGCACGCTCTCGCGGCGCAGGTGCTCGAAGGCGGCGAGGTGGTCGGCGGGCGGGAAGCCGTCCTCGGCCCCGGCGATGTCGAAGCCGACGACGCCGGCGTCACGATAGGCGACGGCCAGGTCGGCGGCCTCGCGGACCCGGTCGAACATGCGCATGCCGCACAGCAGGGTGCCGACGCGGACGGGGGTGCCGGCGGCGGCCGCCTTCGCCATACCGGCGGCGAGGCCCTCCTGGACCGTTTCCACCACCTCGCTCATGGCCAGCCCGCCCTGCGTGTTCAGCTCGGGGGCGTAGCGCACCTCGGCGTAGACGACGCCGTCGGCGGCGAGGTCGAGGACGTACTCCTCGGCGGTGCGCAGCAGGCCCTCGCGGGTCTGCATCACGGCGAGGGTGTGCTCGAAGGTGGCGATGTAGCGGACCAGGTCGCCGGAGTTCGCGGCCTCGTAGTACCAGGCGGCCAGCTCGTCGGGGTCGGTCGTGGGCAGCGTGTGGCCGATCTCGGCGGCCAGCTCCACGACAGTGGCGGGGCGCAGGCCGCCGTCCAGGTGGTCGTGCAGGACGACCTTGGGCAGGCGACGGATCACATCGGCGTCTACGCGCGTAGCGGTCATGGCGAGTCTTTCCTCGAGCGGGGTGGTTCGGAAGATGCGGGCCTGGATCGGGCAGCAGGGCCCACGGCCTCAGCCGGCGGGCTGGAGCAGGTCCCAGCGGTTGCCGTACAGGTCCTGGAAGACGACGACGGTGCCGTACGGCTCGTGCCGCGGATCCTCCAGGAAGGTCACACCGGCGGCCGCCATGCGGGCGTGGTCGCGGGCGAAGTCGTCGGTGTGCAGGAAGAAGCCGACGCGCCCGCCGGTCTGGTCGCCGACGCGGGCCGCCTGCGCCTCGCCCTTGGCCCTGGCCAGCAGCAGGCCGGTGCCGTGGGTCCCGGCGCCGGGCTCGACGACGACCCAGCGGGAGCCGTCGGGGCGCGGGGCGTCCTCGGCGAGACGGAAGCCGAGGGCCTCGGTGTAGAAGCGGATCGCCTCGTCGTAGTCGTCGACGACGAGGGTGACCAGGGCGATGCGTCTCATCGGAACCTTCCGTCCGGGTGGTTAGCGGGAGAGGTTATACGTAAAACGTCGTGGACGCCAGTCGCCTTCGCGGACCTAGGACGACAGCCCTGCCCCGGCCCGGACCGGGACCCGAGGTGCCGGCACCAGCCGGCGGTTACGGTCCCTGCCATGAAGATCACCGATGGGCCCCGGGACGCGGCGCGCCGGCACCGGGACGTGCTGGCGCGGCTGGAGCGGGAGCGGGACGTGTGGGTGGCGACGGCGGACGCCGGGGGCCTGCCGTGCCTGGTGGCGCTGTGGTTCGTCTGGGACGGCGAGTCACTGTGGATGTCGACCCGGCTCACCAACCCGACCGGCCGCAATCTCCGCGACGGCCGACGCGCCCGGCTGGCGTTCGGCGACACCGAGGACGTGGTGCTCATCGACGGGGAGGTGGAGACCTACGGCGCGGCCGAGGTGCCGTCGGCTGCGGTCGGGGCGTACAGGGAGCGGACGGGCGGGGATCCCCGGGGGGACAGCGCGTCGTACGCCTTCTTCCGGGTGCGGCCGGTCGCGGTCCAGGCATGGGGGGGCGTTCACGAGTTGCCGGGACGGCATCTGATGCGCGACGGCGTGTGGGTGATCCAGACGGCCGTCTCCACCGGGTTCCAGGTCGGTCCCGCCAGGCCCCGGGCCGCGGCGCCGCATCAGCCGGTGACCGGGGCCTACGATCCGCCCGGGGCGTTCGCGGGTGGCTCGGGCAGCCAGTCGCGTGCCGGGTCGTACTCCAGCCACCGGCTCCGCCCCGCTTGCCCGGCGCAGGCGGCCATGAGGCCGGCCAGTCCCGGATGCCCGTCGCCGGCGCGCCACAGCAGGGACCAGGCGTACACCGGCGTGGGGTCGACCAGCGGGACGCAGCGCACGCCGGGGACGTCCGGCAGGGGGACGTCGGCGGGGAGCAGCGAGAAGCGGTCGGGCTGCTGCGCCACCTCGGCGAGGAAGTGGGCGAGGCCCAGGTTGATGCTCGTGCCGCTGGTCCGGATGGCGAACCGCTCGGCGAACTGGTGGAGGAAGTCGAGCCGGTCGAGCGGGCCGGGAGCCCACAGCAGGCTGCCGCTCAACTGCTCGGGGCGCAGCACCGGTTCGGCCGCGAGGGGATGGTCAGCGCCGAGTACGGCGTCCACCGGCTCCAGGCGGATGAGCCGGTGTGCCAGTCCCGGCGGCAGCGGGGGGTGGACCCGGCCGAAGGCCGCGTCGACGTCGCCGTCCAGCAGGGCCGCGGTCACCGACGGCAGGTCGCGCCCGTGCCCCAGCACCAGTTCCCCGGTCCGCCCGGCGACCTGGGCCAGCGTCCGCATCGGCGCGTAGAGGTGCCCGAAGACGTCCACCCGCAGGGGACGGTCCTTCCCCAGGGCCGCCGCGATCGCGGCGTCCGCCGCGGCCAGGGTCTGCCGGGCCGGCGACAGGAAACGCCGGCCGGCGTCGGTGAGGCGCACCCCGTTGCCGTCGCGCCGGAACAGCTCGGTGCCGAGCAGGGATTCCAGCCGCGCGACCCTCTTGGACAACGCCTGCTGGGAGATGGCGAGCGTTGCCGCCGCCCGCCCGAAGTGCAGTTCTTCGGCGGTGCGCACAAAGGCGCGCACCTGCGCCATGTCGAGATCCATCGCCCTCACCTTAGGCGACAACCCGAAGTTGTCGGTGCTGCCCGGGGGTTGTTGGATGGCGGGACAGCCGCGACGGTTGGATTCCCGGCATGCGAAGACTGATTCCCACGTGGGACGCCGCACGTCCGGTCGTGTTCGCCGAGGTCCCCCAGCCCTTCCCGGAGCCCGGTGAGGCACTGGTCAAGGTGGAGGCGTTCGCGCCCAACCGGGGTGAGACGTTCCTGCTCGAACATCCTCGGCCGGGGCTGCTGCCCGGCAAGGACATCGCGGGGCTCGTCGTGCAGGCGGCAGCCGACGGCTCGGGCCCCGGCATCGGCACCCGTGTGGTCGGGCATCCGCCGCAGGGCGGCTGGGCCGAGTACGCGGCCGTGGCCACGCATTCCCTCGCGGTGCTCCCGGACAGCGTCGAGTGCGTACGGGCAGCGGCCCTGCCCCTGGCCGGGATCACTGCGCTGCGGCTGCTGCGTACGGCCGGTTCCCTGGCCGGCAGGCGGGTGCTGCTGACCGGCGCCTCGGGCGGGGTCGGCCACTACGTGACCGAGCTGGCCGTCGGGGCGGGCGCCGAGCTGACCGCCGTGACGGCCACGCCGGTGCGCGGCGAGCGGCTCGCGGAGCTGGGCGCGCAGGTGGTGCACGAGGTGGCGGCGGCGCACGGGCCGTTCGACGTCGTGCTGGAGTCCACGGGTGGGCCGGATCTGCCGGTGGCCCTGGCGAAGGTCCGTCCGGGGGGCATGCTGGTCTGGTTCGGCCAGGCGAGCCGCACCCCGGTGACCCTCGACTTCTTCGACCTGCTGAGCGGGCCCGAACGCGTCACGATCCAGCACTTCCACTACGCCGGGGCCCCGTACGGCGCCGATCTCGCGGCGCTGGTACGCCTGGTGGAAAAGGAGCGGCTGCATCCGGAGATCGGCCGGGTCGCCGACTGGACGCGGACCGCCGACACACTGGTGGATCTGCGGGAGCGCCGGATTCGCGGCAAGGCCGTCCTGCTGACGGGAGGAGCACGATGAAGGCATCGGAGTTCGCCGCGGCCCAGTGGACCCGTGCCACGGGCGCGGGCGTCGATCCCCACGAGTACCGGCGCGTCACGGACGCCCTCACCTCCGTCGCCGACTGGGGGCCGTCCTTCCTGCGCACCGGGCGGGCCTACCTGCGGCGCGCGCAGAACGCCGGATCGTCCGTCTCCGCGGGGGAGCATCTGCTGATGGCGGCCCGCTGGTTCCACCTCGCCACGCTCGCGCCCTACGCGCAGGCGAGCCGTGCCGCCGCCGAGGCGGACGACGCGCTGAGCCGGGCGCTCACCGTGCTGGAGCCCGATGCGCGGCGCGTGAGCGGTGAGGGATTCACCGGGTGGCTGCGCGGCCCCTCGGACGCCCCCGGCACCGTGGTCGTCGTCCCCGGCCTGGACTCCGCCAAGGAGGAGTTCCTCGGCGTGGTGTCCGCACTGCTGGCCCGAGGTCTGGCGGTGTTCGCGATGGACGGTCCCGGGCAGGGCGTCCTCGCCGCCACCACGACCCTTGCACCGGACTACGAACGGATCGTCGGCCGGGTCGTCGACGCTCTCGGCGTCGCACGCGTCGGGCTCGTCGGTCTCAGTCTGGGCGGCTGGTTCGCGGCCCGGGCCGCGGCCCTGGAGCGGCGGGTGGCGGCGGTCGCCACCGTCAGCGGCCCCTTCCGTCTCGACTGGGACGAACTGCCCCTGCCGGTGCGGGACATCATGGCCCGGCGCTCCGGAGGGGCCGACGCCGGGCGCGACTTCGCCCGCCAGGTGGACCTCACCGACCTGGCACCGCGCATCACGGCCCCGCTGCTGGTCGTGGACGGGGGCCGGGACGTCATCCCCGGCGTGATGAACGGCGAGCCGCTGGCCCGGCTGGCGCCGCGCGGCACCTACCTGTCCGTGCCCCACGGGGACCACCTCCTCGGCAACGCACGGCCCGACTGGCTGCCCCATGTCACCGACCACCTCACGCACGCACTGACGGACGCACCCGCATGAGGCACCGCGCCTGAGCACCAGGGGGCGACAGCCGCTCGGGCGTCACAAGGTGCTCTCCTGGGGGTTACCCGGTGGTAATTCCCGGTGGTTTGATGGCCCGCGCCACTCAACGCCCTTCATCCACAGGGAGATCCAGTGACGCTTCCCGCACCGCGCCGCACCCTGGGCGCAGCCGTGCGCCGCCGCACTGGCCGGCGCGGCACCCGCGGCCGCGGCCGATCCCGCGCCGTCGCTGAGGGTGCTGACGTACAACACCTTCCTCATGAGCAAGACCCTCTACCCGAACTGGGGCCAGGACCACCGGGCCGCCGAGATCCCGAAGGCGTCCTTCTTCCACGGCAACGACGTCGTGGTCCTGCAGGAGGCGTTCGACAACTCCGCCTCCGACGCGCTGAAGAGCGCCGCCGCGGCCGAATACCCGTACCAGACCCCGGTGGTGGGGCGCGGCAAGGACGGCTGGGACGCGACCGGCGGTGCGTATTCGTCGACGACGCCGGAGGACGGCGGCGTCACCGTGCTGAGCAAGTGGCCGCTCCTGCACAAGGAGCAGTACGTCTACAAGGACGCCTGCGGGGCGGACTGGTGGTCCGACAAGGGCTTCGCGTATGTGGTGCTGAATGTGAACGGCGCGAAGGTGCACGTCGTCGGCACGCACACGCAGTCCACGGACCCGGGCTGCGCTGCGGGCGAGGCCGCGGCGGTGCGCAGCCGGCAGTTCAAGACGATCGACGCCTTCCTCGACGCGAAGAACATCCCGGCGAACGAGGAGGTGCTGGTCGTCGGCGACATGAACGTCGACTCGCGCAGCGCCGAGTACGGCTCGATGCTCGCCGACGCCGATCTCGTCGGGGCCGACGCGCGCATCGGCCACCCGTACTCCTTCGACACGCGGGAGAACTCCATCGCCCACTACCGCTATCCCGACGACCCGCGCGAGGACCTCGACCACCTCCTGTACCGCACGGGGCATGCCCGGCCTGCGGGATGGAAGAACGAGGTGGTCAAGGAGCAGTCGGCGCCCTGGACGGTGTCGAGCTGGGGCACCGACTACACCTACACGAATCTCTCCGACCACTACCCGGTGACCGGCTACGCGGGCTGAGACTCCTGCCCGTTGAGGGCGTTCAGCCGTGACAGCTCGTCGTCGGTGAGGCGCAGGGCTCCCGCGGCCACGTTCTCCGCGAGGTGGCCGGGGTTGCCGGTGCCGGGGATGGCGAGCACGTGGGGGCCCTGGTGCAGCGTCCAGGCGAGGCGGACCTGCGCCGGGCTCGCGCCGTGGGCGCGGGCGACGTCGAGGACCGCGTCGTCGTGCGCGGTGGTCGCGCCCTGCTCGCCGGCCTGACCGGCGACGGCGTAGAACGGCACGAAGGCGATGCCCGCCTCGCCGCACAGCCGCAGCACCTCCTCGCTCTCCGGGGTGCGGTGGTCGAGCCCGTAGCGGTTCTGCACGGACACCACCGGCGCGATGGCCCGCGCCTCGGCGAGGTGCCGGGCCTCGACGTTGGAGACGCCCAAATGGCGGATCAGACCGGCCTCGCGCAGTTCGGCGAGGGCGCCGAAGTGCTCGCTGATCGACTCCTGGCTCATCCTGCGCAGGTAGACGAGGTCGAGGTGGTCGCGGCCGAGCTGGCGCAGGTTCTCCTCGACATGCCCGCGCAGTTCCTCGGGCCGCGCGGGGGTGCCCCACTCCCCCGTGTACGTGCGGAACGGCCCGACCTTGGCGGCGATCACCAGGTTCTCCGGGTACGGCGACAGCGCGCTGTTGATGATCTCGTTCGCGGAGCGCAGGGAGGAGAAGTAGAAGGCGGCCGTGTCGATGTGGTCGACACCGAGCTCGACCGCCTTGCGCAGCACGGCCATGGAGCGGTTCCGGTCGCTCGGGGTGCCGTGGTGGAAGGCCGCGCTGCCCGTCAGCCGCATCGCGCCGAAGCCGACGCGGCTGACGGTGAGGTCGCCGAGCTTCCAGGTGCCCGCCCGGTCTGTGGTGATCGTTTCCGTGGTCATCGGCGGATCCTATCTGTGTGGTCTCGCGGACCGTTCCTCGCGCTGCGCGGGCCGCGGCTCAGCCGAGCGGCTTGTCCAGGACGGCCTTGCGGTGGCTGAAGGTCTGAAGGGAGTACCGGCCGTGGTAGCTGCCCATGCCGCTCTCGCCGACGCCGCCGAACGGCAGGTCGGAGACGGTGAGATGGGCGAGCGGCAGGCCCTGACCGAGTCCGCCGGAGGAGGTCTCGTCGGCGATGCGGCGGCGGGTGTCTCCGGAGTCGGAGAAGACGTACAGGGCGAGCGGCTTGTCCCGGTCGTTGATGAAGTCGATGGCCTCGTCCAGGCCGGACACGGTGACGACCGGCAGGATCGGGCCGAAGATCTCCTCCCGCATCACGGGGGACGCGGGGTCGACGTCGGCGAGGACGGTCGGCGCGATGTACTTGGCGTCACGGTCGCTGTCGCCGCCGACGACCGCACGCCCGGAGTCCAGCAGTGCGGTGAGCCGGTCGAAGTGGCGGTGGTTGACGATGCGGCTGTAGTGCGGGGAGGTCTGCGGGTCGGTGCCGTAGATCTTCTCGACGGCGGCGGCGAGGGCCGTCTCGAGGGCGGCGGCCGTGGTGGGGTCGGTCAGGACGTAGTCGGGGGCGACACAGGTCTGGCCGGCGTTGAGGAACTTGCCGCGCACCAGCCGGTCGGCGACGACGTCGAGGTCGGTGCCCGCGTCGACGAACGCCGGGGACTTTCCGCCGAGTTCGAGGGTGACGGGGGTGAGGTGCTCGGCGGCGGCGCGCATGACGATGCGGCCGACGGTGCCGTTGCCGGTGTAGAAGATGTGGTCGAACCGTTCCGCGAGCAGGGCGGTGGTCTCCGGGACGCCGCCCTCGACGACGGCGACCGCGTCGGTGTCGAGGTGCGCGGGCAGCAGCCGGGCCAGCGCGGCGGAGGTGGCGGGGGCCAGCTCGCTCGGCTTGACGACCACGGCGTTGCCGGCTGCGAGAGCGCCGACGAGCGGGGCGAGCAGGAGTTGGGCGGGGTAGTTCCAGGGGGCGATGACGAGGACCACGCCGAGGGGGTCGTACTGCGTCCAGGCGGTGGCGTCGGCGCCGAGGTGCGCAGGGACGGGGGCCGGTTCGGGGCGCAGCCAGTCGTCGAGGTGGTCGAGGGTGTGGTCGATCTCCCGGACCGTGAAGTCGATCTCCGTGCGGTAGGCCTCCGGCTCGCTCTTGCCGAGGTCGGCGTTAAGGGCGGCGGCCAGTTCGGCGCCCTGGTCGGTGAGCATCGCGCGCAGGGCGTGCAGCTGGGCGGTGCGCCAGGCGACGGGCTTGGTGCGACCGGTACGGAAGGTGGCGCGCAGCCGGGCGACGGTGGCGCTGATCTGCTCGGGGGTCTGGTTCACAATGCCTCCTCGGTGGATGCATTTGCCAACCTTTCAGGTACCGAAATGAATTCCCGCAGGTGACGGAGGTCACCGGACCAGCTCCCCGCGGCGACGCTCCAGGTAGCCGCGTTCGGCGGGGTCCGCGGCGAGCGCGAGGGCCCGGTCGTACGCCCGCACGGCGTCCGCCGTACGCCCCAGCCGGCGCAGCAGGTCGGCGCGTACGGCGTGGAATACGTGATAGCCGGCCAGGTCCAGGGCGTCCACCAGCGCCAGCGCGGGTTCGGCGCCCTCGGTCTCGGCGACGGCCACCGCGCGGTTGAGGGCGACGACCGGGCTCGGCGCGAGGGTCATCAGGTGGTCGTACAACTGCCGGATCTGAGCCCAGTCGGTGGCCTCGGCGGTTCGTGCGTCGCTGTGCACGGCGTTGATCGCGGCCTGGATCTGGTAGGGCCCCGGCCGGTTACGGCGCAGGCAGCGGCGGACCAGGTCCTGTCCCTCGGCGATCAGCGCGCGGTCCCAGCGCGAGCGGTCCTGCTCGGGCAGCGGGATCAGGGCGCCGGTGGCGCCGGTGCGCGCGGGACGGCGCGACTCGGTGAGCAGCATCAGCGCGAGCAGGCCGGTGACCTCGGGTTCGTCCGGCATCAGGTCGGCCAGCAGGCGGCCCAGCCGTACCGCTTCGGCGCACAGTCCCGGATCGCCGGCGTGGCCCTCGTTGTAGATCAGATAGACCACGGCGAGCACCCCGCGCAGGCGGTCGGGCAGGTCGGCGTCGCGGGGCACGCGGTACGGGATGCGGGCGTTGCGGATCTTCGCCTTGGCGCGCACGAGGCGCTGGGCCATCGTCGGCTCGGGGACCAGGAACGCGCGCGCGATCTGCTCGGTGCCGAGACCGCCGAGCAGCCGCAGGGTGAGCGCGACCTGGGCGGACGTGGCGAGCGCGGGGTGGCAGCAGGTGAAGATCAGACGGAGCCGGTCGTCGCGCACGGGGCCCTCCTCGGCGGGCGGTTCGGCGGCGTACAGCCGGGCCGCCTCGGCGTGCCGGGCGTCCCGTGTCGCCTCGCGCCGCAGCCGGTCGACGGCGCGGTTGCGGGCGGTGGTGATGATCCACCCGGCGGGACTCGGCGGCACGCCCTTGGCCGGCCAGGTCCGCAGGGCCACCGTGAAGGCGTCCTGCACCGCTTCCTCGGCGAGGTCGATGTCGCCGAGGAAGCGGACGAGGACGGCGACCGCGCGGCCGTACTCCGCGCGGAAGACGGACTCGACGTCTGCGGTCATCGGTCCGCTTCGCCCATGAAGGGCCGGACCTCGATCGGCAGGGTGGTCGCGAGGGCGGCCTTGCGACCCCAGTCCAGGGCCGCGTCCAGATCGGGCGCCTTGATCAGGCAGATGCCGCCCAGGTGCTCCTTGCCCTCGGCGTACGGGCCGTCGGTGATCAGCACGTCGCCGCCCTTGGGGCGCAGCACGGTGGAGGACTCCGGTCCGTGCAGTCCCCCGGCGAACACCCAGGCGCCGGCCTGGCGCAGTTCCTGGTGGAAGGCCTCGAGGTTCGCGCCGATCTCGGCGAGCACCTCGGGCGCGGGCGGCTCGCCGCCCGGCTGCATCACGCTGAGCAGGTAGTACGTCATGACGGCCTCCTCGGCCTCGTGGGGTTGTCTCACCTCCTACACGAACGACCGTGGCCCGGATCGACACCCGGGCCGAAGGAATCGCGAAAAACTTACGCCGGTGCCGGTGCCGGTGCCGGTACCGGAGCCGGTGCCGCGCGTCGCCTAGCTCGTGAACGGCACCCGCGCGGCAGGCGGCGACGCCGGGGCGGACGGGTGGCGCCACAGCCCCTGTGCGGCCAGCCGCGGCAGTACGCCCTCACCGAACCAGTACGCCTCTTCCAGGTGTGGGTAGCCGGACAGCACGAACTCCTCGATGCCGAGGGCCGCGTACTCCTTGATGCGTTCGGCGACCTCGTCGTGGCTGCCGACCAGCGCGGTGCCGGCGCCGCCGCGCACCAGGCCGATGCCGGCCCACAGGTTGGGGTGGATCTCCAGGCCGTCGCGGCCGCCGCCGTGCAGCGCGAGCATCCGCCGCTGGCCCTCCGACTCGCTGCGGGCGAGCCCGCTCTGCACCGCGCGCACGGTCTCGGGGTCGAAGCCGGACAGCAGCCGGTCCGCCTCGGCCCACGCCTGTGCTGCGGTGTCACGGGTGATGACGTGCAGCCGGATACCGAAGCGCAGGGTGCGGCCGTGCCGGGCGGCGAGATTCCTGATCCAGGCGATCTTCTCGGCGACCTGCGCGGGCGGTTCGCCCCAGGTGAGGTAGACGTCCACATGGCAGGCGGCGATCTCCCCCGCGACCGGGGAGGAGCCGCCGAAGTACACCTGCGGGACGGGGTCGGGCAGCCGGGCGAGCGACGCGGCCTCGACCCGCAAGTGCTCGCCGTGCAGATCGACGCTCTTGCCCTCCCACACGTCCCGCACGATCTCCAGGAACTCGCCGGTACGGCGGTAGCGGGCGTCCTTGTCGAGGAAGTCGCCGTAGGCGCGCTGCTCCTGACTCTCGCCGCCGGTGACGACGTTGAGCAACAGCCGTCCGCCGGTGTGCCGTTGGAAGGTGGACGCCATCTGCGCGGCGAGCGTCGGGGAGACGAAGCCGGGCCGGAAGGCGACGAGGAACTTCAGCCGTTCGGTGTTCTGGCTGACCATCGCTGTGGTCAGCCACGCGTCCTCGCACCAGGCACCGGTCGGGGTGAGCGCACCGACGAAGCCGAGGTCCTCGGCGGCGCGGGCGATCTGGCTCAGATAGCCGACCGTGGGCGGCCGGTCCCGGCCGGAGGCGGTCGCCGGGGTGCCGTGGCCACCGCCGACGACATCGCGGCTGTCGCCGTTGGTGGGCAGGAACCAGTGGAAGGTGAGGGACACGGGGGTTTCTCCGTTCGCGAAAGCCGGACCGGCGCGGCGGGGCTGAGGGTGGCCGTGGGGCGGGGTGGTCAGCTCGCCGCGGCCAGGACGGGGATGCGGTGCAGGGCCGCCCCGAACTGGTCGACGACCTGCTGCAGGGCCTCCGCGGTGGCCGGGGCGACGGTCACCGAGCCGTCCTCGCGGACGGTGATGTCCTTGTCGAGGGTGAACCAGCCCGGGACGATGTGCGCGGCGCCCATGGAGTTCAGCACCGGGCGCAGCGCGTAGTCGAGCGCCAGGACGTGTGCGGTGCTGCCGCCGGTCGCCAGGGGCAGGACGGTCTTGCCGGTGAGCGCGTACTGCGGGAGCAGGTCCAGCAGCGCCTTCAGCACGCCGGAGTACGCCGCTTTGTAGACGGGTGTGCCGACGACGACCCCGTCGGCGCGGGCGAACAGTTCGGCGGCCTCGACGATCGCCGGGTGCCGGAAGTCGGCGCCGAGGAGGGCATCGGCGGGGACCGTGCGCACGTCGAGCGGGATGACGTCGTGGCCCTGCGCGGCCAGCCGCTGGTCGAGATGGCGCAGCAGACGGGCGGTGCGGGAGGAGGCGGAGGGGCTGCCGGAGACGGACAGGACGGTGGCCATGGGTCCTCTTTCGTGCAAAAGCTCCGGTGGCGGAGCTGCGCGGGTGCGCGGTGGCGGGCGTGCACGCGTGTCGGGCGGCCCGGTCGCCGAGTACGCGGGGGTGCTCGGGCGGGTGCGCGAGGGGGCGGTGACAGGGAAACGCGGACACGCCGGAATCAGGGCAGGCGGCGGGAAGCCGGGCTCAGCCGGCTGGTGAGGAAAAGAGGCGCGGCGGAGAGTCAGGCCGCGGGGCGACAGGAGGCGCTGGAGACGCGCGCGAGGTCGACGTGGCGTCGCCGCGTGAGGTCCAGTCGCATGGTCATGCCATGGATCGTGGCAGCAGCGGACGAGGACCGTCAAGGAAATCCCGGTCGTTCTCGCATCGCGGACCGAGCGGGCCGCTACCCCTTGCGACCTCTACACATAAAGGTGAAATAAGATCAAAATGGACGGAGCGGCGTCGACCGCCCTCCGCCTCGGACGCGGTCGGCCGGCCAGTCGAAGGAGACGAGTCATGGCCAACCTCTCGCACGGCAGGGGTGACATCACCACTCACCCGGACGTCTCCGAGATGCAGGCACGCTACGCCCGCATGCTCGGCGGTCGTGATGTGGCACTCGTGGACGGACCGGTGTTCCTGCTCGGGCTGTACTGCGCCGTGTCCCCGTGGATCGTCCACTACACGGCCAGCCAGCCCCCGCTCGTGACACACAACCTCATCATCGGGATCGCGATCGGCCTGCTGGCCCTCGGCTTCACCCGCGCCCCCGAGCGCATGTACGGCCTGAGCTGGGCGATGTGCGCCCTGGGCATCTGGATGATCATCGCCCCGTGGGTCGTCGGCAGCAGCCCGGACACGGGCGTGGTGGTGAACAACATCGTCATCGGCGCCCTGGCGCTGGTGCTCGGCATGCTGTGCGCCGGTACGGCGGCGAGGAGCGCGCCCCGGCCGTGACGTCCGGGCGGCGACAACCGGACCATCAAGTGAGGCACCGCAGAAGAAGAAGGTGAAGGAAACACGGGCCGGTCCGCACGACGCGGACCGGCCCTTCGCGTGCGCCGCCGGGCACACCCCGGAACGGCCCCTGTCGAAGGACAGTTCTTGATGCGTACCGGCCTGACCGCCGCCCTGGGCGCGTCGGCCACCGGCGCTTTCGCCGCCGAACCGGCACCCGCCGCCGGGACCTGCGCCGGGGCCATCGCCTCGGTCGCACCCGCGCACGGTCCACACGGGGTCAAGCGCGTGGAGGTCGTGGGTCGGCGAGGCGCCGGCGGAGGTCCCGCAGCCTGACGGCGGCGACCAGCGGGAGCAGGGCGCCACGCCCGACGCCCGGCCCGCTGCGCGGGAGGGCATGTCCACCGGGAGGGCGGTCCGACGGGACCGCCCTTTCTGGTGTCAGCTCACGTTGAGCGCGGTGTCGTCGAGGACGAACGAGGTCTGGAGCGTGGAGCCCTCGGTGCCGGTGAACCTGATCGTGACGGTCTGCCCGGCGTAGCCCGCGAGGCTGAAGCTGCGCTGGGTGTAGCCGCTCGCCGCGTTCAGGTTCGAGTAGGTCGCGAGGGTCGACAGCACGGTGCCGCTGCTGTTGACGACCTGCGCCTTGAGCGTGTCGTAGGCCGTCGTCGTGGTCGTCTCGGCGGTGTCGACGTGGAGGTAGAAGCTCAGGGTGGCGTTCGCGCACCCGGCGGGGATGGTCACGGACTGCGCGAGGGTGTCGGTGTGGGCGGCGCCGTAGCCGTTCAGCCATGCCTTGTAGGAGCCCGTGCGGGCGGCCTCGCCGGTGTCGTTGGTGACGACCCCGCTGGAGGCGGTCCAGGCGGTGGCGCCGGACTCGAAGCCGGGGTTGGCGACCAGCTGGGCCGCCGTGCAGGTGCCGGTCCCGCCCCCGCCGGTGCCGCCCCCGCCGGTGGTACCCGCGCCGGCGAGCCAGGCGGTGGCGTTCAGGGCGAGCGGGGCGTCGGTCGCGCTGGTGTCGTTCCAGCCGTCGTAGAGCGTGTTGCCGGACTGGCCGGTGCCGTCGTCGATGGGCGAGCTGTCGCCCCAGAAGGCGACGCGGCCGCTGCCGAAGGTGCTGGTGGCGAAGAACGCCCCGGTGTTGCCGGAGTAACCGGTGCGGTAGAGCAGGCCCTTGACGCTCGGGTTGTCGGCGGGCTTCAGGGTTGCGGTGGTGCCGCTGGCGATGAGGCTCTTGGTGACGGTGCCGAAGGAACCGTGCAGCACCGGGTCGGTGGCGTCGCTGATCGCGGCCGGGTGGTCGGAGCTGATGCTCAGCGCGTCGATGGAGAAGCCGAACGGGTCGGTGGAGTCGACGCTGTTGTTCGTCATCAGGTCGTTGAGGATCTCGACGGCGTCCTGGCCGTCGTTGTTGCGGTCGGCCCCGGTGTGGTCCGAGATCATGAACAGACCGCCGCCGTTCTTGACGAAGTTCATGATCGCCGTCTTCTCGGCGCTGGTGAACAGCGTGTTGGGCTCGGGCAGGACCAGGGTGTCGAACTGGGACAGGTCCGTCGCCGAGGTGCCGCCGTAGCTCAGGCTCGAGCCGGACGGCAGCGTCTTCAGGCTGTAGTCGCCGGTCTTCTGCAGCGCCACGCCCCAGGAGGACAGGGCGCCCGTCCAGTCCGTCTCGGCGGACGGGGTGGCGTCCTGACCCAGCGGGTCGGGCTGGCTGGTGGAGATGATCCAGTCGGCGTTGCCGGCCGTCTCGGCGTGGGCGTTGTCGAACAGGACGCGGTGAGGGGTGGCCGCGTGGGCCGGGGTGGCCGTGGCACCGGTCTGCAGCGCTGCTCCGGTGAGGCACAGGCCGAGGGCGGCGAGGACGGTGGTGACCGTGCGGCGGGGTCTGGTCGATCCGGACATCCGGCGAACCTCCGGGTGAGGGGGGAGAGAAGGCGTGGGGGCGCCGATCTCCGCGCGTAGAGAAGAGCCGAGCGGGAGTGTTCTACACGCGTGGAGACAGTTGAAAGGTACATGGCATGACGGGGCGGTGAACAGAGCGCGCGGTCCGGCGGATCAGGTCGCCGAGCCTTCGTACGTCATGGTCGTCCGCGCCGTGTCGTCAGTGCAGTTGGGCACCGCGGGAGCCAGGTGTCGCCCCCCGGGGCATCGGAGGGGAGGACCCGGAGCCGGAGCGGGCGAAGGAGCTCCGGGCGCTGTCCGTCCGGTTCCAGAGGGGGGAAGCCGCGCCGACCGCGTCCGCCGCAAAGGACGCGGTCGACGGCGGCGCGGCGGTCTCTCGGGCGGCATGACCGAGGCCCCGGCCGCTGCCACAGAAAGCGTGCAGTCCGTGGCCGCTACGGGCGGATCAGCGTGCCGCCCCTGGTTCTGCCAACGGCTCTCCATGGCCCCTGTGGCGGATCAGCACACGTCCTTGGCTGCCGCGGCCGGATCGGCATCCCGCCCGTGGTCACCGGGCAAGGAACAGCACCCCGCCACCGGCCGCTTCCACCGGCACCGCACGCCGTCCGTGACCTCTGCGGCGGACCAGCGCTCCATCCGTCACCGCCGCGATCGGATCAGGCCCCATCCCTGGTCGCCGCTTGCGAACAGCCTCCCCTCGCCGCCACGACCGGAGCAGCCCCCCTCGCCGCCACGACCGGAGCAGCGCCCCGGCCGTGACCGCAGTTACCGGATCAGCGTTCGGCCTGCGGGCGGAAGCGCCGGTAGAGGGCTGCGCCGCCGAGCACGAGGGCCGCGCTGCCGGCGGCGGCCGGCAGGCCCAGGTCCGCGCCGGTGTGGGCGAGGGAGCTGACGGCCTGCTGGTGCGGCGCGGGGTGCCGCTTCGGGGGCGCGGCCGGGCGGGGCGTGGGCCGGGCGGGGCCGGGAGCCGGGTGGCCGCCGGAGTGGTTCACGGACGCGTTGCCGGTGGCCGGGTTGCCGATACCGACGACGTTCACGCTGTTGCCGGTGACGTTCACCGGCAGGTCGACCGGGAGCTGGACGCCGTTGCCGAGAGGACCCCCGGCGAGCCGGACGTGATGCCGTCGGCTCGCGCCCCGCCGGAGGTCCCAAAGCGGGAGGCTCCCGAGGCGGAACCGCCCGAGCGGGTGTGGCCCGAGCCACCGGCGCCAGGTGCGGAGGCGGCGCCGTCGGACGTGTTCGCGCAGCGGTTGCCCGCCGCCGGGTTCAGCACACCGGCCACGCTCACGGTGTTCCCGCACACGTTCACGGGGACGTGCACCGGGAGCTGGAGGGTGTTGCCGGAGATCAGCCCGGGTGAGCCGGCGGCCGTGCCGTCCGCCGCGGAGTCGGCGTACGCGGCCCCCGTCAGGGCCATCGCCCCCGAGGCGGCGGCGACGGCGATCAGACCGTTTCGGGTAACCCGTTTCATAGGTTCCCTGCCTTCCAGACATGGACGCGGGCGCTCGCCCGCACCGACTGGAACGCGGCCCGGCGGCCCGGGTTATGGGCGTATCGGACGTTGATTGTTTCTTCACCCCATCGAGCGGCATGTTTGTCGAACAAGCGGTAAAGACGCACGGGCCCTGACATCCCGGGCGCACCCCGGACACCCCGGCGCGGGCCGTCGCACGGATCCGTGCGCGCGCGGGGAGGGCACAGGCGGACGGCCGAGACGCGGACGGGCGGGGTGCGCGCGGCCCGCTTATGGTGAGCGAGGGCGCCGGTTCCGGTCCGCGACGGGGCGCCCTGGGAGGCAAGGATGCTGTCCGAGCGGTCGACGCGGTCCGCGGCGATACGCCGCTGCGCGCTCTCCGGAGCCCTCGGGTTCGCCCTGCTGGGTGCCGGGGTGCCCGCGGCGTACGCCGGTTCCGGGCCCGACCTGAGCCGGTTCTACGAGCAGAAGATCACCTGGGGCCGGTGCCAGGGCGACGGGATGCCCAGGGATCTGCAGTGCGGGAAGATCACCGTCCCGCTCGACTACGCGCGCCCCCAGGCGGGCAAGCTCGACCTGGCCCTGGCCCGCTACCGTGCGACGGGCCACCGGCGCGGCTCGGTGGTGCTCAACTTCGGCGGGCCGGGCGGTGCGGGTGTGCCCCAGCTGGCCGAAGGCGGCAAGGACTTCATGGGGCTGACCAACGGCTACGACGTGGTGACGTTCGATCCCCGCGGCGTCGGCCGCTCCTCTCCCGTCAGCTGCGGCGAGGGAGAGGACGACGCGTTCGCCGCCGCCGGGAGCCAGGACGAACTGGCCGACCCGCGGGCCGCGCTGGAGCAGGTGCGCCAGGCGGCCATGGCCTGCGCCCGGCACTCGGGCCCGGTGCTGCGGCACATCGGCACGGTCGACGCGGCCCGCGATCTGGACGTGATGCGCGCGGCGCTCGGCGACGGCAAGCTCAACTACCTCGGCTTCTCCTACGGCACCCGGCTCGGCGCGGTCTACGCGGCCGAGTTCCCGGACAAGGTGGGCCGGGTGGTGCTGGACGGCGTGGACACGCTCACCGAGCCGCTCACCGAGCAGGGCATCGCGGGGGCGCAGGGGCAGCAGGTGGCGCTCGACGACTTCGTCGACTGGTGTGTGCAGGACATCGCGTGCCCGCTCGGCCAGGACGCGCGCTCGGCCCGCGAGCAGGTCGTGAAGCTGGTCCACTCGATGGACGCGGACCCGGTGCCGGGCGGTTTCGGCAAGCCGTTCTCCGGCCAGGACCTGGTGGGCGCGATCGGGCAGGGGCTGTACAGCAAGCAGCTGTGGCCCTCGCTGGAGCGGGCGCTGGCCGAGCTGGTCCAGGACGGCGACACCAGCGGCGTGATGGGCTTCGCGTCCGGCGGCTTCGCACCGCCGGTGCCCGTGGTGCGCCGCGACCCGGGCGATCGCGGGGGCGGCGGGCTGACGGACGCCGAGGACGTCCCGCTGGACAACCCTCCGGCGGCGCTGATGGCGATCAACTGTGCCGACGACCCCGACCGGCCCTCCGCCGACCGGATCACCGCGGACCTGGGCCGGCTGCGCGCCGCCTACGAGCAGGCCTCACCCGTCTTCGGCCGGTTCCGGCTGACGCAGGTGCTGATGTGCTATGGCCGGCCCCCGGGCACCGACTTCGTCCGCGAGAAGGTCAAGGACCTGCACACGGCGAAGATCCTGCTCGTGGGCACGCGGGGCGACCCGGCGACGCCGTACCGCTGGACGCAGGAGACCGCCGAGCGCCTCGGTTCCTCCGCGGTGGTCCTAGACAACCGGGGCGACGGTCACACGGGCTACGGGTCGTCCAAGTGCGTGCACCGCAAGGTCGACGACTTCCTGCTGTACGGATCGCTGCCGGTGAGCGGCAGTTCGTGCGGGCCGGACGAGGAGGACTGACGCTGCGGACCCTACGCGCGGATCACCTCGCGTTCAGGCGGCCTGGCCGGTGAGGAACCGGTCGATCGCCCGGGTCAGCTCCCGCGGCTTCTCCAGGGGCAGTTCGTGTCCGGCGTCGATCAGCCGGACCACGGCGTCGGGGTAGGCGGTGGCCATGCGCAGCATCTGTGCGAGGGGCAGCTGGACGTCATGGGTGCCGTGGACGAGCAGGGTGGGGGTGTGGATCTCGCCGACGCGGTCGAGGACGTCGAAGGCCCGCATGGCGCCGTAGAGGGTCATGACGACCTCGCGCGGGACGGCGGCGGAGGCCGCGATGTACCGGCGGATCTCCTCGCGCGGATGTCCGGGGGCGAAGGCGCGCCGGATGTTGGCGGCGATGAAGAGGCGGTACGGCACGCGCGTGGACGCCGCCATCAGCAGGCCCCGGGCGCGGCTGTACGTCATGCGGCCGATGGTGCCCACCAGTACGAGCCGCTCGACGCGCGCGGGGTGGGACAGGGCGATGGTCTGCGCGATCATCCCGCCCATGGAGTGACCGGCCAGGACGCACCGCTCGACCTGGAGGTGGTCGAGCAGCGCGAGGACGTCGTCGGCCAGCGCCGCGATGGTGGGCACGCCCGCGCCGCTGCTCTCGCCGTGCCCGCGCAGGTCGAGCCGGATCACCCGGCGCCGCCGCGCGAAGTGGTCGAGCTGGTGGTCCCAGCGGTGCCGGTCGGCGGTCCAGCCGTGCACGAACACCAGGGGTGCCGCGCCCTCGCGGGGGCCCTCGTCGTCGTACGTCAGGGTCGCGCCGTCGACCTCGAGCTGCGGCATGGGTGTCTCCTGAGAGCAGTGCGTTACTGGCGGGTAGCGTAACCGTCCGCAGGGCGCGCGTCACCGTCGCGGAGCCCGGAAGATCCCCACCGCCTCCGCCACGATTACCCCAAATGCCCGATACGCGAATCGGCCCTATGGTGCTGTCATGGAGCATGCACTGAGCCCTGCAACTCTCGCCGAACTGCGCCGGCCGCGGCCCTATCCGGCGGTGTCCGTGCTGACGCCGACGCACCGCCGCGAACCCGACAACTCCCAGGACCGGGTCCGGCTGCGCAATGTCGTGGCCGAGGCCAAGCGCCGGCTGGAGGCCGATCCGGCCGTCAGCCGGGAGCGGCGCGCCGAGGTCGCGCACGAGCTCGACCGGGCCCTTTCGGAGGTGGACCTCGCCCACGCCGAGGACGGGCTGGTGATCTTCGCCGCCCCCGGTGAGCACCAGGTGTGGTCGCTGGCCCGCTCCGTGCCGGAGCGGGTGGTGCTGTCGGACACCTTCCTGACCCGCAACCTGGTCTCCGCCCAGGCGGCCGACCGGCCGTTCTGGGTGCTGTCGGTCTCCGCCGACCGCGTCGCGCTGTGGAGCGGCGGCCACGACCGGGTGGCCGAGGAACACACCGGCGGCTTCCCCCGGATCCGCAGCCGGGACAACTTCGACGCCGAACGCATGATGCAGGTCGGCGACCTGCCGAGCACGTTCCGTGACGAGGGCACCCGCCAGTTCCTGCGCGAGGCCGACACGGCGATGGCCGAGGTGCTGCGCCAGGACTCCCGGCCCGTCTACGTCACCGGCGACCAGGCCGCCCTGTCCGTGTTCGACGACGTCGGCACGGTCGCCAAGTGCGCGGTGCACATACGCCACGGCGGACTCACCCACGCCTCGCCCGAGGCGGTGTGGCAGGCCGTACGGCCCGTCGTGGCCGAACAGCAGCGCAGGACGGCCGACACCGTCGCCGAGGAACTCGAAGCGGCCCGCGGACGACGCGCGTTCGCGGCCGGCCTCGACGAGATCTGGCGCAGCGCCCGCGAGGCCCGGGTGCGGCTGCTCGCCGTCGAGGAGAACTACCAGGTGACGGTCCGCGACGTCGGCGACCATCTGGAACCCGCCGCGGACGGTGAGCTCGACGCCCGGGAGGACATCGTCGACGAGATCGTCGAGCAGTGCCTGGAGACCGGCGCGGACGTCCGGTTCGTCCCCGACGGCTCACTGCGCGACGCGGAGGGCATCGCGGGCGTGCTGCGGTTCTGACCCGCCCGCACCGCTCCCCGACCGTTCCCGGGGCGGTCTTGACGGCCGTGGCACCCTGGGTCGCGTGCGCCGCCGGGCATGCGCACGCGACCGGGGAAGGAGCCGTGGCTGACGTGACCGAGCCGCTGGGCGTGGCCGTGCTGGGCGCCGGACACATGGGTGCCGACCACATACGCCGCCTGGACCGGGTGGTGAGCGGGGCGCGGGTCGCCGCCGTGGCCGACCCGGACACCGGGCGAGCGAAGGAGGCGGCCGCCGGGATCGACGGGGTGAGCGTGCACGCGGACGCCGAGGCCGCGCTGGACGCGCCGGGCGTGGCGGCGGTGCTGATCGCCTCCCCCGGCCCGGCGCACGAGGAGGCGCTGCTCGCGGCGTTCGCGCGCGGACTGCCGGTGCTGTGCGAGAAGCCGATGGTGCCGGACTCCGAAGGTGCCCTGCGGGTCGTCGAGGCGGAGGCTCGGCTCGGCCGGCGCCTGGCACAGATCGGCTTCATGCGCCGCTACGACGCCGAGTACCGACGGCTCAAGGCGCTGCTGGACGGCGGTGCGCTGGGCCGGCCGCTGATGCTGCACTGCGTGCACCGCAACGTCTCCTCCCCGCCCGGCTTCACCAGCGCGATGCTGGTCAACAGCTCCGTCTCGCACGAGATCGACGCCGCGCGCTGGCTGCTCGGGCAGGAACTGACCGCGGTGACCGTGCTGCGTCCGCGTTCCTCCTCCGGCGCCCCCGAGGGTCTGGCCGACCCGCAGTTCGTGCTGTTCGAGACCGAGCGGGGCACCCTGGTCGACGTGGAGGTGTTCGTCAACTGCGGCTTCGGCTACCAGGTGCGCTGCGAGGCCGTCTGCGAGGCGGGCAGCGCGCGGATCGGCGAGGAGCACGGCATGGCGGTCACCGCGCGCGGCGGCGCGGGCGTGGAGGTGTCCCAGGACTATCTGGTGCGGTTCGCGGATGCCTACGACCGTGAGGTGCAGTCCTGGGTCGACGCCACCCGCGAGGGCCGGGTCACCGGTCCCGGCGCGTGGGACGGCTACGCGGCGTCCCTGGTCGCCGAGGCCGGGGTGCGCTCGCTGGAGAACGGCGGACGGGTGGCCGTGGAGCCGGCCCCGCGCCCGCCGCTGTACGCCGGGGTCAGCCGCTGACGCTGGGCGCTCCGGTCTCCAGGTGCCCGGTGAACCGGCGCGACCAGGACGGATCCAGGTCGACGGTCACCGTCAGGTCGTACCAGCCGTCGCTGTAGGCGACGGCGTTGAAGAAGTCCTCCGTCGACGAACCGGCGGCGACGGTGTAGGTCCACGGGCCGTCGCCGCGGTAGTGGTTCGCGGCGACGGTGAACTTCACCGCCACCGTCCCCGTGTTGGTCATCTTCAGGTAGACGGCGAGCTTGCCGGTGCCCGGCTCCACCGCGTAACGGCTGTGGACCTCGGCCGCCTTGCCGGCCTTGGTGGCGTCTCCGGTGACGCGGCGCAGGAAGCGGTTCGGGCCGACCATGGTGAAGTCGTACTTCCCGTCGCCGTACCCGGTACCGATGTTGAAGGAGTCGGCGGTCGTGCCGCCCGGGTCGACCGTGTACTGCCAGGGCGTGGTGTCCCGGTAGGCGGCCGGGTGCAGGGAGAAGTGGGCGGCCCGGGTGGCGGGCGTGCCCTGGTTGGCCAGGGTGAACCAGGCGAGGATCTTGCCGGCGCTGCCGAACTCCAGCCGGTCCAGGTAACCGTTGGGCTGATAGGGCAGGGCACGGGCCGGGCGGGTGCCGGTCTCCTGAGCGGGCAGGGCGTTGCCGGTCGGGACCGGGTTGGGCAGCGGGCCGCAGGTGGAGTAGCCGATCACCTTGGTCGCGGGCAGTGTGACGGGGCCGTACACCGGACGGGCGAAGTCGAAGACGCCGGTCAGGTCGCCGCTCACCCTGCGCCGCCAGTCGCTGATGTTGGGGCATTTGGCGGGCTTGCCCAGCGCGGTCGTCCAGGTCTCCAGGAAGCGCAGCACCGAGGTGTGCTCGAACACCTCCGAGGAGACCCAGCCGCCGCGCGTCCAGGGCGAGATGACGATCATCGGGACGCGGAAGCCGAAGCCGAACGGCACCCCGTTGAGGAACTCCCCGGCGGTGCCGGCGGGCGGTGCCGGGGGCGGTACGTGGTCGAAGTAGCCGTCGTTCTCGTCGTAGTTGAGGAACAGCACCGTCGAGTCGAAGACGTCCGGGTCGGCGGCGAGTGCCTGGTAGACCAGGTTGACGAAGTGCGCGCCGTCGCCGGGCGGGGCGTAGGGGTGCTCGGAGAAGGCCTGGTTGGGGACCACCCAGGACACCTGCGGCAGGGTGCCCGCGAGGACGTCGGCCTTGATCGCGGCGGCGATGTCGTCGGGGGTGGAGCCGGTGACCTTCGGGACGGAGGACATGCCCAGGTCGTGCAGCGGGGTGCCGGGCGCCGCCGCGGTGAAGTTCTTGAAGTAGGCGCAGCCGTTGTCGCCGTAGTTGTCCGCCGCGTTCTGGTAGACCTTCCAGCTCACCCCGGCGGCCTGGAGGGATTCGGCGTAGGTCTGCCAGGTCAGGCCGGACTCCTCGCCGCCGTCGTAGCTGGTGGAGTCGACCTTGCCGCTCCACAGGTAGGTGCGATTGGGTCCGGTGGCGCTGAGGGCGGAACAGAAGTAGGCGTCGCAGACGGTGTAGTTGTCCGCGAGCGCGTAGTGGAAGGGGATGTCGGCCCGGTCCAGGTAGCCGAGCGAGCGGACGTTTCCGACGCCGGCGACCCAGTTGTCCAGGCGGCCCTTGTTCCACGCCGCGTGCTGCGAGGTCCACGAGTGCGGCAGGTCGCCCGAGCACTGGGCGAGGGTCTCGCCGTCGGTGCCGCCCGCGGCGGGCGTGGCGCTGAGCTTCCAGGGGTACTGGCGGCCGGTGCCGTTCGGCTGGTCGAAGACCGCATGGCCACCGGCGAGTGTGATCGTCGCCCGGTCGTCGAAACCGCGGACGCCCTTGAGGCGGCCGAAGTAGTGGTCGAAGCTGCGGTTCTCCTGCATCAGGATCACCACGTGGCGTACGTCGGAGATCGTGCCCGTCGCCGCGGACCCCGCCGCGGCCGCGGGCCGCGCCGCCGCGCCCGTCGCCAGGCCCGCCGCCACGGTGGCGCCCAGACCCACGAAACCTCTTCGGCTGATCGGTGTCATTGGCCCCGTCCTCGTCACGGAGTGCCCCCGCGGCACACCGCGCGCAAGGGTGCACCCGGTGATCGGCGAGGTCCATACCCGTGCGGTGAGAGGGAAGTGAACAGGAGACGACGGCCGGGGCGAACACACGCCCGTCGAACACCCGCCTGATTGTCCGCCCCGAACGTCCGACGGTCCGTCAAGTCGCGTACAGCGACTACGATTTACTCCTGGCGGTGACTACTTCGATCGTAGTGCGCCGTCGGTCCGGGAAGACTGTGGCATATGCCAGAAGCACCACCGTATCGTGTGGTGCCAAATCCCTTACACGGCATCGCGGGCTGTGCAACAGTCGTAACCGGTCCCACCCGTCCGCCTGGCCGTACCGTCCCGCATCGGAGTGCGTCATGCCGTCCCATGTCTCTGCGGACCGCTCTTCCGCCCAGCCGCCCTCCCGCGGCTCGGTGGACGCGCTGATATCGCAGACGCGACGGCTCAAGGGCGACGTGGACGCGGTCCGGCGCGGCACCCAGGGCGACGGCAGCGACCCCGCCGAGCGCTGGCAGCGCGCCCTGTACGACCTGGCTCTGCACCAGCTCGACGACCTCGACGAGCACTTGGCGCAACTGCGGGACGGTCCGCTGCCCGCCGGGCCCGCGCCCGAGGAGCCGGCCGCCGAGGCCGAGCAGGCACCGAGCGGTTCGCTGCTCAGCCGGGTCGGCAGCGCGGAGTGGAACCTGCTGACCGACGAGGCCACCTGGTCCGGCGAGCTGTACCGGATCCTCGGCCGCGACCCGTCGGGCCCGGCGCTCACCCTGGACGAACTGCCCTCCCTGGTGCTGGAGGAGGACCGGCCGCAGCTGACGGCGATGGTCACGGACTGCCTGATCGACGCCAAACCGATCGACGGCGAGTTCCGCATCGTGCGCCCGGACCGCGAGGTCCGCACCGTGCACATGATGGGCGAGCCGGTGCTCGACACCGACGGCAGCACCACCTCCATGTGGGCGGTGCTGCGCGACGTCAGTGAACTGCGGCGCAGTGAGCGGGCGGTGAGCGAGACCC
Organism: Streptomyces sp. NPDC036813; assembly: GCF_055609245.1. Lineage (NCBI taxonomy): Bacteria > Bacillati > Actinomycetota > Actinomycetes > Kitasatosporales > Streptomycetaceae > Streptomyces > Streptomyces sp. NPDC036813. The sequence goes on along the minus strand of NZ_JBVJPV010000002.1, from coordinate 40,409 downwards.
GTGACTCGCTCCGGCGCCGCCGGCAGCGGGCGCAGACCGAGCACCGGGTCGCGGTCGAGCTGCAGGAGGCCGTGCTCCCCCCGTGGCACGGCTCCCTGCGGCTCCCGCGCCGCGGCACCGGCTCCCTCGACATCGCCGCCCACTACCTGCCCGCCTCGGCGAGCGAGCTGATCGGCGGCGACTGGTACGACGCCCTGGAACTGCCCGCGGGCGAGAGCCTGCTGGGCGTCGGCGACCTCACCGGCCGCGGTCCCGTCGTGACGTCCACCATGGCCATGCTGCTCGGCGCCGTGCGCGGCATGGCGATGGCGGGCACCGCGCCCGGGCGGCTCATGGCGCTGCTCAACCAGTTACTGGACACCGCCGGGCGACCGGCCCTGGGCAGCGCCGTCTGCTGCCGCTACCGGCCGGCCGACCGCACCCTGACGTGGGCGCAGGCCGGGCACCCCGCCCCTGTGCTGTACCGCGCCGGGACGGGGCGCAGGCTGGTGCCCCCGGACGGCGTCCTGCTCGGCGCCACCCCGACGGCAGGTTACGGCCAGGCCGAGGAGACGCTCGAGGTCGGCGACGTGCTCCTGCTGCACACCGCCGGCCTGCTGCCCTCACACGCCGGGACGGACGACGACTCCGACGCCCTGCTCGGCCTGGCCGCGCGGTTCGCGGAAGGCGCCGACGCGCAGGACTGCGTGCGCGCGGTCGTGGCCGAGTTCGACGCCGCGGAGCGCCAGGACGGTGCGTGCGTCCTGGTGGCCCGGGTGGAGTCGTAGCCCCGTTTTCTCACGCCGGGGGCGCCGGTTTCCTGCACCCGGGGTCGCCAGCGCCACACGCCCCGAGCGTCCGCTCGGTGTCACCGCGGTCGCCCGCTTCTTACGCCCGTGCGCTGCCCCCCGCCCTGTCGCTCTTGCTCTTGGGCAGGGCTTGCATGATCTCCTCGCGCAGCTGCTGGATCCCCGGGTAGCCGGCGTACTCGGCGGTGAGCCGGTACATCTGGCGCAGCCGGTCCCAGGTACGGCGGGAGGAGTTCGAGCCCATCGACATCAGGGCCAGCCGGGCGTAGCGGTCGGCCTGTTCGGGGTCGTCGGCGATGAAGCAGGCCGACGCCATGGACAGGTGGTCGAAGATCTTCGAGCGCTCCCGCCCGTCGATCCGCAGATCCAGCGCCTTCTGCGCGTAGTACTGGGCGTGCACGGCGGCATCGGGGTCGAACTCCGCCAGGGTGCGGTAGGCGAGCGCCTGCATGCCGTACAGGTCCTCGGCCTTGAAGGTCTGCATCCAGTCCGGCGTCTCCTCGTCGGCCTTGTCGGAGACGAAGAGGTCCTCGGCCTGGCCCAGGGTGCGGCGCATCGCCTGGCCTTTGCCCATGGACGCCTGCGCCCAGGCCTCGATGGTGTGGAACATCGCCTTGGTCCGGGGCAGCAGCCGGTCGCCGGAGCCTGACTGGGCGAGTTTCATCAGGTCCAGCGCGTCGTCGGGCCGGCCCAGGTGCACCATCTGCCGGGCCGCCCGGGACAGCGCCTCGCCCGCGCGCGGACGGTCCCCGCCCTCGCGTGCCGCGTGGGCGGCGATGACGAAGTACTTCTGCGCGGTGGGCTCCAGGCCCACGTCGTGCGACATCCAGCCGGCCAGGACGGCGAGGTTGGCGGCGACGCCCCACAGGCGTCGCTGGATGTGGGGCGAGTGGTGGTAGGAGAGGATGCCACCCACCTCGTTGAGCTGGCCCACCACGGCCTTGCGCTGGAGCCCGCCGCCGCGGGCCGCGTCCCAGGCGCGGAAGACCTCGACCGAGCGTTCGAGTTCCTCGACCTCCTGCGTCCCGATGGGGGCGGCCTCGTAGCGGTCGAACCCAGCGGGGTCGGCGTGCAGGGGGGGGTCGATGTGGGGGGCGTCGGCGGAAAGGGTCGGGTCGGTGTGCAGCCAGTCGTGCATGGCTCCGCTGAGTGCGGAACCCGCGGCGAGCGCGGCACCCGCGCCCACCAAGCCGCGTCGGTTGAGCATGAGGTCCATTCCCGTGAATTCGGTGAGGACCGCCGCGGTCCGCTCGGGCGCCCACGGCACACCGTCGGGATGCTCCACGCTCCCGTCGCCCTGCCGTTTCCCCGCGCGCCCGTGCCTGACCAGACCGAGGTCCTCGATGGTCACGACACGGCCGAGACGCTCGGTGAACAGGGCCGCCAGCACCCGCGGCACCGGATCGCGCGGGATCTCTCCCGTCTCGATCCACCGCCGCACCCGGGAGGTGTCGGTCGACAGCTGGGGGTGGCCCATGGCCGCCGCCTGCTTGTTGACCAGCCTCGCGAGTTCTCCCTTGGACCAGCCGGCCATGCCGAACAGGTCGGAAAGACGGGTGTTGGGTTGTCCGCTCACTCAAGCCCCCAGGTTCTCGGCTGAGTTGACACTAGCCCGGTGGGAGGTGCCGAGCGACTATTCGCCAGGGTTCGCCAGGGTCCGCCAGATGGTGTGCCAGTGGCCGTCGGGTGTCAGGTAGATATGCGCCACCCCGACCCGGTCGCCACCCGCTCGCAGCCATCGCGACGGGCGCACTCCCCAGGGTGCACCACGGCGGCCGGGCCGGACGGCGCTTTGACGTCGCAGGCACACGAAGGGATCTGTTTCGCCCATGTACGCAGCATCGTCCTCCGTGTCCGCCCCGCCCCGGCCGCTGATCCCCCGCCCCGCGGTGGGCGGCAGCGGCCCCTACCTCGCCCCCGCGCGTGGGGCGGCCCCCGTGCTCGGCGCCGGCCGCGGCCGGCGCGGCCCGGGGGCCGGCACGCAACCGCTCAGCGGGAGACTCGACTTGTCCGGCCCCCAGGGAGCGCAGCTGCGCTCGGCGATCGCGTCGGTGCACCGGATCTGCCCGGAGTTCTCCCCGGTGCAGGTACTGCGCCGCAGCGGACGTTCCGTGCTCCTGGTCGGCACGACCGGTCGCAGCACGGCCGTCGCCAAGTGCTTACTGGATCACTCACCCGAGTGGGCCGAGCGGTACCGGCAGGAGATAGCCGCATACCGCACGTTCGTCCGGCACCGCCCCCCGGTGCGGGTGCCGAGGCTGATCGCGGCGGATCCGGACAACTGCACGCTGATCGTGGAGCGCATGCCGGGACGGGTGGCGGCACTCCAGCGGCACCCGGTGGAGGCACCGCCGCGGGCGGACGTACGGGCGGCCCTGTCGGCGATCTGCCGGCTGAACGCCTGGCGGCCGCCGGCCGGGACCTTCGGCGCTCCGCTGGACTACGCGGCCCGCATCAACCGCTACCACGAACTGGGCCTGCTCACCGACCGCGACCTGGGTGACCTGCAGAAGCTGCTGCACGGCATCGCGCACGCGGCGGGCCGGGGCGGCATGGGCCAGTTCTGTCACGGCGACGCCCTGCTGTCGAACCTCCTGCTCTCACCGGCCGGTCCAGTGCTGGTGGACTGGGAGCACGCGGGCTGGTACCTGCCGGGCTACGACCTGGCGACGCTGTGGTCCGTGCTCGGAGACGCGCCCGTGGCCCGGCGGCAGATCAGCCAGCTCGCGCAGCAGACGGGACCGGCGGCCCGGGACGCGTTCCTGGTGAACCTGATGCTGGTCCTCACCCGGGAGATCCGCACCTACGAGACGGCCGTGCAGCGTTCGATGCACGACGCTCCCCCGGCCGCCGCGGGAGCGGCCCATCCGGGCGCCGCGCCCTCCGGCGAGGAACTGCGCCTGCTATTGCGCCGCCTGCACGACGACTGCCAACTGGTCCGCCGAGCGGTACGCGCGGCGGTCGGCACGCGCTGACGGACGGCCCGGGGGAGGGTGCCGCGCGCCGACGGCCCGTGCGGGCGAGGACGCGGCACTCACCGAAGGCGGTCCTCCAGCGGCCCGGCCGGCCGCCGTGGGCCGGCCGCCCGATACCCCGGCCGCCGAGCACCGGCACCCTCCCACGCCGGTCGGTGCTCCCGGGCCGGGGCCGTGGTCCGCGGTGCGCTCGCAGCGGCGGCGCACCGCGGACGGCCGCCGGGTGGCGGACCGCAACCACTGGTATGGGCCACTGACGCCGCGCAGGCGGGTGAACCGCCCGCCGCGAAACCCGCCCAACCCACCGCTTGACGTGGGAAATCGCCTCCACGACCGCATGATTGACGGATCGTCGGCCAACCGGTACCACTGACCGGGTTCGGCCCCGCACGCCCCGTCATGACCGCCCGTCTCTGGAGGCAGCTTTGCGCGGTTCCGTCACCGACCCCCACCTCTCCCCCGGCCCGAGACGCCTCGCCCGCCGGGGCGCCGTCGCCATGGCCTCCGGCGCACTGCTGCTGCCGCTGCTCGGCGCCGGACCGTCCCACGCCGACGACTCGGCGGGCGCGCTCCAGCGGGCCTTCGCCGCCGCGGCGGCCGAGTACCACGTGCCGCAGAGCGTGCTCCTCGGCGTCTCCTATCTGCAGTCCCGCTGGGACGCGCACGCGGGCGCGCCGAGCGTGACCGGCGGCTACGGCCCCATGCACCTCACCGACGCCCGCACCGCCCTGGCGACCTCGCCGCACCACAGCGACGGCACCGAGGACGCCCGCGGCGACGAGACCCGCCCGGCGCTGCGCCCCGAGCCGAGGCTCCCCGAGGAGAGCGCGCTGCCCGCGCGGCTGAAGACCCTCACGCGGGCCGCCGAGCTGACCGGCATCCCCGACGGGGAGCTGCGCTCCGACGCGGCCGCGAACATCGCGGGCGGTGCCGCGCTGCTGGCCGCCGCGCAGAAGGACCTGGGCGAGCCGCTCAGCGCCGACCCGGCCGAGTGGTACGGCGCGGTCGCCCGCTTCTCCGGCGCCGACGACACGGCGACGGCCGCGGCGTACGCGAACGACGTGTTCGACGTGATCCACACCGGGCAGGAACGTTTCACGGACTCGGGCCAGCTGGTGGCGCTCGCGGCACAGCCCGGCGTGGCCCCCGACACCCGGCAGCTGACGCGCACGGGCCTGCGCCGGACGTCGGCGGCGAACACCGAGTGCCCGGCGTCGGTGTCGTGCGAGTGGGTGCCGGCGCCGTACGAGGAGTTCGGCGACAACGACTACGGCAACCACGATCTGGGCGACCGGCCCGCCTCGCAGCGCATCCGCTACATCGTCGTCCATGACACCGAGGGCGGCTGGGAGGGCGTCCTCAACCTGATCAAGGACCCGACGTATGTGTCGTGGAACTACACGCTGCGCTCCACCGACGGACACATCGCCCAGCACGTGAAGGCCAAGGACGTGGCCTGGCACGCGGGCAACTGGTACATCAACGGCGCGTCGGTCGGCCTCGAGCACGAGGGCTTCCTCGCCAGCCCGGACGCCTGGTACACCGAGGCGATGTACCGGGCCTCCGCCCGTCTGGTGAAGTACCTGTCCGACCGGTACGGCATCCCGCTGGACCGGCAGCACATCCTGGGCCACGACACGGTGCCCGGTCCGACGACGGGCACGATCCCGGGCATGCACACCGACCCGGGCCCGTACTGGGACTGGCGGCACTACTTCGAGCTGCTGGGCCACCCGGTGAAGCGGACCGCGCGCAGCGGCGGCGGTCTGGTGACGATCCGGCCGGACTATGCCGCGAACCAGCCGGTGTACACGGGCTGCGCCAAGAGCGGCCAGCGGTGCCCGGCGCACGGCTCCAGCGAGGTGCGGCTGTACTCGCAGCCGGACGAGAGCTCCCCGCTGATCAAGGACATCGGGACGGGGACGACGCCGACGACCGACGTCAACGACCTGTCGTCACGGGTCTCCACCGGACAGCAGTTCGCGGTGGCCGGGCAGAGCGGCGACTGGACGGCGATCTGGTACCTGGGCCAGAAGGCCTGGTTCAAGAACCCCGAGGACAAGCCGGCGGCCGTGCCCGCGGCGGGCCTGGTGGTGACCCCGAAGGCCGGTGCGACGAGCATCCCGGTGTACGGCAGGGCGTACCCGGAGGCCTCCGCCTACCCGGCGGGCGTCCCCGCGCAGTCGGTGTCCCCGCTGCCGTACAAGGTGCCGGCGGGCCAGAGTTACGTGGTCGGGGACAAGGTTCCGGGTGAGTACTACTACGCGGTGACCTTCGACGAGGCCTCGCACCGGGTGGTGGTCGGCAAGGACCTGTACTACGAGATCCAGTACGGCCACCGCGTGGCGTTCGTGCGGGCGGCCGACGTGCAGGTGGCGCAGTCGGCCGAGTAGCGGCGGCGGGCCTCAGCCCTGCTGGAACAGCTCCGCCGGGAGCGGCTTCAGCAGGGCGTACAGGTCGTCCGTGATGGGGCGGTCCCAGGCGGCGATGGTGACCAGGACGTTGTCGCTGCGGTCGAACTGCACGCAGGAGATGCGGGACTCCGACAGCTTCAGCCGGCGCACGATGAGGAGGTTGTCGCCCTGCAGCACGGGCACGTCCTCGGTGCCGACCACGGTCACCTCCTCGTCGTTCTCCAGTGCCAGCAGCAGCTGCGCCACCTCGAAGGGGACCTCTCCCTCGTCGACCTCCCGGGCCGGTGAGCCCTCGGGGAGATTGCCGATGATCATGGCGGGGCCGCGGCCGCCGAAGAGGTCGTAGCGCAGGTAGACGCCCTGGCAGGTGCCGTCGGGGGCGGGCAGCAGGCCGGCGCCCAGGTTTCCGGGCCAGTCACCCGGGTCCATGGCCAGCACGTCGAAGTCGGGGCCGGCGGGGGTGGCGCTGCGGCGACGGAGGAACGACATGCGGCCAATGGTACGTGCCCGGCGCCCCTTGGCGTCGTGCGGGCCGCCGGCTAGGTGATCTTGCGGTGGCGTTCGTGGTGGCGGGCGACGCGGGCCCGGTTGCCGCAGGAGGGCTTGCACCATTCCTGGCGGGGGTGCTCCTTGAGGAAGTAGCGCACGCACCGCGGGGCGTGGCAGGCCCGCAGCCGTGGCCGGTCGGGACCGGCGAGGAAAGCGATGACGGCGCGGGCGAGGCGGGCGACCAGGTCGTCTGGGCCCGCGGCGGGCAGGTGCCGGCGTACGGGTTCGGTGTCCTCCGCCCAGGTGAGCACGGGTACGACCGGCCGGCGGGCGGCCGCCGCGTTCAGTGTGCGCAGCGCCTGCTCCACGGGCGGCAGCCGGGAGGCGTCGGCCGGGCTGGGCGCGGCGGGGCGTACGGCGCGGGCGAAGAGGGCCCGGACGGCGGCGCGCAGCTCGCGCACCGCGGCCAGGGTGGTCTCGTCGGCGTCGGGCGTCAGCTCGGGGTGGGCCCGCAGCCACGCGGTGAGCCCCGCCGGGTCGGCGAGGTCGTCGCTGACGCCGCCGTGTCCGTCGGGCCGCAGCGTCAGCGCGAGGTCGAGTGCGATCCGGGTGTCCGGGCTGATCGGGTCCTGCATGCGGCCGATGATAGGGGCGCCCGGCGCACGGGCCGCGGGTCACTCCTCCGGCGGATGCGGGGGTACGACCGCGATCGGGCACACCGCGTGCAACAGGACCGCATGGGTGACGGAGCCCAGCAGCCGCGGGGCGAGGAGCCGGCGGCGGTGGCGGCCGACGACGACCAGGTCGGCGCCCTGGGAGGCGGCGACGAGGTTGCCCGCCGCGTCGCCGGGGAGCACGGACGGCTCGGCCCGTACCTCCGGGTGGCGTTCGCGGTGGGGGGCGAGGAAGCCGTCGGTCAGGGCGCGGGTCTCGGCCTCGACGGCCGCCTGGTCGACGGCCGGCGGCAGGATCTCCCCGTGGGTGGTCCAGGTCTGGGCGGGCCACGGGTAGGCGGCGACCACCTGGAGACGGGCCCGGCGCAGCTCGGCCTCCGTGAACGCGAACTCCAGGGTGGCCTCGTCGGGGCCGTCGGCGTTGAGGCCCACGACCACACGGGGGCCCGGCTCGCCCGGCAGCGCGCCCTCGACCGTCCGGTCCGGCCGGGGCACGATGACGACCGGGCACGGGGCCTCCCGCGCCGCGGTCATGCCGTTGGAGCCGAGCAGCAGGCTCGTGAAGCCGCCGCGGCCCCGGGAGCCGAGCACGAGCAGCTGGGCGTCGGCGGCCAGTTCCGGCAGGGCGGCGGCCGGTGCGCCGTCGATGCCGATGTACGCCGCCGCCGGGGCCTGCCCGCACGTCTCGAGGCGGGCGCGGGCGTCGGTGAGCACCGGGTCCTCCTCCGGCGGGGGCGGCAGGACCACGGGCGCGCCGGGCTGCGCCCAGGCGACGTACTGCCGCACATGGACCACCTGCAGGGGAGCCGTGCGCGCCTGGGCCGCTTCGGCGGCCCAGTCCAGGGCGCGCAGGCTGTCCTCGGAGCCGTCGACCGCCGCGATGACCGGCAGGGTGCTCATGCGTCTCTCACCTCCGGAACAAGACCTTCCTCATCCTGGGGCCAGCCTGGCGCAGGCGGCGCCCCGGGAGGGGCTTGTGTGGTCGCGTGTCCGGAAAAGGGGGTGAAAAGCACGCGGGCGGCCCTCGCGGGACGTCGGCCGTCACAGGGCGAGCAGGCCCGCGCTGATCGTCTTGAAGTCACACGCGGTGAGGCAGAAGGTCGCCGGCTCCGGCTCGTGGTCGACGTGCGGCCATGCGCAGCCGGCCACGTGGGCCCTGCGGGCGGCCTCGGCGACGAGCGCGGCGCCGACGCCGGCTCGCGTTCGGGCGCGGCCATCATGGTGTCCGGGGCGAAGGCGTCGGCGCCGCCGTCCCGGGCGAGGTTCACGAAGCCGACGAGCACGCCGTCCCGCCGGGCGCAGACCCGGCCGAGGCCGTGCCCGAGGAGGCGGGCCCGCCACTCGGCTCCGAGGGGCGGGTGCCCGAAACTCTCCGCGTGCAGGCCGTCGGCCACGTCGTCGGTGGGGTCGCCGCGCCAGTCGTAGGTGCCGTACGGGCGGGGTGCGGCTCAGGTCAGATCGAACTCACCCTCCCGTGCGCCGGAGACGAAGGCGCCCCACTCCGCGGGCGTGAAGATCAGGGACGGGCTCGCGGGGCGGCGGCTGTTGCGCATCGCGATGAACCCCTCGACAAAAGCGATCTGGACATCTCCCAGGCCTCGGCTGCCCGACTGCCACTGGGCGTTGCTGAGGTCCAGCTCCGGCTTGTCCCAGCCCGTGAGCGGCTGCTGCTGGATGGTGCTCTCGGCCACGTCCGTGCTCCTCCCGACTCGTCGTCCGCGGTCAGCCTAGCGATCGACGGGGGACCCCAACAGGCCACGTGAGGGGGACCTTTCGGGAGCCTGGGGGATCGGTTCCCACCCGTCACACGGGTGCCGGGGAGGCCGTGGAGAACGCCCGGGTCGGGGGCGGCGCCGGTTCGCGTTCGGGGCCGGGGCCGCGCGCTCTGCACCGGCTGCGTCCCGCAGCGCACGCAACTCGCTGCTCATCCGGGCCACTTGGGGGACCGTCGGTGTATTTCCCGCGTATGGAGCACTGACCGGCGTCCAGCAGCACGGTGCCCGGTCCGCGGGGGGGGCGGACCGGGCACCGTCTTCCGCCCTGGGCGGGCGGGTCGGCTACGACACCGGGTGGGCCAGTTCGATGTCGTGCTCCCCGTCTCCCCCGCCGGCGACGGTGATCCCGGTCGCCTTGGGCGGATAGCCGGTCGCGATCACCGTGTACGCGCCGCTGTCCAGGTCGGAGAAGGCGTACGCCCCGTCCGCGCCGGTCGTGGTCGTGCCGACGACGTTGCCCGCGGCGTCCACCAGCGTGACCCGGGCGTCACCGAGCGGTGCGCCGGCGCCGCGCACGGTGCCCCGGACGTACGCGCCGGCGGTGAGGTCGACGTCGACGCGGGTGACGCCGGTGGCCGATATCTCGGCGTGCAGGGCCAGCGGGCGGTGCTTGGGCGCGTTGACGGCGAGGGTGACGGGACCGGGCACCAGGTCGGTGAGGGCGAACTCGCCGAGGGCGTCGGTGCGTCCGGTGGCCAGGACGTCGCCGCGGACGTCGGTGACGATGACGACCGCGTCGGCGACGGGCGCCCCGCTGTCCGCGGACCGCACCACGCCGCTCAGCCCGCCGGAGCCGTCGAGCAGCACGTCATGGGCGACCTCCCGGCCGGTGACGACGAGGGTGGTGGCCTGCGGCCGGCAGCCGTCGGCCGCCGCGATCAGCACATACGTCCCCGGCCCGGGCGCAGGCAGGGCGTAGGAGCCGTCGGTGTCCGTGACCGCGCGGCCCAACTGCCGTCCTTCGAGGGAGATCAGGGTCAGTGCGGCGCCCGGGACCGGCGCGGATTCGGCACCGCGCACCCGGCCCCGCACCTCGGCTCCACCGGGCGCCGGCTCGTCGCCCCGCAGGCCGGGGACCGTCGCCACCAGCTCGGCGACCGCCCGGGCCAGCGGGACGGCGACCGCCGCGCCGACGGCCTCCTCGTCCACCTCGGCGGCGGCCGGTGCGGGTTCCTCCGCCGGCGCGGGTGCCGGTTCCGGCGCGGGGCCGGGCGCCGCGGCCGGGCGCCGGCCCGGGATGAAGGCGGCGACCAGCAGGGCGAGGAGCGCCGCGCCGCAGCCGGTGGCCATCACCACCTTGAACCCGTTCTCACTGGGCAGCGCCACCGATCCGAGGTTCGTCGTCAGGTGGGCCAGGACGACCCCGGCGATCGCGCTGGCAGTCGAGGTGCCGATGGAGCGCATGAGGGTGTTGAGGCTGTTCGCGGCGGCCGTCTCGGACGGCTCCACCGCGCCCATGATCAGGGCGGGCATCGCACCGTAGGCGAAGCCGACGCCTGCGCCGATCACGCAGGAGACGAGGACGAGCTGCCAGACGGCGCTCATCAGCCAGATGTTCAGCCCGTAGCCGGCCGCGACGATCACCGCGCCGAGCATCAGCGTCACCTTGGGGCCCCTGGCGCGGGAGACGGCGGCGGAGACGGGCGCCATCGCCATCATCACCAGGCCCGTCGGCGCCAGGACGAGACCGGCGTCGAGCATCGACCTGCCGAGGCCGTAGCCGGTCGCCTCGGGGAGCTGGAGCAGTTGCGGCAGCACCAGCGACATGGCGAACATCGAGAAACCGAACGCGATCGAGGCGAGGTTGGTGACCAGCACCTGGCGGCGGGCGGTGGTGCGCAGGTCGACCAGCGGTTGACTGGTGCGCAGTTCGTAGACGCCCCACAGCAGCAGGACCACGACCGCCGCGGCGAAGAGGCCGAGCGTGGTGCCGCTGCCCCAGCCCCAGTCCGCCCCCTTGGAGATGGCCAGGAGCAGGCAGATCAGTCCGGTCGCCATGCCCAGCGCGCCGACGCCGTCGAAGCGGCCGCCCGTGCGCACCGCCGATTCCGGCACCAGCGCCAGGACCAGCGTGAACGCCACCGCGCCCAGCGCGGCGGAGGTCCAGAACAGCACGTGCCAGTCGAAGTGGTCGGCGATCAGGGCCGCGGCGGGCAGGCCGAGTGCGCCGCCGACGCCGAGCGAGGCGCTCATCAGCGCCGTCGCCGAGCCCAGGCGCTCGGCGGGCAGTTCGTCGCGCATGATGCTGATGCCGAGCGGGATCACACCGGAGGCCAGGCCCTGCAGCGCCCGGCCCACGACCATCGGCGCCAGGCTGTCGCTGAGCGCGGCCGTCACCGACCCCGCCACCAGCAGCACCACACTCGCCAGCAGCAGCCGCCGCTTGCCGAACATGTCCCCGAGGCGCCCCATCACCGGCGTCGCCACGGCGGCCGCGAGGAGCGTCGCGGTGACCGCCCACGCCGCGTCGGAGGCGGACGCGTCGAGCAGCTTCGGCAGCTCGGGCACGATCGGGATCACCAGGGTCTGCATCAGCGAGACGACGATCCCGCCGAAGGCCAGCACCGCCACCACGAGGTTGGTCCGCCCGGGAGCGGTCACCTCCTCGGCGGGCCGGGGATGAGCGTGAGACATGACTGTCGGGCCTCCGTGAGGGCAGCGCGCATCGATACGGCCCACGAAGGTAGGACAATTGATTGACTTAGGCAAGGAGATGGGGGAAGTGTGATCGTCCCGTGAGAATCCGGCCGGGGCGGAGGGTCAACTCGCCCACCCCACAAGGCGTTCGCCCGTTTCGTGCTCGCGGAGCAGGGCCAGCGACTGCTTCTCCAGCTGCCGCACCCGCTCACGGGTCAGCCCCACGTGCCGGGCCACCTCGTCCAGGGTGCGCGGCCGGCCGTCGTGGAGGCCGTAGCGCAGGCTGAGGATCATCGCCTCGCGGGGTGCGAGAGTGCCGACGGCGTCGCGCAGTTCCTCCGCCAGCGCCTGGTACTCGGCGACCTCCGGGGCCTGCAGGACGTCCGTGTCCGGGATGAGGTCGCCGACCACCGTCTCGCCGGTCTCGTCGACCGGGGTGTCCAGGCTGACCGACTGCCGCCCCACACGGCGCAGCCACACCACCTTGTCCCGGGCGAGCTTGCCCTCCTCGGCCACCTCCTCGGGGGTCGGTTCCCTCCCGAGGGCCAGTTGCAGACGCCGTTCCACCTTGGCGAGTTTCTGCAGCTGCTCGACGACGTGCATCGGCAGCCGTACCGTCCGGGCGTGGTTGGCCAGGCCCCGCTCGATGGCCTGACGGATCCACCAGGTGGCGTACGTGGAGAACTTGAAGCCCTTGGTGTGGTCGAACTTCTCCACCGCCCGGATCAGGCCGAGGTTGCCCTCCTGGATGACGTCCAGCAGCGGCAGCCCGCGATGGGCGTGCCGTTTGGCCATCGAGACCACCAGGCGCAGGTTGGCGCGGACCATGTGGTCCTTGGCCGCCTGTCCGTCGCGCACGGTGGCCTCCAGTGCGGCCCGCCGCCGCGGGGCCGGCTCGCGCTCCCCGGCGTCGGCCTGCTCCAGTTCCTCCAGGGCCTCGACGCCGGCCTCGATGCGCTGGGCGAGCCGCACCTCCTGCCCGGCGTCCAGGAGGGGGGTGGCCGCGATCTGCGCCAGGTACTGCCCGAGCAGATCCGGCTCGTCGTCGAGTCCGCCGACCGGGTCGCGGCGCCGTGACGTGCGGGCCCGTGCCGGGCCGTCGCGGCGGGGGCCGGAGGGGGCCGTGCGTCCCTGCGGAGGCATCGTTCGCTCCTCGCACTCTGGGCGTGTCCGGGCGCCCGGGTACCCGGCGGGCACCGGGCGAACCACGGGTCCGCGCACGCATGAGCGGTGCGCAGGGCCCGGCAGCTGCGCGAGGTGCAAAGGCCGGGCACACGTGCGAGGTGCGCAGGGCGGGGCACGCATGCGAGGTGGTGAACTCCGGTACTCGGCTCCCGCACCCCGGCGGAGAGGAGGAGCCGATGTCCACTCCCCTGACGGTCGACGCACGCGCCTACGGGCTGGCCGGCGACGGCACCACCGACGACCGGCCGGCGCTCGCCGCCCTGGTGGACGAGCTGGGCTCGGCCTGCGCGGCGGACCGGCTGCCGCGCCGGATCCTGGTCCCGCCGGGCCGCTACACGATCCTCGACGAGCCGGTGGTGTGGCGCAGCGGAGTGTCGCTGATCGGTGCCGGAAGCGGCGCCACCTGCTTCGTGCTGCGCAACCCCGGCCGTCCTTCCGAACCGGTGCCGCTGGCCTGGTTCACCGCGCAGCAGCACGACGCCGGGCCGGAGAACCATCTGGCCGACGTGACCTTCGCGCACTTCGAGATCGACGCGTCGGGGGCGCGGACGACGGACTACCACCCGCTGGCCAAGGGCCTCGGGCTGCAGTACGTGCTGCGCGGCCGGTTCAGCGACCTGTACGTCCACGATGCCGCCGCGACCGGCTTCGGCTGCGATTTCCTGCAGGACACGGTGGTGGAGGGGGTGCTCGCCGAGCGCTGCGGGGCGCAGGACCCGGGGATGAAGATGGGCGGCGCCGGCATCGGGATCGGCATCGGCGGCTGGGGGGACGTGGAGCGGCTGACGGTGACGGCGTGCACGGCGACCGGCAACGGGACGAACGGGATCTTCCTGGAGTTGCAGCAGGCGCACTGGACGTCACCGCGGGGCATCCGGATCACCGCGTGCCACACCGAGGACAACCGGTTCGGCATCTCCGACTGGGGTGCGGACGGGCTCCTTGTCGCCAACTGCACGATGCTCGGCAACCACCAGGCCGGGTTCGACGTGTCCTCGCAGGGCACGTCCGGGATCGGCGGGCGGGGCGGGATCGTCACGGGCTGCGTCATCGACGGCAACGTGCGCGACGGGATCGGGTTCGGGAACACGCCGGGGCCGTATGCCTTCCGCGGCAACCGGATCAGCGACAACGGGCGCTACGGGTACTGGGAGCACAATCTGGCGGGCGGCGACCAGGAGCCGGCGACGGACGTCGTCCTGGAGTCCAACGACATCCGCGGCAACGGGCTGGACGGGGTGCGGGTGGACGCCGGGCTGCGGGAGCCGGCGTTCCTCGGCAACCGGTTCCGCGACAACGGGCGGCGGGCCGCACCCGCGGCGGAGGGCGGCGGGGACGGGGTCCGGTACCTGGCGCGTTCGGCGATCGACGAGCACGCCGACTGGCCGGCCGACGGCCACCGGGGCAAGCGGGTGACGGTGCGCGGGCTGAGCGCGGTGGTGCTGCGCAACACGTCGACGGAGCTCACCCTGGCGCCGTGCCGACCCGGCGCGGACACGGCCTGGAGCGACGGCACACCTCCCGCGGGCAGCGCCTACCGGCTGCCGGACCGTCCCGCGCCGCGCGCCGGGCTCACCGTGGCGGCTGCGCTGACCCGCCCCCATGTGCACGGCAACCGCTTCTGGGACGACCAGGAGCCGCGCACCCAGAGCCACGCCCTGTGGATCACACCCGACGGCCATTGGGAGGGCGGACGCGTCACCGACAACGACTTCACCGGCAACGCCGACCGTTCCACCCGCTTCGACACGGCACCCCAGGGCGGCCGCTGGAGGGACAACGAGGCGTGAACACCCCGCGGGTGTGCCGGGCGCCGGGTGGTGACCGTCTCGACGGCGCCGTGGGCCCGGCAGCCCCTGCCCGGATGTGTGCCCGGCCTTGCCGCTAGCCTCCCGCCGCCTGGACGCGTCCTTCCTGCGGGAGTTGCAGGCGGGCGCCCTGGCGGAGGAGTTCCTGCTGGACGAGGGCGGCGGGGACCCTGCGCGGGGAGCGGCCGAGGCGTACGGCGAGGGCGGCGCAGGCGCCCGCGGCCTGGCCCGTCGCCATGGCGATCGGCATGACGCGGTACGAGGAGTGCGCCACGTGGGAGCCGGAGATGCAGCGCCCGGCGACCAGGAGGCGTTCGGTGCCCTGGGGCAGCAGGCAGCGCAGCGGGATGTCGTAGAAGCGGCCGCGCGGCACGCGTTTGAGCACCGTGCCGGTGCCGCGCGGGTTGTGGATGTCGATCGGGTAGGCGCCGTGCGCCACGACGTCCGGGAACGAGCGGGCGCCGAGGATGTCGTGGCCGGTGAGGTGGTAGTCGCCGAGGATCCGGCGGGTCTCGCGGACCCCGATCTGGGTGCCGCTCTGCACGGTGTACGCCTTCTCGAAGCCCGGCACCCGCGTGCGCAGGAAGCGGTCGATCTGTTCCATCTGGCGGCGGGCGACGCACTCGGCGCGGGTCAGGTCCCAGACGTCGATGCCGAGGGCCCTGGTGACGCGCGTGCTGTTGACGCTCAGCTCGTGCGGGTGCGGGGTGGCGAAGAAGAGCATGTCCTCGCGGGCGAGGCGCAGTTCGCCGTCCTTGGTGGCCTCCTCCACGAGGTCCCACAGTCCGTGCACGCCGCGCCACTGGTCGGGGTGGGCGTGCACGTACCCGGCGAAGCCCTCCGGGTCGAAGTCGGCGACGCGGAACATCAGCGTCATCGGCTGCACCCGCCCGTCCTCGGGCCGCCCGACCTCGAACGGCGCCCCCGCCGCGGCCGCCACGTCGCCGTCCCCGGTGCCGTCGACGACCACGTCGGCGTCGATCACCACCGGCCCGGACTTGGTCTCGAACACCACCCGCCAGCCGTCGTCCAGGGGCAGCGCGGCGGAGGCGAAGGAGTGCAGCAGCAGCCGTACGCCGGCCTCGTCGAGCAGGTCGAGGAGGACGAGTTTGAAGGTCTCCGGGTCGAAGGGCACGGTGTAGCCGGTGTCGAGGGAGGGCGGGATGCAGCCGCCGCGTGCGGTGAGCCGGTCCAGCAGCCGCCACAGGAACCCGGCCACGACCGCCTCGCCCTCGCCGTGGTCGGAGGGCAGCAGCCGGCCGTCCAGCCCGGCCTCGTCGAAGACGGCCTGCTTCTGCTCGTTGTGGAACGACATCAGCGGCATCACCAGGGCGGCGGTGGCGTTGCCGCCGAGGAAGCCGTAGCGCTCCACCAGGACGACGTCGGCGCCGGCCTCCGCGGCGGCGTGGGCTGCGGCCGTGCCGGACGGCCCGCCGCCGACGACGAGGACGTCCGTGCGGCCCCCGTGCCGTGCCGGGCGCGCGGGCAGGGTGACGGTGCGGGGTTCACGGGGCGGTTCCAGGAGGGGCATGTCCTCTTCCCGTCGGCTGGTTCCGGGGTGCTCGGCAGGGCGGCGGCCTGGCGGGAGATCAGACCGGGAAGGCCGTGTGGGCCCGCGGCGGCGGGTCGCCCGCGCCCAGGCGGTCGTCGCCGGCGAGGCCGGCCGGGTCGGCCGGGAGGGCCTGGAGGGTGTCGAGGAGCGCGCCGCAGCGCGCACAGGTCTCGCGTGAGCGTTCCCGCAGTTGCCGGACCCGCTCGTCGAAGTCGGGGCGCCGCTGCGGGAACTCGTCCCACAGCCGGTCCACCTCGGCCAGCAGCAGCCCGGCCTGTTCGCGGGCCACGCCGACCAGCGCGGGCGCGCCCAGGCGGCGGGCGAAGTCGAAGACCTTGCCGGAGTACGGCAGCGGCAGCACGGGCAGCCCGGTCAGCGCCGCGAAGATCAGGAAGTGCAGGCGCATGCCGACCACCAGGTCGAGGTGGCTCATGAAGCCGAGGACCTGGCCGGGGCTGTAGGAGTTGTGCAGGATACGCCCTCGGTCGGGCGCGGTCATCCGGGACAGTACGCCGTGGGCGTGCCGGACGTCCTGGCGCTCCATCGGTACGAACACCACGTGCGCGTCGAGCCGGCGGACCAGGAAGTCGGCGACGTCGGCGAGCAGGGCGTGGTAGTCGCCCTCGTCGAGTTTCTCCGCCGCCCGGCCCGGCTCGCGCACCGACATCCCCACCAGCCGGACACCGGCCGGGACGCCCTCCTGCCGCATCATCTGTTCGGTGAACGGCTCGGGGGGCAGCAGCAGGGCCGGATCGGCGGTGACGGTGAGGTCGCGGTCGATGCCGACCTCCTCCAGGACCAGCCGGGACTCCTCGTCGCGCACCACCACGTCCGCCATGGCCGGCAGCACCGTGCGCACCGCCGCCCGGTCGTCGGCCTCGCGCAGCGGCCCGGCGCCGATCGCGTAGGCGAACGTGGGCACGCCCCGGGCCTGGGCCGCGCCGACCAGACGCAGATACCGGCGGGCCTCACCGTCGTACAGGATGCCGCCGCCGCCCAGCACCAGCAGATCCAGGCCGGCCAGCACGTCGAGGACCGGCTTCTGCGGGACGCCCTCCCAGTCGACGACCTCGTCGGCCTGGCTCTGGTGGGCGCGGGTGTGCTCGGCGTCGCGGCTGAACACGACGAGCCTCGCCTGCGGACGGTGGGCGCGCAGACAGCTCAGGACACAGGTGAGGATGGCTTCGTCGCCGGTGTTGAAGCCACCGTAGGAGCCGAGCACGCCGATGCGTGGGCCGCCCCGGCCGGGCGCTGAGGGCTCGGTGATGGTCATCCGGACCTCCTCGGAACGCGACGGCGGGCACAGGCCGCCGGGCGTACTGGGTCGTGCCGTCGGCCCCGGGTTGCCTGCGCCGTCCGGGGACAACACACCCGCGCGCACGGGTACCCCGAGGGCGTGGCGATGTGTTCAGTGTGCGGTCGCGTGTGGCCGCGCGCGCGGCGGGGCACTCGGGCCCGGCCCGACCGGCCGACCAGGGAGGATTTTCATGACGGCACCCCGCTACGACGAAGAGGGCGAGGTCCCCCTCGGGGGGTACGCCGCGCTCGCGACGACCTTCACCGCGGGGGTCGCACTCTTCGCGGCCGTCGCGCACCGCCGGGGTGTGCGGCCGCCCGAGCGGGTGCCGCCGTGGGACGTGGCCCTCATGGGCACGGCGGTGTTCAAGGCGTCCAGGCTGCTCACCCGGGACAAGATCACGAGTTTTCTGCGGGCGCCGTTCACCCGGCGCACCCGCCAGGGCGAGGCCGGTGAGGTGATGGACGAGCCGCGCGGCGGTGGCGCGCAGCGGGCCGTGGGCGACCTGGTGTCCTGCCCGTTCTGCACCTCGGCGTGGGTGGCGGGCGCGCTCGTGTGCTCCTACGCCGTCGCCCCGCGCGGCACCCGGCTGGTGTGCGCGGGGCTGACCGCCGTCACGGCCGCGGACTGGCTGCAGTACGCCTGGACCTGGGCGCAGCAGAACGCCGAGGGCTGAGGGCGGTGGCCGAGCCGGCCGTGCTCGTCGGGCTGCGGGCGTCGGGGAAGACGACGTTCTGCGAGGGGCATCTGAGCGACGGCCGTGTACTGGTGAGCAAGGACCGCTTCCCGCGCTCCGCCCGGCACAAGCAGGCCCGGCGGATGCGGCTGGTCGAGGAGGCGCCGGCCGCCGGGCGGTCGGTGGTGGTGGACCACACCGACCCCTCGCCCGAGGAGTGGCGTCCACTGGTGGCCGCGGCACGGACGCACGGGGCACGGGCCGTCGCGTACTGGTTCCCGCAGGACCTCGCGGGCTCGCTGCGCCGCAACGACGCGCGCACGGGCGGCGCGCGGGTGCCCGGCATCGGTGTCCACGCCCCGCTGCGGCGGTCGAGCCGGGCGGGGGCCGCCGACGGCTTCGACGCCGTGTACATCGTGCGCTTCGACGGTCGGGGCGGGTTCGTGGTGGGGCGGCCGGCGGACGCTTCGTGTGAGTTCAGGCGGCGTGCACCGGGCGCGGTGCCACCGGGAGACGGACGTCCCGCATCACGAAGCCGTCGGCGACCTTCGCGGGGAGGCGGCGCAGGGAGATCCGGAGATCCTGCGGCGGCACCGTGTATTCGAGGGCGGCCAGCCGCTGGGCGAGCGCTTCGAGCAGCCCGATGGTCAGGCCCTCGCCGGGGCAGCGGTGACCGGTGGCGGGATCGCCCCCGCCCTGCGGGATCAGCTCGTCGCGGTCGACGACGTGCCGGCGGAACCGCTCGGGGCGGAAGACGTAGGGATCGCCCCACAGCCCGGCGTCGTGGTTCTGGCCGAAGACGTCGAGCAGGACGAGCCCGCCGGCCGGTACCGCCGCCCCCTGCCAGGTCAGGTCACGCACGGCCACGCCGGCGAGGTAGGGCGCGAAGGGGTAGAAGCGGCGCACCTCGTTGACGAAGGCGGCCGCGTCGGAGAGATCGCCGCCGCGCAGCCGCGCGCGGTGCTGCGGCCAGCGGTGCAGGGCGTGCGCGGTGTACGCCACGAACCAGGCGACCGCGGCGGTGGGGCGGACGATGTTCAGCAGCTCGACGGCGGCCGTGCGCGCGTCCAGCTCCTCCCCGGTGGCCTCGCGGTGCCGGCACACGGCCGCCAGCAGGGAGCCCGCGGGGGCGTCGGCGCGTCCGGCGCGCACGTCCTCGACCAGCCGGGTGAACCGCTTCTCCTGCCGGCTGCGGGCGCGGCGGGCCCGCCAGTGCCGGGGGCCGGCGGTGGCGAAGCCGTCGACCATCGCCACCAGGTCGGGTGCGAGCCGCTGGGCGCCGCCACCGTCCTCGTCGAGCGGAACACCCGCCCAGCGGCACACGCCGCGGGTCAGCACCTCGGCCGCCCCGTCGAACAGCACCACCTGTTCCGCGGCGCTCCAGTCCCGTACGGCGTCGTCCCAGGCGGGAACCACGTGCTCGACGAGGGCGGCGATCCGGTCGCCGTGCGACAGGGGCAGGAACAGCCGCTTTCGCGCGCGATGGGCGTCACCGTCGAGGGTGTGGACGGCGCCGTGCCCGAACAGGGCGCTGAGCACGGGGCCCGGCAGCGCGCCGGAGCGGTGGACGTGGTCCTCGTCGTAGAAGAACCGCACCGCCTGCGGCCCGCGCAGGACGAGCGCGGGGCGGCCCAGCACGCGGGTCGCCGCCGCGCCGCCGGGGGCGTGGCGGAGCAGGCCGGGAAGCCAGGTGTAGCCCTGGGTGAGGGCTGTGAGCGAGCGGTCGGACCGGAGGCGGTCGCTGACGTCCATGCCGGCCGGGTGCCCCGGTGGCCGCGCCGGAACACGCGTCCCGGTGATCACACCGGTGTCTCGCGGCGGCTCATGCCGGTATCGGGCGGGCGCTCTCGGCCACCCGGGCCAGTACGTCCTGCCGGAACAGCGCCCGTCCGCGCGCGATGCGCTCGGCGCGTTCCGGGCCGTCGGCGGTGAGCCGTTCGAGTGAAGCGAGCAGGGCCGTTTCGTCGGCGGCCGCGTCGGACAGGCCGAGCGCCGCCATCCGGGCCACACCCTCCGCGCCATGGCCGGGTACGGGCCGGTGGGCGACGACGGGCAGCCCGGCGGCGAGGGCCTGGACGGCGGTCTGGCCCGCCGCGTTGTCGACGAGCGCGCGGGCCGCGTGCAGCAGCCCCGGCATGTCCTCGACCCAGCCCGGGGTCAACACGCCCGGCAGCTCGGCGCAGCGGGCACGCAGGCGTTCGTTGCGGCCGCACAGAACGACGGGGAGGAAGCCCGTCCGGGCGAGCAGCCGGGCGGTGCCGGGCAGCCCGGAGGCGGCTCCCCAGGCGCCCGCGGACAGCACGACGGGCCGGTCGCCGTGGGCGTGCCGGGCGAAGCGCGCGCGCCAGCCGGCCGCACGGGCCGGCGTGCCGTCCCGGGCGGCGGCTCGGCGGTCGTTCTCGGGTGCGAAGAAGTCGGGGGACACGACGGGGCCGGTCGCCTCGGCCGGGGTGCCGATGTCGGCGCTGACCTCGCGGGCTGCCTGCTCGGTGAGGCAGAAGTAGCGGTCGTTTCCGGGGTGCAGCCACTGGCGGTGGACCGCGAAGTCGACGAGGCACACGGTGCTCGGCACCCGCAGCAGGCCGCGCTCGCGCAGATGGCCGGTCAGTTGCGCCGCGAGATGGAACACCGGCACCACCACGTCGGCGCCGCTGCGCTCCACCCGCTTCACGAACCGTCCGGCGGCGAGCCGGGCCAGCGGCACCCCGCTGGGGCGGGGCCCGTCGCCGCGGCGCAGCAGGGCGCGGTAGACGCCCTCGTAGGCCCACGGGGCGTGCAGGACGGACGACCGGTAACCCCGGCGCACCACCCCGCCCAGCGGGTGCGGCAGCAGGGCGAGGACGTCCACGGCGTCGGCCCGGTGGCCGCGCTCGCGGGCGCGGCGGACGAGCTCGGCGGCCACGGTGTCGTGGCCCTCACCCATGCTCGCGCTGACGACCAGGATGCGCCGGGGTCCGCCCGTGGCGGCGCTGGAGGTGTCGTTCACGTCTTCCGGCTGTCCCCCGCACCGCCCACACCCAAACGGCCGGGCAGCTCCGGCCACCCGCGGGCCCCGGCCACGTGACAGCCACGCGCCGGCGCCCTGCGGTCACCGCTACCCGAACGGCCATGTCGGGGGGGCCTTCACGGCCCGGTGTCACCCGGAGCGCCCCGGTTGGTGGGCGTTTCGGCGGGCTTGAGACGGGATACTCCTCTCCGGCGTTCTCCGTCGCACTTCGAGGTCACCTGACATGCCCCGTGCCCCGCTCAGCGCCCGATCCACCCACCAGACGCCCGCGGGCGTGCCGGGCCGGGTCGCCGATCCCGGGCTGCTCGGCGCCGACGGCAGGCGCGCGCACCGGGGCGTGGCGGTGGTGACCGGCGCGTCGTCCGGTATCGGCGCGGCCGTCGCCCGCCGGCTGGCCGCCGCGGGCGGCTGGTACCTGGTGCTCAACGGCCGCGACATGCTGCGTCTGGAGCGCGTCGCCGGGCAGGCGTCCGGTGCCGTCTTCCCCGCGGATCTGACCGCGCCCGGCAGCGACCGGCGACTGGCCGACTTCGTGCTGGACCGCACCGGCCGGGTGGACCTGCTGGTGGCGGGCGCGGGCATCGGCTGGGCCGGCGACTTCCGCACCATGCCCCCGCGCGCCATCCAGGACGTGATCGACGTGGACCTCACCGCGACCATCGGCCTGGTGCGGCAGATGGTGCCGCACATGGTCCGGGCGGGGTCCGGACGGGTGGTGCTCGTCGGCTCCCTGGCGGGCGCCGTCGGGGTGCGCGGCGAGGCGGTCTACTCGGCCGCGAAGGCCGCGCTCGGCGTCTTCGCCGACGCGCTGCGCTACGAGCTGGACGGCAGCGGGGTGCGCGTCAGCCATGTGATCCCCGGGGTCGTGGACACCCCGTTCTTCGAACGCCGGGGAGAGCCCTACCGGCGTGCGCGGCCCAGGCCGGTCCCGCCGGAGCGGGTGGCGGACGCGGTGTGGCGGGCCGTGCGCCGGGACCTGGACGAGGTGTACGTGCCCGGCTGGCTCCGGCTGCCCGTGCGGGTGCACGGCATGGCACCCGGCCTGTACCGGCGGCTCGCGGCCCGGTTCGGATGAGCCGTGGGACGCGGATGAGCCGACGGCATTCGGATGAGCCGTGGGATTCGCTCGAGCCAGGGAATTCCGGCGGGCCGCGGACCTCGGACGAGCCGCAGAACTCGGATGAGCAGATGAGCCGGCGCACGCGCCGCCGGCCGCGCCGCCGCCCGAGCCTGTGGGAGACCGCCGGGTGACCGCGCTCACCGTCGTCCTCGCGCTGCTCGCCGCGCTGTCCAACGCCTCGGCGTCCGTGTTCCAGCGGCGCGCCGCGGCCGAGGAGCCCGCGGACGGCGTCGGGGCCCGCGGGGCGCTGCGCCTGTTCGCCCGGCTGCTGCGCCGGCCGTACTGGCTGGCCGGCGCGCTGCTGCTGCTCGCGTCGACGGTGTTGCAGGCGGCGGCGCTGGCCGAGGGCAGCCTGTCCCTGGTGCAGCCGCTGCTGACCGCGGAGCTGCTGTTCACCCTGGCGGTGGGCAGCATGGTCTTCGGGCACCGGCCCGACCGGCGCACCTGGCTCGCCTTCTCGGCGCTCGCGGCCGGCCTGGCTCTGTTCCTGGCCACGGCGGCGCCGTCCGGGGCACGCACCACCGCCTCGCCGGGGCGCTGGCTGCTGGCCGGGTTGGTCGCCCTCGGCGTCGTGGTGGCGCTGGGCCTGGTGGCCCGCACGGTGGTGGGCGCGCCGCGCGCCGCCCTGCTGGGTCTCGCGTCGGCGGTGTCGTTCGCGTGTACGGCCGCCCTGCTGAAGGAGGTCATGGGCCGGCTGTCCCAGGGGGTGGGCACCGTCCTGCAGCAGTGGCCGCCGTACGCGACCGTCGTCGCCGGGCTCACGGCGTTCGTGCTGTTGCAGGGGGCGCTGCGGGCGGGCACGCTGGCGGCGTCGCAGCCCGCGCTGACCCTGGGCGACGCGCTGACCAGCGTGGCACTGGGCTGGGCCCTGTTCCAGGAGCACATCCTGCTCGGCGTGCGGATCGTGCCGGAACTGATCGGCGTGACGCTGATCGGCCTGGGCAGCGTGGGCCTGGCACGGGCACCATCGGTCTCCGGCGCCTGGGACAGCCCCCGGCAACCGAACGAGGAGGCGAAGCGCCGATGAACCCCGCCGCCCTCCGCCGTACGGCCGTCCTGGGCGCCGTCGGACTGGCGCTCGGGCACATCGGACCCGCCGGCACCTGGCTGCCGGGGCCGCGACGACGCTGGCTGCCGGGGCTGGCCGGGGTGGGCCGTCCGGGGCACGTCGCCCTCACCTTCGACGACGGGCCCGACCCGGTGTCCACCCCGCGCTTCCTGGACGCGCTGGACCAGCTGGGAGTGCGGGCGACGTTCTTCGTGCTGGGCGCGCGGGCGGCGGCGCACCCGACTGTGCTGCGCGAGACCGTCCGCCGCGGGCACGAGGTCGCCGTGCACGGCTGGGCCCACGCCCGCCCCTGGCTGCCGACCCCGGTGCGCGACGCCCGGGACGTGCGGGCCGCCGTCGCGGCGGTGCGGGAGCTGACGGGATGCCGTCCGCGCTGGTACCGCCCGCCGTACGGGATCCTCACCTCCGGGCGCTGGGCGGCCGCCCGCGCCGCCGGGCTGCGGCCGGTGCTGTGGAGCGCCTGGGGCCGGGACTGGACCGCCGACGCGACGGCCGCCTCGGTGCGGGCGACGGTGACGGCGCAGGTGCGCGGCGGGGGCACGATCCTGCTGCACGACTCCGACGTCACCTCCGCCCCCGGTTGCTGGCGCGCCGCGCTCGACGCGCTCCCGGACATCGTCACCGGCTGCCGGCAGGCGGGCCTGACGGTGGGGCCGCTGGCCGAACACGGAGTGCCGGACGGTTGGCGCGGCGGGGCACGGTTACTTGGTCGGCATGACTGACACACGGCCGCTCGCCCTGGTCACCGGGGCCTCCAGCGGCATCGGGTTCGAACTCGCCCGGCAGTTCGCGCAGGCCGGCTTCGATCTGCTGGTGAACGCCGAGGACGACCGTCTCGACCACGCGGCGCAGCGGCTGCGGGAGACGGGTGCCTCGGTGCGGGCCGTGCGCGCGGATCTGCGGGACCCGGCCGGCGTGGACCGGCTCGTCGCCGCCACGACCGGTCTTGAGGTGGACGTGGCGGCGCTGAACGCCGGGGTGGGGCAGGGCGGCGCGTTCGTGGACACGGACCTGGCCGCCGACCAGGCGGTGATCGACCTGAACGTGACGTCGACGGTCAGGCTGGCCAAGCCGCTGCTGCGGCAGATGGTGGCGCGCGGGGTGGGCCGGATGCTGTTCACGTCGTCGATCGCGGCGATGATGCCGGGCGCGTTCCAGCCGGTGTACAACGCCTCGAAGTCGTTCGTGCAGTCCTTCGCCCAGGCGCTGCAGGAGGAGCTGAAGGACACCGGTGTCACCGTCACGTCGTTCCTGCCCGGGCCCACGGAGACCGACTTCTTCCGCCGCGCCGGTATGGCGGACACGCGGGTGGGCAGCGCCGGCAAGGACGATCCCGCGCAGGTCGCCGAGCAGGCGTTCGAGGCGGTGATGAAGGGCCGCAGGAAGGTGGTCACCGGTTCTGTGAAGACGAAGGCGCAGGGCGTGGCCGACAAGGTCCTGCCCGACGCGGCCAAGGCCGCGGTGCACCGCAGGATGGCCGAACCGGGGCACGGGACCGGCGCTCGTGAGGAGGAGCGATGAACGACCGACCGTCCGAAGCCGTGGACAGGGATCTGCTCGGCATCTACCTCAACGACCACCTCGCGGGCGCCACGGCCGGGGTGGAGCGCGTGCGCTACCTGACGCGTGCTCAGCGGGGCACCACGCTCGGCGCGGCGCTGCGTCCGGTCGCCGCCGAGATCGACCAGGACCGCCGCAGCCTCGTGGACATCATGCGGGCGGTGGACGTGCCGGTGCGCCGGTACAAGGCGTACGCGGGCTGGCTCGGCGAGAAGGCGGGCCGGCTCAAGACCAACGGCCGCCTGGTGCGCCGCTCCCCGCTGAGCACCCTGCTGGAGCTGGAGTTGCTGCGGCTGGCGGTGGAGGGCAAGGCGTCCGGCTGGCAGTCGCTGCGCCGCCTCACGGACGTCGAACCGCGCCTGGACGCCGCCCGGCTCGACGAACTCCTGGAACGCGCCGCCCGCCAGCAGCGCACCCTGGAGGACCTCCGCGCCCGGCAGACCGGGGAGACCTTCACGCGTGGACGTACCGACTAGGTGCTCAGCAGCAGCTGTGGGGACAGCACCTTGATCATTGTGTTTGTCCACCGCATCTGACGCAGCGTCTGGGGATGGCAGGAGGAGACGAGTTCGAGCAGCCGCTCGTCCCGGGCTGCCTGTGCGGCCTGCCCGAGCATTTCCCAGTGGACGGAGTTGCGGCCGGCGGCCAGGTGCAGGTCGCGCAGGTCGTGCAGGAGCAGCAGCCCGGTCTCGGGGCGCCGGCCGAGCGCTTCGGCGGCCTTCTCGCGCAGTGTGGCAAGGGCGCCGGGTGTGGGGTGGTCGTGCGGGCCGGGCAGGTCCAGGCCGTAGTGGTGGCCGAGGGCGGCCAGCCGGGTGCTGTGCTCGCGCGACCAGCGGGCGCAGTCGATGGCGACATGGTGGAACTCGTGGTCCGTGCGGTGCCGTTCGGCGGCGGCCAGCAGGGCCTCTTCCAGGTCGCGCTCCCCGTTGTGCAGGGTGCGCAGCGTCACGCTGATGCCGGTCATGTCCTGCTCCCTGCCTCGGTGCGGGCGCGCTCCGCGGTGGCGCGGCGGGCGACCAGGGTGACGCGGGCCGCGGCGGTCTTGAACAGCGGTTGCTTGGAGACGGGGTCCCAGTCGGTGATCGTCGTCTCGTTGGCGGCCCGGCCGGGTCCGTCGTCCGGCGGGCGGTGGCCCTGCGGGGTGTCCCAGTAGCCGTAGTGGAACGGCACGAAGACGGTGCCGTCGCGCATGGCGGTGGTGCGCAGCCGGGCGCGGATCGCGCCGCGCGGGGTGGTGACCTGGACGAGGTCGCCGTCGGCCAGGCCCTGCCGGGACGCCTCCTCGGGGCTCATCTCGGCCCATACGTCGGGGGCGGCGGCGTTGAGTTCGGGGGCGCGGCCGGTCTTGGTGCGCGTGTGGAAGTGGTAGACCGTCCGCCCGGTGATCAGGAGCAGCGGGTGCTCCGGCGAGGTGCCCTCGTGCGGCGGGACGTACTCGGCGGCCTTGAGCATCGCCTTGCCGTCCGGGTTGAGGGAGCGGTACTCGACGGGCTCCTGGGACGCTCCGGTGACCAGGTCCTTGCCGTAGCTCTCGCAGGCGTCGGGGTGGGCGTACGGGAAGCCGTCGGTGTAGAGGCGGGCGGTGCCGTCGGGGGCGTCGGAGGTGCACGGCCACTGGATGCCCCCGTCGCGCAGCCGGTCGTAGCTCAGGCCGGTGTAGTCGCACAGCCGTCCGGCGCTGCACCGCTGCCAGGCCGCGAAGGCCGACTCGGGGTCGTGCCAGGTGATCAGCGGGCCGCCGTCCTTGTCCCGGAAGTCCATGCGGCGGGCGTACTCGAGGAAGATGTCGAGGTCGGGGCGGGCCTCGCCGGGCGGTTCGACGGCCTTCTCGGCGAGGTGGACCGTGCGGTCGGCGTTGGTGAGGGTGCCGGTCTTCTCGCCCCAGGTCGCCGCGGGCAGGACGACGTCGGCGAGCTGGGCGGTCTCGGTGAGGAAGAGGTCCTGCACGACCACGAACAGCCGCTCCTGGCCGAGGATCGAGCGGATGCGGGCGAGTTCGGGCAGGGAGACGGCGGGGTTGGTGCCGGAGATCCACAGCATCCGGATCGAACCCTGCTCGGCGTAGCGGAACATCTGCATCGCGTGGGTGGGCGGCCCGTAGTGCGGGATCGTCTCGGGGGTGACGTTCCACAGCCGGGCCAGCTCGGCGACGTGCTCGTCGTTCTGCCAGTTGCGGAAGCCCGGCAGGTCGCCGTTGGCACCGCACTCGCGGGTGTTCTCGGCGCTGGGCTGGCCGTTCATCTGCAGCAGCCCGCAGCCGGGGCGGCCCAGCATGCCGCGGATCAGGTGGAGGTTGTTCACCTGGACGGCGGCCGCGGTGGCCTGGTGGGACTGGTAGACGCCCTGCAGGACGGTGGAGGTGAGGCGTTCGGCGCCGCCGAGGATCTCGGCGGCGCCCTGGATGGCGGCGGCCGGTACGTCGCAGATGCCGGCGGCCCAGCGCGGGGTGCACGGCTCGACCACGGCGGCCAGTTCCTCGAAGCCGACGGTGTGGCGTTCGAGGTGGTCGCGGTCGATGCGGCCGGTGCGGATGATCTCGTGCAGCAGGGCGTTGAGCAGGGCCACGTTGGTGCCGGGGCGCGGGGCGAGGTGGATCTCGGCCCGCCGGGCCACCGCCGTGTGGCGGGGGTCGACGCAGACCAGGCGGGGCGGCGCCGAACCGTCCAGGCGGTCCAGGACCCGCGCCCACAGCACGGTCTGCGTCTCGGCCATGTTGTGCCCGAACAGCGCGAGCGTGTCGCAGTGGTCGATGTCCTCGTACGAGCCGGGCTGGCCGTCGCAGCCGAAGGTCTCCTTCAGAGCCTCTCCGGCGGTGGCGGTGCACAGCCGGGTGTTGCCGTCGAGGTGGTTGGTGCCGATCCCGGCACGGGCCAGCACGGTGAGGGTGTAGTACTCCTCAAGGAACAGCTGGCCGGTGGTGTAGAAGCCGATCGAACCGGGCCCCTTGTCGTCCAGAAGCTCCTTGCTGCGGGCGACGATGCGCTCCATCGCGGCGCCCCAGTCGCACTCCACGAGCCGCCCGCCCTGACGTACCAGGGGGCGGGTGAGCCGGTCCGCGGAGTTGTTGGCCTGCCAGCCGTACAGGTCCTTGGGGCCGAGGCGGCCGCGGTTGACCCGGTCACCGGTCCGGCCCCGCACTCCGACGATCCTGCCCCGGGCCACGGCGATGTCCATGGCGTCGCCGTTGGAGTGCAGCACCGAGGCCGCGGGCACCCAGCGTTCCACCTGGTCCTCGGTGACCCCGTCGGCCAGGTGCTGGTCGGTGCGCTGCGGCCAGGGGCTGCCGGGCGCGTAGGGGGTCCGGGCCCCCCAGGGGTCCTGGACACGGTCTGCGGGTCGGGACACGGCACACCTCCGCGGGCGGGTGGGACGGGCGGCGAGTACCCTGCGGGACCTTCTCCTCAACCTTTGGGATCAACGCCGCCCCGGGCACTCACCCGCGTGGTCCGCACGAGTCGCGGCGGCGGTGGGAGCGGCCCAGGATCGGACGCAGGTTCCCCGTTTTCCGCTGTCCCGCGAAGGAGACGTGCGCAGGATGACCACCACCTCAGAACGACCGCCGGCGCGGCAGGTGTCGCAGCGGGTCTCCCAGTCCGTGTTCGACGGCTCCAGACTGCGGGTCGTCCTGCTGGTGGACGTCAACGACGGCGCCCAGCAGCAGTTCCTGGAGGCCTACGAGCAGCTGTGCAGCCATGTCGCGTCCGTGCCGGGGCACGTCAGCGAGCAGCTGTGCCAGTCGATCGAGAACCCCTCGCAGTGGCTCATCACGAGCGAGTGGGAGAGCGCCCCGCCCTTCCTCGCCTGGGTCAACAGCGAGGAGCACGTGCGGATGGTGCGGCCGCTGCACGGCTGCGTCCGGGACACCCGCTCGCTGCGCTTCCACGTCGTACGCGAGACCGGGTCCGAGCCGGCCGTCGCGGCCCCCACGGCCACGCTGCAGGCCTCGCCCCGGATCGGCGACGGCATCATCCGGCACGCGCTGACCTTCACGGTCAAGCCGGGCACCGAGGAGGTCGTCGCGAAGATCCTCGCCGACTACGCCTCGCCGGAGCCGCGCGTGGACGACACCACCCGGCTGTGCCGCACGTCCCTGTTCATGCACGGCAACCGGGTCGTGCGCGCCATCGAGGTGCGCGGCGACCTGCTCGCGGCGCTGCGGCACGTGGCACGCCAGCCGCAGGTGCGCGCGGTGGAGGAGGCCATCAACCCGCATCTGGAGCAGGACCGGGACCTGGACGACCCGGACTCCGCGCGGGTGTTCTTCACCCGCGCCGGACTGCCGGCCGTCCATCATGTCACCACGGACCAGGGGCTGCGCGAGGCGGAGGGTGAGCGGCACGCGCTGTACTACCCGGCGCGGCCCGGCGAGGGCATGCGGCTGGCCGAGCTGCTCGCGCAGCGGGACGAGGCGGCGGCGGAGGACCCGAAGAGCCCGGTCCTGCGCAGCACGATCTTCCAGCGCGACGAGATCGTGGTACGGCTGCTCGACGTGCGCGGCGGTCTGGACGCCGACCCCGCCCGGGTCCTCGGCCTCACCGACGCCCGGCAGGTCGCGGATCTGACGACGCTGCTGGACGGCGAGGGCGCCGTGGCCGACGGCGTGGACCTGCGGCACGTCGTGGCGCTGGCCCGGATGGAGCCGATCACGGACCGCCGCTCGCCGCAGGAGTGACGCGGGCCGACGCAGACGACGGAGGCGGGACCCGAGCGGTCCCGCCTCCGTCGTGTGCCGGGTGGCCCGCCGGTCAGCCGGCCACGGTGCAGTCGAAGGCGTGCAGATAGGGGTTGACGGGGCTGATGTCGTCGATGACGAGCCCCGCGGCCGTCAGCCGGCGCACCATGCTGTCGGTGGTGTGCTTGGCGCCGCCGACGTTCAGCAGCAGGAGCAGGTCCATGGCGGTGCTGAACCGCATCGACGGGGTGTCGTCGACGAGGTTCTCGATCGCCACGACCCGGGCGCCCGGACCGCCCGCCTCGACGACGTTGCGCAGGCACCGCGCGGTGCTCTCGTCGTCCCACTCCAGGATGTTCTTGATGATGTAGACGTCCGCCTTCACCGGGATGGCGACCCGGCAGTCGCCGGCGACGATCTCCACCCGGTCGGCGAGGGCGCCGCCCTTGCGCAGCCGCGGGTCGGCGTTCTCCACCACGCCCGGCAGGTCGAGCAGGGTGCCCCGCATCGCCGGGTACTTCTCCAGGAAGCCGGCGACCACGTGTCCCTGGCCCCCGCCGATGTCGGCCACCGACGTGCTCCCCGACAGGTCGAGGAGTCGCGTGACGTCCTGCGCCGACTGGCGGCTGGAGGTCGTCATGGCCTGGTTGAAGACGGCCGCCGACTCCGGCGCGTCCTCGTGGAGATAGGTGAAGAACTCCTTGCCGTACAGCTCCTCGACGACGTTGTGGCCGGTGCGCACGGCCTCGTCGAGCAGGGGCCAGGCGTCCCAGGTCCACGGTTCGGTGCACCACAGGGTGATGGCCCGCAGGCTGTGCGGGTCGTCCTCGCGCAGCAGCCGGGACATCTCGGTGTGCGCGAAGGTGCCGTCGGCCTGCTCGGCGAAGACGCCGTAGCAGGTCAGGGCCCGCAGCAGGCGCCGCAGCGGCTTGGGCTCGGTCTTCACGGCGGCCGCGAGGTCCTCCACGGCCGTCGGGGTGTCCCCCAGCGCGTCGGCGACGCCCAGCCGGGCGGCCGCGCGGAGGGCGGCGGCGCACGCCGCCCCGAACACGAGCTCCCTCAGCCGCATGGGCGGCGGTGGGGCGGTCTGTGCGGTCGTCATGCGCCGCCTTCCTTCCTGTCCGGATTCACCGGGCGTCGCGTCCAGGGATCAGCACAGGCCCGCGGGCCGGGAGGCCGCGCACGTGTTGCCCGTGAAGGTGTTGTTCTTGGCGGTGTCGGCGTTGACCAGGTCGGCCGGGGAGTTGCCCGACAGCTTGTTGTCCCGGATCGTGTTCCGCTCGCTGGTGGCGCCCACCATGCTCTTGAACAGCACGATGCCGCCGGACAGCGGCGAGGCGCCCGAGTTGTCGGTGACCTCGTTGCCGGTCACCAGGACCTTCTCGGCGCCGGTCAGCACGATGCCGGAGCCCTGCAGGGCGGGCAGCCGCTCGGTCTTGGGGCAGGACTTGTTGTTCTGCGCGATGCGGTTGTCGGCCACCGTCAGGTCGCCGGCCTTGGGCTTGTTCTCGTCGCCGACGACGAAGACGCCCGCGCAGTTGCCGCTGATGCCGTTGTGCGCGACGGTCAGGTTGCGCAGCCGGCGCACGGTGACGCCGATCCGGTTGTCCTGCAGCCGGTTGTACTCGACGACCGTGCCCTGGGTGTTCGTCGCACCTGCCTCACGCGTGATGGTGTTGGCGAGGAACAGGCCGGCGTCGCCGTTGCCCCGGGCGGTGTTGTGCACGAACACGCCGCGCACGGAACGCTCCTGGGCGATGCCCCAGACGCCGTTCTTCACGGCGCTGACCCGGCGCACCGTCAGCCCGTCGGTGGCCATGGCGAAGACACCGCTCTTGGGGAAGCCGGTCACGGTGAGGGAGGCGACGGTGACGCCCTTGAGGTTGTGGTTCTTGTTGCCGATGACGCAGATGCCGTTGCCGTTGGCGGCGCAGCTGGTCGTCGCCTTCTTGGTGGCCGGCTTGATCACCGTGTCGCGGCCCATGCCACGCAGGGTCAGGTCGGCCGTGCGCACCGTGACGCTCTCGTGGTAGGTGCCGGGGGCGATCAGCACGGTGTCCCCGGCACGCGCGGTGTCCACGGCCTTCTGGATGGACTGCCCGGGATGCACCACGTGCGTGTGCGGCTGGGGCGCGGGCGGGGCCGCGCCGATTCCGGCACCGGCGAGCACGGCGGTGCAGGCCAGGTAGGAGAAGTGGCGTTTCATCATATGTGGCACGGTATGACCGACTTGGGCGCGGGACCGGTCGTTCGTCCGTCCGGTGGCGTGTCCCGCCCCGCCGATCGCCCGTCCGGTGGCGTGTCCCGCACCACCGTTCACCCGTCCGGTGGCGTGTCTCCCGGCCCCTCCCGTCCGTCCGACACCGCCGGTCACGCCCACGTTCGTCCGGCGCGGCTTCTTGCGCCGTCCCCGCCCAGACCGTTTCCCGCGCCGCCGCCCGCCCGTTCCCGCGCCGCCGCCCGTCCACGCCGTCTGTCGCGCCGCCCCCGTCCCGTGCCGACCCGGGGGGCTTGCGGTCAGCGTGTCGCCACGGTGACCGACGTCCAGGTGACGGGTCCCGCACCGCACGGTCCGCCCTTGTGCACCGCCAGCCGCCGCCCGGCGACGTCGAGCGCGACCGTGGCCAGCGTCGCCCAGCGGGTGCCCAGCTCCCCGCCGTCCGGGGCGTGGCAGCACACCTGGGCGCCGTCGTCGTCACCGTGCACGGTGAGCAGCTCGGCCAGTTCGCCTCGGCCGGCGGGGGCCGCACGTCCGCGCACGCGCCGGCTGAGGACGCGGTGGCGGTCGTACGTCTCCGGCTCCCGTCGGCCGCGGAGTTCGCCCTCGGCGGGGCCGGGCGCGAGGAAGTGGTTGGTGCGCACCAGCCACCCTTCCGCGTCGGGGTGGACGACCGCGCAGCCGGCCGGGCTCAGCTCGACGGATGCCGCCCGGTCGGCGGTGACCACGGTGAGGGCGGTGGAGGCGGAGACGGGCGCGTCCGCGAGCAGGGCGAGGGCCTCCTCGAAGGAGCCCGCCTCCCCCAGCACCTGCCGGGCGACCAGGTGGACGGGCACGCCGCCGACCCCGTCGTCGTGGTGGCCGAGGATGTTGAACAGCACGCCGACCCCTGCGTCGTTGACGCCGATCTTGGCCAGGATGCCGTGCTCGGTGATGCCGGCGAAGCCGTGTGCGCCGCCGGTGACGGTCTGGACGTGCCAGGCGTCGGCCAGCTCCTCGTGCCAGTCCCAGCACTGGCCTCCGGTGGTGGGCGTGCCGGTGCGGACGAGCGTGGAGCACTCTCCGGTGCGCGGGGCGCCGGCCTCGGCGAGGATCTCGGTGCGCGCGTTGAGCGCTGCGACGACCCGGAACGGCACTCCGGCGCCCTCGGCGACGCCTTCCATCTCCTCGACGAGGCCGGGCGCCCAGGCCCGGGTCGCCTCGGCCGAGCGTTCGGCGAGGGCCGGGACGTCGATCGTGCGCCCGTGCTGTGCCGCGACGGTGGTGAAGAGCCGGTCGTAGACGACCCAGGAGCGGGCGATCCCGGCGCGGGCCAGCCGACCGCGGTCATGACCGCGCTGCTTGGGGGTGTCCCCGGTGATGTCCATGACCTCGGGGCGGTTCATGCCACCTCCCGGGCGGCGCGCACGCCGGCGGAGCGGCGCATGGCGAGTCCGTAGACGACGGCGGCGACGATCATGCCGGCCGGCAGGGACAGGTCGATGCCGCCGAGGGCGCCGGCCACGGGACCGGTGTACAGGGTGTCGACGCACAGGGCCCCGGCGGTGACGCCGGCGGCGAGGGCGCCGGCCCCGGCCCGGTTGACGCCGCCCCGGTACCAGAAGGGGCTCGCCGGGGTCTCGTCCATCAGCGCTAGCCCGTCGTAGCGGTTGCGGCGCAGGACGATGTCGGTGGCGTAGACGGCCATGCTGGGGCCGAGCAGGATGACGGTCAGCTGCAGGACCTGGCTGACGGTGTCGAGGAAGTCGGAGACCAGCAGCGCGTACAGGGTGAGGGCGACGGCGGCGGTGCCGTCGAAAAGGACGCTGATGGTCCGGCGGATGCGCAGGCCGACCGCCTGCAGGGCGAGGCCGGCGCTGTAGCCGGTCAGGGCGTTGATGGCGATGGTGCCGAGCACCAGGGCGCACAGGAAGACCGGCGTGAACCAGCCCGGCAGGACCGCCTCCAGGCCCGTCTGCGGGTCGCTCATGTCGACGGCGGTCGCGGCGAACGCGCCGAGCGAGCACACCACGACGCTCGGCAGGAAGCCTCCGAGGGCGGTCCAGCCGGCGACGGCCCGGGCCGAGGTGGCCCGCGGCAGGTAGCGGGAGAAGTCGGCGCTGGTGGTGTACGACAGCGGGCCCGAGGCGATGATCGTGACACCGCCTATGAGGGTGGCCCACAGGGCGGTGCCGGTGAGGGGTTGCTGCGGTGTGTACGCGAAGTCGGTGTGTCGCACGACCCCGACGGCCACGACGGCGAAGACGGCACTCAGGGCCAGGGTGATCGGCAGATACACGCGCAGGATGAAGGCGTGGCCGTAGATGCTGATCGCGAGGGTGAGCGCGGCGATGACGATCACGGTCACGATCTTGACGGGGGTGGTCGCGGTGAGGCCGGCCTTCTCGATGAGGGCGAAGGCGGCCACGGCGGCGGAGGAAAGGTTCAGCGCGAAGTAGCAGACCGAGATCATCCAGCCGGTGACCGCGTTGTTCACGCGGTTGCCGAGCACACCGAACAGGGCGCGGGTGATCACCTCGCTGGGGGCGCCGGCGGCCGGCCCGGACACCGCGAGCAGGCCGGTGAGGGCCCAGAACAGGTTGCCGACGACGATCACGGCCAGGGCCTGCCACAGGGTCAGTCCCATCAGCACCAGGGCGCCGCCGACCAGCAGGGACAGGTAGTTGACGTTGGCCGCGGCCCACACCGGGAACAGCTCGCGCGGGCGACCGCGGCGCTCGCTGTCGGGGATGTGGTCGACGCCGTGCGCCTCGACGCGGCCGGTGGACGGGGCCGGGTCGTGGGGACGGTCGTCGGTGTCCGTGGACGGTCTGGGAGTCAGTGAGGCCATCAGGTCACTCCACGTGCTGGGGTGCGGGGCCCGCTCGTCGGGCCGTGGGCGGGCCCGCTTCGAGGCCGCGGGTACCGCTCGGAAGGTGCGGCGGCCTGTTCGCCCGGCCACCGCTTGCTTATTGGTCGCACACTCAATAGCATCCGGGGTATGCCGTCAAGCGTTCAGCGCACACGAGTTCGCAAGGACCCCGCCGCCCGGCGCGCGGAGATCGTCACGGCGGCCGCCGAGGTCGCCCTGTCCGAGGGGCTGGAGGCCATCACGCTGCGCCGGATCGCCGAGGAGCTCGACGTCCGGCCCGGACTGATCAGCCACTACTTCCCCGCTGTGGAGGACCTGGTCGCCGAGGCGTTCGCCGGCGCCGCGACCGGTGAACTGGACGCACTGCTGCCCGACGGGCCGCAGGACGGCACCCCCACCGAGCGGCTGGCGCGCTTCCTCTCCCGCACCAGGGGCGAGGACTACGACTCCATCAGCCGCCTGTGGATCAACGCCCGCCACCTCAGCCGCTACCGGCCCCCGCTGCGCGAACAGGTCGCCGTGCAGGAGGCCGCGTGGCGCGAACGGCTGGCCGGCCTGATCCGGCAGGGCGTGGACGCGGACGAGTTCCGCACCGACGACCCCCTGGTCGCCACCATCCAGATCCTGGTCGTGCTCGACGGCCTGGGCGCCCACGCCAACACCGACACCACGAACCGGCCCGCCGCGATCGTGCGCCTGGCCGCGACGACCGCGGAACGCGAACTCGGGCTCCCGCACGGCGCGTTGAGCTGAACCTGGCGTCTGCGGGACCCCGCAGTCCTGTCCCACCGCGGCTCCGGGCCGCAACCCGATCCCCCGTCCGCCGCCCCCGGGGCGGCCTGCCCGTCGTACTCCCTGGAGCCGCTGTGCGCACGTCCCTCGTCCTGCTCTCCGGTCGTCTGCTCGACCCGGTCACCGGCGCCTTCCTGCCGCAGACCGCGCTCGCCGCGGCCGACGGGCGCATCACCGCCCTGGGGGACGACCGGGAGATCCGCGCCCTCGCGGACTCCACCACCACGGTGATCGACCTCAAGGGCGCCGTGGTCACGCCCGGCCTCACCGACGGCCACCTGCACCCGGTCTCCGGCGCCGAACTCACCCACGGCCTGGACCTGTCCGGCTGCACGGACCTCACCGAGGTGCGCGCGGCCCTGGCCCGTGAGGTGCCCCGTCTCGCGCCCGGGGCCTGGCTGCACGCCTGGGGCCTGGACCCGAACGTCTTCGGCGACCGTCCGGTCGAGGCCGCCGCGCTCGACCCCGTCCTCGACGGCGTACCCGCCCTGCTGCTGCTCTTCGACGCGCACTCCGCGCTGGCCAGCCGCCGCGCGCTGGAGCTCGCGGGCGTCGACGGGCCGCGAACCTTCGACCAGGCCTCCGAGGTCGTCTGCGATGCCTCGGGCCGCCCCACCGGACTACTGCTGGAGGACGCCGCCTGCGAACTCGTCGAGCGCGCCGCCCCGCAGCCCACCCGTCCAGAGCGCCGCGCCCGCCTCGCGGCCACCCTGCGCGCGATGGCCGCAACCGGACTGACCGGCGGCCACGCCATGGACGCGGGCGGTGACAGCCTGGACCTCTACCGCGAACTGGACGAGTCCGGTGAGCTGCCACTGCGGCTGCGGGTGGCGCCCTGGTGCCAACCCGGCACGGACGAGGACGGGGTGCGCGCGCTGATCGCACAACAGGGCACCGGCGGCCGGCTGTGGCGGGTCGACGGCGTGAAGATCTTCATGGACGGCACCATCGACAACGGCACCGCCTGGCTGGAGAAGCCCGACTGCCACGGCGAGTCGACGCACGCGTTCTGGCCGGACCCCGCCGCCTACACCCGGGTCGTCGGCGAGCTGCACCGCGCCGGGGTGCCGGTGGCCACCCACGCCATCGGCGACGCCGCCGTCCGGCACGTCCTGGACGCCGTCGGCGAGGCGCGCACCGCCGGGGGCCCCGCCGTACGGCACCGCGTCGAGCACATCGAGACGGTCCCGGACGACACCGTGCGCCGCTTCGCCGAGCTGGGCGTCATCGCCTCCATGCAGCCCACCCACTGCTGCGACTTCACCCGCGCCGACCACACCGACAACTGGTCGCGCCGGCTCGGCGAGCAACGCGCCGCCCGCGCCTGGCGCTGCCGCGACCTGTGGGACGCCGGCGCGCGGGTCGTCCTCGGCTCCGACTGGCCCATCGCCCCCTATCCCCCGCTGACCGTAATGGCCGGCGCCCGCCACCGGCGCCCCACCCGCGACCTGACCCAGCCGCCGCACGGCCCGGAGCAGGCGCTCACCGCTCTGGAGGCGCTCCAGGCGATGACGGTCAACGCCGCCTACGCGGCCGGCGAGGAGGACAGTGCCGGTCTGCTCGCCGTGGGCCACCGCGCCGACCTGACGGTCTTCGCCGACAGCCCCCTCACCACGGCCGCCACGGACCTGCCGGAGCTGCCGGTCGTCCTCACGGTGCTGGACGGCCGTCCGACGCACCGGAGCACGCACCTCTAGTCCAGCGGCATCAGGGTGCGCACGACGTCGAACTCGTTGCCCTCGGGGTCGGCCATGACCACCCAGTTCCGGTCCGGACCCTGACCAACGTCCGTCCTGGTGGCGCCGAGGCCGAGCAATCTGGTGACCTCGTCCTCGGTGCTGCCGTCGATCGGGCTGACGTCGAGATGAAGCCGGTTCTTGACGGTCTTGCCCTCGGGCACACGGATGAACACCAGGGTGGGCGGCATCTGGCGGGCCCGGACATCCTCGGCGGTGGGCACCCAGGAGCCGATCTCGACTTTGTCCTCGCTCCGGTCGATCACTGTGAAGTCCAGGACCTCGCACCAGAAGGCCGCGAGCCTCTCCGGATCGTGGCAGTCGACGACCAACTCGGTGAACCTGCTTGTCATGCTTCCCCCAGATCGTACGGACGGGGCTCAGCGTAGGCCGCCCGCTCACACCTCCGGGACCCTTTCGACCAGTACATCGAAGTGACTTGATCGGGAAGCAACCGTCCGGCGCCGCGCAGCGGCTCCGGCGCCTCACGATGGCACCGGGCCGCTCATCGCGCCGGATCCGACGGCCTGCTGCCGTGTGCGCGGTACGGCCCCTCGTCAGTTCACCGGGCCGCCCTCGACCAGTCGCCGCAGCGCGGGCAGCAGCGCGTCGAGGTCCTGTCCGCTGCGGAAGGCGACGACCGTCGTACCCGCCTCGGGGCCGTTCCCGTCCGTCGCGGGTGCCGGGAACAGGGCGAGCACCTCGCCCATCGCCTCGTCGATCTCCGCGACGGGGTCGGCCGACTCGCCGCGCAGCCAGCGGCGCAGCACGTGGTTGTGGGCCGCGACGACGGCCGCCGCCATCAGTTCCGCCCGCAGTGACGCCGCCGTCGTGGGGTCGCCCATCCAGTCCGCGATGAACTCGCGGAACAGCCGCTGATAGCGCGCCACACTGGCGATCTCCCGGTCCCGCAGCGCGGATACCTTGCTGGTCAGGGCATATCGCCGCCGCGCGAGGTCCCCTTCCTCGATGTAGTGCAGCAGCACCAGGCGCACCGCGTCGGAGACGGCGACGAGCGCCGTGCGGTGGCTGGAGGTCGCCAGCCGTTCCCGGATCAGGTCGAGCAGCCGGTCGTGGTCGGGGAAGATCACCGCTTCCTTCGACCGGTAGTGCCGGAAGAACGTCGTGCGTCCCAGTCCGGCCCGTTCGGCGATGTCGTCGACGGTGGTCTGCTCGTATCCGCGCTCGTCGAAGAGGGCGAAGGCGGCGTCCGCGAGTCGGATCCGCGCGGGTGGCTTGCTCATGACCCCACATCCTCTCCCGTCCCGGGGGCCGGACGGCTCTTGCCCCCGGGAACGGTACTGAGTACCGTTTAATGTATATCGAGTACCAGAGGAGGTCCCGGCGTGGATTCCGTGGCACAGAGCGAGTCCGGTCTGCCGATCCGGCCGGTCTACGACGGACCGGCCCTGTCGCAGGCCGACGCGGACGACAGGCTCGGCGCGCCGGGCCGGTTCCCGTTCACCCGGGGCGTGTATCCGACGATGTACACCGGCCGCCCGTGGACCATGCGGCAGTACGCCGGGTTCGGCACGGCGAAGGAGTCGAACGAGCGCTACCACGAGCTGGTGGCGGCGGGCACGGGCGGCCTGAGCGTGGCCTTCGACCTGCCGACCCAGATGGGCTACGACTCCGACGAGGCGATCGCCCGCGGCGAGGTCGGCAAGGTCGGCGTGGCCATCGACTCCCTCGACGACATGCGCACCCTGTTCCAGGGCCTGCCGCTCGGCAAGGTGTCGACGTCCATGACGATCAACGCCCCCGCCTCCACCCTGCTCCTGCTGTACCAGCTCGTCGCGGCCGAACAGGGCGTCTCCGGAGACCAGTTGACCGGCACGATCCAGAACGACGTGCTCAAGGAGTACATCGCCCGCGGCACCTACATCTTCCCGCCGAAGCAGTCCCTGCGGCTGATCAGCGACATCTTCGGCTACTGCCACAGGGAGCTGCCGCGCTGGAACACCATCTCCATCTCCGGTTACCACATGGCTGAGGCCGGGGCGACGCCCGTGCAGGAGATCGCCTTCACCCTGGCCAACGCCAAGGAGTACGTGCGCGCCGCGCTCGCGGCCGGTCTGGACGTGGACGACTTCGCGCCCCGCCTGTCCTTCTTCTTCGTCGCCCGGACGACGCTGCTGGAGGAGATCGCCAAGTTCCGCGCCGCCCGCCGCATCTGGGCGCGGATCATGCGGGACGAGTTCGGCGCGAAGAACCCCAAGTCGCAGATGCTGCGCTTCCACACCCAGACCGCCGGTGTGCAGCTCACCGCCCAGCAGCCCGAGGTGAACCTGGTCCGGGTCGCCCTCCAGGGCCTCGGCGCGGTCCTCGGCGGCACCCAGTCCCTGCATACCAACTCCTACGACGAGGCCATCGCCCTGCCCACGCAGAAGGCGGCGCGCCTCGCCCTGCGCACGCAGCAGGTCATCGCCTACGAGACCGACGTGACCAAGACGGTGGACCCCTTCGCCGGGTCCTACGTCGTGGAGTCGATGACGGACGACATCGAAGCCGCCGCCCTGGAGCTGATCCAGGCCGTGGAGGACCGCGGCGGTGCGGTCGCCGCGATCGAGCAGGGCTTCCAGAAGTCGGAGATCGAGAAGTCGGCGTACCGCATCGCGCTGGAGATCGACCACCAGGAGCGCACCGTCGTCGGGGTCAACAAGTACGTCCTCGACGAGGAAGAGCCCTACGAACCGCTCCGCGTCGACCCGCAGATCGAGATCGACCAGTGCGAACGCCTCGCGGTGCTGCGCGCGGAGCGCGACAAGGACGCCGTCGAGCGCGCCCTCGACGACCTGCGGGAGGCCGCACGGGGCACGGACAACGTGCTGCCCCCGATGCGTGAGGCGCTGCGGCTGCGCGCCACCGTCGGCGAGGTGTCGCACGCCCTGCGTGACGTGTGGGGCGTGCACGTCCCGCACGACACGTTCTGATCAGCGAAGTCCCGGTGCGGCGAGAGCACCCGGTGGAGCGAGAGAAAGTCCTGGTGGAGCGAGAAGTGAACGACATCGACATCCGTACGACCGCGGGCAAGCTCGCGGATCTGCAGCGCCGTATCGAGGAAGCGACGCACGCCGGCTCGCAGCGCGCCGTCGAAAAACAGCACGCCAAGGG